>NZ_JAJOYV010000001.1:0-838809 GCF_022565855.1 Nesterenkonia sp. AY15 | reverse complement strand
TCGTCGTGGTCCACGGCGTGGACCCGGCCGTGCTGACCGAGGAAGCCGCGAACAAGCAGAGCGAGCTCGATGAGTCCCTGCCCAACGCTGCGACTCTTCCCGCTGCCTGTGGCACCCTGACCGCCTCACAGATGGATGGAATGCCTGAAGGCGGCGCCGACACCGGCGTCTCCGGCGGCTCACAGGGTGCAGATATCGCCATGGCCGCCGGCGGCGGCGCACTCGCCCTCGGAGCCATCGGTGCCGGTGCCTACTTCATGCGCCAGCGCACCGTCGAGTCCTGATCCCGAGTCGACCGGACTCTGACCGGTCGAATCGAGCCTGAGGGCTCATGCATCGCGTCACAGCGATGCGCCTACAGCGGTGGCCCCACTTCGAACTTCCGAGTTTGAAGTGGGGCCACCCCTGGTTGGGACATCGAGAGGCTCACCTCGAGCATTGATCGCTCCGGGGCACAGTTCAGCGGGTCAGGACACGTCAAGCTCCGAGGAGAAACCAGCCATCCACGCGCACATCCCATATCTACCAACTCCCTTATCTGGTTAGATGCCTCCTATGAAGCAGATCACTCGACTTGAGCACATCAGCATGAGCTACACCGACACTGGTGGTGAGAAGCCCCCGCTGGTCCTGCTTCATGGGTGGCCCCAGACCTCCCAGTGCTGGGACGCGGTCATCCCGGCGCTGGCCGAGGACTACCGCGTCGTCGCTCCTGATCTTCGCGGCTATGGGCACACCGACAAGCCGCGCGGCGGATATGACAAGAAGACGATGGCTGAAGACATCCGAGAGCTCATCGCGCACCTCGGATACGACTCTGTACGGGTTGTAGGGCACGATCGGGGCGCTCGGGTCGCCCACCGTCTGGCCCTGGACCACCGGGAGCTGATCACACACCTGACGCTGCTGGACATCGCCCCGACGCTTCACATGTTCCGAAACGGCACCATGGAGATGGCTCAGGGCTACTGGCACTGGCTGTTCCATATGAAGGACGATCTGCCAGAGCTGCTGGTCGGGCCCCACATCGAGGAATACCTCAGGTTCTTCTTCGAACGATGGACCCTGCAGCGCCACACACTCGACGCGGTGATCCCTGACTACGTGGAGGCGTTCTCCCGACCAGGAGCGTTGCGCGCCGGATTCGACGACTATCGCGCCACCGACATCGACCTGGTCCACGACGCCGAAAACCTCGACGCCGGTGACACAGTGGATCTGCCGATCCAGGTGCTCTGGGGAGATCATGGATTGGTCGCCGGGCGCGACGTGGTCCAAGCCTGGAGACCCTTCGCCCCGCACGCGCACGGCGAACCGATCACCGACTGCGGACACTTCATCCCGGAGGAACAGCCCGAGGTCCTGGTGAAGAAGCTCAAGGACCACCTCGCCTCCTGAGCACGGAGGCCTCCCCCGCTCAGGCCTACAGGGTTCCCCGCGTGGGCTCCCCCGCGAGCGGCGCGGCCTGCCGAGGGAGGTCTCGCCGCAGACTCACGTCCTCTTCGCGCGGGCGAGCAGCACGTCCAGGGCATTCTCGATCGACTCCGCGTGCTTCTCCGCCGTATAGCGATCCCGCACAACGGCGAGGCTCGCCTCCCCCAGCTGGGTCAGCTGCGCTGGGTCGGCCAGGAGCTCGGCGAGGACCTTGCGCAGCGAGCCGGCGTCGCCGGCCTGGTAGTACCGGCCGGTGATTCCCTCCACCACGGCCTCGATCTCGGGGCTTGAATCGGGGTTGCCGTCCTCGGCCAGCACCGGCACGCCGAAGCTCATCGCCTGGGTGACGTTCAGCCCGGCCCCGCCGACGGAGACTGCGAGGTCGGCCTGGGCGTAGAGCCCGCGCAGCTGGTCATAGTCGTAGACGGCGCCGAGAAACGCTGCATCCACGCCGTGCTCGGTGAACACCTGCTCGAGCCGGGGCCGCTCGGCACCCTCCCCCACGATGAGCACCTTCGGCCGCTCAGCCGCCGGCATGCCGCCGAGTGCTTCGGCGAGCAGGTCCAGCCGGTGCCGGCTGGTGAGCCGGGAGCTGTAGATGATCGTGGCGGCTGAGCCGGCGTCGTCGTCAGTGGCTTGACCCACGTGAGCGTCAGCGGCCTCCCTGGCCATGCCGGTCAGAGCCTGCGGGTAGATGCTGTTGTAGATGACCTGGATCTTCTCGGCCGGGACCCCGTAGGAGCTGCCAAGCTCCTTCGCTCGGTCCCCGTAGACGAGCAGCCCGTCGGTCAGTCGGTAGAAGGCGAGCCGGACCCGGCGCTTGAGCCCGTCCTCGGGTCGCTTCCAGCCGTGGCCCCACATGATCAGGGTGCGTCCGCGCAGCGCGGCGACCGCTGAGGCGGCCCAGGCGGAGACGGTGGGGATGCGACCGGCGATCACGTAGGCGTCGTGGTGACCCCGCCAGATCTCCCGGACCTGGCCGTGTTCCCACCAGAACTTGCCCAACGCGGAAAACTTGAGCGGCCTGACCTTCACCAGGACCTCGTCAGCGGCGGAATGGATCGAGTCGGCGGAGGAGGCTTCGGAGTTCTTGAACCGTCCCACCAGGTCGAAGTCGTACCGCGTGGACTCCAGCAGCCGGCGCAGCAGAGGCTCGCGGTAGTGCGCCACGGTGGGCTGGACCACGAAATACACCCGGGGAGGCGCCATGGGTTCCTCTCACTTTCGAGCCGACTTTGCGGCAGATGCACAAAAAGCCTCTCCTGCTGTGACCGAGGGGACCCGATCACCGGGAGAGGCTTGGAAGTGACTGGAGGGGATGACGGGAATCGAACCCGCATCGTTGGTTTGGAAGACCAAAGCTTTACCACTAAGCTACATCCCCGTGTACGCCCGGAATCTGGCCCTTTTCAGGCTGATTCACCGCCGCAACGAGTCTTCACTCTAGCAAGCCGGACTGCCTCCTCCAAACCCAACACGCCTCGGGATAGTGTCGAGGAGTGAATCTCCCAGACAACTCCTCCGCCCAGCCCGCGAGCACTCCCGCCAGCACCCCGGCCTCTGGCACAGCAGTCTCTGAGATCACGACGGCGGCGGCATCGGCAGCCGCAGTCCACGAACAGGCCGCGCAGGAACTCTCCAGCTCAGCGCATCATGAGCAGCTATGGGCGCCGTTGGAGCGGGCCCACCGCGAGCGCGCGGCGGATCTGCGCAGCCGGGCCGCACAGGCAACCGCCGCACCCGATGACGCCGCGCTGACCGCCCCACTCGCGGCACCTCTGGCAGCACCATTGGCGGCACCATTGGCGGCCCAGTCCACCCAGGACGCGCTGGCCGCCGCCCGCGCCGCGGCCGCGCAGCTTCCGGCCACCGAGCCTGGCACCTCCCGGCCCCCGCTGGACCTGCGGATCGGGATCATCTGCGACCGGTTCCTCTTCGACACCTACTCCGGGGCGGCCACGCTGATCCCGATCACCCCAGACAACTGGCAGGACCACCTCGATGACGTGGACCTGCTGCTGGTGGCCGCCACCTGGCGCGGCCACGACGGGCTCGCCTGGGACAACACGGCTGCGGAGGCTCCGGAGCGCCGTCGGCTCCTGATCAGCACCATCATCCCGGCCTACCGTGAGGCAGGGGCTCCGCCGGTCTACTACGGCAAGGAGGACCCTCCGGACTACCGACAGTTCCTCGACGTGGCCCGGGCCTGCGACCACATCTTCACCACCGCCGCCGAGGTCCTCGAGGACTACCGGCGCGACTGCCCCGCCGCCCACAGCATCGAGGTGCTGCCCTTCGGGGTCAACCCGCTGCTGCACTCCCCCATCGGGTCCCGCAGCGCACCCGCGCAGGCCCGCGAGCTGATCTTCTTCGCCGGCTCCTGGATGGCAGGCAAGTACCCGAAGCGGGCCCGCTATGCCGAATGGATCTTCGACGGGGTGCTCGACGCGGGCAGGCCGCTGGCGATCGTGGACCGCTGGTGGGAGGAGATCTCCGCCCAGCTGGACTCCGCACACCCGCTGCTCAGCCCCAACCAGCTGATCCCGGTCAAGTACTGGCCCTACCGGGTGCCGGCCATGGACCACCACGAGCTCATGGACCTCCAGCGCGTGGTGGACGTCGCGGTGAACCTGAACTCGGTCATCGACTCGCAGACCATGTTCGCCAACCGGGCGCTGGAGCTGCAGGCCGCCGGCACTCTGGTGCTCTCCAGCTACAACCAGGGCCTGAATTCTTACCACCCGCAGGTCCGCATCGCGAACTCCGCGGCCGACGTGGAGGAGAGCCTGCGCGGGCTCGACCTCGAGGAGCTGCGCCGGGCCCAGGGCGACGGCGTCCGGGAGGTCTACCTGCGCCATCACGTCTCCGACCTGCTCACCCGGGTGGCCCGGACCGCCGGCAAGGCGATGGAGCGTCAGCAGGAGCTGGTGGTCGCCGTGGCCGAGAACGTCACCGCCGAGCTCGCCCAGGACATGGCGGCGCAGAGCCTGGCCGGACTCAGCTCGTCAGCCCCTGGATTCAGCCCGGTGGAGCTGCTCAGCTGGGAGCAGCTCGGCGCCCGCGCCGCAGACCCGCTGGCGACGCCCATCGACGTGCTGCTGCCGCTGAGCGACCAGCGCCGGTATGGGCCGCACTACGCCGCCGATCATGTGGCGGCCTTCCGCTACCAGTCGGCGACGATCAGCACCAAGCTCACCGGCACCGCCGCAGAGACCGACGCGCACGCTCACCAGCACCAGCGCGGCTTCGCCGATCTGGACCTGACGGCCTGGTGGCGGCCCGAGGCGGCGGCGCTGGTCACCCCCGCGGTGCTGGCGGCCTCCGGGCAGGACGCCCGGGTCTACGCCATCGATCATCTGGGGCACGCCGCGGCGTCGTCCATCGCGGCTTCAGGGCTGCTCCCTGCAGCGCTCCCCCACCCCGGGGATGACCTGGCCGCCGTCAAGGCGGAGGTTCGTCGCACCGCGGAGGCCGAGCAGCTGGAGCTCTCGGTGATCGTGCCGATCTACAACAACGGGGACCATCTGCGGCACAAGGCGTTCGCCTCGCTGCGCCGCTCCCCGCATTTCCCGCGCACCCAGGTGCTGCTGGTCGACGACGGCTCCTCCGACCCGGTCACCGTGGCCACCGTCGAAGAGCTGGCCCGGGCCCACCCGAACGTGTCCGCCTTCCGGCACGGCACCGGGGGCTCCGGCTCGGCCTCACGTCCACGCAACACCGGCCTGGAGCTCGCGGCGACCGAATACGTCACCTATCTGGATCCTGATGACGAGGAGCTGGAGGCCGGCTATCACCTGCTTCAGCAGCGTCTGATGGAGAAGCCCGACGCCGACTTCGCCCTGGGCACGCAGGTCACCTGGACCAACCGGCACCAGATCCTGCGGGTCCACGACTGGTACACCGGCATCGAGCAGCGTGATGGCCTGTGCTGGCCGACCCGCGAGTCGCTGCGTGAGATCCGGTTCCGCCCGGCCTCGATCGAGGGACTCGTGGCACGCACCGAATGGCTGCAAGGGCTGGGACTGACCCAGCCGGTGGGTGCCACCGGGCAGGACACCTTCTTCTTCCAGCAGATCCTCTTCCATGCCCGCGCCTATGTGCCGGTGGACCGCCCGGTCTACACCTACTACGGGGCTGTGGACACCTCCATCGTGAACTTGGTCAGCCCCGGGTACTTCCGCAAGTACCTGATCCTGGAAGCTGCCCGGGCCTCCTGGCTGCGCGAGGTCGGGCTGCTCCAGGACTACCTGGACACCCGCTTCGAGCACTTCTTCGTCACCTGGTACCTGTGGAAGTTCTCCCGGGTCCCCGCCGCAGACAGGGCGGAGGCGGCAGCGGTGCTCGCCGAGATCGCCGCGTTCTACGTGGAGGACCCGAAGAATCACCCCTGGCAGACCCCGGAGGCGCTGCGCTTCTTCGGTCAGCGTCGGCTTCCGTCGGCCAAGAAGCTGCGCCCGCTCGCGGGCCGGGTCAAGCGCCGGGCCCGCAATGCTGCGGGCCAGCGACTGGGTCAGTTCAAGCGCACCCGCCTGGGACGTGGCGCCGGGGCCGTCTACCGGCGCACGCTCAAGCCCAAGTCCGATGACCAGGTCACCGCGCTGCGCGAGGTCTCCGCCGAGATCGACCGCATCCGCCGACGCGAAGCCGACCAGTGGGGCATCACCGCCGCGGAAGCGGCCTACGCGCTGGCAGTGCAGGACCGCAGCAAGGCCAACGACGCCGGCTGAGTCAGCGGCCGTATTCCTCGTAGCGACGGCCGGCGGCGGCCTGGAGCATGCCCCACCCTTCACGGTGATAGACGCTGTCCACATACCGCACCGGTGCACGCTTGAGCCGACGCGCCGCGGTGCGAGTGGCCCCATAGCCGAGCCGAACGACTCCTTCGGCGGCGATCCGCAGCCGAAGCGCCGGAGTGGGGTGCTCGAGCTGAGCGCGGCGGATGAGTTTGGTGGCGCGCACGTGACCGGCACGGATCCCGCGCTGACGCATCCAGGCGGGGCTGAGCCGTTCGGCGGGCAGGTCCTCTTCCACCTGCGCCTCGGCGCACCACCAAGACCGCGCCCCGGCGGCCTGCATCCGGCCGAAGAGGTCGGAGTCCTCGCCGCCGATGAAGCTGAACGCCTCGTCGAAGCGAAAGCCCAGCCGGGTGAACCAGTGCGCGCGGACCAACACGTTGTTGGTCGCCGCCCGGAGGCCCCAGGGTCCGGTGGGAAAATCGATGCGCCGGATGAAGCCGCTGGACTGCAGCCAGGCCGGCGGGTCCTCCCCGAAATGGGTGATCACCGGACCCGAGACGGTGTCGGCCCCGGACTCGTTCGCGCAGTCGATCATCGTGCGCAGCCAGTCCGGCGCCGCGCGTTCGTCGTCGTCGAGGAAGAGCACTGCTTCCGCATCCGCGGGCACGGCCTGCACTGCGGCGTTGCGCGCGGCGGCGATCCCCGGGCGTGGCTCATGGATGTAGTGCGCGGACGGATACCGGCTGCGGACCTGGGCCTCGGCGTCGCCCTCGGGGCTGTTGTCCACCACGATCAGCTGCGGCAGCTGCGCTGCGCCAGTTGACTGCCCTGAGTCGCCCGGGCGCCCGGAAGCTCCCAGATCCTGGGCGCGCAGCGAGGCCAGCAGCTCAGCCAGCGGGCCGGGTCGACGGTAGGTGCAGACACAGATATAGGCGTTGGCGGCGGTGATCACCGGGAGTGCTCCTGCAGCAGCTGGCGCAGCAGGGCGGCGTAGCGGCTTCCCAGGCCCGGCAGGTCGGCGTATTCGGCGACCCAGTCGCGTCCGCGCGAATCCACCGGGGTGGAGTCCGGGTCGGCGGCGAGCTCGGTGAGCGTGGCCGCGATCTCTGCGGAGTCTCCGTCGAGGAAGCTGACGTTGGGCGCGTGGCCGAGCACCCAGGCGGCCTCCCCGGTGACCGCGGCGGTGATGTGTTTGCCCAGGCCCAGCAGCTCGAAGGTCTTCGAGGGCACGGTCCAGGCGAAGGAGGCCCAGTCGGTGCGCAGGCTCACCAGCGCGGTGTCGGCCCAGCGGTAGTGCTCCCAGATCTCCTCGCCGTGCACCGGGTCGCAGAACTCCACCGCCCCGCTCTCCAGGGCCCCGGCGGCGGCGGCGATCTGGCGCAGCTGCTCCTTCTGGGTGCCGGAGCCGACCAGCCGGAGCGTGACGTCGAGCCCCTCGGTGCGCGGGATCATGGCCACGGCCGTGATGAGCCGCTCCAGCGCCTGGCTCTCCCCATGGTTGCCCAGATAGGCGATGCGCAGCTCCCCGGCCTCGCGGGAGCGGTGTTCCAGCTGCGGCACCTGCTCCAGGGCCACGCCGTTGCTGATCGTCTCCACTCGGGCGACACCGCGCTCGCGCAGCCGCTGACCGAAGCCCTCGGTGACGGTGACGACGAGTTCCGCGCGGCGCTGGACGCTGACCACCGCGGATTCCATGACTTTGCCCAGCACGCCTGCCTTGACCCCGGCCTCACGGGCGAGTTCAGGCCAGGCGTCGCGCATGTCGACCACCAGCGGGACCCGGCGGCAGCGGCTGACCAGCCATCCCGCGCAGATGGTGGGCAGCGCGGGCACGGTCGCGATGACCAGATCGGGCTTGGGAGCGCCGAGCGCGCGAGGCACCATCAGCACCGCAGAGGCCAGATCGGAGGCGAAGCGTCCTGCGCGGGAGTTCTGCAGCAGGATGTACGGGGTGCGGTGCAGCCGCTCGCCGGTGGGCCCCGGGCTGGGGCGCAGCCGGAAGCGCCCCAGCGCGCGGACCTCTTCCGGGGTGTGGTGGGAGTTCACGGCAGGCGTGACGACGTCGACCGCCCAGCCGTCCTGGCGCAGCGAGCCCACGAGGCGCTCCCAGCGGCGCTGGGGGGCCGTGCGCTCGGGCCAATAGCTATGCGTCAGAAGCTGGACCCTAGGGGTCACTGCTGCTCATCCTGGGATTCGCGCAGCTCGATGTATTCGATGAAGCCCTCCATGTTGTCGTTCTTCAGAGACCGCTGCAGCAGCTCCAGCATCTCTTCGTCCTTGAGGATCACCTGGGCGCCGCTGGCGGTGGTGGCCATCTCCCCGGTGGGGATGGTGAACATCTCGATGTCCCCGGAACGGATGTCGCGCATCTCCAGGGCGTAGCCGGCGATGGTGTTGGCGTCGAGTCCGTCATCCACGCTCAGGTAGGGGACGATGCCGTTGACCACGTCCATCACCCGCTGCGGGTTGGTGAGGGTGTCGGCGGAGAGCAGCTGATCGACGATGCCGTTGATCACCAGCTGCTGGTTCTGCACCCGGGTGAAGTCTCCGTCTGGGAAGGCCTTGCGCTCGCGGACGAATCGGAGCGCGTTGTCCCCTTCCAGCCGGATGGTGCCTTCGGGGTAGAACGCCGGGTTGTGCTGCCCGGCGGAGAAGGGCCGCGGGTTCTCCACGTAGACCCCGCCCAGCGCGCGGGTGAGGTCGGAGAACCCTTCGAAGTCGATGATGGCCACGTGGTCGATGTGGGTGTTCAGCAGCTCCTCGACCGTGTCGATCACCAGCGGGTAGCCGCCCACGCCCAACGCGGAGTTCACCCGGCCCTGGCCCTCACCGGGGACATCGACCCAGAGGTCACGCACGATGGACATCACGTAGACCCCGGACCGGTCCGCGGGGATGTGGACGAACATCATGGTGTCTGAGCGTTCGGCGGCCTCGTCGCCGATCTCGCCCCGGTACTCCAGATCGTCTTCGCCGCGGCTGTCGGAGCCGAGCAGCAGCATGTTCACCGTGCCGTCCTCGGTGCGCCCGGCGGTGTCATCGCTTCCAAGCCCCAGGTCCAGGACGTTTCGCTGTTCGTCAAAGGTGGTGCGCAGCTGGTTGACGTAGATCAGCCCGGCGCCCACCGCGACGATGAGCAGCACCGCCACGGCGATGAGACCGTTGCGGATCAGGCGGCGTCGTCGTGAGTGGTCTTTGGGGGTGTCCTCGGAAGAGTCTGTGGCGCGGTTCGACGTCGAGGCTGCCACCGGGTCCGCGGGGCGCTTGGCGGCTCTGCGGGGTCGGTGAGGCTGTGGCTCGGGCGAATTCTTTTCGGCCACAGACCCTCCTCTACACGTTCGTCGATCCGATTCATGCTAGCCCACCGATCTGGGCAGTTACGCATCGGCGCTGTTCAGGCGGACTGTTCAGGGACTCCGGTCAGGCGCGGGCCCGGCGGGGGCGGGGCTGGCAGGTCGGGCACCAGAAGGAGGAGCGACCCATGAAGGGATCCCGGCGGATGGTGGCGGCGCGCGGCGTGTCTGCGCAGCGGCGGCAGGGCTGCCCGGTGCGCCCGTAGCTCTGCAGCGAGCGGTCGAAGTAGCCGGAGGCGCCGTTGACGTTGACGTAGAGCGCGTCGAAGCTGGTGCCGCCGGCCTCGAGCGCGGCGAGCATCACGGTCTTGACCCCGTCGAGGAGCCGGGCGGCCTCGGCACGGGTGATGGTCTCGGTGGGGCGCAGGTAGTGCAGCCGGGCGAGCCAGAGCGCCTCATCGGCGTAGATGTTGCCGATCCCGGAGACCATGCCCTGATCCAGCAGCGCCCGTTTCAGCCCGGTCTTGCGTCGGCGCAGGGTGCGGAAGAAGGTCTCCTCGTCGAATCCGGGCTCCAGCGGGTCCGGGGCGATGTGCACCGCTGCGGCCGGCACGCTGCCGCTGGGGTGGGTGGAGGCGACCAGCTCGGAGATCTGCATGCCGCCGAAGATCCGCTGGTCGATGAAGCGCAGCTGCTTCGGGCGCGCGTCTTCGCCGCGGGCTTCTGAGCTCGGGTCTCCCCCTCTGGAACCTTCGTCGCCGGAACCTTCGTCGCCGGAACCTGACAGATCAGTACATTCCCCACCGAGCTGAAGCGTGATCTTCAGATGCTTCTGCGCCGGAGCGGAGGGATCATCGATGAGCACCTGTCCGCTCATGCCCAGGTGGATCAGCAGCGACTGCTGGACCGGTTCACTCCCGGAGGCGGATTCGGCAGGTGCCGCGGGTCCCTGCAGCGGGATCCAGAGGAATTTTCCGCGCCGCTGGGGCGCCAGCAGCGTCTGCTGGGTCAGTGCGGCGGCGAAGGAGTCCAGTCGGGCCGGTTCGGCGAGCGTGGTGCCCAGAGCGTGCCGGCGCAGGCTGCGCGGATCGTGGATGGTGACCTTCTCCACGGTGCGTCCGGTGGCCCAGCGGCCGATGCCGCGGCGGACCACTTCGACCTCGGGCAGCTCGGGCATCAGGCGGGTGCGTCGTCCCCGAAGCGGTCGAGGACCAGGGTGAGGATGTCGCCCTGTTCACCGCGGCCGGCGGTGAGGGTCTCCACGGTGACCCGGGCGGCTTCGCGCTCGGCCTCCTTCTTGGAGGGCCCGGAGCCGGCGCCGTACGGGGTTCCGCCGATGACCAGGGTGGCATTGAAGGACTTGTGGTGGTCCGGACCGAAGTCGGTGATCAGGTACCGGATCTCGCCCATGTCTTTGGCGGCCGCAATCTCCTGGATGGTGGTCTTCCAATCCTTGCCGGCGGTCATCGCGTCCTTGTCGCTGAGCAGCGGGACCACGAGGCGCAGCACCAGACGGCGGGCCGTCTCGGTGTCGGTGGAGAGGTAGGCGGCGCCGATGAGCGCCTCCATGGTGTCGGCGAGGATCGAGTCCTTGTCCTGCCCGCCGGTTAGCCGTTCGCCGGCGCCGAGGCTGATGTGGGGGCCGACGCCGAGGCTGCGGGCGACCCGCGCCAGGGCACGGGTGCTCACCAGCGCGGCACGGAGCTTGGCGAGGTCGCCCTCGGCCAGGTCCGGGAAGGTCCGGAACAGGTAATCGGTCACCGCCAGGCCGAGGATCGAGTCCCCGAGGAACTCCAGCCGCTCATTGGTGGGCAGGTTGGAGTTCTCGTAGGCGTAGGAGCGATGTGTCAGGGCAAGACGAAGAGTCCCGGGGGCAATATGCACCCCGAGACTCTTCACAAGCTCTTCGTGATCACTCACGTGTGATGTCGTCATGTTTCGACGACTCAGGCGTCAGCGACCTTGCGACCCTTGTACTCATAGAACAGTGGTGAGCCGGCGGAGTCGGTGACCAGCTTGGCCTGGTGAGGCTGGCTGTAGACGACGCGACCGTTCTCCACGGTCTTCACCAGCTTCGGCACAGAAGCCTTCCACTGCGAGCGGCGGTGACGGGTGTTGGATCGGGACATCTTCCGCTTTGGAACAGCCACGGTGTCTCTTTTCTCTCTAGATGATGGACAGGGTCTTGGTCAATGAAGTTCTAGGTGTTCAAGTTCTAGGTGCTGGAGCTGGACTCGGGGTCCGACTCCGGCAGTCCCGCGGCCACGTCTTTCAATGCGGCCCAGCGGGGGTCGAGCTGCTCGTGGTAATGCTCGAGGTCGTCCTCCATGCGGAATCCGCAGACGGAGCACAGTCCCGGGCAGTCCTCGCGGCAGACCGGCTGGAACGGCAGCGCCGAGACCATCAGGTCACGCAGCACCGGTTCCAGGTTGATGGTGAGGTCATTGCCCATCGGGCGGGTGTCCTCATCCTCTTGCTCTGCCGGATCGGTCCGCGCCTTCTGGGGCCAGCTGAACAACTGCATGATGTCAACGGTGAGCGGGAACTTCAACTCATCGAGACACCGTCCGCACTGTCCGGTGACCTCGCCGACGGCGGTGCCTGTCATCAGCACACCTTCATGCACCGATTCCAGACGCAGATCCACCTGCAGCTCGCTGCCCTGCGGGATCCCGATGAGGACCGTTGCGAAGCCCTCCGGGGCCGGGACAGTTCTGTGAATCTCGTGCTGAGTTCCGGGCTTGCCCCGGAGCTCCTGCACATCTACGCGTAGAGCAGTCATTGCTGAACCACTCCTCAATGATCTAGACCGACGTGCCACTCTACCAGTCAGGGTGGCTGCGGGGCGAACCCCCGATCAGATCTGGCCGACGAACTCTTTCAGCCACTCGCGCAGGTCCGGTCCGAGGTCTTCGCGGTCCACTGCCAGGGTCACCACGGCCTTGATGTAGCTGAGCTTGTCCCCGGTGTCATAGCGGCGTCCGCGGAAGATCACGGCGTGGACTCCGCCGCCTTCTTCGGCGGGCTTGGACGCCATGGCCTGCAGCGCGTCGGTCAGCTGGATCTCGTTGCCACGACCGGGCTTGGTCTGCTCGAGCTCGGCGAAGATCGCCGGGTGCAGCACGTAGCGGCCGATGATGGCGAGGTTCGAAGGCGCCTCGTCCACGGGAGGCTTCTCCACCAGAGCGTGGACGGGCACGACGTCGGCGGGCTGTCCGTTCTCGCCGTGGAGCTTGTCGTGGCCGTTGGCGTCGATGACGCCGTAGGCGCTGATCTTGTCCTCAGGAACCTCCATCACGGCGATGACGGATCCGCCGAGCTTCTCCTGGGTCTCCAGCATGGTCGAGAGCAGCTCGTCGCGCTCATCGATCAGGTCATCGCCGAGCAGCACGGCGAAGGGCTCGTCGCCGACGTGGCGCTTGGCGCAGAGCACCGCGTGGCCCAGGCCCTTGGCCTCGCCCTGGCGGATGTAGTGCAGATCGCCGAGCTCGGTGGCCTGACGGACAGCCTCCAGCTTCTTGGTGTCACCCTTGGCTTCCAGGGTGGCCTCCAGGTCGGGGACCCGGTCGAAGTGGTTCTCCAGGGAGCGCTTGTTGCGGCCGGTGATCATCAGGATGTCATCGAGGCCGGCCTTCGCGGCTTCGGCGACGACGTACTGGATCGCCGGCTGATCCACCACGGGAAGCATCTCTTTAGGCATGGCCTTGGTGGCCGGAATGAATCGGGTTCCCAGTCCCGCAGCGGGGATCACGGCTTTTCGAGTAGACGTTGTTGAACTCATGTAAACACCTTATCGTTTCCTGAATGCTTGACCAGAGGGTTCTATGAAGTTTATTCATCCGACTCTCTCAGCGGCGGCGATCCTGGAGTCGGCGCTGCACGGCACGCGGAATGAACTCAGCGACGTCTCCGCCGAGCGTGTGGATCTCCTTGACCAGCGTGGAGGACAGATGCGTGTAGCGGCCGTCCGCGGCGAGGAACACGGTCTCCAGCCCGGAGAGATGGCGGTTCATCGTGGCCATCGGGGACTCGTAGCCGAGATCCCTGGGGTCGCGCAGGCCCTTGACCAGAGCGTTGGCGCCTACCTCTTTGCAGAAATCGGTCAGCAGCCCGGTGCCCAGCGGCTTGACGCTCACCCCGCGCACATAGGAGAAGGTCTCCTGCGCCATCGCTATGCGCTCTTCGACGGAGAACATCGGGTTCTTGTGGATATTGGGCGACACGGCGACGATCACCTCGTCGAAGAGGTTCGAGGCACGGGCGATGATCTCCACATGGCCGTTGTGCAGGGGGTCGAATGATCCGGGGCACACTGCTAGCTGCATGATCTGACACTACTTCAGGTGAGCAACCTCCTGCCTCAAGGCGCGCAGGACACATTCCCGATCGGCTGGCTGTCTACGATGGAGTACATGTCCTCTCATCCCACCCCCAGCCCCGATCCGCTCACCCTCGACCAGCCCTGGGCCCGGACCGCGGCCGGAGCCAACACCTTGGGCATCGACTCTGCGCAGAGCTCACCCCAGGTCATGCCCACCATCTACGAGCGCACGACGGCGGCGGCGATCGCCCACGGCGCGATCAATCTGGGTCAGGGATTCCCCGACACCGAGGGCCCGGACTGGCTGCTGGAGCTGGCCGCGCGAGCGATCACCGAGCCCGAGACCGGTCCGCGCAATCAGTACGCGCCGGGGATGGGATTGATCGAGCTGCGCGAGGCGATCGGTGACGCCCAGGCGCGGCGCCAGGGCGTCACGTTGGATCCTGCCACGCAGGTCATGGTCACCACCGGAGCCACCGAAGGGATCTCGGCGACGATCCTGGCGTTCGCCCGTCCCGGCAGCGAGGTGCTCACCTTCGAGCCGCACTATGACTCCTACGGGGCCTGCGTCGCCCTAGCCGGGGCCCGCCTGGTGGGCATTCCGCTGCGCGGCCCGGAGTTCCGCCCCGATCTGGACGCCTTCGAGGCCGCCATCACCGAGCGCACCTCGATGATCCTGCTCAACACCCCGCACAACCCCACCGGCACGGTCTTCAGCACCGAGGAGCTGACCCGGATCGTGGAGCTGGCGGTCAAGCATGATCTCAAGATCATGTGCGACGAGGTCTACGAACACCTGGTGCTCTCCGATGCGCGGCTTCCGCACCGCAGCATCCTCACCATCCCCGGCGCCGAGGAGGTGGCCGTCGCGGTGGGCTCCGCCGGGAAGTCCTTCTCGGTCACCGGGTGGAAGGTCGGCTGGATCACCGGTGGGACTGAACTGGTCAGCCAGATCCGCGGGGTCAAGCAGTTCCTGAGCTTCTCCTCCGGTCCGGCCTTTCAGTGGGCGATCGCCCACGGACTCGAGGACGACCGAGGATTCTTCGCGAAGAACACGGCCGAGCTGGAGGCCGGCCGGGACCTGCTGCGTGACGGCCTGCGCGAGCTGGGCCTGGCGCCGAACCGCGCCGAGGCGGGCTACTTCGTGCTCGGCAACGTCTCCGGCATCACCTCCCTCTCGGCCGCCGACTTCTGCCGGATCCTCGCCGAGGAGGTCGGTGTCGCGGCGATCCCGGTCTCGGCGCTGACCATCCAGCACCTGGCAGCACCGACCGATGAGCTGGAGCACCTGGTCCGCTTCGCCTTCTGCAAGGATCACGCGACCATCGAAGAGGGGCTGCGCCGGATGCGTGAGCACCTGCCGGCCGCGCTGGCTGCCTGCCCGCCGGTGGAGGCTGCCTTCGGCGCGAGCTCGGTGGCCGACGCCGGCCCGGCTGCCCGCGCGACCGTGTCTGTCGCCGGACCTGGAAGCCTGTGATGCCGCACCGGGACACCCTGGGGCTCCCCCGCAGCCAGCGGCTCTCCTTCTCCGGGCAGCTGGCCGAGCTCACGAAGGACGACCTCACCGAGGACGGGGTGGTGCTGAGCATCGGCGGGGCCGAGCAGTCCCATGTGGAGGTCGGCGATCCCGATTATCTGCTCCACGACTACCTGTTCCGGATGGGCGCGGTGCTGCAGACCTGCGCCCGCGAGCGCCTGGGTCCTGCTGCCGCTGGCAGCTCGGCGAGCCCTGAGACCCCATCCTCCGAGCGGTCGACCTCCGGCTCCCCCCGGGTGCTGCACCTGGGCGCCGGGGCGCTGACCCTGCCGCGGTGGATCGAGCACCACTGGCCCGCGGTGGAACAGACCGTGGTGGACATCGAGCCCGAGCTGGTGGAGTTCGTGTTGGAGCATCTGCCGATGCGCAGAAGCCCGCGCAATCTGGTGGCCGACGCCGCCGCGGTCCTCGGCCCCGGCGGGGCCCTGGAGGAGGCGAGCTTCGACGTCGTCGTGGTGGACCTGTTCAACAGTGCGGCCGCGCCGGAGCACCTGCGCAGCCCGGAGTTTCACCGGGCGGTCTCTGCGGGTGTGGTCCCGGGCGGGCTGCTGCTGGTGAACCTCGGGGATGAGCCGCCGATGGACTTCGTCCGGGCGCAGGTGGCCTCGCTGCTCGACGCGGCGGCCGCGACCGCAGCCGGAGGCGGCGTGACAACTCCTGCTGAGGCGGCGAGCTCCGCGCTGCTGAGCGCGCCCAGCGATGTGCTCCAGGCCCGTGCGGAGGGGAACCTGACCTTCGCCGCGCGCCGTGGGCCTGAGCTGGAGCAGACCGAGCTCAACGCGCTCTGGGCCGCGGGCCCGCATCCCGGGGACGTGCTCAGTGCGGAAGAGCTGCTGGTGTGGGCTCGACCATGAAGATCTGGGTGCTTCCGTAGGACTTCTCGCTGAAGATCTCCAGGCCGTCCGGCAGTGAGGGCGCCCCGCTGCCGGCGTCGCGCTCGATCACCACGGTGGCCGCCTCGTGCAGGTGCTCCCGTGCGGCGCGCAGCACCTTGAGCAGCTCGGCATCGCCGAGGCTGTAGGGCGGATCCAGGAAGAGCAGCTCGATGGGCGGGCCGGTGCGGGACCCGAGGTATTTCAGCGCATCGGCCTTGTGCACCGAGACCTGCTTGCGCAGCGACTTCTCCGCGTCCGGGCCGAAGAACTCGGCGTTGCGGCGCAGCGTGCGCACCGCGGACTCGGCCTTGTCCACGGCCTCCAGGCTGCGGGCGCCACGGCTGAGCGACTCGAAGCCCAGCGCTCCGGAACCGGCGTAGAGGTCGACGACGACGGCGTCGATGAGCGCGTCATAGCCTTCGAGCCGGGAGAACAGCGACTCCTTGACCCGGTCGCTGGTGGGTCGGGTGGCGTCGTTCGGGACGGCGACGAGGCGGCGTCCCTTATGCGTGCCGGCGATGATCCGTGCCATCTCACACTCCTGTCCTGGGGCCCTGATGTCCTGATCCGCGGGAGGTCAGCCGCGCTGGATGAATTCGTCCGCACCCTCGTGGAGGTCGCGGTACTCCCCTACCGCGGTGCGGAGTCCAGGGTAGTCCTCCCAGCTGGGATCCTTGGCGCTGAGCTGGCTCAGCAGCTCGGAGGCGCGGACGATGATCTTCTCATCTCTGATCGTGCGCAGCAGCTTCAGCGTCGACGCCCGGCCGGCCTGCGCGGCGCCGAGCACGTCGCCTTCACGCCGGCGCTCCAGATCCAGCCTCGCCAGGGTCATCCCGTCGGAGTGTTCGGCGACCTGTTCCAGCCGCTCCAAGGACGGGTGCCCGTCGGGCAGCCGGGTCACCAGCAGCGCCAACCCGTGGGCGCCGCCGCGGCCGATCCGTCCGCGCAGCTGGTGCAGGGTGGAGACCCCGAAGGCGTCGGCGTCGAGCACCGCCATCACCGTGGCGTTGTGCACGTCCACGCCCACCTCGATCACGGTGGTGCAGACCAGCACGTCGACCTCCCCGCGCTCGAAGGCGGTCATCACCTCCTCCTTGGAGGCGGCGTCCATCCGGCCGTGGACCTCGGCGCGCCGGGTCCTGCCCAGCAGCGGGTGATCGGCCAGGCGCTGGGAGATCAGCTCCACCGAGGCGTCCTGGTCGGTCTGCACCCCGGTCTCGGGGTCCTCGCGCGCATCGGCCTCGCTGATCTTGGGGCACACCACGTAGACCTGGTGACCGGCGGCGACCTCCTCGGCGATCCGCTCCCAGACCCGGCCGATGAGGCGCGGGCCCTGCACGGTGCGCACCACGTGGGTGACGATCGGCTGTCGGCCCATCGGCAGGCCCTCCAGGGTGGTCAGCTCCAGATCGCCGAAGACCGTCATCGCCACCGACCGTGGGATCGGGGTGGCGGACATGACCAGCATGTGCGGGGTGAGCTCGTAGCGGGTGCGCAGCGCATCCCGCTGCTCCACCCCGAAGCGGTGCTGCTCATCGACCACGGCCAGGCCCAGATCGACGAAGTGCACCTGGTCGCCGAGCACCGCGTGGGTGCCCACCACCAGTCCGGCGGTGCCGGAGGCGATGTCCAGCAGGGCGCGGCGTCGATCGGCGGTGTTCAGCGATCCGGTGAGCAGGGTGAGCCCGACCTCCCCGGCGAGGTCACCGAGCATCCGGCGCAGCGAGCGCTCATGCTGGGCGGCGAGCACCTCGGTGGGCGCGATCAGGGCGGCCTGTCCGCCGCTCTGAAGCACCTGCAGGATCGCGCGCAGCGCGACGAGGGTCTTGCCGGAGCCCACCTCGCCCTGGAGCAGCCGGTTCATCGGGTGTTCGCTGTCGAGCTCGGCGGCGATGAGCCCGCCGCAGCGGACCTGACCCTCGGTGAGGGTGAAGGGCAGCGCGGCGTCGAACCGGGCCAGCAGTCCGTCCTCCTGTGCGGGTCGCGGCTCTGCCCGGCGGTGCTGCTCCTGGGCGCGGCGCTGATGCAGCAGCCCCTGGAGCAGGAACGCCTCGTGATAGCGCATCCTTCGCAGTCCGCGGTCTGGGTCTTCCATGGTCTCGGGCCGGTGGATCAGCCGGTAGGCCTCGCCCAGGTCGGGCAGCTCCTCTTCTGTGCGGACGCTGGAGGGCAGCGGCTCGGGCCAGGCGGAGAAGTCGGTGAGGTCCAGCAGGATCTCGATGCAGTCCAGGATCCGGAAGCTGCTGATCCCGGAGGTCGCCGGATACAGCGGCACCGGGGTCTTGCCCCGGCTCAGCGCCCGGGGCAGGGCGGTCGCGCCCAGCGGGTCCTTGTCCGGGTCGACATGGTCGGTGATGGTCTCCGGATCGGCGTCGACCAGCACGGTGAAGTCGGGGTTGTTCAGGGTGGGGCGGTCGCGGTAGCTGCCGACCTTGCCGTGGAAGATCGCGCGGACGCCCTGGGTCAGCTGACGGCCCACGCTCCAGCCGTTGAAGAACGCCATCTTCAGCGAGTTGCCCTCGTCATCGGCGACCCAGACCTCGGCGAGGGAGCCGCGCCGGTTCTGCATCTTGCGCACCGATACCCCGGTGACCTCGGCGATCAGGCTGACGTGCTCCCCGGCCTCGGGGAGATCGCGGAAGGAGGAGAGCTGACCGAACTCGATCCAGCGGCGCGGATAGTGCTGCAGCAGCTGCGCGGCGGTGGTGATGCCCAGCCCCTGCTTGAGCGTCTTCGCCGACTCCGCGCCGATGAGCCGGCTCAGCTCGGTGGAAGGAAGCACATCCACGCGGGGGTCACTCCTGGCTTCGGGGCGGCTGGTCTTGATGAGTGATGTGCAGCGCGGTGGCGGCGTAGGACTCCACCGGTCCCGCGGCGTGCACGGTCTCGGAGGTGCGCGGCTCCTCACACGTGTGCACGTGGATCCGCCAGCGGTAGGTGCCGTCGTCGTCGGCGTTCACGTCGATCGGTGTCACGATCACCGAGTCGCCGAGGTCATCGAGGGCATGGCGCAGCGAGGCGGCTCCGAGCGGGTCCAGCCGCACGGTGCACATGACCTCGGCACCGTCTGCCCCGTCGGCGGATGCCTCCGCAGTGGACGCCGGCGCGGAATTCTGGCCCTCGAGGTCCTCATCGGCGGGGCGCTGCTGCCAGCCGGGCAGAGTGTGCAGCGGGGCGAAGTCCATGGCGATCCCGGTGATGGTCGAATGCAGCGCGATGAGCACCACCAGCAGTCCGGCTCCCCCGGAGTCCACCACGTTCGCGCGCTGCAGCACCGGCAGCTGTTCCCGGGTGGCCTGCACGGCGACGAAGGCGCGGGAGACCACGTAGGGCATGGCCGCCTCCAGGGCGGCCCGGCTCTCGGGCTCCTGGGCCGCGGCGGCACGATGGCGCACCTCGGAGTGGACCGCGTCGAGCACCGAGAGCATGGTCCCGGCGACCGGGTCGGTCAGCGCGGACCAGGACCGGACCTTTGCACGCTCCAGCGCCCGGGCGAACCCGGAGATGGTGAGCCGCTCCTGCCCGTGCAGCGGTTCGGCCAGCCCGGAGATCAGCACCGCGAGCAGGGTGCCGGAGTTCCCGTAGGCCTCCGACATCGCACGGGATCCGGCGGCGGCGAAGAGCTCGCCCAGATCCTGGGTGGAGGAGGTCTCCACGCTCGCGCGGCAGGCCTTGATCGTGGCGAGCATGTTCTCGCCGGTGTCGGAGTCAGGGATCGGGAACACGTTGAGCCGGTTGAGGTTCTCGACGTTCTGTTCCAGGGCGGCTTCGGCCAGGATGAACCAGCGGTGCACTGCGGCGGCGCCCTTGACCTTGCCCCTCACCTAGTGCTCCCCTCGAGAGTGGTCTGTGTGTGGCCTCATCCGACGTGGCGTCAGCGGCTCATCTGTACGCGGCATATTCGTCCAGCGTACTGTCCGCGATGGCATCCGCGATGTCCGCCATGGCCTGTTCGTCCTGGTAGAAGATCCATTGGCCGTCCTGGGAGTAGCCGCTGCCGCCGGTGGGGACGGTGAACATGTCGACGTTGCCGGCGGCGCCGCGCACGTTCCAGCGCAGCGCGGCCGCGGTGCCGGCGTCGAGGGTGTCATCGACGATCAGGTGCGGGGAGAAGGTCTCCACCATCTCCTGGACCCGGCCGGGGCTGCTCAGGTTGCCGGGATCCAGCGTCTCGTCGAGGACTGCGCGGATGAAGGCCTGCTGGTTGCGCACCCGCTGGAGGTCCCCGTCGGGGAAGCTCATCCGGTGCCGGACGAAGGACAGCGCCTCTTCGGAGTTCATCTCCTGCTCCCCGGGATGGAAGGTGAAGCCCTCTGCGGTGGTGAACGCCTGGTCGTAGCCGGAGTACACGGTGACCCCGCCGAGCGCCTCGACCAGGCCGGTGAAGCCGAGCATGTCCACCGCCGCCACGTGATCGATGCGCGCATCGAAGAGGGACTCGATGGTGCTGACGGTCAGCGGTATGCCCCCCAGGCTCAGTGCGGCATTGATCTTGTGCGAGCCGTGTCCCGGCACCTCCACCCAGAGGTCGCGCGGGATCGACATGATCTGCACGCTCTGCCGGTCACTGGGGACATGGACCAGCATCATGGTGTCGGAACGCCCGCCCTGGGGCACCCGCGCAAGCTCCTCGGTCGCACCCGATCCGCCGTTGTCATCGGAGCCAAGCAGCAGGATGTTGATCGACTCGTCCTCCTCGGCCCGGACCGGGCGGACCTCCTCCTCCGGGAAGCTCTCCTCGAAGGTCTGGGCATTGTCCTCATAGGCGCTGCCCAAGGAGTTCAGATACCACATCGACGCCACCAGGGCACCGACCACGACGACGGCCACCACACTCACGATGATCAGTACGGCACGACGCGCGCGCCTCTTCGGCCTGGGCCTGGCGTAGTCGACCTGATTTGTCATCTCGTGCTCCTGGAATGGGCAACTGTTGAGAACTTGATACAGAATATGTCATGTGTCTATATCTCCCGGCTACCCCCGTGTTCGCGTTCGTGCCGTCCTAACCACACTGTTGGGACTGGGTCTGATCAGCGGCTGCGCCTCCACGGCGACGGTCGAAGCCGCCCCGGACGCTGCGAATCCTGACTGCGCCGACGTGATGCTCATGGTGCCTGAGGTCCTCGGGGACCATGAGCTGCGCCCCACCACATCCCAGGGCACCGCGGTATGGGGCGATCCCAGCCAGGTGGTCATGCGCTGCGGGGTCGTGCCTCCGGGTCCGAGCGCTGAGCACTGCGTGGGGGCCGACGGCGTGGACTGGCTCGCGCTGGAAGAGGACGAGCAGACCTGGCGGCTGGTCACCTATGGTCGGGATCCAGCCGTGGAGGTGCTGCTGAACCTCGACGAGGTCGGCTCCTCCACCGCGATGCTCGGCCTGGCCCCCGCGGTGCAGCAGGTGGAGCAGACCAGGGCCTGCACCACCCTGGATCAGGAGATCGAGGAGACCGAGGACGCGCAGGAGGTCCAGGAGGGCGCGGCGACGGAGCCGCAGGACTGAGGAGCCCGGCCCCTGGGCCGGGCGCCGGCCTCAGCCGGTCGCAGCGGCAGGACTGGTGCAGCCCGCCCGCCCGGGCAGGTTCAGCGCAGGCCGGAGGGGCGCTGCAGCGCCAGGCTGATCAGCTCGGTGATCAGCGCGGTGTAGCCGATCCCGGTGGCCTTCCACATCTGCGGGTACATGCTGATCGGGGTGAAGCCGGGCATGGTGTTGACCTCGTTGATGACCACGTCCCCGGCGGTGGTGTAGAAGAAGTCTGCCCGCGAGATGCCCTCGGCGCCGAGGGATTCGAACGCGATGACGGCCTGGCGGCGGATCTCCTCGCTGACCTCCGCGGGCAGCTCGGCCGGGCAGGAGAGGTCCGCGGCCGCGGCGTCGGTGTATTTGGCGGTGAAGTCATAGAACTGGTGCGCCTGGGAGCCGTCGTGGACCACGATCTCGCCCAGCAGCGAGGCGCGGGCGGGTGCGCCGTTCTGGGATCCGAGCACTCCGCACTCGATCTCCCGACCGTCGATCCCCTGCTCCACGATCACCTTGGGGTCGTGTCTGCGCGCCTCGGCGATGGCGTCTTCGAGCTGGGCGTGGTCATCGACCCGGGTGATGCCCATGGAGGAGCCTGCTCGGGAGGGCTTCACAAACACCGGCAGCGTCAGCTCGCGGATCCGCTCCAGCGCCGCGGCGGGGTCCTGGGTCCACTGTCGGTCGGTGATGGTCACCCAGGGCCCGACGTGCAGCCCGGCGGCGGCGAAGGCGATCTTCATGTAGTGCTTGTCCATGGCCAGCGCAGAGCTGAGCACCCCGGCGCCGACGTAGGTCAGTCCGGCGAGCTCGAGCAGTCCCTGGATGGTGCCGTCCTCGCCGAAGGGTCCGTGCAGCAGCGGGAAGACCACGTCGACGTGGCCCATCGCGGTGGAGCTGCCGTCGGCGTGGACCTCGAGGAGTTCGGCGCGGCGCTCGGAGGAGCCGGCGGCGCCCGAGTGCAGCTGCACCGTGGACTCGGTGGGCAGCACCCGGGGCAGCTCCTCGCCGCCGAAGCCGTGGCTGCGCGGGTCGGTGACCGGGCGGGTCCACTGGCCGGTGGCGGTGATGCCGACGGCGACGACGTCGAAGGCGTCGGTGTCGATGGCGTTGAGCACGCCGGCCGCGGTCACGCAGCTCACCGCATGTTCGGAGGACTGCCCGCCGTAGAGGACGAGGACGCGGGGCTTGCATGCAGGGTCAATCTCTGCCATGGGTCATCTTCCTTCGGCTTTGAGGTCTCGTGCCAGCAGCAGCGAGGACAGGCGGTCCACCGGCAGCTTGCCGTCCAGGACGGCCACCACGGCTTCGCAGATCGGCATCTCGACGTCGTGCTGGCGGGCCAGCTCCACCACGGCGGAGCCGGACTTCATGCCCTCGGCGGTCTGCGAGAGCTGGGCGGTGGCCTCGTCGGCGGTGAGCCCCTCGCCGAGGAGCCGACCGGCGCTGCGGTTGCGCGAGAGCGGGGAGGCGCAGGTCGCGACGAGGTCACCGAGGCCGGCGAGGCCGGAGAAGGTCTCCAGGCGTCCGCCCAGCTCGGTGGCCAGGCGGGTGGTCTCGGCCAGCCCGCGGGTGATCACCGAGGCTTTGGAGTTGTCGCCGAGCTTCTGCCCGTCGCAGATGCCCACCGCCAGGGCGATGACGTTCTTCACGATTCCGGCGATCTCGACCCCGATGACATCGGTGTTGGTGTAGGGCCGGAAGTACGCGTTGTTGCACAGCGCCGCCACGCGTTCGGCGGTCTCCTCACTGGTGCTGGCGACCACCGAGGCGGTGGGCTGCTCCTGGGCGATCTCCATGGCCAGGTTGGGTCCGGAGACCACCGCGATGCGCTCGGGGGCGACGGCCAGCTCGGCGCCGATGACCTCGGACATGCGCAGGTCGGTGCCACGCTCGAGACCCTTGATCAGCGAGACCAGGACGGCGGACTCGTGCAGGTTCTCGCGGACCACCTGCAGCTGCGAGCGCAGCGACTGGGCCGGCACGGCGAGCACGACGATCTCCGCGTCGCGGACGGCCTCGGCCAGGTCGCTGGTGGCGGTGATCATCTCCGGGAGGCGGGTCTCGCCGAGATAGGTGGTGTTGGTATGGGACTCGGTGATCTCGGCGGCCACCTCGGGGCGGCGGGCCCAGAGCGCGATCGTGGGTGCGTGGCCTCCGAGCACGGCGGCGTCGGCCATCACCTTGGCGAAGGTGGTGCCCCAGCTGCCGGCTCCCAGGACGGCGATCTTGGTCATGGCTGACCCTCCTGCGCGTCGTCGGACTGGTCGGCTGCGGGGTGCTGAGCTTCCCGTGGGGCGCGGCGCGGCTGCCTGCGCGGGACCCGCTGGCGCAGGCTGCGGTCCCAGATCATCTCCGGGGGCTCCTCCCCGCGCAGCGCGGCCACCCCTTCGGTGAGCGCGGCCTCGATGCGTTCGGTGGCCTCGGTGAGCACGGCCCGGGTCATCGGGCCGCCGCGCAGGTCGGAGAGGTCGATCGGCTCTCCCACGGTGAGCTGGTAGCGCTTGCGTGGGAAGAACTTGGGCATCTTGGCGTAGGTGCCGAAGAGCTCCTGCACGCCCCAGTGGGTGATCGGGATCAGCGGGGCCCCGGTGCTCAGCGCGAGCCGCGCGGCGCCGGTCTTCGCGCGCATCGGCCAGCCCTCGGGGTCCCGGGTGAGGGTGCCTTCGGGGTAGATCATGATCGCACCGTCTGCGGCGAGCACGTCCTTCGCCGCCTCCAGCGAGCGGCGAGCGTCGGTGCGGCTGTCCCGGGAGACCGGGATCTGCTTCAGGCCGCTGAACACCTTGCCCAGCACCGGGATGCGGAACAGCGAGTCCTTGGTCATGAAGTGGAAGGTGTGGCCGCTGCGGTAGACGGCGTGGGCGACGGCGAGCGGATCGACCTCGCTGACATGGTTCGCCACCACGATGAACCCGCCGTGCGGCAGCGTCTCCAGGCCGTGCCAGCGGCGTCCCATGGCCAGGTTCAGCACTGGGACGCACACGACGGCGGCGGCGGAGAAACCGAGCCGGGTGCCGCGACCCACGGTGTAGTCCATGGTGCCATGGGCTGAGCCCCCGCGGGTCAGCGTGGTCTCAGCCGGCTCGGCGCGCTTGGACTTCCGGCGGCTCGAGCCGGATTTGCGGCGGCTCGAGCGGCCTCGGCCCTCGACGGGTGCTGGGTCGCTGCTCTGATCGGTCACAGAGATAGACCCTACCGGCCCGACTCAGCGTTCGGACATCACGACATCCGCACCCAGGTCGTTGAGCTTGTCCATGAAGTGCTCGTAGCCGCGGTTGATGACTTCGATGCCGGTGACGGTGGAGGTGCCCTTCGCGGCCAGCGCCGCGATCAGGTGGGAGAAGCCGCCGCGCAGGTCCGGGACGTCGATCTCGGCACCGGTGAGCTCCACCGGACCGGAGATCACGGCGGAGTGCAGGAAGTTGCGCTGCCCGAAGCGGCAGGGGCTTGAGCCCAGGCACTCCCGGTGCAGCTGGATGGAGGCGCCCATCCGCTGCAGCGCCTCGGTGAAGCCGAACCGGTTCTCATAGACGGTCTCGTGCACGATCGAGACGCCGTGGGCCTGGGTCAGCGCGACCACCAGCGGCTGCTGCCAGTCGGTCATGAATCCCGGGTGCACGTCGGTCTCGAGCACCAGCGGCTTCAGGGCGTGGCCTGCGTGCCAGAAGCGGATGCCGTCGTCGTCCACGGCGAACTCGCCGCCGATCTTGCGGTAGGTGTTCAGGAAGGCCATCAGGTCACGCTGGGCGGCGCCCTTGACGTAGATGTCGCCCTGGGTGACCAGTGCGGCCGAGGCCCAGGAGGCGGTCTCGTTGCGGTCGGTGATCGCGCGGTGGCGGTAGCCGGAGAGCCGGTCCACGCCTTCGATACGGATGGTGCGGTCGGTGTAGACCGTGATGATCGCGCCCATCTGCTGCAGGATCGCGATCAGGTCATGGATCTCCGGCTCCACCGCGGCGTTCTCGAGCTCGGTGATGCCCTCGGCGAGCACCGCGGTGAGCAGCACCTGCTCGGTGGCTCCCACGGAGGGGTAGGGCAGGGTCAGCTTCGCGCCCTTGAGCCCGCGCGGCGCGGAGATGTGGATGCCGGTGGGAGATTTGTCGACGACGGCGCCGAAGTTGCGCAGCACCTCGAGGTGGTAGTCGATCGGGCGGTCACCGATCCGGCAGCCGCCGAGGTCGGGGATGAACGCCTCGCCGTGCTGGTGCATGAGCGGACCGCAGAAGAGGATCGGGATGCGGGAGTCCCCGGCATAGGCGTCGATCTCGGAGTGCGCGGCGCTGTAGGAGTCGCGCGGGTCCAGCGTGAGGTCATTGGTGACCGGGTCGGCGTCGACCTTGACGCCGTGGATCTGGAGCAGATTGGTGACGATCTCGACGTCTTTGATCGCCGGGACGTTGCGCAGCTGCGAGGGCTCGCTGCCCAGCAGCGCGGCCACCATGGCCTTCGGCACGAGGTTCTTTGCGCCACGGACGTGGACGGAACCCTCGAGTGGCTTTCCACCTTGGACGGTGAGCAGCTTGGCCATTGGACTGGATGTCCCTTCTTCGACAAACGTGGAATGTAGCTTTGCCACTGTAACCACATCCGCTGGGGTCCCTTCCCAGTTCCGCCGGTGGCGGAGGCAACAATTCGGTCAAGCCCGAGCCCCCGCAGGGTGGAATCAGGCGAGGTCAGACCTTTACTGGCAGGGTTTTCGGCTTGAATCCGGGCCGTGTCTCCTCGAAGGCCAACACGTGCGACTCTTCGCGCAATGTGAGCGAGATATCGTCGAGTCCCTCGAGCAGCCGCCAGCGGGTGTAGTTGTCGATCTCGAAGGTGGTGTCCACCGAGCCGCAGCGCACGGTGCGGTTCACCAGGTCCACGGTGATCTCGGTGCCGGGGTTGTTCTCCAGCTCCTTCCAGATGAGCTCCACATCGGGCTGGGCCACCTTCGCGGCGAGCAGGCCCTGCTTGGCCGAGTTGCCGTAGAAGATGTCGGCGAAGCGCGAGGAGATCACGGCGCGGAAGCCGTAGTCCTTCAGCGCCCAGACGGCGTGCTCGCGGGAGGAGCCGGTGCCGAAGTCTGATCCGGCCACCAGCACCGAACCGTGCTTGTAGACAGGCTGGTTGAGCACGAAGTCCGGGCTCTTCCGCCAGGAGGAGAAGAGCGCATCTTCGAAGCCGGTCTTGGTGATCCGCTTCAGGTAGACCGCGGGAATGATCTGGTCGGTGTCCACATTCGACTGCTTCAGCGGGACGCCGATGCCGGTGTGCGTGGTGATGGGTTCCATGGTCACTTTCTCAGCAGTTCAGAGCGAGGCTCAGAGATGTCGGTGAGCGAGGCTCAGAGGTGTCGGTGAGCGAGGCTCAGGCGGGGACGAGGAGGTCGGCGGGCGCGGAGAGGGTGCCGCGGATCGCGGTGGCGGCGGCCACCACCGGGGAGACCAGGTGGGTCCGGCCGCCCTTGCCCTGCCGACCCTCGAAGTTGCGGTTCGAGGTGGAGGCGCAGCGCTCTCCGGGGGCCAGCTGGTCCGGGTTCATGCCCAGACACATCGAGCAGCCGGCGAAGCGCCATTCGGCGCCGAACTCCTTGAACACCTTGTCCAGGCCCTCGGCTTCGGCCTGCAGCCGGACCTTCGCGGAGCCCGGGACCACGATCATCCGAATCTCGGGGTCCTTCTCGCGGCCGGCCAGGACCTCCGCGGCGGCTCGCAGATCCTCCATCCGGGAGTTGGTGCAGGAGCCCAAGAAGACGGTGTCCACCCGGATGTCCTTCATCCGGGTGCCCGGTTCCAGGTCCATGTAGGTCAGCGCGCGTTCGGCGGACTCGCGGGCGACGTCGTCGGTGAAGTCGGTGGGGGCCGGGACCGCGCCGTTGAGGCTCACGCCCTGGCCCGGGTTGGTGCCCCAGGTGACGAAGGGGTCCAGGGTGTCGGCGTCGAGGATCACCTCGGCGTCGAAGACGGCGCCGTCATCGGTGCGCAGCGACTCCCAGTATTCGACGGCCGAGTCCCAGTCCTCGCCCTGCGGGGCGTGCGGGCGATCCTTGATGAACTCGAAGGTGGTCTGATCCGGGGCGATCATCCCGGCCCGGGCGCCGGCCTCGATGGACATGTTGCAGATGGTCATCCGCGCATCCATGGAGAGCTCCTCGATGGCGCTGCCGCGGTATTCGAGCACGTAGCCCTGTCCGCCGCCGGTGCCGATCTCGGCGATGACCGCCAGGATGATGTCCTTGGAGCTGACTCCGGGACGCAGCGAGCCGTTGACGGTGATCGCCATGGTCTTGAACGGCTTCAGCGGCAGGGTCTGGGTGGCCAGGACATGTTCGACCTCGGAGGTGCCGATGCCCATCGCCAGGGCGCCGAAGGCCCCGTGGGTGGAGGTGTGGGAGTCACCGCAGACCACGGTCATGCCGGGCTGGGTGAGTCCGAGCTGGGGGCCCACCACGTGGACGATCCCCTGGTCGGCGTCGCCCAGGGAGTGGATCCGGACGCCGAACTCCTCGGCGTTCGCGCGCAGCGTGTCCACCTGTTTCCGCGAGATCGGGTCGGCGATCGGCTTGTCGATCTCCAGCGTGGGGGTGTTGTGGTCCTCGGTGGCGATGGTCAGATCCGGGCGACGGACCGGACGGCCGGCCAGGCGCAGACCCTCGAAGGCCTGCGGGCTGGTCACCTCGTGGACCAGGTGCAGGTCGATGTAGAGAAGGTCCGGGGACCGCTGACCGTCTGACTCCTTGCCGGGGACGACGACGTGGTCGCGCCAGACCTTTTCAGGCAACGTGAGTGGCTTGTTCGCCATGGGATCCTCCTGATTGGCTCACTCTCTACAGAACCACCATTGGACGGCGGCTTCTATACCCCCACGCACAGGTCTCATTATCTGAGATCGCGTGGGCGATTACCAGTATCATGAGCACATGCCAGCTTTGCCCTATTCCCCCCGGCCCGGTGAGCAGTACTCGCCCCAGACCTCCCGTGCCGCCGCCTCCGCGGCCGGCGGCACCGGTCCGCGCCGGATGGTGGCGCAGAAGCTGCCCCCGGCAGACGCTGCCGGCACGACTCCGCCCACGCTGCCTGCGGATCCGCCGCGGCCGCTGCACTCCCCCTCCGGGATCGGGGTGGTGGACAAGTCGGTGATGATCATGGACGCCCTGGAAGCCGGTCCGGCCTCGCTGGCCCAGCTGGTGGAATGCACCGGACTTGCCCGGCCCACCGTGCACCGGCTGGCCAGCGCGCTGGTCCATCACCGCTTCCTCAGCCGCGACGTGCGTGGACGCTATGTGATCGGGTCCCGGCTCGCCGAGCTGGCCTCGGCCGCCGGCGATGACCGGCTGGTCACCGCGGCGGGCCCGATCCTGCTGCGGCTGCGCGACGCCACCGGCGAGAGCTCCCAGCTCTACCGCCGGCAGGGCGACGCCCGGGTCTGTGTGGCCTCCGCGGAGCGGCCGATCGGGCTGCGCGACTCGATCCCGGTGGGCACCCAGCTCTCGATGAAGGCCGGCTCCGCCGCCCAGGTGCTGCTGGCCTGGGAGGACCACGAGCGCCTGGTCGAGGGCCTGCAGGGCGCCCGCTTCACCCCCACGGTGCTCGCCGGGGTGCGACGACGCGGCTGGGGCGAGTCCCTCGGGGAGCGCGAGGCCGGGGTCGCCTCGGTCTCAGCCCCGGTGCGCGGACCCTCGGGACGGGTGCTCGCTGCGGTGTCGATCTCGGGACCGATCGAGCGGCTGACCCGCCAGCCCGGACGGCAGTACGCCGGCGTCGTCGTGCAGGCGGCGCATCAGCTCACCGAGCTGGTGCGCAAGAACCCCGACGCCGCCGAACACGGGCTGGGCGAGCAGTAGCCCAGGCACACCGACCGAGGCACGCCCGCCTGGAGGCATTTCCCAGGAATCTCGGTCCCGCCTTTATGATGAGGGCGTGATTGAGAATATAAGCGTCATCGGAACTGGCTACCTCGGCGCCACCCATGCGGCATGCATGGCAGAGCTGGGCTATAACGTCCTCGGCGTGGACATCGACCCGGAGAAGATCGATTCGCTCTCCCGCGGCGAACTTCCCTTCCATGAACCCGGCCTGCCGGAGCTCATCCGCAAGCACGTGGATTCGGGTCGACTGCGCTTCACCACCGATCTCGAAGAGGTCGGCGCCTGGGGCGACGTGCACTTCATCGCCGTGGGCACCCCACAGCAGGCCGGCGGCACCGGCGCGGACATGACCTTCGTCAACGCCGCCACCAGCTCGCTGGCACGGGCGATCAAGAAGGACGCGCTGATCGTCGGCAAGTCCACCGTCCCGGTGGGCACCGCCCGGCGGCTGGCCGCCCTGGTCGAGGAAGAGTCCGCCGAGGGTGTGCGCGTGACCCTCGCCTGGAACCCCGAGTTCCTGCGTGAAGGCTTCGCCGTCGAAGACACGCTGCGTCCCGACCGGCTGGTCGTGGGCACCGCCGATGAGGCCGACGAGGCCGTGCTGCGCGAGGTCTACTCCGAGGCGCTGAGCCGGGAGACCCCCTGGATCACCACCGACTTCGAGACCGCCGAGCTGGTCAAGGTCGCCGCGAACGCGTTCCTGGCCACCAAGATCTCCTTCATCAACGCCTTCGCCGAGGTCACCGAGACCGTGGGCGGCAACATCACCACCCTGGCCGACGCGATCGGCCACGACACCCGCATCGGGCGCAAGTTCCTCAACGCCGGCGTCGGCTTCGGCGGCGGCTGCCTGCCCAAGGACATCCGCGCCCTGCAGACCCGCGTGGGCGAGCTCGGCCTGGACCACACCATGCGCTTCCTGGATGAGATGGACCAGATCAACCTGCGCCGCCGCGACAAGGTGGTCACGCTCGCCGAGCAGATCCTCGACGCTGACCTCACCGGCAAGCGCATCGCGGTGCTGGGTGTGGCGTTCAAGCCGCTCTCCGACGACGTCCGCGACTCCCCCGGTCTGGATGTGGCCGTCCGGCTGTTCAGCTCCGGCGCCGACGTCGCCGTCTATGACCCGGAGAGCAACCGCAATGCGGCCAAGCGCTTCCCGCGCCTGGGCTACGTGGACTCGCTCATCGAGGCTGTCACCGGCGCGGACCTGGTGGTCCTGACCACCGAGTGGAACGAGTTCAAGGCGCTCACCCCCAGCGACCTCGAGCCCCTGGTGGCGCAGAAGCAGTTCATCGACGCCCGCAATGTGCTCAGCGCCGAAGAATGGGAAGGCGCCGGCTGGCGCTTCGCCCAGCTGGGTCGGATCTTCAACGACGCCTGAACGAATCCCAGCCACGATCACCGATGGCGCCCGTGAGGACCACCTCGCGGGCGCCATCGGCGTCTGATCCGGCTTCTTCGCCCGCCTCGGAGGTCTCTGCGACGTCCAGGATCTCGCCGACCCTCAGGAAGCCTGCCGGAAGCGTCACGTCTGCGGGGAAGCTGGCGAGCAGCTCGTAGTCCTCTCCCCCGGCGGCGGCCCAGCGCAGCACCTGCGCGTGCGCCTGCGTCGCCGAGAGTCCCAGAGCCTCTGCGGCCGGGAGCAGAGCAGCAGCCTGCTCAGCCAGGGCCGTCTCGTCCAGGAGCACCCGCACGGCGGAGGCTCGGGCGATCCGTCCGGCGTCGCGCAGCAGTCCGTCGGAGAGGTCCATGCCGGCGGTGGCCCCGGCGGCCAGGGCCTGGGCGCCGGTGGTCAGGCGCGGTGCGGGAGCGATCTGGGCGTCGCGCAGCCGGGAGAGCCGCGGCTCGGCAAAGGGGTGGCCGGCTTCGAGCAGCGCCAATCCTGCCGCGGCCGCGCCCAGGGGGCCCGAGACGGCGAGCTGGTCTCCCGGTCGGGCGCCCGTGCGGCGCAGCGGCGCCCGGCCGGCAGACAGCCGCCCGACGGCGGTCAGGGTCACCGAGATGCCGGGGCCCGTGCCGAGGTCGCCGCCGGCGATGTGGCAGTGTCCCGCGCCTTCGCGGCGCATCGCCTCGGCGAGTCCGCGGTAGAACCCGCGCACCCAGTCCAGCGGTGTGGCTTCGGGCAGCGTCAGGCTGACCAGGAGGGCGATGGGGGTCGCCGCCATGGCGTTGAGGTCGGAGAGGTTCTGTGCGGCGGCCTTGAGCCCGACGGCTCGGCCCATCGGGGCGCCCTGATCCGGCGCGGTCCACCAGCTCGCGCGGAAGTCCTGGTCCTGACTCAGGGTGTCAGTGGTGAGCGCGATGCGGGCGGGTGCCCCGTCGTCGGGGAGCTCCAGCACCGCCGCGTCGTCACCGGAGGCCAGGGCAAGCGCGGCCAGGTCGGTCTCGCGGCTGTGGAGGTCGCCGAGCTCCTGAAGGATGACGGCGAGGACCGCGTCCTCACCGGACTCCCCCACGCTCAGCGCGTCAGGGTCATTCAGCATCAGGGGCACTCAACATCAGGATCGCTGGCGCGCGGACTCATTCTGCATGGGAATCATTCTGCATCAGGGTCACGGGACATCCGGGAGCTCAGCCGCCAGGACCGCAACACCCGCATCGTCGCGGATCTCCAGGCGCTCCACGTCCTCACGCAGCACCGCCCAGCCCATCCGACACTCGAGGGGCACCTCGGTACCGAGGAATGACGCTGACTCGATCTCCTGCCCATCCGCGGCCACCAGTGCCACGGTGAAGGAGCCCTCGCCGGTGAGCCCATCGATCTCCACGACCGCCTCGGTGCCCCGGTCACGGGCGATCAGCACCCCGTCAACCTCAATGCCTCGGTCGCTGAACCGCAGCGGCTCCAGAGAGCCGGGAGGGACCGGCGGGGCCTCCTCATGCCGGGAACCCAGGCCGCGGCGCAGCGCGGTGCGGAACTCGCGCAGCGCGCTCAGCTCCTCAGCAAGCTGCGGGTCCTGCGCGCACATCGCGTCCAGCTCCTGCTGCTCGGCCGCGCTGAGCTCATCTGCGAGGGCGGCGCCCAGCAGCTCGGCCCCCCGCTGGGATGTTGGACCGGAACGCCGCGCGGGGCCCTGCTTGGACGCCGGATCAGATTCGGGCTCGGCAATCGAGCTCGCCTGGAGACGCCCCGCTGGAGTCAGCCGGGGGTCGGCGTCGTCGTGATGTTCACTCATGCCCCACCTTCATGTCTTCATCATCGCGCGGCGCAGGACGCCCGCCCCTCATGCAATTCGCCCCGCCAGTTTATCCAGCTCGACAGACGTCTCTCATTCCTCATCCGGGCCTTCGACCAGTCAATCCACGGTCGAAGAGTCCGGCTCTACAATACACAGCGTCCTCTGTGTCGAAAACCCTCAGACAAAAGATAGGTTCAATTACCGTCAATGCGAAGGCGACCTGCTTCCTACTACTTAGTGCCGAGTCGAAATTAGGTATACCGAGTTCCCGAAGAGGTCGCGACGAGCACCGATTCTCAGTGAGACATTCATCACTCTCCAGTCGAGGCGGAGAGCATATGGGACAACCCCATCGTGTTCGCTGTGCCGGTGGACGCTTCCGGTGGACACCGACACAGCAAGGTGAAAGGGTCAGCCGATGGACATGACCCAATTCTGGGACGGGTGGGATCCCATCATCCACACCGTCATCACACTCACCGCAGGCTACTTAGCCCTGCTCATCATTCTCCGACTCTCCGGCCCGCGGACGATGGCGTCGATGACGCCGCTGGACTTCATCGTGGCGGTCACCATCGGCTCGGCGTTCGGTCGTACCCTCACCGCGGTCGATGTGCCGCTGAGCCAGGCGATACTCACGGTGCTGCTGCTGGTGCTGCTGCAGTGGCTCATGGCCTGGATGCGCGGCCGCTCCCCGAAGATGCGCCGGATCCTGGACGCGCCCCCGGTGCTGATCTACTACCAGGGCAAGTTCCAGCGCAAGGCGCTGCGCAAGCACCAGCTGGTCGAGGACGATATCCACACCGCGGTGCGCTCCTCCTCCCGCGGCTCCCTGAAGGAGGTCTCGGCGGTGATCCTGGAGCAGAACGGCGGCCTGGTGGTCATCGGCGACGCCGAGCTCGACGACTCCTCCTCGGTGCTGAAGTTCACCGGCGAGGCCGAAGACGACTGACCCACTCCTCCCACGTCGAGGGGCGGATTCTCCGTGCATCTCATGGGCTTTTCGGCCCAGAGTGCTCGGAGAATCCGCCCCTCAATGCGTGGTCCAGGACCACGCATATAAAAGCGCTCTGCGCCCGTTCCGTCAGGAAGCGGGCGCAGAGCGCAGAGAGTGAAGCTTACTCGTCAGGCGTGTGACTTCTGGTTGCGAAGTGAGCGAGCGACGAGGATGGCACCGCCGACGAGCAGCAGTGCTGCGCCGCCGACCAGGATGCCGATCGAGCCCGGGCCGGTGGCGGCGAGCTCGTCGCCGGCGCCGGCTGCGTCTGCGCCGGAGGCGTCGGTGCCTGCTGCGTCGGCGCCGTCTGTGCCGGCGCCGTCTGTGCCGGCGCCGTTGACGCCGGTGTTGGCTGCATCGGTACCGGTGCCGGCAGTATCAGTGCCGGAATCGTCGGTGCCTGCAATGGTGATGGTGACCGTGTCGGTCAGGCCGCTCTCGGCGCCGGTGGCGGTGAGCTCGTAGGAGCCCGAGGCGTCGCTGTTGAAGGTGAGCTCAGCGGAGACGTCGCCGTTCGGGCCGGCGGTCTTGGTGACATCAGTGCTGGAGACTGCACCGACGGAGGCGAGGCTCTGGGTGTTGCCGTTGATGCCGGTCAGCACGATGTTGACGTCCTCACCCGCGATGAAGATCGGGCTGAAGACCACGGTGATGGGCGTGTTGATCGAAACCGTGATGCTGTCAGGCGTCGGGGTCGGTGCGTAGGCCATGGCGGGGGCCGGGGCGAGAGCCACAAACCCGACGATGCCGGCGACTGAAAGGGTCTTTGCGAAGGTCTTCTTCATGGGGTCTACCTCAAAGCTGCAGGAATATTGGTTTAAAGCAATCTCCGTGAAGAGTCGCCAGGCATCTCCCGCTCCCGGTCTTGCTGGGGCTGAGTGACACCATTCAATCTACGGTTCGTCACCGGTGAAATGCAAATTTCTCAGGGATACACACCCGATATCTGCTCTATCCAAAGGAAAAGATAACACGCTCGTCATCTGCCGTACGCCTCAGGCGCTGACTGCCGAAGAGAAACGGTCAGTTCAGCATTCCGGCTCGACGTCGACGTCGGTCAACACGGGGGTCGAAACGACATCCAACTGGTCCCCGGTATTCGTCTGCGCCTGCACGTCGAGCGTGGCAGACTCCCCCGGCGCGAGGTCGGTGGTCCACTCGTAGACGTTGCGGCCGTCGTGCTGACCCGCGAGCTGCGCCTCACCGGCATCGCCGGTCAGTTCGGCCCCCTCGGGCAGGTAGACGTAGGCAAGCGTGCGATTGATGCCGCGTGGGACGCCGCTCTGGGTCTCCTCGCCTGACGTGCCGAGCAGGTAGTCGGGGTAGTCGCTGATGTCTTCTGGGGCGTCGTTGCGCAGGGTCACGCGCAGGGATGCCGTGGCGTCGCTGCACCAGGCGACGCTCGAGCCGGCTGCCATGTAGTAGTCGAGCTTCGCCCCGACGCCGTCGTTGAGATACACGCCGAACGCGGTGTTGTCGTCGTCGCTGACCGGCATTGCGCCTGACACGGAGGTGTCTTCGAGCAGGGCACGTTCTTCTTCGTCGGCGCTCCACACCAGCAGGCGGCGCTCGTCGACGGCCCGGGTGATGGCCTGCACCGCGGTGACCGGGTCCACGTCGTCGCTGAGCAGGGCTTCGAACACGGCATCGGCGGCGACACCGAAGAATACGTCCTGCTCGGCGGGGTCCTCGTATCGCAGGTAGGCCTCGTTGAGCAGCAGCTGCACCGCGTTCTCGCTGGAGATCACGTCACCGGTGGGCAGTTCCAACGGGCCCGTGGCCTCCAACAGGTAGGAGAGCGTGACCGGGTCGATCGCGATCACTCCCGTCGTGTCGCCCCCTTGATCGGCCTTCCAGAATTCGCGGGCCACGTGCGCGGCCTCGGCGAAGTCGGGAATCATGGTGGGATTCTGCATATAGCGGGCGGGCCGGTCGCCGAAGATCAGCTCGGTGTCGAACTCGAGCGGCGTGACAGCCTCCTCGCTGCTGAAACTGCGTCCGGGCAGCTGATCGCTGAACTCGATCTCCCCATCGGTCGCGGTGAGCTTGATGACCGATCCGATGATGCCGCCCTGGGATCGCCATTCGGCGCTGTTCTGCAGCAGCAGCAGGTGCTCGCGCTGTCCCTCGGCGCCGAGGAACCCGGGCAGCAGCGAGGTCGCACGGGAGGTGCCTTCGAGCGTCGGCTCGATCTCAGCGAGCAGCTCATCGATCTGCGCAGTGCCGTCCCGCAGCGGACCGACGACGCCGGCTGGTTCGATCGTCGCGAGGCGGGCGCGAGCGTCGGTCACGGAGACCAGCGCCGACTCGACCTGCGCGTTGAGCGCGCTCAGTCCGGCGACATCAACCTGGCCCTCGCGCGGCAGCAGCGCGTCCACCCCGTCACCGGCCTCGGCCGCGGTGGCAAGCCCGTCGCTGGCGAGATCGTCGAGCGTCTCGGTGAGCGTGCGTGTGGCGGTGAACTGCGGGCCCACCCACGGCACGCCCTCGGCGAGCCTCCACGCAGGCCCGGACGTGTTGCTGCGTGCGGCGGCCAGCTCGTTCTGCAGCTCGTCGACCTGCGACGTGTCGCCGGCGAGCACGGACTGCATGTCAAGTCCTGCAGCCACCTGCTGGGCGCGCTCGATGTGCGGCAGCGCACGGACGGCACCGACTCCGGCCCAGGCGAGCACGACCACGAACCCGAGCGCGAGCGTGGTGACCAGCGCGAGCACGATCCGTCCGGCGGAGACCCGTCTTGTTGCGCCTCTGCGCCGATGCTGTCGCTTCCTGACCATGGGGGCCATCCTATGGCAATCCACAGGCTCGCCCTGTCGGCCGAATGATCAGTCGTGGCACGCGGGCGGACCCACGGCCACGCCCGCGTCTCTCAGGTAGGTTTAGCCGGGTGAAGTCCCCAAACAGCGCCGTCGAGACGGATCGCACCACCAGCCGCATCGAACCGCCCACCCCAGAGCACGTCACGCCCGTCGCGGTGAAGCACGCTTCCTCCGCTGAGCGGCGGGCCCGCGGAACACGGACCTGGCTCGAGGGCAGCCGGACGGCACGCGCCTGGAACGGCACGGTTCTCGCCTACACCGCGGTCGCCGTCGGCGCGGCCCTGGTGCTCTCGGTGGCTGCCCGGACCCAGCTGGAAGCTCCGCTCGGGCCGGTGCTGTCGTCCCTGTTGCTGTGGATCGGCATGGCCGTGCCCGTGGTCATCGCCATTGCCCGCTCCCGTCCCCGCGGCCTCTTTCGCTTCCGGTGGACCGACATCCTGTGGGGTCTCGGCCTCGGCGTCCTGCTGCGCATCGTGCAGGGGTGGCTCGAGGTGGCCGCCGGCAGTCCTGGCGGGCTGCCGTCCTACCCGACCCTCAACGGCGACCTCAGCATCAACGCGACGTGGCTGCTCCTCGGCCTGTTCGCCCCCGTGCTGATCTTGCCGCTGGTGGAGGAGTTCCTCTTCCGCGGCGTGGTGCTGGTGTCCGTGTACCGCATGGCCCGACGCGGCGTGGAGGCCGGCCTGCTCGCCATCCTCGCCTCCACCGCTGCCTTCGTGGCGCTTCATGCCGTCAACGGGATGAACCGCTGGGACGAACCGGTCTACCTCGCGCTCGTCGGTCTGACCTGCGGCATGCTCGTGCTCTTCACCGGTCGGATCTGGGGCGCCGTGCTGGTTCACATGGTGTTCAACGGCATGTGGGTCGCGCTCGCCCTGACCGGGACCGCACTGGCGTAGCCGCCGGCGGCCGAGACCTGCGGAGGAGACCTGCGGAGGAGACCCGCAGGGAATTCGGCTACCATCAGCTCGCCGGACAACAACCGGAGAGACGGATAATGCCCGCCCCCTCAAGGGACGGGCATTGCGATGAGAAATTCCTCAGCCCCCGCTGCTCAGACACGGGGTCTGCGCTGCGGAGCCGTGGTGACCCCAGCGGGATTCGAACCCGCGTTACCGCCGTGAGAGGGCAGCGTACTAGGCCGCTATACGATGGGGCCTTATCAATTTGTGCCTCCCGCGCGGCGGGAGGGTCCTGCATTGTGGAATGTAGGTCCCCCGCGCTCCGAGGAGCGTGGGGGACATACGGCCGTGACCCCAGCGGGATTCGAACCCGCGTTACCGCCGTGAGAGGGCAGCGTACTAGGCCGCTATACGATGGGGCCGTATTCCATAGCTGTGGCCCCCGTCGCCGAGGGCCGATCCTGCTGTGATAGAGACCATATAAGCGTCTCCGCTGGGCTACTAGGACTCGAACCTAGAACGACGGTACCAGAAACCGCTGTGTTGCCAATTACACCATAGCCCAATATTCGCTTGTCAACGCCGTCGCAGCGGCCATATTTCCGCGCCGAGCAACGGGAATCAACTATACACACTGGTGGCGCCCAAGCACAAAATGAGCCCGGCGCCACCGGTGAGTGGAACAGATCAGCCGCGTGCGGCGACGAGCTCCCGGAACCGGCGCAGCCGGCTCAGCGAGGACTCGCGTCCCAGCAGCTCCATGGATTCGAACAATGGCGGGGAGACCCGACGTCCGGAGATCGCCGAGCGCACCGAGCCGAAGGCCTTGCGCGGTTTGAGCTCGAGCCCCTCCAGCAGCGCCTCGCGCAGCGCAGCCTCGATCACCTCGGTGCTCCACCGGGCGTCCTCGATGTCGCTGAGCGCCGAGATGGAGGCGTCCAGGGTCTCGAAGACCTGATCTCCGAGCCCGCTGAAGGCCTTGTCCTCGATGGCGAGGTCGGCGTCGTCGGTGAAGAGGAACGCCATCATGTCCGCACCCTCGTCCAGCAGCGCGATGCGCTCCTGCACCAGGGGCGCCGCGCCGTCCAGCAGGGCGGCCTGTCCCGGCGCCAGCTGCTCCCCCAGCAGGCCCCTGGCCTGCAGGTAGGGCACCAGGCGGTCGCGGAAGTCTGCGGCCTGGAGGCGACGGATGTGGGTGCCGTTGATGGCCTCGGCCTTCTTCACGTCGAAGCGTGCGGGGTTGGCCAGCACGTCGGTGATGTCGAAGTGCTCGATGAGCTGCTCCACGGTGAAGATGTCCTCATCGGCCGAGAGCGACCAGCCCAGCAGCGCCAGGTAGTTCAGCAGACCCTCAGGGATGAAGCCGCGGTCGCGGTGGTGGAAGAGGTTCGACTCCGGGTCCCGCTTGGAGAGCTTCTTGCTGCCCTCCCCCATCACGTAGGGCAGGTGACCGAAGACCGGCATGTGCTTGGCCACGCCGATCGCGTGCAGCGCCCGGTAGAGCGCCACCTGGCGCGGGGTGGAGGAGAGCAGGTCTTCGCCGCGCAGCACGTGGGTGATCTCCATGGCGGCGTCGTCTACCGGGTTGACCAGGGTGTAGAGCGGCTGGCCGTTGGCGCGGGCCACCACGAAGTCAGGCGTGGACCCGGCGCCGAAGGTGATCTCGCCGCGCACGACGTCGGTGAAGGTGATGTCCTCCTCGGGCATCCGGAAGCGCAGCACCGGTTCGCGGCCCTCGGCACGGAAGGCGTCGATCTGCTCCTGGCTCAGCGTCCGGTCGAAGCCGTCGTAGCCCAGCTTCGGGTCCCGCCCGGCGGCCTGGTGGCGTGCCTCGACCTCCTCCGGGGTGGAGAAGGCCTCGTAGATGAATCCCGCCTGCAGCAGCTGGCTGAGCACCTCGGCGTAGAAGTCACCGCGCTGGGACTGCCGGTAGGGGGCGTGCGGGCCGCCGGTCTCGGCGCCCTCGTCCCAGTCGATGCCGAGCCAGCGCAGCGCCTCGAGCAGCTGCTGGTAGGACTCCTCGGAGTCCCGGGCGGTATCGGTGTCCTCGATCCGGAAGATCATCTTGCCGCCGGTGTGCCGGGCGTAGGCCCAGTTGAACAGGGCGGTGCGGATCAGCCCGACGTGCGGGGTGCCGGTGGGCGAGGGGCAGAACCGGACCCGGACCTGCGTGCTCGGGTCGACGGCGGGGATCTCGGTGGACGGTGCAGCAGAAGTGACAGTCATGTGTGGAATCAGTTCCTGAAGTGGTTGACGAGGGTGCCGATGCCTTCGATGTCCGCCTCGAAGCGGTCTCCGGCGCCGAGCAGCCCGACGCCGGCCGGGGTGCCGGTGAGGATGACGTCGCCGGGGAGCAGGGTGAAGGCCTGGGAGATGTAGGCGATGAGCTCGGCCACGCCGAAGATCATCTCGGAGGTGGAGCCGTCCTGGACGGTCTCGCCGTTGAGCCGTCCGGAGATCCGCAGGCCCTCGGGCTCGAGGTCGGTCTCGATCCACGGACCCAGCGGGGTGGAGCCGTCGAAGCCCTTGGCGCGGGCCCACTGGCCGTCGGTGCGCTGTGCGTCGCGGGCGGTGAGATCGTTGGCGACCGTGTATCCGAAGATGACTTCCTGGACCCGATCCACCGGCACGTCCTTGCAGATGCGCCCGATGACGACGGCAAGCTCGGTCTCGTAGCTGATCTCCTCAGAGAAGGAGGGCAGCGTGACAGGCTCGTTGGGGCCCACCACGGCGGTGTTGGGGATCAGGAACAGCAGCGGCGAGACCGGGATCTCTCCGCCCATCTCCTTGACGTGGTCGGCGTAGTTGCGACCCACTCCGATCACCTTCGAGCGCGGGATGATCGGGGCGACCAGCCGCACGTCTTCGAGGCGGTGGGTGGTCTCGGTCTGCTGGATCCCTTGATAGAACGGGTCTCCGTTGAGCCCGATGATGGTTTCTTCGCCCTCTTCCCCGGTGACAAGACCGTAGGAGGGTTCGGCGTCCGTGACAAAACGAGCAATGCGCATGGGCCAACTCTATCGCCCACGCGCATTGCACGTTCCGCAGTGGTCCGTTCTCCAGCGGCTCAGGCGAGGCGGTGCATCCAGTCGTGGCGATCCTGGACCGTGCCGGTCTGGATGCCCAGCAGCTCCTCGCGGATCGAGAGGGTGACCGCTCCGGTGCCGGCGGAGGCGATGCTGCGCTCCCCGTCCAGCAGCTCCCCGATGGGGGTGATGACCGCGGCGGTGCCGCAGGCGAAGGCTTCGGTGATGCTGCCGTCGGTGATGCCGGCGTCCCACTCCTCCAGGGTGACCTGCCGCTCCTGGACCTCCATGCCGCGGTCCTTGGCCAGCTGGATCACCGAGGCGCGGGTGATGCCCTCCAGGATCGTGCCGGTCAGCGCGGGGGTGATGAGCTTGTTGTCGGCGGTCACCAGGAAGACGTTCATGCCGCCGAGCTCCTCGATGGCGTTCTCGCGCAGCGGGTCCAGGAAGAGCACCTGATCGCAGCCCTTGGCGGTGGCCTGCTGCTGGGCGGCCAGAGAGCCGGCGTAGTTGCCGCCGGTCTTGGCCGCGCCGGTTCCGCCGGGGGCGGCGCGGATGTAGTCGCGGGAGACCCAGATGCGCACCGGCTTGAGCTCGCCGCCGAAGTAGTTTCCGGCCGGAGACGCGATGACCCGGTAGGAGACCGCGTTGGCAGGTCGGACGCCGAGGAACGCCTCGGAGGCGAACATGAAGGGCCGCAGGTAGAGCGCCTCGCCGTCGCCGTCGGGGACCCAGTCCTTGTCGGTCTGGACCAGCTCCTCCAGAGATTCGATGAAGAGCTCCTCGGGGAGCTCGGGCAGCGCCATCCGCACGGCCGAGCGGTTGAGCCGTCGGGCGTTCTCCCACGGGCGGAAGGTGTAGATCCCCCCGTCGGCGTGCCGGTAGGCCTTCATCCCTTCGAAGACCTCCTGGGCGTAGTGCAGCACCGCCGCCGCCGGGTCCAGCGAGATGGGGCCATAGGGCTCCACCCGGGCGTTGCCCCAGCCACCCTCCGACGTCCAGTCGATCACCGAGGTGTGGTCGGTGAAGTTCGTCCCGAAGCCCGGGTTCGCCAGGATCTGCTGCAGCCGCTCGGGCGAGGTGGGCGTCGGGTGGGGGGTGTGATGGAACGTCATGGTGACCTTTCAGATGTGCACGAGCGGGTGCGCGCTGCGAGTGAGTCTCGTGCCCTACTCTACGAGACTCGCTCCCCCGGCCGCCCAGCACGGTTCGACTGGACAGCCGGGCTCAGCGGGTCGGGCCCGGTTCAGCTGACGGGCGCGGTGCGGCCGGACAGGCGCGCCACGAAGGCGTCGCCGCGCTGGCTGGTGTTCAGCCCGGAGATCCCGTCCTGCGCCCACTGGCTCAGCTGCGCGTGGACCGCGGTCTCCACCCGGGCCGCGGCTTCGCTCAGACCCAGGTGATCGAGCATCAGCGCCGCGGAGAGCACCGCCGCGGTGGGGTCGGCGATCGCCTTGCCGGCGATGTCCGGGGCGGAGCCGTGCACCGGTTCGAACATCGACGGCGCGGTGCCGGCGGTGTTGATCGAGGCCGAGGCGGCCAGGCCGATGCCGCCGGTGACGGCCGGGGCCAGGTCGGTGAGGATGTCGCCGAAGAGGTTGTCGGTGACGATCACGTCGAAGCGCTGCGGGTTGTTGACCATGTGGATGGTGGCGGCGTCGACGTGCATGTAGTCCCAGCGCACGTCCGGGAAGGACTCGGCGACGGCCGCCGTCGTCCGGGTCCAGAGGTCGCCGGAGTAGGTCAGCACGTTGTTCTTGTGCACCAGGGTCAGGTGCTTGTCCCGGGCCTGGGCGCGGACGAAGGCGTCCTGGACCACGCGGCGCACGCCGTAGGCGGTGTTGACCGAGACCTCGGTGGCGATCTCCGCGTCGGTGCCGCGGCGCAGCAGCCCGCCGTTGCCGGCGTAGGGACCCTCGGTGCCCTCGCGGACGACGACGAAGTCGATCGGGTTCTCCTCGTCCACGCCGCGCAGCGGGGACACGACCCCGGGGTAGGAGCGGGTGGGGCGCAGGTTCACGCAGTGGTCGAGGTTGAAGCGCAGTCCCAGCAGCAGCTCACGCTCGATGATCCCGGAGGGCACCCGGGTGTCCAGCGGGTCGGCGCCCACCGCACCGAAGAGGATCGCGTCGTGCCCGCGCAGGGCCTGCAGCGTCTCTTGGGTGAGGGTCTCTCCGGTGGTGAGCCAGTGCTCGGCGCCCAGGGAGTACTCGGTGTAGGTGAACTCGGCGCCCTCCGGGGCCAGCGCGGCGTCGAGCACCTTCCGGGCCTCCGCGACCACCTCGGGTCCGATGCCGTCGCCGCCGATTACTGCGATGTCAAATGTGTTCTGAGCCATAGCGTCACTCTATGTGCTGGGTCCCGGCAGGACGACAGGGTCGGCGCAGCCTCTCAGCATCTGAGATCAGGCCCGCACCGTGGAGCTGCTGCCCGCAGGGCGGTGATCTCCCCTGCTCAGTCGGTCTTCTCCTCGTGGCGAGGGAAGATCGGCGTGGGCTTGGCCAGCACGGTGCCGGGGAGAAGCTCGGTGTGGAAGGCTTCGAAGCTGCGCGGGCCCGCACCGGAGGCGTTGGTCCGTCCGGCGTCGCCGGCGGCCTCGACGTTCAGCGCGTCCAGGAGCCTGCTGGCGGACTCCGGCATGACCGGCTGCGCGAGCAGCGCGACCTTGCGCACCACCTCGGCGGTCACGAAGAGCACCGTGTTCATCCGGGAGAGGTCGGTCTTCTTGAGCTTCCAGGGCTCCTGCTCGGCGAAGTAGGCGTTGGCCTCCCCGAGGACGAACCAGGTCCGCTCCAGGGCGCGGTGGAAGTCCTGCATGTCATAGGCCTCGCGGCTGATCTCCAGCAGCTCATCGGCCTGGGCCAGGATCCGGCGGTCAGCGGCGGTGCGCTCACCCGGCTGAGGGATCATCTCGTCACAGTTCTTGGCGATCATCGACAGCGAGCGCTGGGCGAGGTTGCCCAGATTGTTCGCCAGATCGGAGTGCTTCCGGCCCAGCACGGCCTCATGGGTGTACGAGCCGTCCTGGCCGAAGGGGAACTCGCGCAGCAGGAAGAACCGCACGGCGTCGAGCCCGTATTCGGCGACCCAGTCGGCGGGGGCCACCACATTGCCCACGGACTTGGACATCTTCTCCCCGGCGTTGTGCAGGAAGCCGTGGATCATCACCCGCTTCGGCAGCTCGAGCTGCGCGCTCATCAGGAACGCCGGCCAGAAGATGCAGTGGAAGCGGGAGATGTCCTTGCCGATGACGTGGACGTCGGCGGGCCAGAACTTGGCGAAGCTCTCGGACTCGGTGTCGGGGAAGCCGACGCCGGTGAGGTAGTTGGTCAGCGCGTCCACCCAGACATACATCACGTGGTCCAGGCCGGTCTCGGGCGCGGTGAGGTCCTTCGGCACCGGGACGCCCCAGTCGAAGGTGGTCCGGGAGATCGAGAGGTCGTCCAGACCCGATTCCACGAACCGGATGACCTCGTTGAAGCGGGTGCGCGGTCCGCCGAAGTCGGGGTTGTCCCGGTAGAAGTCGAGCAGCGGCTGCTGGTACTTCGAGAGCCTGAAGAAGTACGACTCCTCCTCGGTCCAGGTCACCGGGGTGCCGGTCTCGGTGGCGTAGCGCTCGCCGTCGGCGCGGAGCTCGGTCTCGTCGGCGGTGAAGAACCGCTCGTCGCGCACCGAGTACCAGCCGGCGTACTTGTCCAGGTAGATGTCCCCGGCCTCGACCATGCGTCGCCAGATGGCGGTCGACGCGGCGTAGTGATCCTCGTCAGTGGTGCGGATGAAGCGGTCGTAGGAGACGCCCAGGACGTCGTCGTCGACGCGCTTGAACTCCGCCGAGTTCCTGGTGGCCAGCTCGCGCGGAGAGATGCCCTCCTTCTCCGCGGACTGCTGCATCTTCTGCCCGTGCTCATCGGTGCCGGTGAGGAAGTAGGTCTCGTGTCCGTCGAGGCGCTTGAAGCGCGCCATCGCGTCGGAGGCGATGTACTCATAGGCGTGGCCGATATGCGGCGTCCCATTGGGATAGGAGATCGCAGTGGTGATGTAGAACGGGGGCTTGGAAGAAGTCACCCTAGGAATTTACCCCACGCGGTTGCCCGGTGAAGATCCCGGTGCAGGACTCGGTCCTCGAGACCTGCACCGAGACCTGCACCGGATCAGCGCTGGGCTCAGTCCTCGAGGTCGACCTCGGCGGCCAGATTGGCCTGGACCTCGGCGTTGATCGCGTCCAGCACCCCGGCGGGCAGCGCGGCGTCGATGGCCAGCACTGCCAGCGCGCGGCCCTCCTTGGTGTTCTGCGAGACCTGCATCCCGGCGATGTTGACCTGGTGCTCCCCCAGGATCCGGCCCAGGGCGCCGACGACGCCGGGGCGGTCGGCGTATTCGAGCACCACCAGGTGCTCGGTGAGCGCGATCTCCAGGTCGTAGCCGTTGATCCCGACGATCTTCTGGATCTGCTTGGGTCCGGTGAGGGTGCCGCGGACCTCCAGGTTGGTCCCGGAGCTGGTGGCGCCGCGCACGGTGAGCGCGTTGCGGTAGTCCTCGACCTCGGTGGTGGTGGTCAGCCGGGTGGAGATCCCGCGCTGCTCGGCGAGCACCGGGGCGTTGACGTAGGAGACCTGCTCCGAGACGACGTCGGTGAACAGGCCCTTCAGGGCGGCGAGCTGCAGCGCCGAGACGTTGAGCTCGGCGATCTCGCCGGCGGCCTCGGTCTCGATATCGGTGAAGGCCTCGGTGGCCAGGGCGTTGAGGATCCGGCCGAGCTTCTCGATCAGCGGGATCCCGGGACGGACCAGCTCGTCGATGGCGCCGCCGGCGACGTTGACCGCGTCGGGGACCAGCTCGCCGGCCAGGGCCAGGCGCACGGACTTCGCCACGGAGACGCCGGCCTTCTCCTGGGCCTCGGCGGTGGAGGCGCCCAGGTGTGGGGTGACCACCACGTTGTCGCGGGTGAAGAAGGGCAGGTCGGTGGAGGGCTCGGTGGCGAAAACGTCGACGGCGGCGCCGCCGATGGCACCCTCGGCCAGGGCCTGCTCCAGGTCGGCCTCGTCGATCAGACCGCCGCGGGCGACGTTGACCACGAACGCGGTGTCCTTCATCTTCGCGAAGGCCTCGGTGTTGAGCATGTTCAGGGTCTCGGGGGTCTTCGGCATGTGGATGGTGATCACGTCGGACTTCGCGTAGAGCTCATCCAGGGTGACCAGCTGGGCGCCGAGCTGGTGGGCCCGGGCGGAGGTCACGTAGGGGTCGTAGGCGATGACCTCCATGTCGAAGGCCTTCATCCGCTCGGCCACGAGTCCGCCGATGCGGCCCAGGCCGATCACGCCGAGGGTCTTCTCCGCGAGCTCCATGCCGGAGTACTTCGAGCGCTTCCACCCGCCGTCGCGCAGCGACTGGTGCGCCGGGGAGATGTGTCGGGCCAGGCCCAGGATGTGGGCGCAGGTGAGCTCCGCGGCGGAGGTGATGTTCGAGGTCGGGGCGTTCACGACCATCACACCGGCCGCGGTGGCGGCCTTGATGTCGACATTGTCCAGACCCACGCCTGCCCGGGCGACGACCTTCAGCTGCTTGGCGTGGGAGAGCACCTCGGCGTCGACCTGGGTGGCCGAGCGCACCATGATGGCGTCGGCGTCCGCGAGATCGGCGAAGAGCCGCTCCCGGTCGGTGCCGTCAGACTGGCGGATCTCAAAGTCCGGTCCCAGCGCATCGACGGTGGCGGGTGAGAGTTCTTCGGCAAGTACGACGACGGGGCGGTGAGTGCTCACAATGTCCTTCTTCTGCTCGGGGCGCTTCTAGGGATGGCTTCGTGATGGGTGGTGCACGCGAAGACGGTGAGCGGGGCGGGCCGCCATGACCCGCCCCGCTCACCGTGTCAGCTCATCGAGCGGTCGTGCCCTCGGTGTAGTCATCATCCTGCGGGATCCAGGAGAAGAGCTTGCGCAGCTCGCGTCCGGTGGACTCGATCGGGTGCGACTCGTTCTTCTTGCGGAGCTCGTTGAACTCCTTGCCGCCGTCGCGCTGGTCATCCATGAAGCGCTTCGCGAAGGCTCCGGACTGGATGTCGGCGAGGACTGCCTTCATGTTCTCCTTGACCTCCGGGGAGATCACGCGGGGGCCGGAGACGTAGTCGCCGAACTCTGCGGTGTCGGAGATGGACCAGCGCTGCTTGGTCAGCCCGCCCTCGACCATCAGGTCCACGATCAGCTTGAGCTCGTGGAGCACCTCGAAGTAGGCGATCTCGGGCTTGTAGCCGGCCTCGGTGAGGGTCTCGAAGCCGTACTGCACCAGCTGGGAGGCGCCGCCGCAGAGGACTGCCTGCTCGCCGAAGAGGTCGGTCTCGGTCTCTTCGGTGAAGGTGGTCTCGATGACGCCGGCGCGGGTGCCGCCGATGCCCTTGGCGTAGGCCAGCGCGATCGACTTGGCCTGGCCGGAGGGGTCCTGCTCCACGGCGATCAGGGCGGGCACGCCGCGGCCGGCCTCGTACTCGCGGCGGACCACGTGGCCCGGTCCCTTCGGAGCGACCATCGCGACGCCGACCTCGGTGGGCGCCTCGATGTAGCCGAAGCGGATGTTGAAGCCGTGGGAGAACAGCAGCACGTTGCCGGGCACCAGGTGCGGGGCGATCTCGGCGGAGTAGACCGCGGCCTGGTGCTGGTCCGGGACCAGGATCATGATGACGTCGGCCTCGGCGGATGCCTCGGCCACGGTCTTCACGGTCAGGCCCTGCTCCTCGGCCTTGGCCTTGGAGCTGGAGTCGGCCTTCAGACCGACGACGACGTCGACGCCTGAGTCGCGCAGGGACAGCGCGTGGGCATGGCCCTGCGATCCGTAGCCGATGACAGCGACCTTCTTGCCGCTGAGCACGGACAGGTCGGCGTCGTCGTCGTAATAGAGATCAGTCACAGTGAGGGCTCCTCATGGTGGGGGTGGGGTTACAGGTCAGTGGTTCTGAGGTGGTGTTCAGCGCAGCGCTCTGTCGGTCATGGACTTCGCGCCGCGGGAGATCGCGAGCCCGCCGGACCGCACGATCTCGCGGACTCCGAAGGGTTCCAGGACCTCCAGCAGAGCATTGAGCTTGTCAGGCGCGCCGGTGGCCTCGACGGTCAGTGAGTCCACGGAGACGTCCACGATCTTGGCGCGGAAGAGCTCGACGGCCTGGGTGACCTGCAGACGGGTGGGCGAGTCGGCCTTCACCTTGATCAGCAGGTGTTCGCGCTGGACCGAGTTCTCCGGTGCCAGCTCGATGATCTTGATGACGTTGATCAGCTTGTTCAGCTGTTTGGTGATCTGCTCGAGCAGCTTGGAGTCGGCGTCGACCACCACGGTGATCCGGCTCAGCCCCGGCAGCTCGGAGGGACCCACCGCCAGCGAGTGGATGTTGAACGCGCGGCGGGCGAAGAGTCCGGAGACCTTGGTCAGCACGCCGGGGACGTCCTCGACCAGGACCGAGAGGGTGCGTCGCTGCTCCGGCGAGACGATGTCATGTGTGCCCATGCTTTAGTCCTCCTCGTCCCACTGCGGGGTCAGGTTGTGCGCGAACTGGATGTCGCTGTTGGAGACCCCTGCAGGGACCATCGGCCAGACCATCGAGTCCCGCGAGACCACGAAGTCCACGACCACCGGGCGGTCGTTGATCGCCATGGCCTCGGCGATCACGGCGTCGATGTCCTCGGGACGCTCACAGCGCAGCCCCACGCAGCCGTAGGCCTCGGCGAGCTTGAGGAAGTCGGGGATCCGAACGATCTCCCCGCCGGAGTCGGACACCGAGGTGTTGAGGTGGGTGTTGGAGTAGCGGGACTCGTAGAAGAGGGTCTGCCACTGCCGCACCATGCCCAGCGAGGAGTTGTTGATCACCGCGACCTTGATCGGGATCTTGTTGATCGCGCAGGTGGCGAGCTCCTGGTTGGTCATCTGGAAGCAGCCGTCGCCGTCGATGGCCCAGACCACCCGGTCCGGGTTGCCCACCTGGGCGCCCATGGCGGCAGGCACCGCGTAGCCCATGGTGCCGAGCCCGCCGGAGTTCAGCCACTGCCGCGGCCGCTCGTACTTGACGAACTGCGAGGACCACATCTGGTGCTGCCCGACGCCGGCCACGTAGACGGCCTCGGGACCGGCGGCCTGGTTGATCTTCTCGATGACCTGCTGCGGGGCGATCTTCCCGTCCTCCGGGGTGGTGTAGCCCAGCGGGTAGGTCTCGCGGAAGCGGTTGAGCTGCTTCCACCAGCCGCTGATGTCGGTGCGTCCGTGCTTGGTCACCAGCGCGTCGAAGGCGAAGGTCAGCTCGGGCACGATCTCCTTGAGCGAGCCGACGATCGGCACGTCGGCCGCGCGGTTCTTCGAGATCTCGGCGGGGTCGATGTCGGCGTGGATGACCTTCGCGTCCGGGGCGAAGCTCTCCAGCTGCCCGGTGACCCGGTCATCGAAGCGCGCGCCGAGGGTGATCAGCAGGTCCGAGCGCTGCAGCGCGGCGACGGCGGAGACCGTGCCGTGCATCCCGGGCATTCCCAGGTTCTGCTGGTGCGAATCCGGGAAGGCGCCGCGGGCCATGAGCGTGTTGACCACCGGTGCGCCGACGGTCTCGGCCAGCGCGTAGAACTCCTCGGAGGCCTCAGCCTTGATCATGCCGCCGCCGATGTAGAACACCGGGCGGGAGGCGGCCTGGATCAGCTTCGCGGCCTCGCGGATCTGCTTGGAATGCCCGCGGGTGACCGGACGGTAGCCGTTGAGCTCGATCTTCGGCGGCCAGGCGAAGGTGGTCTGCGCGACCTGGGCGGACTTGGTGATGTCCACCAGCACCGGGCCGGGCCGACCGGTGGAGGCCAGGTGGAAGGCCTCTGCCATGACCTTCGGGATCTGGTCGGCGTCGGTGACCAGGAAGGAGTGCTTGGTGATCGGGGTGGCGATGCCGACGATGTCGGCCTCCTGGAACGCATCGGTGCCGATGACCGCGGCGTTGACCTGGCCGGTGATCGCGACCATCGGCACGGAGTCCATGTGGGCGTCGGCCATCGGGGTGACCAGGTTCGTCGCGCCGGGGCCGGAGGTGGCGAAGCAGACGCCCACCTGACCGGTGACCATCGCGTAGCCCTGGGCGGCGTGGCCGCCGCCCTGCTCGTGGCGCACCAGGATGTGGTTGATCTGCTCGGAGTCCATCAGCGGGTCATAGGTGGGCAGGATGGTGCCGCCGGGGATGCCGAAGACGTCTGTCACGCCGAGTGACTCGAGGCTGCGAATGATCGATTCGGCGCCGGTGGCCGCTACCGGCTCCACCGTGCGGCCGGGACCGTAGATGCGCGGGTCCGGGGAAGTCCCAGCGGCGCTGCTGGATGCTTTGGAGGCCAGCATGGCTGGGCTCGTGGCTGTCAGATTGCTCATCTTTTCCTCAGTCTCTGGTTCCCGAATTGCTGATCCAAGAAATCTCTGATCCGTGGCGGATCCGCTCCGGTCAAGAGAAAACCCCGGCTGAGAAGCCTATGGGGCCTTCTGCCGGGGTGAGCGGATGCGTCAGCTCCAGTTCAACCGTTCGGCTGCCTCGGTGAGGCAGACGAGCGGCCGACCTGAGGCGTGTGAATCACTTCACATGTCCCCCGGCGGCGGGTACGGGTACTACCGCTAGTAGTTGACGCATGGCGTCCATGCTTCCCTGGCCCGTGATCAGTGTCAACATCCCGGATGCCCGTCTCACATCGTGGGAATCCGGGTTGCTGACACTGCGCGCGCGGCCTCAGCCGCAGTAGGCGCCCTCGGCGGCGGAGCGGACCAGCTTGGCGTATTTGCCGAGCACACCGGTGGTGATGAACGGCGGCAGCGGGGTCCAGTCCTGCTGCCGGGTGGCGAGCTCGGTCGCGTCCACGACGAGCTCGATGCTGCGCCCAGCGATGTCGATCCGGATGAGGTCACCGTCGGCGACGAAGGCGATGGGGCCGCCGTCGACCGCTTCGGGAGCGATGTGCCCGATGCACAGACCGGTGGTGCCCCCGGAGAAGCGCCCGTCGGTGATCAGCAGAACGTCCTTGCCCAGCCCGGCGCCCTTGATGGCTCCGGTGATGGCCAGCATCTCGCGCATGCCCGGACCGCCCTTGGGGCCCTCATAGCGGATGACGACGACGTCGCCCGCCTGGATCCGGCCCTCCTCGAGCGCCTTGAGCGCCTGCTGCTCGCGTTCGAAGACTCGGGCGGTGCCTTCGAAGACCTCGGCGTCGAAGCCGGCGGACTTCACCACCGCGCCCTCGGGAGCCAGTGACCCGTGCAGCACGGCGATGCCCCCGTTGGGGTGCATCGGGTTGTTCAGCGCGCGGATGATCTTGCCGTCGATGTCCGGCGGGTTGATCGATTCGAGGTTCTCTGCCACGGTCTTGCCGGTCACGGTGAGCGCGTCGCCGTGGATCAGGCCGGCGTCGAGCAGCGCGCGCATGACCACCGGCACTCCCCCGACCCGGTCGACGTCGGCCATCACGTACTGGCCGAAGGGCTTGAGGTCACCGAGGTGAGGGACCTTGTCGCCGATGCGGTTGAAGTCTTCGAGCTCGAGCTCCACCCCGGCCTCGCGGGCGATGGCCAGCAGGTGCAGCACCGCGTTGGTGGAGCCGCCGAAGGCCATGGTCACCGCGATGGCGTTCTCGAAGGCCTTCTTGGTGAGGATGTCTGAAGTGGTGATGCCCTGGCGGAGCAGCTCCACCACGGCCTCGCCGGACTTGTGCGCGTAGTGGTCGCGGCGGCGGTCGGCCGAGGGCGGGGCGGCGGAGCCGGGAAGCGACATGCCCAGGGCCTCGCCGATGCAGGCCATGGTGTTGGCGGTGTACATGCCTCCGCAGGCGCCTTCGCCGGGGCAGATGGCGCGTTCGATGACGTCGAGGTCGGCCTCGCTGATGGTGCCGCGGGCGCAGGCGCCCACACCTTCGAAGGCGTCGATGAGGGTGACCTGCTTCTCGGTGCCGTCGGCGAAGCGGGCCACGCCGGGCATGATCGAGCCGGCGTAGAGGAACACGCTGGAGAGGTTGAGCCGAGCCGCGGCCATGAGCATGCCGGGCAGGGACTTGTCGCAGCCGGCGAGCAGCACCGAGCCGTCGAGCCGCTCGGCCTGGATGACGGTCTCCACGGAGTCGGCGATGACCTCGCGGGAGACCAGCGAGTAGTGCATGCCCTCGTGGCCCATGGAGATGCCGTCGGAGACCGAGATGGTGCCGAATTCCATCGGGTAGCCGCCGCCGGCGTGCACACCTTCTTTGGAGGCCTTGGCCAGGCGGTCCAGGGACAGGTTGCAGGGGGTGATCTCGTTCCAGGAGCTGGCGATGCCGATCTGCGCCTTGGAGAAGTCGTCGTCGCCCATGCCTACCGCACGCAGCATCCCGCGCGCCGGGGCGCGGGTGTAGCCGTCGGTGACCTCCCAGCTGCGCGGCTTCTCCGGACTCGATGGTCCGGTGACCGCGGTGGGCGGGGTGAAGGGTGCCTTGCCCGCGACGATGTCAGGGGTGTTCTCTGGGGTCTCTGCGGTGCGCTCAGCCATGCTCTGGATTCTATGCCTGCGAACGTGTCCCGGCACACTCGCACCGCCGCCCGTCTCACGATGCAGAATTCCGCTGGGGTGGAGGGATGCTGCGCTGCCTGCGCATTGAGGGGCGCACCACCTGTTCGTTGAGGGGCGGATTCTCCGAGCATTTCAGGCCGAGAACCGCGTCAGATACTCGGAGGATCCGCCCCTCAACGTTCGGATGGCGCAGATTCCGATAGCCTCGGGCGCATGGATGAGCCTGTGATCCGCGGCGCCGCGGTGGATGAGCAGACCCGCTGCCGGCACTACGCGGGGCCGCTGGACGTCGTCGCGCTCCGGTTCTTCTGCTGCGACCGCTGGTATCCCTGCCTGAAGTGTCACCAGGAGGCCGAGGCGCACCCGATCAGCCGCTGGCCGCTGGGGCGCCGGGCCGAGCGCGCCCTGCTCTGCGGGGTCTGCCGCCACCGATTCAGCATCGCGGAGTACCTGGTCGCGGAGGCCTGCGCGGACTGTGGAGCAGGGTTCAACCCCGGGTGCGCGACGCATCACGAGTTCTACTTCGAGCTCTGACCCCGTCTAGCGCGGGGCCGTCACATCGAGACGATGAGCAGGGTTGCGCCGAAGACGATGCCGGAGGCGATGAGCACGATCGTGGTGTAGCTGAGGATGTCGCGCATCTTCAGCCCCGCGATCGCCAGCAGCGGCAGCGCCCAGAACGGCTGAATCATGTTCGTCCACTGGTCTCCATAGGCCACAGCCATGATGGCGATAGCGGGATCCACGCTGAGCGCCTCTGCGGCCTCGAGCAGGATCGGGGCCTGCACAGCGATCTGTCCGCCCCCGGAGGGCACGAAGAAGTTCACCAGACCGGCGGAGAGGAACGCGAAGAGCGCGAACGTCTGCGCAGTGGAGATCGCCACGAAGGCCTCTGAGATGACGGTCATCAGCCCGGTGCCGGCCATGATGCCCAGGATGCCCGCGTACAGCGGGAACTGCAGCAGGATCTCGCCCACATTCGAGGCGGCCTGCTTGGTCAGGGCGATCAGTTCGAAGGGATTGCGGACCAGCAGCATGATCAGCCCCAGGAAGCTCCAGTTGACTACATCCAGCGTCAGGGTGCCGCCGCCGCTGAAGTGGATGATCAGATAGGCCACCAACATCAGGCCGATCAGCAGCGTGGGAATGCGAGAGGCGTCCACGCGGTCAGCGGGGGTTTCGACGGCGTCGTCGATCTCGACATCGGCCTCGCGTGCGTCCACCGCCAGCGGGACCACCGACTTGCTGTCCCGGGGCGCCACCAGATACAGGGCCAGGGCGACCACTGCGATGGTGACGATGCAGGCGATGATGTTCCAGGTGGAGAAGATCGTCTCCCCCACGGGCAGCGGAGCGCCCAGCTGGTCTGCCACGAAGGAATCTGGGGTGGCTGCGGTCAGCGGCCCGGAGGCGGAGTAGCCCATATGCCAGACCACGAATCCGGAGAACCCCGAGGCCACCAGCATGGGAAAGTGCACGGGAATCTGGCGTTCCCGGAAGACGTGGGCAACTTCGCGTGCCAGCAGACCGCCGACCACCAGTCCCAGTCCCCAGGTGATGAGGCTTGCCAGGGCGGCGATGAAGAACACGAACAGGTAGGCCTGGATTGCTGTTCTGGGGACTGTGGCCAGGCGGCGGAGCAGCTTTCGGGCGGGTCGCGTGTTGGCCAGGATATAGCCGAGGAACAGGATGAGGGCCATCTGGGTGATGAACTCCAGCAGCCCAGCCAGGCCGATGCCCCATTCTTCGACGACCTGCACAGGGCCGGCGTCGGTGAAGACCAGCGCCAGGATGCCCACGATGAAGGTCAGGACGATGGCAAAGACCAGGGCCGAGGGGATCAGCTTCTCCACCAGGGAGTTCAGCGGTCGCATCACCCTGCCGAGTACGGCGCTGTTGCCTGCGGCAGACTGCCGCGAAGTGGTCATACGGCACGCTCAGCGGGGATGCCGCTGAGACCGAACCCTCCGACGAGGAGGGTCATGCCGTCGAAGAACAGACGATCCAGCGCCTCAGGGGCAGAGGGATATCGGGCAACCATCAGGGTGAGCTCCTTGAGTTCAGATGCGCAGAAGGTGGGGCGATCCGGCCCCGTCACACCCAATGTGACTCAGATCACGACGCTAAGCAAATCGTCTGCAGAAGACCTGCTCCGGAACGCCGGGAGGCTCCAGCGCGGGAACCGCGCCATGCTCCTGCTCGGCGCAGGGCGGCGGTATCGTGAGCCCCATGACAGCGGATGAGGGTCGCGCCGAGGCCGCCTGGGACCAGCTGCTGGCCGCTCTCGAGGCGGACGGCAGCATCCTCGAGGAGACCATCGGCAACATTCGCGCCACGGTGCCCGGCTACCACGACGTCCCCACCTCCGCCCTGCAGGCATCGGTGCGGCGCAACATCGCGCTGAGCATCCGCACGGTCCGCGCCGGCTTCGAACCCTCCTCCGACGACGTCGCCGAAGCTGACGCCCTGGCCTCGGAACGACACGCCCAGGGAGTGCCCGTGGAGAGCGTGCTCGCCGGCTTCCGGACCTGCATGTCGGTGATCCTGCACCGGCTGCTGGACCACGCCCCGGACCACGGCATCCCCGCAGATCAGGTCCTGGCCTCCTCCACCCTGCTGTGGGAGCTGGGAGACGCGTTCTCCACCCGCGCGGTGCTCGTCTACCGGGACAAGGACGTCTCGCGAGCCCTGGCTGACTCCACCCGGCGCGCGGCCTGGATCGGTGACGCCGTCGCCACCTGGATGGAGCCGACCGAGCTGGCCCGCGGCGCCGCCCTCTACGACATCCCCACCGCCGCACCGCTGCGCGCGCTGGCCGCGCACTCACAGCCGGAAGAGGACCTCGAACACCAGCGGCGGCTCCAGGACTGGGCCGACCGGGCGGGAATCCGCGTGCTCACGGCCGTGCGCGCCAGCACGCTGGTGGGCATCCTCATCGGCGAGCCGCCGCTGAGCGCGGAGCCGGACCGGCTGACCCTCGGGCTCGGCCCGGCGGTGACCCTGGAGGGGCTGCCTCGATCCTTCGAGTCCGCCTCCACGGCGCTGCGAGCGGCCGCGGCCGTGGGGCAGACCGGAGTGGTGGACCTGGAACGCCTCTCCTGGCGAGCCGGGGTCCACGCCAGCCCGGAGGTCACCGCCCTGCTGCAGGAGCGCCACCTGCAGCCCCTGGCCGAGGCCGGCGCATTCGGCGAGCATGTGCTCGAGGCCGTGGACGCCTACCTGCGCCACCGGCTGAGCATTCCACTGGCCGCCCGCAGCATCCCGGTGCACGCCAACACGCTGCGCTACCGGCTGCAGAGGTTCCAGGAGATGGTCGGGGCTGATCTGGGAGACCTCGACACGCTCGTCGAGCTCTCCTGGGTGCTCGCAGCACATCGGGGCACACTCCCCCACGGGACGCATTCGTAGCCAGCTACGAAACGGGCGCTCCACTGTTGAACGGATGGATGTAGCCCACGTCACATTCCGGCGTGCATGCTGATCTACGACGCCGTGACGGTCGTCACTCGCTCACCACCCTCCACAAGGAGACCCCCATGATTCTGGGCATCGTCGGCATCATCGTGTCCCTGCTGCTGCTCATCACCCTCGCCTACCGCGGCGTGCCGGTGATCCTGGCCGCTCCGCTCTCCGCAGTCGTCTGCGTGCTGTTCTCCGGGGCCCCCATCCTGGCCTCCTACACCGAGGTGTTCATGCCGGCGATGGCCGGCTTCGTGGGCAGCTGGTTCCCGGTCTTCCTGGTCGGGGCCATCTTCGGGATCCTGATGACCGTGACCGGATACGCAGAGTCGATCGCGCGCACCGTGACCGGCTGGATCGGAAGCCGCCGAGCGATCGCCGCCACGGTGATCACCTCGGCACTGATGACCTACGGCGGGATCAGCCTCTTCGTGGTCGCGTTCGTGATGTATCCGCTGGCTCGCGAGCTGTTCCGGGTGGCCGACATCCCGCGTCGGCTGATCCCCGGCACCATCGCGCTGGGCATCTTCACCTTCACCATGACCGCCCTGCCCGGTTCCCCGCAGGTGCAGAACATCATCCCCGGGCAGTTCTTCGGCACCGATGCCTACGCCGGCCCGGGGGTGGGCGTCCTCGGCGGGATCCTGATCTTCGGCCTGGGCATGGTGTGGCTGGAGCACCGCCGTCGCAGCCTGATCGCCAAGGGCGAGCACTTCGAGTCCCTGGAGTCCAAGAAGGTCATCGGAGGGTCGGCCGACGACGGCTCCTCGGTCACCACCACGATCGCCCCACCCAACCGCCTGGTTCCGTTCCTGCCGCTGCTGACCGTCTTCGCGGTGAACTTCGCCTGCACCCTGCTGATCTTCCCGGCCATGGACTGGTCCTATCTGCAGGAGGACACCTTCGGGGCCATCACCTACGACTCCCGCGCGGGCCTGTGGGCCGTGGTGGTGGGCATCGTGGTCGCCATCGGACTGATCGTCGCGATGAACTTCGGACAGTGGAGCATCCTGAAGATCGGATTCAACGACGGCGTCAAGCGCTCCATGCTGCCGATCTTCTCCACCGCCTCCGAGGTCGGCTACGGCGCCGTCGTCGCCTCGGTGGCCGCCTTCATCGTGATCCGTGATTCGGTCTTCGGCATGGGCGCCAACGCGCTGGTGACATCCGTGGTCACGACCTCGATCACCGCCGGGCTGACCGGCTCCTCCTCCGGCGGCATGACCATCGCCCTGAACGCCCTGGGCGATGACCTGCGCGGAATGGCCGAGGCCGAAGGCATGAGCCTGGAGATGATGCACCGATTGACCGCCATGGCCGCAGGCGGCCTGGACACGCTTCCCCACTCGGGCGCCGTCGTCACGCTGCTGATCGTCTGTGGCCTCACCCATCGTCAGTCCTATAAGGACATCGGTATGGTGACGCTTGTCATCCCGGTGCTGGTCGTCGCCGCGCTGATCGCGCTGGTCTCGGCCGTCGGCGGGTTCTGATCCACGGGAACGGGCGCGCCTCGTCCGCCGCGGCCCCCGCGTCCAACGCCATCCCGTCCCACGCCATCCCGCCCCCCGCCATCCCCTCCGCCCCGTTCCATACCGACCCTTCTGAAGGAGCCTCATGAACCCCCACCCGACTCGCAGCTCACCGATCCCGGCCGATGCGCTGAGCGGCCGGCGCGCCGTCGTCACCGGCGGGGCCTCCGGCATCGGTGCGGCCTGTGTGCGGGCCTTCGCCGCCGCCGGGGCCCAGGTGACGGTCTGCGACCGCGACGGCGAAGCCGCCGAGGCCCTGGCAGCAGAGATCGGCGGCACCTCATGGACGGTGGATCTCGCCGAGACCGCGGCCCTGGAGGAGCTCACGGCCGAGACGGGACTCCACGACGCCGACATCCTGGTCAACAACGCCGGCATCCAGCGGGTCGCGCCCCTGCACGAGTTCGACCCCGAGGCCTGGCGGTTCATGCACCGGCTGATGGTGGAGTCTCCGTTCCTGCTGATCCGCGCCGCCCTCCCAGGCATGTACGAGCGCGGCTTCGGCCGGATCCTCAACATCTCATCGGTCCATGGCCTGCGGGCCAGCCCATATAAGTCCGCCTACGTGACTGCCAAGCATGCGCTGGAGGGGCTCTCCAAGGTCACCGCCCTGGAGGGCGCCGAGCACGGGGTGACCTCCAACTGCCTCAACCCCGCCTATGTGCGCACCCCGCTGGTGGAGAAGCAGATCGCAGACCAGGCCCGCATCCACGGCATCGGTGAGGACCAGGTGGTCGAGCAGATCATGCTCACCGAGTCTGCCGTGAAGCGGCTGGTGGAGCCCGAGGAGGTGGCCTCCCTGGCCACGTGGCTGGTCTCCGACGCCGCCGGCATGGTGACCGGCACGTCCTACGCCATCGACGGAGGATGGACCGCGAGCTGAGCAGACCATCACGCGGAGGATCCAGCAGACCTGCACTCTCACAGTCCCAAGCCCAACCGCCCCAAGTCCCTGAGGAGGGCCCATGACCATCGACAAGACCGTAGCGACCGCCGCCGAGGCCGTCGCCGACATCCCTGACGGAGCCTCGCTCGCCGTGGGAGGCTTCGGCCTCTCCGGCAATCCGATCCAGCTCATCGAGGCGCTGCTGGAGCAGGGCGCCTCCGGGCTCTCCGTCGCGTCCAACAACTGCGGCGTGGACGGCTGGGGCCTGGGCATCCTGTTGGCGGCCCGCCGGATCGTGAAGATGACCTCGTCCTATGTGGGCGAGAACAAGGAGTTCGCTCGCCAGTACCTGGAGGGCGAGCTCGAGCTGGAGCTGGTCCCGCAGGGCACTCTCGCGGAGAAGATGCGCGCCGGCGGCGCGGGCATCCCGGCGTTCTACACCCGCTCCGGAGTGGGCACGCAGGTCGCCGAGGGCGGCATCCCGATGACCTACGACGGCTCCGGCGGCGTGGCGAAGGAGTCTGCGCCCAAGGAGGTCAGGCCCTTCACCGTCCACGACGGCCGGGCGCTCGACTTCGTCCTGGAGGAGTCGATCGTCGCCGACTTCTCCCTGGTCCATGCCCAGCGCGGCGACCGACACGGCAACCTGGTGTTCAACAAGGCCGCCCGGCAGTTCAGCCCCGACGCCGCGATGGCGGGCCGGGTCTGCATCGCCCAGGTGGAGGAGCTCGTGGAGCCCGGGGAGATCGACCCCGACGCCGTCCACCTGCCCGGGGTCTTCGTGCACCGGATCGTGGAGGTCGGCGCCGAGATCGACAAGCCCATCGAGAAGCGCACCGTCCGCAGCGACGAGAAGGAGTGACCACGTCATGACCACCGAGATCAACGCGGGCTGGACCCGCGACCAGATGGCCGCCCGCGCCGCCGAGGAGCTCCCCGACGGCGCCTACGTGAACTTAGGCATCGGGATGCCGACCCTGATCCCGAACCACATCCCGGCCGAACGCACCGTAGTGCTCCAGTCCGAGAACGGCATCCTCGGCGTGGGCCCCTACCCCACCGAGGACGCGGTGGACCCGGACCTGATCAACGCCGGCAAGGAGACGGTCACCGTGCTTCCCGGGGCGGCGTTCTTCGACTCCTCCACCAGCTTCGGCATGATCCGCGGCGGCAAGATCGACGTCGCCGTGCTCGGCGGCATGCAGGTGGCCGAGAACGGCGACCTCGCCAACTGGATGGTGCCCGGCAAGATGGTCAAGGGCATGGGCGGTGCCATGGACCTGGTCCATGGCGCGGAGCGGGTCATCTGCCTGATGGACCATGTGGCGAAGGACGGGGCCCCGAAGATCCTGCCTGCCTGCACCCTGCCGCTGACCGGCAAGTCCGTGGTGAACCGGATCATCACCGACCTGGCCGTCATCGACGTGGTGGGCACCGAGACCGCCCCGCGCCTGGTGCTGGTGGAGACCGCGCCGGGGGTGAGTGAGGAGCAGGTGCGCGAAGCCACCGGCGTCGAGCTGCACTGAGCCGCCGCACATGCTAGGCATGGTCCTGAACACCCACGAGTCGTCCGCAACATGAAGGAGCAGCTATGACACCCGGTTCCGTGATCCTCGGAGGAAGCCGCACCCCGATCGGCAAGCTGATGGGCGGGCTCTCCTCGCTCACCGCCGCCCAGTTGGGGTCCGCTGCCATCAGCAGCGCCCTGGAGAAGACCGGGGTCCGCACCGACCAGGTCGACTACGTGATCATGGGGCAGGTGATCCAGGCCGGAGCGGGACAGAACCCGGCCCGCACCGCCGCCCTGGGAGCAGGCATACCTGCCCGCGTGCCCGCGATGACGGTGAACAAGGTATGCCTGTCGGGGCTCAGCGCCATCGCCTACGCGGATCAGCTGATCCGCGCCGGTGAATGTGAGCTGGTGGTCGCCGGCGGCATGGAGTCGATGTCCAATGCCCCGCACCTGCTGCCGGGCTCGCGCAAGGGCTTCACCTATGGAGACACGACCCTGGTGGACTCGATGGCCTATGACGCGCTGTTCGATCAGGCCACGCAACAGACCATGGGCGCCCTGACAGAGTCCTGCAACACGGCGGAGACGGAGGTCTCCCGGCAGGAGCAGGATCAGCTTGCTGCGCTCTCCCATGAACGCGCCGCGCAGGCGTGGGACAACGGCGTCTTCGACGACGAGGTCACGCCCGTCGAGGTGCCCCAGCGCAAGGGTGACCCGGTTCTGGTCAGCCGCGACGAGGGCATCCGAGCGGGCACGACGGCGGAATCGCTGGGCAAGCTTCGCCCTGCCTTCGACAAGGAGGGCACGATCACGGCTGCCTCTGCCTCGCAGATCTCTGACGGTGCCTGCGCCGTCATCGTGACCACCCCGGAGAAGGCGCAGGAGCTCGGTCTCACTCCCCTGGCGGAGATCGGCGCCTATGGCATGGTGGCCGGACCGGATTCCTCCCTGCAGCTGCAGCCCGCGCATGCGATCGCTGAGGCGTGCCGCAAGCAGGGCATCGACCCAGAGTCACTGGACCTGGTGGAGATCAATGAGGCGTTCGCCGCCGTGGGGGTGGCGTCGGCTCGGAAGCTGGGCCTCTCGGAGGAGAAGCTCAACGTCAACGGCGGCGCCATCGCGCTGGGCCACCCGGTGGGCATGTCCGGGGCGCGCCTGGTGCTTCACCTTGCCTTGGAGCTGTCCCGCCGTGGCGGCGGCACCGGAGCCGCGGGCCTGTGCGGCGGCGGAGGCCAGGGTGACGCCCTGATCCTCACCGTCCGCGGCTGAACTGCCCGTTCAGACCCCTCAACGGGAGATTCACTTGAGGTACGGCGGAGAATCCGTCATCTGGTCGACGACGGTCTCGGCGACTTCGCGCATCGACAGCCGGCGGTCCATCGAGGTCTTCTGGATCCAGCGGAAGGCCTCCGGCTCCGTGAGGCCCATCTTGGTGGTGAGCAGGGACTTGGCCCGCTCCACGAGCTTGCGGGTCTCGAACTTGTCGGCCAGCGACGTGACCTCGTCCTCCAGGGCGCGGATCTCGTCGAAGCGAGCCATGGCGACCTCGATGGCCGGGATCAGATCGTTCTCGGTGAACGGCTTGACCACGTACGCCATGGCGCCGGCCTCACGGGCCGATTCGACCAGGTCACGCTGGGAGAACGCGGTCAGCATGACCACCGGGGCGATCCGCTCCTCCGCGATGAGCTGCGCCGCGGTGATGCCGTCCATGATGGGCATCTTCACGTCCATCACGACCAGGTCCGGCTCGGTCTCGCGGGCCAGCTCCACGGCGCGTTCACCGTTGTCGGCCTCACCGACCACGTCGTAGCCGGCGCCGGTGAGGATCTCGACGATGTCGAGCCGGATGAGCGTCTCATCCTCGGCGACCAGCACGCGGCGCACCGCGCTCCCGTGCTGGGCCGCCGCGTCGGAGGTGGCGGCGTCGCCGCCCGCTGCGGATCCGCTCTCATGGGCACCGGTGCCCGGAGTCTGTTCGCTCACCGTTCTCCTTCTGGTCCCTGACCACCGTGCCGGGAGCATCCCCCGGAGGGGATGATCCCCGTGCTGGGCTGGTCGTCGTCGTCTTGGTGCCCGAAGTGGGACTCGAACCCACACACCAGTGGTACCGCATTTTGAGTGCGGCGCGTCTACCTATTCCGCCATTCGGGCTGGACCAAGGAGGTCAGGGCCTCCCCGGCGCTCATACAGTCCCCGCGGGCAGTCTTCTCAGACTTCCCGGCGAGGACGGCACCAGCTTACCCGGGCCTGCGCCCGGGCGTTGAATCTCGGCCGTGCCGGCCCGACTAGACCGGGCTTGAGGCGCTGACCGCGGGCCAGGGTCCGACCGGTTCCTTGTTCGCCGGGGCGGTGTCGCCGCGGCGCAGGGTCTCGATGTCGCTGGCGTCGTGCAGGTCACCGATCCGGTGGACCTTGACCATGTTGGTGGTCCCGGCCTGTCCTGGAGGGGACCCGGCGGCGATCACGACGAGCTGACCGAGCTCGGCGGCATCTTCTTCCAGCAGCAGCTTGTCCACCTGGGCGGTCATGGTGTCGGTGTGGGTGGCGAACTCCACCCAGCGCGGCTGCACGCCCCAGGAGAGGGTCAGGATGTTGTGCGTGTGCTCCACGTGGGTGAAGGCGAAGATGTTCTGCTTCGGCCGCAGCCGGGAGAGCCGACGGGCGGAGTCTCCGGAGCGGGTGAAGGTGGTCAGGTGCTCGATGTCGAGCTGGTCCGCGATCTCCTTGGCGGCGCGGGTGATCGCACCACCACGGGTCTTCGGCCTGGTGCCCAGCTCGGGGATCCGGCTCAGACCCTTGGTCTCGGTGGTCTCGATGATCCTGGACATGGTCTCCACGGTCTCCACCGGGAACTGACCCACGGAGGTCTCTCCGGAGAGCATGACCGCGTCCGCGCCGTCGAGCACCGCGTTGGCGCAGTCGGAGGCCTCGGCGCGGGTGGGCCGGGGGCTGTCGATCATGGATTCCAGCACCTGGGTGGCGACGATGACCGGCTTGGCCCAGCGTCGGGCGAGCTCCACGGCGCGCTTCTGCACCAGCGGAACCTCCTCCAGCGGCAGCTCCACGCCGAGATCGCCGCGGGCGACCATGACGGCGTCGAAGGCGTCGACGATGTCCTGCAGCGCCTCCACCGCCTGGGGCTTCTCGACCTTGGCGATGACCGGGACGCGGCGTCCCTCTTCATCCATGATCCGGTGCACGGCTTCGATGTCTGCGGCGTCACGGACGAAGGAGAGCGCGACCATGTCGAAGCCGGTGCGCAGCGCCCAGCGCAGATCCTCCTCGTCCTTCTCCGACATCGCCGGCACGGAGACCGCGACGCCGGGCAGGTTGATGCCCTTGTTGTTGGAGACCTTGCCGGGCACGGTGACCTCGGTGACGACGTCGGTGTCAGTGACCTCCAGCGCGCGCAGCGAGACCTTGCCGTCGTCGATGAGCAGCGTGTCGCCGACGTTGACGTCTCCGGGCAGGCCCTTGAACGTGGTGGAGCAGCGCTCCTTGGTGCCCTGGATGTCATCGATGGTGATGGTGAAGCGGTCACCCACGGCGAGGGCGTGCTCACCCTCGGCGAAGCGACCCAGCCGGATCTTCGGCCCCTGCAGGTCGGCGAAGATCCCGACGGCCTGGCGCAGGTCCTTGGAGACCTCGCGGACGGTGTTGTAGGTGTCCTCGTGGACGCTGTAGTCGCCGTGGCTCATGTTCACCCGGGCGACGTCGACACCGGCCTCCACGAGCTTGCGGGTCATCTCATAGCCTGCGGTGGCGGGGCCGAATGTGGCGACGATCTTGGCGTGTCTCATGTCTCACCTTGTCCTATCTATTGTGCTGATAAGCGAGTTGATGGACTGGCACGACACTGGACCAGGATGGTTCGTGCTCGAGCCTATAACAGTCAGCCTGTGAGTGAAATGGCACGATCCGAGGGCTTGACCGGGGCCGGAAGCCTGGTCGCGCCTTCGAGATATTCGTCCACCTTCGCGGCTGCTGCGCGGCCCTCCGCGATGGCCCAGACCACCAGGGAGGCTCCACGTCCGGCGTCGCCGACGGCGAAGACGCCCTCCACGGAGGTCTGGTAGTCCTCCGCCCGGGTGATGTTCCCGCGGCGGTCGAAGTCGAGGGAGAGCTGCTCGGTGAGCGTGTCAGATTCCGCCCCGGTGAATCCCAGGGCCAGCAGCACCAGGTCAGCGGGGATCTCGTGCTCGCTGTCGGGCTTGGGCGAGCGGGAGCCGTCGGGGTTGTACTGGGTCTCGGCGACCTTCAGGGCGCGCACGTGGCCGAGCTCATCGGCGACGAACTCCACGGTCGAGGCCAGGTAGCTGCGCTCCCCGCCCTCCTCGTCGGCGCTGGTGAGTTCGAAGACCCGCGGGTCCATCGGCCAGGGCTCATTCTCGGGACGCTCCGAGGGGAGCTCCTTGCCGATGGCCAGGGTGGTCACCGAGGCCGCTCCGTGGCGGTGGGCGGTGCCGATGCAGTCGGCGCCGGTGTCACCGCCGCCGAGGACCACGACGTGCTTGCCGTCGGCGCGGATCTGGTCGGCGACCTCGTCTCCGGAGGTGGCCTTGTTGGACTGGACCAGGTACTCCATGGCGAAGTGGACCCCGTCGAGTTCGCGCCCGGTGATGCCCAGGTCGCGCGGGACCATGGCGCCGGTGGCCAGGATCACGGCGTCGTAGCTGGCCTCCAGGGCGTCCCAGGTGATGTCGGCGCCGATCTCGGTGGAGGTGTAGAAGCGGGTGCCCTCGGCGCGCATCTGGTCGATGCGGAACTCCACGTGGTGCTTCTCCATCTTGAAGTCCGGGATGCCATAGCGCAGCAGCCCGCCGAGCCGGTCGTCGCGCTCGTAGACGGCCACGGTGTGCCCGGCGCGGGTGAGCTGCTGGGCGGCGGCGAGGCCTGCCGGGCCGGAGCCCACCACGGCGACGGTCTTGCCGGTGAGCCGCTGGGGCAGCACCGGTTCGACGTAGCCGCGAGCGATCGCCTCATCGGCGATGGAGACCTCGGACTGCTTGATCGTCACTGCGGGCTGGTTGATCCCCAGCACGCAGGAGGTCTCACAGGGTGCCGGGCAGATCCGCCCGGTGAACTCCGGGAAGTTGTTGGTCATGTGCAGCCGGGAGGAGGCCTCCTCCCACTGGTCGCGCCAGATCAGGTCGTTCCACTCCGGGATCAGGTTCCCGAGCGGGCAGCCGGTGTGGCAGAAGGCGATGCCGCAGTCCATGCAGCGGCTGGCCTGGGTCTGTACGATGCCGCGCTCGTTGCGGTCATAGACCTCGTTGAAGTCCATGATTCGGACCGGGATGGGGCGAGAGGGCCGGTCCTGGCGCTCTCGGTGCTTCAGGAATCCACGCGGATCAGCCACGGGTCGCCTCCAGAATCTTCTGCCATGCTGCGTCGCCATCGGGATCCAGGCCCTCGTCGAGGGCGCTGGAGCGGGCGCGGAGCACGGCGTCGTAGTTGCGCGGGAGCACCTTGGTGATGCGCGAATAGGTGGTCTCAAGGTCGTCGAGGAGGGCTTCGGCCACGGTGCTGCCGGTCTCCTCGTGATGGCGGCGCAGCAGGTCGCCGATGATGGCGCGATCCTCCTCATCGGGCTCGAGCAGCAGCAGGTCCCCGTTGATGCGGGCCTGCGAGTTGATCTTCTCCTCGTCGAAGTCCACCAGGAACGCGGTGCCTCCGGACATGCCTGCCCCGAAGTTGCGTCCGGTGGGTCCCAGGATGAGCGCCTGACCGCCGGTCATGTACTCACAGCCGTGGTCGCCGATTCCTTCGACCACGGCGGTGGCGCCGGAGTTGCGCACCAGGAAGCGTTCGCCGACCTGGCCGCGCAGGAACATCTCGCCGGCGGTGGCGCCGTAGCCGATCACGTTGCCGGCGATGACGTTCTTCTCGGCCACCAGCGGGGCCGAGGGGTCCGGGTGGGCGATGATCCGCCCGCCGGAGAGTCCCTTGCCCACGTAGTCGTTGGCGTCCCCGGCCAGGTGCAGGGTGATCCCGTGGGGAAGGAAGGCCCCGAGGGACTGGCCCGCCTCACCGGTGAGCTCCACGACGATGGTGTTGTTCTCCAGCATCTTCAGCCCCTGCGCCTTGGTCACCTCGTGGCCGAGCATGGTGCCCACCGAGCGGTCGGTGTTGATGACCTTCTTCTCGATGTGGACCTTCTCGCCGTGGGAGATGGCCGAACCGGCGAGTTCGATGAGACCCATGTCGAAGTGCTTCTCCAGCTCGTGGTCCTGCCCGCGGGTGCGGCGCAGCATCGAGGCGGTCACCGGGTCGTTGGGGTCGTAGCTGTCCAGCACGGCGCCGAGGTCGAGCCCGGTGGTCTTCCAGTGCCGCTTGGCGTCGTCCATGTCGATGGCGTCGACGTGGCCGATCGCCTCGTCCAGGGTGCGGAAGCCCAGTTCGGCCAGGTATTCGCGCACCTCCTGGGCGACGAACTCGAAGAAGTTCACCACGTGGTCGGCCTGACCGGTGTAGCGGTCGCGCAGCACCGGGTTCTGCGTGGCCACGCCCACCGGGCAGGTGTCCAGGTGGCAGACCCGCATCATGATGCAGCCTGAGACCACCAGCGGGGCGGTGGCGAAGCCGTATTCCTCGGCACCGAGCAGCGCCGCGATGACCACGTCACGCCCGGTCTTGAGCTGACCGTCCACCTGCACGGTGACGCGTTCGCGCAGCCCGTTGAGCATCAGCGTCTGCTGCGCCTCGGCCAGCCCGAGCTCCCAGGGGGTGCCCGCGTGCTTGAGCGAGTTCAGCGGCGAGGCGCCGGTGCCGCCGTCGTGCCCGGAGATCAGCACGACGTCGGCCTTGGCCTTGGTCACGCCGGCCGCCACGGTGCCCACTCCGTGCAGGGAGACCAGCTTCACGTGGACCCGGGCGCCGGTGTTGGCGCGCTTGAGGTCGAAGATCAGCTGGGCCAGGTCCTCGATGGAGTAGATGTCGTGGTGCGGCGGTGGGGAGACCAGCGCGACGCCGGGGGTGGAGTGCCGGGTCTCGGCCACCCAGGGGTAGACCTTCTTGCCCATGAGCTGGCCGCCCTCGCCGGGCTTGGCACCTTGGGCCATCTTGATCTGAAGGTCATCGGCGTGGGTGAGGTACTGGCTGGTGACGCCGAAGCGTCCGGAGGCGATCTGCTTGACCGCCGAGCGCCGCTCGGGGTCCTCCAGCCGGGCCGGGTGCTCGCCTCCCTCACCGGTGTTCGAGCGTGCGCCGAGCCGGTTCATCGCGATCGCGAGGGTCTCGTGGGCTTCCTGGGAGATGGAGCCGTAGCTCATCGCCCCGGTGTTGAACCGTTTGACGATCTCGGCGACCGATTCGACCTCTTCGATGGGCACCGGCGGGCGCTCGGAGCTGAGCTTGAAGAGTCCGCGCAGGGTCAGCAGCGCCTCGGACTGGTCATCGATGGCCTTGGAGTACTGCTTGAAGATGTCGTATCGGCGGGTCTTTGTGGAGTGCTGCAGCTTGAAGACGGTCTGCGGGTTGAACAGGTGCGGCGGGCCTTCGCGGCGCCACTGGTACTCGCCGCCGATCTCGAGCTCGTTGCCCCGGCCGAGGTCGTTGCCGTCGGCCGGGTAGGCGCGCGCGTGCCGCTCGAGGGTCTCGGTGGAGAGCACGTCGAGCCCCACCCCGCCCATGGGCGAGTGGGTGCCGGAGAAGTACTGGTCCACCACGTTCTGGGCCAGGCCCACGGCTTCGAAGGTCTGCGCGCCGCAGTAGGAGGCGACGGTGGAGATGCCCATCTTGGACATGATCTTCAGCACGCCCTTGCCCAGCGCGGTGAGCAGGTTGTGCACCGCCTGCTCCTCGTCGACCGCGGTCAGGTCGCCGCGGCGGACCATGTCCTCGGCGGTCTCCATGGCCAGGTAGGGGTTCACCGCTGCGGCGCCATAGCCGATCAGGCAGGCCACGTGGTGGACCTCACGCACGTCTCCGGCCTCCACGATCAGCGAGACCTTGGTGCGGTTGGCGGACTTCAGCAGGTGGTGGTGGATCGCGGAGAGCACCAGCAGCGACGGGATCGGCGCCCACTGGGCGTTGGAGTCGCGGTCGGAGATCACGATGTAGCTGACCCCGCGGTTGACCGCGGCGGAGACCTTCTCGCAGATCTCGCGGATCCGCTGGCGCAGCTCTTCCTCCCTGGACCCGGCGCGGTAGAGCGCGCGGACCTTCAGTGCGATCTTCGCGCCGTCGTCGTTGCGGATGTTAGCGATCTTGGCGAGCTCGTCGTTGTTGATCACCGGGAAGTCCAGGGCGACCTGCCGGGAGCGGACCTGCTCGTTGGAGAGCAGGTTGCCGTTGGGACCGATGTGCAGCGCCAGGGAGGTGACCAGCTCCTCCCGGATGGCGTCCAGCGGCGGGTTGGTCACCTGGGCGAAGGTCTGCATGAAGTAGTCGAAGAGCAGCCGGGGCCGGTCGGCGAGCACCGCGATGGGGGTGTCGGTGCCCATGGCGCCCAGCGGCTCCGCGCCGGCGGTGGCCATCGGCCCGATCAGCACGCGGAGCTCTTCGTGGGTGTAGCCGAAGGTCTGCTGGCGCAGCCGGACCGACTCGGAGGGGTGGCGGACGTGCAGCCGCTCCGGGAGGTCGGCGAGCTTGACCAGGTTCTCCTGGACCCAGTCGGCCCAGGGTGCCGAGGAGGCGAGATCGGCCTTGATCTCCGCATCTTCGATGATCCGGCCCTCAACGGTGTCGAGCAGCAGCATCATGCCCGGGGCGACACGGCCCTTGCGCACGATGGAAGAGGGCTCCAGGTCCAGGACACCGACCTCGGAGGACATCACGACCAGGCCGTCGTCGGTGACCCAGTAGCGGGCCGGGCGCAGTCCGTTGCGGTCGAGCATCGCGCCGACCTGCTGACCGTCGGTGAAGGCGATCGCGGCGGGGCCGTCCCAGGCCTCCATGAGCTGTGCGTGGTACTGGTAGAACGCCCGCAGATCGGGGTCCATGGTCTCGTGGTTCTCCCAGGCCTCGGGGATCATCATCCGCATCGCCTGGGCCAGCGGCCGGCCGGAGAGCATCAGCAGCTCGGCGGCCTCGTCGAAGCTGGTGGAGTCCGAGGCGCCGGGGGTGCAGATCGGGAACAGCGACTCCGGGTCCTCGCCGAGCAGCTCCGAGGCCATCATGGACTGCCGGGCGCGCATCCAGTTGCGGTTGCCCTTGACGGTGTTGATCTCGCCGTTGTGCGCGATGTTGCGCAGCGGCTGGGCCAGCGGCCAGGAGGGGAAGGTGTTGGTGGAGAAGCGGGAGTGGACGATGCCCAGGGTGGTCTTGTACCGCTCGTCCGAGAGGTCCGGGAAGAAAGGCTCCAGCTGCGCGGTGGTGAGCATCCCCTTATAGGTGATGGTCTTCGAGGACAGCGAGGGGAAGTAGACCCCGAGCCGGTTCTGTCCACGCTTGCGCAGCCGCCATCCACGCTGGTCCAGCGTGCCCGAGCCGGACTCCTGGTAGGCGATGGAGTCCTCGGCGGCGAAGCCGAGGAAGACCTGCCGGAAGTACGGCATCGACTCCTTGGCCAGGGTGCCGATCATCGAGGCGTCGACCGGGACATCTCGCCAGCCCAGCACGATCAGGCCCTGTTCCTCGGCGAGGTCGCCGAAGCTGACGCACATCGCCTCGCGCTCGGCGGGTGACTGCGGCAGGAACGCGGTGCCGGCGAGGTACTCCCCCATCGGCGGGAGCTCGAACTCGGTGACCGCGCGGAAGAACTCGTCCGGGATCTGGGTGAGCAGCCCGGCACCGTCGCCGGTGCCCACGTCGCCGCCCACGGCGCCGCGGTGTTCGAGGTTGCGCAGCGCCACGAGGGCGTGGTCCACGATGTCGTGGCCCGGCTCGCCGCGCAGCGTGGCCACGGCGGCCATGCCGCAGTTCTCGTGCTCGTTGGCGGGGTCGTAGAGCCCAGACTTCTCAGGGAAAGCGGCAAAGCGCTGATAGGGACTCATGATCTGGAGCGGGTCTGCCGTGGCAGCCGCGCCTGTTCCCGGTGATCCGAGAGTAGACATGAAGGTCTTCCTTCCTCCGCATGCGGACGTTTCATGGGGAGGGGACATCGTCGGCCCCTTCTATGGTGCACGGTGTCTGAGCTCATTCTCCCAGTTCTTCGGGACTGTGGCGTCCCGGTCTGCGAAGAACTCCTCAGGCTCCGTCGGTCTTCGGTCCTGCATGACGCAGTCACCCTGTGACCCAGCCACACTGTGACGTTCGCGCTATACGGGGGTGTGTCCCGGCGCTTGACGGCAACGGCGCGGATTGGTCGGCGCGCCGCCGTCGTGGCCCTGGCGCTGACGCCAGGGGATGAGACCAATCTTCCAACCCTGACCTGCCGGTGGCAAGTCCGATCTCAGGATCTGGGACTGTCCGTCTCAGTCGAACCGGCAGGATCAGCACCCGGTTCGCCGCTGTCGACCGCGCCGGGAGCGGTGCTGTCAGCGGGCGTGTCGGTGGTGGTCACACCGGGCGTGTCAGCGGTGGTCGCACCGGTGGTCACGCCGGTCGCGGCGGTGCCAGCACCGGGCTGTGCGGCGGCATCGCCGGGCTGCGCGGAGACGTCAGCGGTCTCCAGCGGGGCCTCGCCGGCTGTCTCTCCGGTCCTGGAGTCAGCCGCCGGCGCGGCGTGGTCCTCGGATCCGCGCGGACCCTGCCCGGGACGGTAGATCTCCATCTCCTCGGCCAGCGCCGCCTCGGTGCGCGGGCGTCGGCTCCAGAGCCAGATCAGCATGCTCAGCGCCAGCAGGAACAGGAACACCGACATCCACATGTTCAAGCGCCATTCGATGCCGAAGATGTTGATCCACTGGGTGGACTTGTTCATCTCATCCACGCGCAGCGACTCGATCCAGAAGCGACCCAGCGAGTAGTAGGCCACGTAGGTCCAGGTGAGCAGGCCCTGCTTCACGGCGAAGCGGCGGTAGAGCGCGATCAGCAGGAAGAACCCGATCAGGTTCCAGATGCTCTCGTAGAGGAAGGTGGGGTGATACAGGGTGGACTCGCTCGCGCCCAGCGGCGGCGCCTGGTGGCGCTGGGTGGTGTCGATCGCCAGACCCCAGGGAAGGTTGGTGGGAGCGCCGTAGAGCTCCTGGTTGAAGTAGTTGCCCCAGCGTCCGATGGCCTGGGCCAGGATCACGCCGGGCACGATCACATCGGCGAACGCGCCGAACTTCATCCCGTATCGACGGCAGGCGAACCAGACCCCGACGGCGCCCAGCGCGACGGCGCCGACGATGCCCAGACCGCCCAGCCAGACCTGCGGGATCAGCGAGAGGTCGCCGTTCTCCCCGAAGTACGCGTCTGGGGAGGTGATCACGTGATAGAGCCGACCGCCCACGATGCCCAGCAGCACGGCCCAGATGAGCGCGTCGAAGACGTTCTCGGGACTGCCGCCGCGTGACTTCCAGAGCCGGCTGGAGACGAAGTACGCCACCAGGATGCCCAGACCGATCGCCAGACCGTAGAACCCGATCCGCAGCGGGCCGACGATGTCGATCCCGTCTGTGGGCGGGGAGGGGAAGGCTGCGCTGATCTGCGCCGTCGCCGAGGCGGTGGCCTCAGCGGCGGTCTGCAGGGCGCTGACCGGACTTGAAGTGAGAGACACGGTGTCCTTTCGCGGTGGTGGGTCACCCTCCCCCGGCTGAGCTGGGGACGAGCTGAATTCGTGATCCGGTGCAGTCTATGGCCTGAGCCTGCTCAGTGCGACCAGCGGGCGGGCCGCACCCAGGAACGGCCCTAGGAGCGGTCCGGGTACCGCCTGAGGTGGGCGATGGCGGCTGCGAGGCCGCCCCAGACCGTGGCCAGGGCCACGATCATCATGATCAGTGCGTCGGTCTCCATCAGCTCATGCCTCCCTCTCGGTCGACGAGGTTCTCGGTCTCAGGCTCTTCCTCGAGCGCCTCGGCGTGCAGCGCGGAGCCTTCTCGCCAGGGCAGAGCGGTCATCACGACGGCGGCCACCGCCACGAAGGCCAGGGCTCCCCAGCCGAAGGTCATCACGACCCAGGTGTCGAATCCGCCGTAGCCCTCGGTGACCTTGGAGCGGATGTCCATCACCAGGAGCACGCCCAGGACCACCGGGATGACCACGCCGATCAACGACTTCCAGATCAGTCCCAGCCGGATCGAGCCGTAGGCGTTCATCCCGGCGGCCAGCACATCGAGGCGTCGGAAGCCCCAGGTGACGGCGACGACCGCGATGAAGGCTGCGGCGACGATGCCCACGTTGTTGGAGAACGCGTCGATCACGTCGAGCACCGTGAGCCCGGAGACCCCGCCGAGCAGCACCACGGAGATCAGCGCGCTGGATCCTCCGACGAGGCCGACCGTCACCGGTCGGGACCAACCCGTCTTGTCCTTGACCGAGGAGATCGCCACCTCCAGCACCGAGATCTGCGAGGTGATGCCGGCCAGGGTCAGCGAGCCGAAGAAGAGCACGCCGAGCAGGGCGGAGGCCGGGGCCTCGGTGATGATGGTCGGGAAGGCGACGAAGGCCAGCCCGAGCCCGGAGGAGGCGACCTCGTCCACGGCGGTGTTCGCGGCGACGGCGATGAAGCCCAGTGCGGAGAAGACCCCGATGGCGGCGAGCAGCTCGAAGGAGGAGTTCGCGAACCCGACGACCAGTCCCGAGCCGGTGGCGTTGGACCTGCGCCGCAGATAGGAGGCGTAGGTGATCATGATGCCGAAGCCCACCGAGAGGCTGAAGAAGATCTGTCCGTAGGCCTGGATCCAGACGGTGCCGCTGGTCAGCGCGGACCAGTCGGGGGTGAACAGTGCGTTGAGCCCGGTGAGCGCTCCGTCGAGGGTGAGCGAGTAGCCGACCAGGATCAGGAACATCACGAACAGCACCGGTATCCCATACATGGAGACCCGGGCGATGCCGCGCCGCACGCCGAGCCCAAGCGCGACGAGCAGCACCATCCAGACGGCGATCAGCGGCCATCCCACCTGTGCCACGAAGTCCAGTGAGAGCCCGGAGCCTTCGGTGCCCGCCCCGTCGTACTGGAGATACTCGGTGAAGAAGAAGCTCTCGGCATCATCGCCCCAGGCCTGGGTGAAGGAGTACCAGGTGTACATGGCCGCCCAGGCGATGATGGCCGCGTAGTAGATGGAGATCAGGAAGCAGATCCCCACCTGGATCCAGCCGATCGGCTCGGCGTGCCGGTGCAGCCGCTTGAAGGCCAGCGGCGGGGATCCGCGGAACCGGTGGCCCAGGGCGTAGTCGAAGAGCAGGATCGGCAGCCCGGCGGTGAGCAGCGCGATCAGGTAGGGGATCAGGAACGCCCCGCCGCCGTTCTCGTAGGTGACGTAGGGGAAGCGCCAGATGTTCCCCAGACCCACGGCGGAGCCCACGGCCGCCAGGATGAAGACGGTCCGGGAGTTGAAGCTCTCCCGGATCCGAGTCCGTGCCGGCGTACGTGGGGTCATCGAGGCGTCTCGGCCCCGGTGAGCTCGGCGGTCAGGGCGGCCACGGCGGCGGGGCCGCCGTCGCGCAGCGCGGCGACCAGTGCGGTGCCCACGATGACGCCGTCGGCGTAGCGGCCGATCTCCTCGACATGGGCCCGGGTGGAGACCCCGAGTCCGACGCAGACCCGCTCGGCGCCCGCGTCGCGGGCCGCGCTGACCACGCGTTCCGCGGCGTCGGAGACCTGGTCGCGGGCTCCGGTCACGCCCATCACGGAGACGCCGTAGACGAAGCCGCGGGAGGCCGAGACGATCTGCGCCACCCGTTCCGCCGAGGAGGTCGGAGCGGTGAGGAACACCCGGTCCAGTCCATGCTTCTCGGTGGCGGCGATCCAGTCGCCGCCCTCATCGGGGATCAGGTCCGGGGTGATCGCGCCGGCGCCGCCGGCCTCGGCCAGACGCCGGGCGAACTCGTCGGCGCCCATCCGGTCGATCAGGTTGTAGTACGTCATCACCAGCACCGCGGCGTCGGTGGCCTCGACCACGGCCGCCACGATCTCGAAGACCTCGGGCAGCCGGAATCCACGGGCCAGCACCTCGGTGGTGGCCTGCTGGATGACCGGGCCGTCCATGACCGGATCGGAGTAGGGAACCCCGATCTCGATCACGTCGGCGCCGTTGCGAGCCAGCTCGATGGCGGCCGCGATGGAGGTCTCCTTGTCCGGGTAGCCGGCCGGCAGGTAGCCGATGAAGGCGGCCCGGCCCTGCGCGCGGGCGGCCTCGATCGCGTCCGCGGTCTTGGAGGAGGCGGTGGCGGAGGGGGCGGTCGTGGAGGTGGCCTGGGACACCGGTGCGCTCGACTGGGCGGGGGTGGCTTCGGTGCTCATGACTGGACTCCCGTCTGGGGTGCTTCGGAGGCGCTGTCGCCGGTGCGCTGCTGCGCCTCGGCTTCGGCGATCGGGTCGTTGGCCTGGCCCGGGAGCAGCCGGAACCATTCGGCGGCGGTCTCCACGTCCTTGTCGCCGCGCCCGGAGAGGTTGATGATGATGATCTTGCCTTCGCCGTCCGCGCCCCATTTGCGGGAGAGCCGGGCCGCACCGGCCAGCGCGTGCGCCGATTCGATGGCAGGGATGATGCCTTCGGTGCGGCAGAGCAGCTCGAAGGAGGCCATGCACTCGGCGTCGGTCACCGGCTCGTAGATGGCGCGTCCGGTCTCAGCGAGGTACGCGTGCTCAGGACCGACCGAGGGGTAGTCCAGGCCGGCGGAGATCGAATGTGAGTCCACGGTCTGGCCGTCCTCGTCCTGCATCAGGAAGGAACGCGCACCGTGCAGCACGCCGGAGCGTCCCAGCGTGATGGCCGAGGCGTGCCGGCCGGTCTCGATCCCGTCGCCGCCGGCCTCGAAGCCGTAGAGCGCCACCTCGGGGTCGTCGAGGAACCCGTGGAAGAGGCCCATCGCATTCGAGCCGCCGCCCACGCAGGCCGCCACGGCGTCGGGCAGGCGTCCTTCCATGGCGAGGATCTGTTCACGGGCCTCGTCGCCGATCACCTGGTGGAACCAGCGGACCATCTCGGGGAACGGGTGCGGGCCGGCCACGGTGCCCAGCAGGTAGTGGGTGTGCTCCACCGAGGCCACCCAGTCGCGCAGCGCCTCGTTGATCGCGTCCTTCAAGGTCTTCGCGCCGTGGTCCACCGGGATCACCTCGGCGCCGAGCAGCCGCATCCGGGCCACGTTCAGCGCCTGCCGGCGGGTGTCCTCGGAGCCCATGTAGACCACACAGTCCATGCCCATCAGCGCGGCGGCGGTGGCGGTGGCGACGCCGTGCTGGCCTGCGCCGGTCTCGGCGATCAGCCGGGTCTTGCCCATGCGCTTGGCGAGCAGCGCCTGACCCAGCACGTTGTTGATCTTGTGCGAGCCGGTGTGGTTGAGGTCCTCGCGCTTGAGGAAGATCCGGGCGGGGCCGGCCTCGGCGGCGAAGCGTGAGACCTCGGTCAGCAGCGAGGGGCGCCCGGTGTAGTCCCGGCCGAGGCGGTGGACCTCGGCGAGGAACTCCGGATCCTGCTTCGCCTCACGGAAGGTCTGTTCCACCTCATCAAGGGCGGCGACGAGCGATTCCGGCATCCAGCGTCCGCCGAAGTTCCCGAAATAGGGCCCTTCGTGGTCGCGGTACTTCTGTGTCTCCTCAGCGGGAGCGCTCATGGTCTCTCCTCGATGTTCTCCGCCGCTCTGGTCATCCAGCACGGCGCCGGTGGAATTCTGCGTCGCCCGAGAAGGGCGGATGCTCAGACCTGCTGAAGCTCTGCGTGGACGAAGCTCAGACGAGGCTTGCGGTGCGGAAGCTGCGCAGCGCCGTCTCCGGCTCGCCGTCCTTGACCAGGGCCTCTCCGACCAGGACGGCGTCGGCGCCCTGGGCGGAGTAGTCGGCGACCACCTGCGCGGAGGTCACGCCGGATTCGGCGATCCGCACCACATCCTCGGGCAGGTGCTGGGCCATCGTGGCGTAGTGCGCGACGTCGACCTCCAGGGTCTTGAGGTTGCGCACGTTGACTCCGACGATCTTGGCGCCCAGCGCGACGGCGCGCGCGATCTCTTCCTCGGTGTGCGCCTCGACCAGGGCTTCCATGCCCAGGTCGTGGGTCAGGGCGAGGAAGTCACGCAGCGTGTCGTCGTCGAGGGCCGCGACGATGAGCAGCACCAGGTCCGCGCCGTGGGCGCGGGCCTCGTAGAACTGGTACTCCTCGACCATGAAGTCTTTGCGCAGCACCGGGATCTCCACGGCGGCGCGCACCGCGTCGAGGTCGGCCAGGCTGCCGTTGAAGCGCCGTCCTTCGGTGAGCACGCTGATCACTGCGGCCCCGCCGTCCTGGTAGGACCGGGCGAGCTTGGCCGGATCGGGGATCTCGGCCAGCGCACCCTTCGAGGGTGAGGAGCGCTTCACCTCGGCGATGATCCGCACGCCGTGCGGGTCCTCGCGTCCCGCCAGGAGCGCGGCATGGGCGTCGAGCGCGGGAGGCGCAGCGGCCGCCGCTGCGACGATCTGCTCATGCGGAACCGAGGCGCGGCGCGCCTGGAGGTCTTCGCGGACCCCTGCAATGATCGAGTCGAGGACGCTCACCATTCAGCGTGCGGCGGTTTCTGGCCGCCGCTTGTCCTTGCCGCCGCGGGTGTTGTCCGGGCTGGCCGGACCCTGGTGGGCACGGGCGCTCTCGCCGTTCTTGAGCACCGCTGTGGAATCCATCTCCACGCCGTAGCCCTTGGCCTTGAGCACGAGGCCCAGGATGATCGCCAGCGGGAGGAAGAGGATCGAGATCCAGACCAACACCCAGACCTCGAGCACCATGCCGAGCCCGGCGATGATCGAACCGACGATGAGGGTGAGGCTCAGCGCCCAGGCTGCAGGGGTGGAGCCGTGGCCGATGTGATCGTGATGGATGAACTCATCATCGATCTTCTCGCCGGGAGCTGGCTCGGTGTCGCGCAGAGCATTGGTGTTGGCCATTCTGGTCCTCTCTAGAACGTGCGGCAGTGCTCATTCAATTCTGCGACCCATTCTGCCACGTATGGATGCGCCTCGTCGTCGGTGACGTCGCGACGCGAAACCTTCAGCGACCAGGGCCGCCGGGGTTTCAGCGGCGGGGGTCTGTGGGGTCCTGGCCGTCGGAGAGCCCGTCCCAGAGGTCGAACTCGTCGGGTCCGGACTCGGGACCGCCGTCACCGCGCTTCGCGGCCGGAGTATGTGAGGTGCCCTCCTGGCCGGCCTCGACCGCCCCGCCGTCGGGGGCATCACCGTCGAGCTGGCCCTGAGCGCCGTCCTCGGCGGTGCTGACCTGGTATCTGCGGGACTTGCGGTCCGGCCAGCGATGGGAGACGACCAGCAGCGCGAGCGAGGCGATGAGCAGCAGCAGCGCGCCGATGAAGCCCAACCAGACGGCCATGCTCAGCTCGTAGCGCGCGGCGTCGGCGGTGGTGCCGGTGATGTCGCCCAGCGCCGCGGAGGCCGCATTGGCCGGGTCCGCGAGCACCGAGCGGATGGCCAGCAGCGCGATGACGGCGGCGCCGAAGAGCACCGAGCCGATGACGACGCGGCCCAGCCGCTTCGCGATCGTGACCGCGACGCCTGCGGCGAGCCCGACCAGGCCCATGGCGGTGACGGTCTCGACCAGCTCGGCGCCGGTGATGGCCACTTCCTGGACCGTGGAGGTGGAGCCCAGGCCGTAGGCGTGCACCCAGGTCATGGTGGATGAGATCAGCAGCAGCGCGCCGCCGAGCAGGGACATCAGCACCACGCCACGACGTGTCATGATCCTGCGGAGTCGCGAGGCGATCGAGGAGCCGCGGCCTTCGGGGCCGGGGTTCTCCGGGGACGGGGTGGTCTTGCTCATGTGTGCTCCAGACGATCGGCGGCCAGCACCGCGCGCAGCGGTGCGGCGGCCTTGTTCACGGTTTCCTCACGTTCGGCGTCGTCGTCGGAATCGGCCACGATGCCTCCGCCGGCCTGCACGTAGGCCCGACCACCCTTCAACAGCGCGGAGCGGATCGCGATGGCGGCGTCCATCCGTCCGGAGAGGTCGAAGTAGCCGACCACTCCCCCGTAGATCCCGCGCCGGGTGGGCTCCCAGGCGTCGAGCAGCTGCAGCGCGCGCGGCTTCGGCGCCCCGGAGAGCGTGCCGGCGGGGAAGGTCGCGGAGAGCACGTCATAGGCGCTGTGCTCGGGTGCGAGTTCGCCCTGCACGTGGCTGGTCAGGTGCATCACGTGGCTGAAGCGCTCCACCGCCATGAACCGGGTGACCTGGACCGAGCCGGGGACGCAGACCTTGGCCAGGTCGTTGCGCGCCAGGTCCACCAGCATGATGTGCTCGGCGCGCTCCTTCTGGTCCGCCAGCAGGTCCTCGGCGAGCTCAGCATCCTGCCTCGGGGTCTCCCCGCGGGGGCGGGTGCCGGCGATCGGGTGGGTGATCACGGTGGTGTCCTCCACGGTGACCAGCGCCTCCGGGGAGGCCCCGACGAGCTGGTAGGGCTCGCCGTCGGGGGTCTCGAAGTGCATCAGGTACATGTACGGGCTGGGGTTCAGCAGCCGCAGCATCCGATAGACGGCGAGGGCGTCGACGTCGGTCTCGACCTCGAAACGTCGGGAGACCACGATCTGGAAGACCTCGCCGTCGATGATGGCCTGCTTGGCCTTGCCCAGGGTGGCCAGGTATTCGTTCTGGTCCCAGGCGTGGACGACCCGGTCGGTGAGGTCCTGCTTCACGGCCGCACCCCAGTGCGGCTGGGCGGTGGAGACCACCGGTGCGACCGGTTCGGCGAGCGTCGCGCTCATCCGGTGCAGCCGGGCGACGGCGTCGGCGTAGGCTCCCTCGGCGCCGGTGTCCTGGCCGTCGAAGTTGATCGCGTTGGCCACCAGGGTGACGGTGCCGTCGCGGTTGTCATGCACCGCGAGGTCCGAGACCAGGTTCATCGCCATCTCCGGGACGTGGAGGTCGTCGGTGGGCGGGTGGGGCAGCTTCTCCCAGTGTCGGATGACGTCCCAGCCGGCGTAGCCCACCAGGCCCGACGTCAGGTGCGGCAGCTCCTCGATGAAGGGCCGACCCGGGGTCGCGCGTGCGGCGGCCTCGGCGGCTCCAGCGGCGGTGCCGTCCGGGCTGTGCGTGGCGGCGTCCGGGCCGTGCGTGGCGGTGCCGGAGAGGAAGTCCAGGGTGTCGCGCAGCACCGCGGCGGTGGTGCCCTCACGCGGAGTTCCGACCGGGGGCTCCCCGATCCAGTGTGCGGCGCCGTCCTTCTCGCTGAGCGTGGCGGAGGAGCTCACGCCGATGAAGGAGTGCCGGGACCAGGCGGCGCCGGGGGCGGCGGACTCCATCAGGAAGGTGCCCGGGCGGGCGGCTCCGGCGTCGTCGGTGGCCAGCGCCCGGTAGATGCTCAGCGGGGTGTGGGAGTCGGCGAGCAGCGTCATGGACACCGGGATCACCCGGTGATCGTGGGCCAGCTCGAGGAACTCCTTCGCTCCGGGGACCACGGTGCCGAGGTCATGCATCGGTGATCTCCCGTCCGGTGAAGCAGGCGGTGGTGCCGGTGTGGCAGGCCGGTCCGGACTGCTGGACCCGCATCAGCACGGTGTCGCCGTCGCAGTCCAGCGCGAGCGAGACCACCTGCTGCACGTTGCCGGAGGTCGCACCCTTGCGCCAGAGCTCCTGGCGGGACCGGGAGAAGTAGACGCCCTGTCGGGTGGCCAGGGTGATCCCCAGCGCCTCCTCGTTCATCCAGGCCAGCATCAGCACCTCGGAGGTCTCGGCGTCCTGGGTGATCACCGGCACGAGTCCGTCGGCGTTGAAGCGCACGGCCTCGCGCACCGCCCGTGGGAGGAGTGGCATCTCGGCTTCTTCGCTGCTGCTCATGCGGACCTCATCTCACCGGGTATCCGGCGGATCGAATGGCGTCTTTGACCTGGGCGATCATGTCATCGGGCCCGAAGTGGAACATCGAGGCGGCCAGCACCGCGTCGGCGCCGGCCGCGATGGCGGGCGGGAAGTGGGCCGGGACTCCGGCGCCGCCGGAGGCGATCAGCGGGACCCGGGTCACCGCGCGCACCGCGGAGATCATCTCGGTGTCGAAGCCGTCGCGGGTGCCGTCGGCGTCGATGGAGTTCAGCAGGATCTCCCCCACCCCGCGCTCGGCCGCGTCGCGGCACCACGCCAGCGCGTCGATCCCGGTGCCGGTGCGGCCGCCGTGGGTGGTGACCTCGAAGCCGGATTCGGTGGCGTCGCTGCGCCGGGCGTCGAGGGAGAGCACCAGGACCTGGTTGCCGAAGCGGCCGACGATCTCGTTGATCACCTCGGGGCGGGACACCGCGGCGGTGTTGATCGAGACCTTGTCGGCCCCGGTGCGCAGCAGCCGGTCCACATCTTGGGGCGAGCGGATGCCTCCGCCGACGGTGAGCGGGATGAAGACCTCTTCGGCGGTGCGGGTGACCACGTCGTAGGTGGTCTCCCGGTCGGCCGAGGAGGCGGTGACGTCGAGGAAGGTCAGCTCGTCGGCGCCGGCCCGGTTGTAGCGGTGGGCCAGCTCCACCGGGTCACCGGCGTCGCGGAGGTTCTCGAAGTTGACCCCCTTGACCACGCGACCGGCGTCGACGTCGAGACAGGGGATGACTCGGATTGAAAGTGTCATCTGCTGTCCCGCGATCAGATGCGGCAGGCGTGGATGGAGGAGACCAGGATCGCGCGGGCGCCGAGCTCGTAGAGCTCGTCCATCAGCTGGTTGGTCTTCTTGGCGGGGACCATCGAGCGCACGGCCACCCAGTTCTCGTCCGCCAGCGGAGAGATGGTCGGCGATTCCAGGCCCGGGGTGATCGCGGCGGCCGCCGGCAGCAGGTCCCGGTGCACGTCGTAGTCCATCATCACGTACTGGGCGGCGACCATCACGCCCTGCAGACGGCGGATGAGCCGGTCCAGGCCCTCGGGGTGCTGGTCGCGGCCGGAGATCAGGATCGCCTCGGAGCGCATGATCGGCTCGCCGAAGGTCTCCATCCCGGCGGCCTTGAGCGTGTTGCCGGTCTCGACCACGTCGGCGATGGCGTCGGCCACGCCGAGCCGCACGGAGGTCTCGACCGCGCCGTCGAGGTGGACGACCTCGACGTCGGGCACGCCCTGGTCCTGGAACCACTGGGCCAGCAGGCCGTCGTAGCTGGTGGCCACCCGGGTGCCGGCGAGGTCTGCGGCGCTGGTGAATCGTCCGGCGGGTCCGGCCAGGCGGAAGGTGGACTTGCCGAAGCCCAGCCCGAGGACCTCTTCGGCGCCGTGGTCCACCCGGGCGTCCTGGAAGAGGTCGCGGCCGGTCAGGCCGACGTCGAGGGTGCCGGCGCCGACGTAGACGGCGATGTCGCGGGGCCGCAGGTAGAAGAACTCCACCCCGTTCTCCTCATCGAGCATGACCAGTTCGCGCCGGTCGCGGCGCTGGACGTAGCCAGCCTCGGAGAGCATCTCCATGGCGGCCTCGGAGAGGGCGCCCTTGTTCGGAACAGCAATGCGCAGCATAGGGATCTCGTCTTTTCGTGTGCAGGTGACGGCGGTGTCGGCGAACTCGCCCGGGAGGTTCAGAGGTACTTGTAGACGTCCTCGGGAGCGATGCCCTTGGCGATCATCATGACCTGCAGATGGTAGAGCAGCTGGGAGATCTCCTCGGCGGTCTCCGCATCACTCTGATACTCGGCCGCCATCCAGACCTCGGCGGCCTCTTCGACGACCTTCTTGCCGATCTGATGGACGCCTGCATCGAGGGCTGCGACGGTGCCTGAACCCTCCGGACGGGTCTCGGCCTTCTGGGCAAGTTCGGCGTAGAGCTGATCGAAGGTTTTCACCGCTCCAGGGTATCTCACCGGTTCAGCGCGGCGATCTCCACGGCTGCGGCGACGGCGGCGTGGGCCGCCTCGAAGCCCTTGTCCTCCTTGGAGCCCTCCAGACCGGCGCGGTCCAGCGCCTGCGCCTCGTCGTCGCAGGTGAGCAGTCCGAAGCCGACCGGGGTGCCGGTGCTCAGCGCGACCTGGCTCAGACCGTCGGTGGCGGCGGTGCAGACATAGTCGAAATGCGGGGTCCCGCCGCGGATCACCACGCCCAAGGCGACGACGACGTCGAAGCTCCTCGCGGCATGGGAGGCGATCACCGGCAGCTCGAAGGAGCCGGGAGCCCGGATCACGGTGACGTGCTCAAGACCGATCTCCGCGCAGAAGCGGCGCGAGCCGGCGATCAGCCCGTCCATGACCACCTCATGCCAGCGCGAGGCGACGACGGCGACGCGCAGGTCCTGCTCGGCGGCAGCGGTGCGCAGCGCCGCCAGCTCGGAGGTCTCGATCTGGGGTGTTCCGGTGCCGCTCATGCGGGCTCCTCTGCTGTGGTGGTCGGTGTCATGGGGATCACTGCCGGTCAGGTGTCACTGTTCGTGACATCTCGGGGTTCGTGACGTCTCAGGGTTCGTGACGTCTCACTGCTCGTGCAGCTGGAGGTGGTCCAGCGTGTGGTTCATCCGGTCCCGCTTGGTCTCCAGGTACCGGCGGTTGGTCGCGTGCACCACTCCGGTGGAGGGCGCCAGCTCGACGTCGAGCCCGGCGCTGCGCAGGGTCTGCACCTTGAGCGGGTTGTTCGTCATCAGCCGCAGCCGGCGGATGCCGGCGGCGTAGAGGATCGCAGCGGCGCCGGAGAAGTCGCGCAGCTCCGCGGCCAGCCCCAGCATCTCGTTGGCCTCCACGGTGTCCGCGCCCTGCTCCTGGAGCTTATAGGCGCGCATCTTGTTGGCCAGACCGATCCCGCGGCCCTCGTGGCCGCGCAGATACAGCAGGTGCCCGCCGTCGTGCTGGATGGACTCCAGCGCGGAGGCCAGCTGAGTGCCGCAGTCGCAGCGCCGGGAACCCAGCACGTCTCCGGTGACGCACTCCGAGTGCATCCGGATCAGCGGCCGCGTGGTGGCCTCATTGCCCTCACCGGGAGCCTCGGAGCGGGCGGAGATGAGCATGTGCTCGTGTCCGGTGGCGTGCTCGGTCCAGACCTGGGCGGCGAAGACTCCGTGATCGGTGGGCAGGGTGACCACCGGTCCGGGGGTCACCAGCTTGGACAGCTCGTCGCCGGGCGCCTCCCAGCTGGCGGCCACCGAGTCCATCGCGGTACCCGGCTTGGGGGTGCCGCCGCGGTAGACGATAAGATCGGCGATCGAGATCAGCGCATACTCGTGCTCATCGGCGAACTTGCGCAGCGCGGGCAGGCGCATCATCCGGCCGTCGTCGTGGGTCAGCTCGGCGATGACCCCGACCTCGGGGAGCCCGGCGAGCCGGCAGAGGTCGACTGCGGCCTCGGTGTGGCCGTCGCGCCCGAGGACTCCCTGCGGATCGGCGATCAGCGGGAAGATGTGCCCCGGGCGGCTGAGGTCCGCCGCGGTGCTCGCCGAGTCTGCCAGCACCTTCACGGTGAGCGCCCGGTCGGCCGCGCTGATCCCGGTGCTGACCCCGGTGGTCGCGTCGGCGCTGATCGTGTACGCGGTGCCTTTGGGGTCCTCGTTGTCCACCACCATCGGGGGCAGTCCCAGGTGCTCGGCGCGTTCGGCGGTCATCGGGGTGCAGATCACGCCGGAGGTGTAGCGGATGGTCAGCGCCATCAGCTCGCTCGTGGCCATCGCAGCCGGGAAGATGATGTCGCCCTCGTTCTCCCGATCGGCGTCGTCGACGACGATCACCGGGCGCCCCGCGGCGAGCTCGTTGAGCGCGACGTCGATCCGGTCCAACACCGGAGCAGGGGTCTCCGGCTGGGGAATCGCGGGCACCGACCCCGGCTTCTGGTCGGTCGTGGGCGGCTCGTCGGCCGCACGCGGCTCGGCGGCGGAATCGGCGGATTCGGCGGATTCGGCGTCCGGCGCGGCGGCAGGGGCGACGGCGGCTGTCCGGTCAGCGGCGAGGTGCTGGTCGAACTGGAGCATCCGGCGGGCGTACTTCGCCAGCACGTCGACCTCGATGTTGACCTGTTCACCGATCCCGGTGCTGCCCAGGGTGGTCTCGGCCAGCGTGGTGGGGATCAGGCCGACCTCGAACCAGGGGTCGGTCGCCCCCGGGGCGGAGACCGCGGTGACGGTCAGCGAGACCCCGTTGATCGCGATCGAGCCCTTCTCCGCGATGTACGGCGCCAGCTCGGGGCTGATCAGGAAGCGGTGCCGGCCGTCCCAGGGATCTGCCTCGATGAGCTGCGCGAGTCCGTCGACGTGTCCCTGCACCACGTGCCCGTCCAGCCGGGCGCCGGAAGGCAGGCAGCGTTCAAGGTTCAGCGGGTCCCCCACCTTCAGCTGTCCCAGCGTGGTGCGCGAGAGGGTCTCGCGGATCAGCTCCACGCTGACCTGCTCGGCCTCGATGGCGACCGCAGAGACACAGACGCCGTTGACGGCGATCGAGCCGCCGAGCCCGAGCCCCTCGGTGTGTCCCGGGGCCGCGAAGCTCAGCCGCTCCACGCCCTTGGCCGGATCGAACCGACGTGTAAGGACCTCTCCCAGACCAGTCACGATTCCGGTGAACATGTATCTCCTTTCGGCTGCAGGTGCACACAGACATCGGAGTCCATGATCTGCACCGGCCCGCTCTCCGCGGGGTCAAGAGCGAAGCGGGGCGCCTCGCTCAGCGTTCTCACACCGATGTCACCGATGCTGTCACGGCCTGCTCCGAGCAGCAGCGGCGCATGGTAGGCGAATACCTCATCGACGAGATCGGCGGCGAAGAAGGCCGAGAGCACGCTCTGACCGCCTTCGACCAGGACATGCTTGATCGGGTAGCCGCCGTGAGTGGTCTGCGCGAGCTCCTGCAGGGCCGCCAGCGGGTCTCGGGTGCGCAGCTGCAGCCAGCCGTCGCCCTCGGGAAGACCCTGGGTCAGCTTCATCCCCGGACGCACCGGAGTGATCCCCATCACCACCCGCAGCGGCTGACGCAGAGCGAGCTCCCCGGAGGGGGTGCGTGCGGTGAGCCGGGGGTCATCCACCGCGACGGTGTTGGTCCCGACCAGGATCGCGTCGGTCCGGCTGCGCACCATGTGGGTGTGGTCTCGTGCCGCTTTGGAGGTGATCCACTGGCTGGTGCCGTCTGCGGCGGCGATGCGCCCGTCGAGGGTCTGCGCCAGATGGGCGGTGACAAAGGGACGGGCCTGCCGGGCGGCTGCGACCCAGCGGTGGTTCAACGCCTCGCACTGCTGCGCCAGCACCCCGGAGACGACGTCGATGCCGGCGCGCCGCAGCACACCGGCTCCCCCGCCGTTGCTCGAGGGGTCCGCCGCGCCGTGGACCACACGTCCCACGCCGGCGTCGATGATCAGCTGGGTGCAGGCGGGCTGGCGGCCCTGATGTCGGCAGGGCTCGAGCGTGGAGTACAGGGTGGCGGAGCTGAGGTCCGCCCCGCCGGGGTGCTCACGGAAGAAGGAGACCAGTGCGTCACGCTCGGCGTGGAAGGTGCCGGCCCCGCGGTGGTGACCGATGCTCAGGACCTCAGACTCGGCGGAGACCAGGATCGCACCCACCAGCGGGTTGGCTCCGCGAACGCCGAGGAGGGCCGCCTCGAGGGCCTGGTGCATCACAGCTTCGTCTGGCACCGCATCGTCCTTCCCGGCGTGTCGACGCACTCCGGGGAGGCCGACGCCGCGGTGGCGTCGGTCGAGAACGAATGGCGGGCTCGCGGGGTCGCGGAAACAGCCACACGGACTCTCGTGCTTCTCCCATCCAGACTGTGACTGTCGGTACCGGAATTCCACCGGTTCAACCAAGCCATGCGCAGCGGACTGCGCATGATTCGGGTCGCGGACTATGACCGCCGGTTCGGACTTTCACCGATCCCGGAGCACGAAATGTGTAGCACCAAGTGTGCCACATGCGCGTCTCGCACGGGATCGATGCCGCTGAGGGTGAAATGTCAGTTCGGCTGAGCCGTCGCGGCCGGTGAGGTGTCGCCGCGGCTGGAGCATCACGCGGGTGGAAGATCACGGCGGCGCGGACGAGACGAGAAGAGGGCCCGAGACCTGGTGGTCTCGGGCCCTCTTCATCTGCCGCCTGCCGGGCGACCCATCTGAGCGGATGACGAGATTCGAACTCGCGACCCCCACCATGGCAAGGTGGTGCTCTAGCCAGCTGAGCTACATCCGCATGAGTTCAGGATGCCCTGCCGTCCCGGAGGATGGCCGCATTTCCTGCACTCAGTGCGCGATACTGGGATCGAACCAGTGACCTCTTCCGTGTCAGGGAAGCGCGCTACCGCTGCGCTAATCGCGCCTATGCGTGGTGTCTCCACCACCGTGGCGTGTCGTTCTGTGCTGCAACCATCATTCTGCTGTGTCACTGCATCTCGTCGCCGCCGCGTCCGGCGAACCGGATGCACCTGCGAGGTGGGGACGGGAATCGAACCCGCGTTAACGGCTTTGCAGGCCGCTGCCTCGCCACTCGGCCACCCCACCGCAGTCAACCGCCGACTTGACGAGTCTTGAGCTGACATTCAGTGGTAAGGCCTGATCAGGCCCTCACACCTTGAGAGGAACTCATAATGAATCCTCTCATACCTCACGTGCTTGATCTTACGAGCGGATGACGAGATTCGAACTCGCGACCCTCACCATGGCAAGGTGATGCTCTAGCCAGCTGAGCTACATCCGCAGTGCTGTCCCGACCGCAGTTTTTCGCGGCGTTTCAACGACTTGAAACGATAGCGCAGGTCTCGCCCGCACGTCCAATCGGGACGCGGCACCGGCCCCCGCGCCCCGGCAGGACACCGGCCTGGCCTCCGACTGAGCCCCGCAGCGCTCCGGTCCGACTCACTCCGGGCCGTGTCCGACCCAGGTGGCAGACTGGAGGCGATGACACAGCCAAGCCTCGCGCACGCCACAGATCACGGCCGCATGTATTCACGCTCTCTCAGCGGCACCCCTGAGGTGCCCTCGATCACCACGGTGATCTCGCAGGAGCACAAGGACCTGACCGGCTGGGCAGGGCACATGGCCAGCGCAGAGCTCGCCGGAGACGAGCGGCTGGCCAGCGCCGTCGGCTCCCCCGCCGAGCTCAAGCGACTCGCACGGCAGGCCTCCTCGGCCGCCGAGCGCTTCCGTGACGCCGCCGCCGCCCGCGGGGATCGAGTCCACCACTACGCCGAACAGGTGGCGCTCGACTCCCTGGGGCTGACTCACGGCGCCGATGAGGCCCGCGAAGCGCTCGCCGAACACCGCGAGACCAGCTTCGCCGACCGCTTCGACGAATGGTGGCAGCTCTACGATGTGACCCCGCTGGCCGCCGAGGTGACCGTCTGGAACCACGCCCTGGGCTATGCCGGCACATTGGATCTGGTCGCCGACATCGGCGGGCGCACCTGCATCATCGACTTCAAGACCAAGGGACTGACCCGTGCTGGTCGCGCCAAGCCGCTGAGCGACTCCGTGGTGATGCAGCTGGTCGCTGGCATGCAGGCCGAGGAGATGCTGGTCGACGCCAGGGCCGGCGAATGGAAGCCCTGGCCCTACGGCGAGGACCCGATCCTGCTGGCGGTCGCGGTCTCCGAGGCGGAAGTGGTGCCGAACCAGGCCAATCCGGCGGTGCTGAAATCGCACTGGCACAAGTTCTGGGCGCTGCGCCAGGTCTGGGAGCACAGCAGATCCGCCGAGTCGGCGGGCACCGCGCTGCGTCCGATCGCGCCGCCGCCGCTGCCCGCCCCAGCCGGCTCCGGCGCTGAACAATGACAGAATGTCCCCCATGACTGTCCTGAGCATCCGCATGATCGGCGATCCGGTGCTGCGCACCCCCGCGGCCCCCGTGAAGACTGTGGACGACAGCACGGCGGAGCTCATCGCTGACATGTTCGAGACCATGGACGCCGTCGCCGGCATCGGTCTGGCGGCTCCGCAGGTCGGGGTGAGCCGCAGGATCTTCACCTTCGACGTGGTCGGAGAGCGTGGAGTTGTGATCAACCCCGAGCTGACGCTGCTCGGGGAGCGAAGCTTCACCGCGCGGGATCCTGAGCACGGCGCTGCCGAGGGCGAGAACCTGCTCCGCGAGGGATGCCTCTCGGTGGCCGACATCTACGCCCCGGTGACGCGCGCCCAGGAGGTGCTGCTCACCGGCACCGACGCCGACGGCTCCGCGGTCCGACTCGAAGCCACCGGACTGCTGGCCGCGTGCTTCCAGCACGAGGTGGATCATCTCGACGGCCGACTCTTCGTGGATCGACTCACCGGCGCAGACAAGGTCGCCGCAGTCCGGGCGCTGCGCTCACGGGAGTACGGCCAGGCCATCGATCAGACTCTCGGCTCCCGCAAGTCCAGCCACAGCAGCTTCTTCGCCCCCTGAAAGGCCGATACAGACCATGCAGCAGTTCACCGAAGAAACCCTGGCCGCGGCCCGCGCCAAGACGCGCGGCACCATCCCCGGACCCGGCCGGATCATCTTCGCCGGCACCCCGGAGATCGCCGCCACGGCGCTGCGGACGCTGCTGCGCTCGGGCGCCGAGGTCGCGGCAGTGCTCACCCGACCTGACGCCCCGGTGGGACGACGCCGGAAGCTGACCCCCTCCCCGGTGGCGCAGGTGGCCGAAGAGGCCGGCATCCTGGTGATCAAGGCCGACACCGTCGACGCCGAGGTCACCGCCGAGCTCACTGCGGTTCAGGCCACGCTCGGCGTCGTCGTCGCCTATGGCGCCCTGCTGCCGACTGCCGCGCTACAGGCCCCCGCCCGCGGCTGGGTGAACCTGCACTATTCCCGACTGCCGCTGCACCGCGGAGCAGCGCCGGTGCCGCACACGATGCTCGCCGGCCAGACCGAGACCGCCGCCACGGTGTTCCAGCTCGAGCGCGGCATGGACACCGGACCGATCCACGGCACCTGCAGCTTTCCGATCGATGACGCCACCTCCGCCGGCACGGTCCTGGAGGAGCTGACGGTCCTCGGCGCCTCGCTGCTGATGGTGCTGCTGCCCGACCTTCTTTCTGGCAGCTCCACGCCTGAGGAGCAGGTCGGTGAGCCCAGCTACGCGCCGAAGCTCACTGCCGATGATGCCTTCATCGACCCGCGCCGCCCGGCCGCGGAGCTGGTGCACCGGATCAATGCGACCATTCCCGAGCCCGGCGCCTGGACGCTGAGCGCTGATCAGCGCATCAAGCTCGGCGTCGCGAGGCTCTACCGCCCCGAGCCGGGCATCACCGACGCCGGGCAGGCCGACGCCGCCCATGCGTCCGGACAGCCCGGACAGCCGGCCGAGCCGAACCCCCTCCAGGCCGCTCCCCCGATCGGCGAGGTGCGCCAGCTCGACCCCGAGCAGCCCGGCGCCCAGGCGCTGATCGGGTTCCGCGCCGGCGACGGTGCCGACGTGGTGCTCACCAGCGTCCAGCCCGCCGGCAAACAGATGCTCAACGCCGCCGACTGGTACCGCGGCCTGCACGGCCAGGTGCTGCTGGGTGGGCCGGAGCAGGAGCGACCCGACCAGGTGCTCCCAGACCACGCCGCGAACACCCCCGCCACACCCACCTCCCCGACGACCTCCACGACCCCCACGGAAGAGCGCACCCGATGAGCCACAGCGGCCGAGACGCAGGACAGCCGCCCAGTCGCAGGAACGAGAAGGGCCGCGAACGCAACCGCGGCGGAAAGGGCGCCGCCGGTCAGGGCAAGGCGGATCAGGGCAAGGGTGCGGCGGCACGCGGCTTCAGCGCCGCGGCACCCGCACAGCGCAAGCGTCGCGCTGATCCTGCGCGACTCACCGCCTTCACCGTGCTGCGCGCGGTCAGCCGCGACGACGCCTACGCCAACCTGACGCTTCCCGCCGAGATCAGGGCTAAGCGCCTGGACAAGCGTGATGCCGGCTTCGCCACCGAACTGACCTACGGCACGCTGCGCGGCACCGGCACCTACGACGCGATCCTGAGCGCCTGCGTGGACCGTCCGCTGGGCGAGCTCGACTCCCCAGTCCTGGACGCTCTGCGACTCGGGGCGCATCAGCTGCTGAACATGCGGGTCGAGACCCACGCCGCGGTGGATGAGACCGTGGCGCTGGTGCGCGCCGAGATCGGCGCCGGCCCCAGCGGGCTGGTCAACGCCGTGCTGCGCAAGGTCAGCGCCAAGACCCTGAGCGAATGGACCGAGAAGCTCTCCGCCGATCGCAAGCTCAGCGGCGACGACGCGCTCGCGCTGACCCACGCCCACCCCGCCTGGGTGGTGCGTGCGCTGCGCCAGTCACTGCGCCTGCACGGCCGCGGCACCGAGCTCGAGGCGCTGCTGCGCGCCGACAATGCCGCCCCCGAGGTCCATCTGGTCGAGCTTCCGGGGACCAGCCCGGCCGAGGGTGACCGGCTGCGCAGTGCACAGCAGGCCGGCGCCGTGGCATCCACCGCACTGACCGGGGCCGCGATCTTCCGCGGCGGCGACGTCGCCCGACTGCCCGGGACCCGCGAGGGCCAGCTGCGTGTCCAGGACATCGGCTCCCAGTGGGTCACCCGCGCCCTGGCTGACGCGGAGCTTCCCCAGGAGTCCGACACCGCCGAGCGCTGGCTCGACCTCTGCGCAGGCCCTGGCGGAAAGGCCGCGCTGCTGGCCGCACTGGCAGCCCAGCGCGGAGCCTCGGTGCTCGCCAATGAGCCCGCCGCCCACCGCGCGAAGCTCGTGACCAATGCACTGGCCGCGGTGGACCCGCAGGCCTGGACGGTGCGCACCGGCGATGGCCGCACCATCGCGGAGGCATCGGTCGGTTCCGGCTTCCAGCGCATCCTGGTCGACGCGCCGTGCACCGGCCTCGGTGCTCTGCGACGCCGCCCGGAGGCCCGCTGGCGGCGCACCCCCGGGGACCTCTCCGGGCTCACCGCACTCCAGCAGGAGCTCCTCGACGCCGCCGTCGGGGTCCTCGCTCCCGGGGGGCTGCTCGCCTATGTGACCTGCTCCCCACATATGGCCGAGACCGTGATCCAGGTCGATGACCTGCTGCGTCGCCACCCGGAGCTGGTGCTGCGCGACGCCCACGAGCCGATGCGTGCCGCGGCCGAAGACGCCGGCGCGGCGCTGCTGCGCGATGAACAGGGCAGCGCCAGCATCGAGACCGCCGCACGCTGTGTCCAGCTCTGGCCGCATGTGCACGGGACCGATGCCATGTTCTTCGCCCTGCTTCAGCGCCCGGTGGACGCGAAGAACGAGGCGCCTGCGGCCGAGGCGGACGCTGCTGCGGATGACCGGGCCGATAGGATCGCCCTGTGATCAGCCCCCGCATCCACCCCAGCATCCTCAACGCCGACTTCGCCAACCTCGCGAGCGAGCTGAGGCGGATCAGCTCCGCCGACGCCGTACACGTCGACGTGATGGACAACCATTTCGTGCCGAACCTGACCATCGGACTGCCGGTGGTGAAGTCCCTGCGCGCGGCCACCGAGCTGCCCATGGACATCCACCTGATGATCGAGGATCCGGACACCTGGGCGCCGCAGTACGCCGAACTCGGCTGCGAATCGGTGACCTTCCACGCCGAGGCTGCGCAGGCACCGATCCGGCTCGCCCGCGAGCTGCGCTCCCAGGGCGCCCGATCGGCGATGGCGCTGAAGCCGGCCACCGGGATCGAGCCGTATCTGGACATGCTCGGAGAGCTGGACATGCTCCTGCTGATGACCGTGGAGCCAGGCTTCGGCGGTCAGAGCTTCCTGGACCTGATCCTCCCGAAGATCCGCCGCGCCCGCCAGGCCGTGGATGACCTGGGCGGGAACGTGGCGCTGCAGGTCGACGGCGGCATCAGCACCGAGACGATCCAGCGGGCCGCCGAGGCGGGTGCAGACACCTTCGTCGCCGGTTCGGCGGTCTACTCCGCCGAGGACGCCGCCTCCGCCATCGCCGAGCTGCGCAGACTCGCCAGCTGACGCCAGCGGTGGCTGCCGCCGGACTCAGCCGCCGACAAGCCCGCGGAGCTCGCGGCGAGAACGGATCTTCAGCTTCGCCATCGCGTTGGCCACGTGATACTCCACCGTGCGCACCGAGAGCACCAGCCGCTCGGCGACCTCGCGGTTCGTCAGTCCCTCCGAGACCAGCATCGCGACCTGCCGCTCGCGTCGGGAGAGACCACGCAGCGCCTCTTCCGCGCGGAGGCTCAGCACCGGCTCGGACTTCCCCGGAGGGCCTCCAGGTTCCCGGCTGGTGAGCTGACCCGCCGAGCGTCGAGGGTTCGCCGCGGACGCCGGGCCGCCCGCTCCCCCGGCCGCCGCCGCGTTCCCTGTGGTGGTCGTCCTGGCAGCGCTCGACATTGCCGCGGCTGACCTCACCGCTGGTGTCCTGGTTGCCGGCGCCCTGGTTGCCGGAGTCCTGGTCGGTGACGCCTCTGGCCCGGCGACGCCTGATCCGGAAACCTCGCGCCCTGAAACGTCGTGTCCCCGAACGCCCGGTCCCGGTACCCCGAAGCCGTCCGCTTCCCCGGCGAAGATCCGCGGGCGCAGCGCCTCCATCAGCTGATTGGCCCGGTCCAGCTGCGCCTCGGCGCGGCAGGACTGGAGCACCGAGGCTGCCCACACGGCCAGCTCCAGCGCGGTGGCCCGGTGCCGGGACAGCTCCTGCGGGTAGGCCGTGACCAGAGTGGCGATGTCGATGCTGAGCATCGCTCGGAAGATCCTGAACCCGCCGCCCTCCCCCGGCGGCTGGGTGGGCCGGATCGATTCGGCCGCGTCGTAGCCGCGCAGCACCTGGAGGAAGCTCTCCATCGCCTCAAGCGGAGCACCCGCTCCCCAGCGTTCGAAGCCGCGCAGGTAGGGGGTGGTGAGGTGGCGCTGGAAGTCCACCACGCCGGACTCGCCCTCGGCGCTGCGCAGCAGGGCCGGCAGCATCGCCGCCCATCCGCTGACATGCAGCGCCCGGGCGAGCATGCTCATCGCCTGGGGCTCCATCGCCCACCACACGGTGCCGTCGTTGCGCATGCTCAGCAGGTTCCGGGCCACTCCGCGGAAATCGTTCTGCGAGGCCGCCAGGGAGGCCTCCACCCAGTCGATGGTCCCGGTGGCCAGCGGAAGGTAAGCGAACTGGCTCTCGCGCAGCACCTCCAGCCGGGTGCGGACCTTCTCGATCTCCCCGCGGGCGGCGGGGAGCACCGCCGACACGGCGTAAGCGACATGGGAGGCGGCATTCTCCCCGCGTGCCAGACCCTCTCCCGCGGCGCGATCGGCCATCTGTGCGGCCTCGTCCCAGTAGGCAGAGCTGAACAGCAGCAGCGCCAGCTGGGAACGGGCATACATCACGTAGCTGCTGGTGCCGTCCTGGGCGGCGGCGACGCTGAGATCCTGATAGGCGCAGCCCATGTGTCCGATCTGCCGGTGCAGTCCCCCGCGCACCGCGTAGAGCGCCCCTTCGAACCGCTCGACGCCGGCCCGGCCATGCAGCTTCCTCAGCGCGGTCGAGACGTGGTCGATCATTGCGGCGGCATCACCGGGATCCTCCGCGGAGAACTCGATCCAGAAGCTGTTCAGCGACGCCATGCCCTGCAGCTGGCCGAGATCCCAGATGTCACCGAGCAGGTCGAGGCCGTCCCCCCGGCCCAGCACCTCGGCGAGCGCGGAGGAGACCTGTTTCGCCAGCGCGGCGCCGCGGCGGCGGCGCGCCTGGGCGTACAGTCGGGCGCTGACCTCGATGACGGACTCGGCATAGATGGGCAGCCCTCGGTCGGGCTGCGGGGTCACGGACTCCAGCTCCTGGAGCGCACCCTCGAGGTCCGACTGCTCCAGCATGATCAGCGCCAGGATCCCGGAGCGAGACGTCGACTCCGGCATCGCGCGCATGACGGGCTCCAGGGCCAGCAGGGCGGAGATCCGATTGGTCCGCACGGCGAGTCCGGCGAGCAGGTGGAGCGACTCCTCGTCGTCGAGGGCCATCGAGACGGCGAGCATGACGTGGTCGAAGGCTTCGCAGAACTCGTGACGCCTCGCGGCCTGCCGCGCGTAGCCGTGGAGCGCCGCGACGACCTCCTCCTGCTCACCCAGGGAAGGGTCCCGCCGGATAGCTTCGGCCAGGTGGCGCACCGATTCCTCCCCCTCCAGCACGCCCGCAAGCGCCAGCAGCAGCTGGGCCTGCTCCAGCTCCGCGGTGCCGCTGAGCACCGCGCGGCTCAGCGAGCGACGCGGCACCGCATAGCGGCCGGTGAGCTCCTCCCAGCTCAGCAGCGCGGTGCTCAGCAGTGCGGCGGGGTCCACGGCGGCTCCCACCGCGGCTTCGAGCTGGCTGCGACTCAGCGAGGTGTCAGCGGCGGCCAGCAGCGCAACGGCGCGGCGGTCGGGCTCTTCCAGACCGCTCATCTGGGTCATCACGTCTCGGTGCATTCCGCTGTAGTCCGCGGAACGCACGGTGGCGGCCAACGCCTGGTCGATGCTGCGGGCCCCGGAGGGGACCCGGCGCAGCCAGCGCCCCACCTGTTCCACCAGGCCTGGGTATCCATCGGTCTCGCGCAGCACTCGAGCCGCCACCGAGGTCGCGATCGGCAGCTCGGAGTGCGCCTCCAGCAGCTCACCCACCTCCCGCAGCGGCAGCGGCTGCAGGCCGATGTAGGTGCCGCGCGGGCTGGCCTGAGCGAGCCGGATGAGCCGCTGAACCTCGGGCCGCACTGAGCCCTGGGTGCTCAGCACCACGAGCACCGGGCCGTTCTGGAAGAGACTCAGCCCGCGCCAGAGCGCATCGGCGGAGACCTCGTCGATCAGGTGCAGGTTCTTGACGCTCACCAGGTAGGGCACCTGCAGGTTCTGCCCGGCATCGAAGCTGGCGGCCAGGAGATCCTCCAGCTCGTCGGGGCCGGTGGAGCCGGCGCCGAGAAGATGTCGGATCGCGGATCCGGCGCGGGCGCTGAAGGACTCGTCGAGCAGGATCGTGCGTTCGTCCCATTCCGGATACGACTCCATCGCCTGATGCAGCAGACGGGTCTTCCCTGAACCGGTGAAACCCTCGATGACCACGAACTGTGCCGTGCCCGTCCGCGCGCGCTCAGCGGCCCTGCGGATCAGCTCGATCTCTTCGCGCCTGCCCACAAAAGGGTCACTGCGGTGCACCGTGGGCTCCTCTATTGATGGATCAGATGCCCGTCAACTATACCGGCCCGTATCTTCTACTGGGTTTCACCGGTCGAACTACGTGGTTTTGCTCCATCTGCGCGAGGCGCCTGCGCACGCGGCGTGTAATGGAAGGGCCTCCTCGGAGGCGCAGGTGGTCCGGAGAGAAAGTTCAGGGGGTTCTCTCCGGACCATCCGTGCGTCCGGGGTCTCCCGCAGGAGGTTCTGCGCGGGCCTGCGGTGAGTCCTGCACCGCACGGCAGGGCGGGACCATCACCGGGGATGAAAAGACCGGTGGCGCTCTCAACCTTCCCCAGAAGAGACCGCCACCGGTACAGACTTGAGTCTAACGGAATCCGAATCTGGGCTGCACCACGGTTGCACCTGAGGTTGAAGGTCCGTGCAGCTCCTCGCGGCGCAGCTCCGCGATCGCGTTCTCGAAGTCCTGCAGCGAATCGAACCCGCGGTACACCGAGGCGAAACGCATATAGGCGACCACGTCCAGGCGGCGCAGCGGGCCGAGGATCGCGAGCCCGACGTCGTTGGCATCCACCTCGGCGTTGCCCGCGGCGCGGATGTTCTCCTCCACCTCCTGGGCCAGCACGGCGAGGTCATCGTTGGAGACCGGCCTGCCCTGGCACGCCTTGCGGACGCCGTTGATCACCTTGGACCGATCGAAGGGCTCAGCCGCTCCGGAGCGCTTGATCACGTTCAGGCTGGTGGTCTCCATTGTGGTGAACCGCTTGGAGCACTGCGGGCACTGCCGACGTCGCCGGATGCCGGAGCCATCATCGAGCATGCGGGAGTCGACGACTCGGGAGGAGTCATGGCGGCAATAGGGGCAGTACATGCCCCGAGTCTACCCACCACATATAGTGCGCTTCAAATCTTCGACCACAAGATGTTGTGACGCTGTCGGCCTGCGTCTGCTGGCGCCGACCGGGTGCCTCAGTCCGCTCAGAGCTCCAGGCAGCCTGGGCCGAGCAGCACCTTGAGATCCCCGAAGAGCGCCGGCGAGGGACTGACCTGGTACTCGTGGCCCAGCCGCATGAGCTCGATCTTGTCCCCGGAGAGCAGCCGCACGTGCACGTCGCTGTTGCCGCGATGCGCGCGCAGGGTCCGTCCCAGCTCCATGACCAGGTGTTCCGAGGCCCGCTGGGACGAGACGGAGACGACGACGGGCCCGGCGTTGCCGTCCTCATTGATCTCCGGCACGGTCACGTCCATGGCCTTGAGCGTGACGCTGCCGTCCTCACGCCGGTCGATCTGACCCTTCACCGAGACCACCAGGTCCTCGGCCAGGATCATCGAGACCGCCTGATAGGTCTTGCCGAAGAACATCACCTCGATGGTGCCGGCCATGTCCTCGATCTCGGCGCGTGCGTAGGGGTTTCCCGAGGACTTCGCCACCCGGCGCTGCAGCGAGGTGATCATCCCGGCGATCGTGATCCCGGCGCCGTCGGCCGGGCCGTCCTCCCCCATCACCGAGGAGATGGAGCGATCCGCATGGTGGGCCAGGACCCGTTCCAGGCCCTGGAGCGGATGGTCAGAGACATAGAGGCCGAGCATCTCGCGCTCGAAGGAGAGCTTGTCCATCTTCTCCCACTCCGGCAGGTCGGGAACGCTGACCGAGAGCGAGTCTCCGAGCTCCATGTCGGCGCTGCCGAAGAGGTCGGTCTCATAGGCCTGGGAGCCCTTCTTCTCCGAGATCGCCTGGTCGATGGCCTGCTCGTGGATGGTCACCAGCGCCCGCCGGGTGTGCCCGAGCTCGTCGAATCCGCCGGCCTTGATCAGCGATTCGACGGTGCGCTTGTTGCACACCTGCATCGGCACCTTCTTGAGGAAGTCGGCGAAGGTCTCGTAGCGGCCCTTCTCCTCCCGCGCGGAGACCATCCCGGCGACCACGTTGGACCCGACGTTGCGCACCGCGCCCATGCCGAAGCGGATGGTGTCGTCACCGACCGGGGTGAAGGTCAGCGCGGACTCGTTGATGCTCGGGGAGGTCACCGTGACACCCATGCGGCGGCACTCGGAGAGGTAGAGCGCGAGCTTGTCGCGGTTCTCACCCACCGAGGTGAGCAGGGCGGCCAGGTACTCGGCACGGTAGTTGGCCTTGAGATAGGCGGTCCAATACGCGATCAGCCCGTAGGCGGCGGTGTGGGCCTTGTTGAAGGCGTAGTCGGAGAACGGAAGCAGCACGTCCCACAGCGCCTTGATCGCCGGGGCGGAGTAGCCGTGGGACTCCATGCCGGAAGAGAAGTTCACGTACTGCTTGTCCAGCTCGGACTTCTTCTTCTTGCCCATGGCGCGGCGCAGGATGTCGGCCTGGCCCAGCGAGTAGCCGGCGACCTTCTGCGCGATGGCCATGACCTGCTCCTGGTAGACGATCAGCCCGTGGGTGGTGCCCAGGATCTCGAGCAGCGGCTCCTCCAGCTCCGGGTGGATCGGGCTGACGTCCTGATGCCCGTTCTTGCGCAGCGCATAGTTGGTGTGCGAGTTCGCACCCATCGGCCCCGGGCGGTAGAGCGCCAGGGCGGCCGAGATGTCTTCGAAGTTGTCCGGGCGCATCAGTCGCAGCAGCGAGCGCATGCCGCCGCCGTCGAGCTGGAAGACTCCCAGGGTGTCTCCGCGGGCCAGCAGATCATAGGCGGCCCGGTCGGTGAGCTCGAGGTTCTCCAGGTCGAGCTCGATGCCCTTGTTGAGCTGAATGTTCTCCAGGCAGTCGGAGATGATCGTGAGGTTGCGCAGACCCAGGAAGTCCATCTTGATCAGACCCAGGTTTTCGCAGATCGGATAGTCGAACTGCGTGATGATCGCGCCATCCTGCTCGCGCTTCATGATCGGGATGATGTCGATCAGCGGGTCGCTGGACATGATCACCCCTGCCGCGTGCACGCCCCACTGACGCTTCAGCCCCTCCAGCCCGGAGGCGAGGTTGAAGATCTCCTTCATCCGCGGGTCCGAGTCGACGAACTCCCGCATCTCGGCGGCCTCGGAGTACCGGGCCGACTTGGACTCGTAGATGTCGCCCAGCGGCATCGGCTTGCCCATGGCGTCGGGCGGCATCTTCTTGGTCAGCTGGTCGCCTGTGGAGAAGGGCTCCCCCATGACCCGGGCGGAGTCCTTCAGCGCCTGCTTGGACTTGATCGTGCCGTAGGTGACGATCATGGCCACGCGCTCGTCGCCGTATTTGTTGACCACGTACTGGATGACCTCGGAGCGCCGACGGTCATCGAAGTCGACGTCGAAGTCAGGCATGGAGACGCGGTCGGGGTTGAGGAAGCGCTCGAAGATCAGCCCGTGCTGCAGCGGGTTGAGGTCGGTGATGCGCATCGCGAAGGCGACCATCGAGCCGGGCCCGGAACCGCGGCCCGGACCCACTCGGATGCCCTGCTCCTTGGCCCAGGTGATGAAGTCGGCCACGACCAGGAAGTAGCCCGGGAAGCCCATCTGGGTGATGACGCCGATCTCGTACTCGGCCTGCTTGCGCACCTCGTCCGGGATGCCGTTCGGGAACCGGTAGTGCAGACCCTTCTCGACCTCCTGGATGAACCAGGACTCCTCGGACTCTCCATCGGGCACCGGGAACCGGGGCATATAGGAGGCGGACTCGTTGAACTCGACCTGGCAGCGCTCGGCGATGGCCAGGGTGTTGTCGCAGGCGTCGGGGAAGTCGCGGAAGAGGTCGCGCATCTCGGCGGCGGACTTGAGGTAGAACTCCTCGGAGCCGAACTTGAACCGGTTCGGGTCATCCAGGGTGGAGTTCGACTGCACGCACAGCAGCGCCCCGTGGGCCTTGTGGTCATGCTGGTGGGTGTAGTGCAGGTCGTTGGTGGCGACCATCGGCATGTTCAGCTCGCGGGCGAGCTTGATCAGGTCCTGTTTGACCTTGCGCTCGATGTCCAGGCCGTGGTCCATCAGCTCGCAGTAGAAGTTCTCCCGCCCGAAGAGGTCCTGGTACTCCCCGGCGGCCTTCTTCGCCTCCTCGTACTGGCCCAGGTGCAGCCGGGTCTGGATCTCTCCGGAGGGGCAGCCGGTGGTGGCGATGATCCCCTTGCCGTAGGTCTCCAGCAGCTCCCGGTCCATCCGCGGCTTGTAGAAGTAGCCCTCCAGGGAGGCCAGCGAGCCCATCCGGAAGAGGTTGTGCATCCCGGTGGTGTTCTCCGCCCACATGGTCATGTGCGTGTAGGCGCCGCCGCCGGAGACGTCCTTCTCCCCGATGACCCCGTCGCCCCATTTCACCCGGGTGCGGTCGGAGCGATGCGTGCCCGGAGACAGGTAGGCCTCGAGTCCGATGATCGGCTTCACGTCGTAGTTCTGGGCAGTCTTCCAGAACTCGTAGGCGCCGAAGAGGAACCCATGGTCAGTGGTGGCCACTGCGGGCATGCCGAGATTCTGGGTCTGTTCGAAGAGCTCCCCGATCTTCGCGGCGCCGTCGAGCATCGAGTACTCGGTGTGGTTGTGCAGGTGGACGAAATCGCCGGTGGTTGCCATGCTCAGCCGTTCTCCAGGATCTCGAGGGCCTGGGCGAGGTCCGCGGGGTAGTCGGTGCGGTAGCTCACCCAGTCGCCGTTGCCGGGGTGGTGGAACCCGAGCTCCACCGCGTGCAGCCACTGCCGGGTCAGTCCGAGATCGGCGGCCAGCTGCGGGTCGGCGCCGTAGGTGAGGTCTCCCGCGCAGGGGTGGCCCAGCGCGGAGAAGTGGACCCGGATCTGGTGGGTCCGGCCGGTCTCCAGCGTGACGTCCATCAGGCTGGCCCGGCCATAGGCCTGCTGCAGCCGGTAGTGGGTGCGGGACTCACGGCCGCCGTCGAGCACCGCGAACCGCCAGTCGTGTCCGGGGTGCCTGCCGATGGGGGCGTCGATGGTCCCGTCCACCGGATCGGGCAGCCCCTGGACCAGCGCGTGGTAGCTCTTATGGGTGGTGCGCTGGCGGAAGGCGTCCTTGAGCAGGGTGTAGGCGTGCTCGGTCTTGGCCACCACCATCACCCCGGAGGTGCCCACGTCGAGGCGGTGCACGATCCCGCGGCGCTCCTGGGCCCCGGAGGTGGAGATCTCCACCCCGGCGGCGAGCAGGCCCCCGATCACGGTGGGCCCGGTCCAGCCGGGTGAGGGATGCGCGGCCACGCCGACGGGCTTGTCCACCACCACGATCTCGGTGTCCTGGTGCAACAGGGTCATGTCTTCCACAGCTTCGATCCTCACCTCCAAGGGGTCATGCTTCTCGGGCACGACGACGGCGAGCTCGGTGCCGGCGGCAAGCCGGTCAGACTTCTTCACCGTCCGCCCGGCGGAGCGCCCCTGGGTGCGGTCCTGCGCCCAGGTGACCCGCCCGTCCTTGAGCCACTGGGTGGTGTCCGTGCGGGAGACCTCGAAGAGGGTGGCCAGCACGGCGTCGGCGCGGCCGCCGTCGAGCTCTGCGGGCACTGCGATGTCCTGGGTGCTCATGCGTCGGTCTCCGCAGCGTCGATGTTCGCGGTGTCAGACTTCCGGTGGTCAGACTTCCGGTGGTCAGATTTCCGGGTGTCGGTGTTCGCCGTGCCGGTGTTCGTGGTGTCAGACGTCTTCCCGCTCTGTTCCCGGGTGCCGTCGAGGTTCAGCCCGAAGACCATCATCGTGCAGATCGCGATGATCGAGCACACGATGAAGGAGTCGGCGATGTTGAAGATCGCGAAGTTCGGCACGGCGATGAAGTCCACCACGTGGCCCTGACCGAAGGTGCTGATCCCTTCCCCGTTCAGGGAGGGGTCGCGGAAGATCCTGTCGGTGAGGTTGCCGGCGACTCCGCCGGCGAGCCCGCCCAGGCCCAGCGTCCAGAGCCAGGAGCCGCCGAGGTCGCGGCCCTTGAAGACCACATAGCCGAGCACCGCGATCATGATCAGCGTGAACACCCAGGTGTAGTCGGTGCCCATGGAGAAGGCGGCACCCGGGTTCAGGTGGTAGCGCCAGTAGAGCACCGGGGGCAGCACCTCGGTCCGCTCCCCCAGGGTCATCGTGGTTTCGACCCACACCTTCGTTAACTGATCAGCGGCCCAGGCGAACACCGCCAGGGCCGCTGCCACGATGAGCGCAGTTCGGCGGGACGGGGTTCGCATGGACCGCTGATGGTCATCTGAGAGCTGTTTCGACACCGTTGGATTCTACAGGTCAGGTGTCACCCTGAGCGCTCGGCGTCGAGGAGCTGGATCAGTTGACGGTGGCTTCCTTCTCGATGGAGCCGCGACTGTTCAGATCTGCCAGCTGACCTTCGATGTAGTCCCTGAGCCGGGCTCGGTAGTCCCGCTCGAAGCTGGTCAGCTCGCCGACCTTGGACTCCAGGTCGGCCTTCTTGCGCTCCAGCGCGTTCAGCGTGCGGGTCGAGGTCAGCTCCGCCTCTTCGATCACGTTCTCGGCGCGGGTCTCGGCCTCGGTGACGATCTCGTTGCGGCGGCGCTCGGCCTCGGCCAGCAGCTGGGCGTGAGTGGCCTCTGCGGTGCTGACCAGCTCGTCGCGGCGGGTCTCACCCTCGGCGATGTAGGCATCCCGGGTGGTTTCGCCCTCGGCGATGTAGGCGCTGCGGGTCTGCTCACCTTCGGTGATATATTCGGTGCGCCTGGCCTCGCCCTCGGCGATGTAGGCCGCGCGGGTCTGCTCCCCCTCGGAGACGTACTGGTCATGCAGCTGCTGCGCCATGGCGAGCACGCCGGTGGCGGAGGTGGCCTGGTCGCTCGCAGCGGGCTCCGCGGCGACGGGACGCTCCTGTGCGGGGCGGGTTCCGAGCGCGTACTCGGGGTGCGCGGTGACCGATGAGTCGGCGCTGAGCTCGTGCTCTTCGGTGCTGGGGTCCGCGGAGCCGGTCATCGTCGAGGTGGTGCCGGCGTAGCCCGAGAGGCCCGCATCCTTGAGCTCATCGGGCTCCAGGTTCGCCGGGTTCTCCTCGAGCTGTTCCTCAAGAGCCGCGACCTTGGCGGTGAGCTCCTCGTTCTCCTGGGCCAGGCGCCGCCATTCGACGACCACCTCGTCAAGGAAGTCATCGACCTCGTCCTTGTCGTAACCGGGACGGAACTTGGTCTCGGGGAATTCCTTGTTCAGGAGGTCATCGGGGGTCAGGGCCATGCGGTGTCACCTCATCGAGTGGCTGGGGAAGCTGTGAAGCTGGTCTTTGGGTCATCCATCAGGATACCCATTGCGATTCGTTGCCTTCGACTACAACCTTCAAGTGCGGCTTTCACGCGTCGAGGTCCGTCCAACGGCGCAGTGCTGGACGCTCGCCCGCGAGGTACCTTCGGGTCAGGCGAATCCGCGCAGCACCATCTTCGCGATCACCACGACCAGGAACACCAGCAGGAATCCCATGTCCAGGGACACTCCGCCCAGGTTCAGCGGCGGCACCTTGCGCTGGATCCAGCGGATCGGCGGGTCGGTGATGGTGTAGACCCCGACGGCGATCATGAGCGCGAAGCCCTTGGGTCGCCAGCTGCGGGCATACTGCTGGGTGAGGTCGAAGACGATGCGGACCACCAGAGCGAACTGGTAGATGGTCAGCAGCAGGTACAGGGGCGCGGTTAAGAGATCCACAGCTCAGAAGCGTACTTGGTTCAGCTCTGGTTGAAGAACTGGGCCGAGGACGGGGTCTCTGCGGCGGCGCGCTCTTCAGCCAGCACCTCGATGTTCTTCGGGGTCAGCAGGAACACCTTGTTGGTGACACGCTCGATGGATCCGCCCATGCCGAAGACCAGCCCGGCGGAGAAGTCCACCAGTCGCTTGGCCTCGGCCTCGCCCATGTCGGTGACGTTCATGATCACCGGGATGTTGTCCCGGAAGGACTCGCCGATGACCTTCGCGTCGTTGTAGGAGCGCGGGTGAACGGTGGTGATTTTTCGCATCGGTGAACTTTCATCCCGGGATGAGGGGGCTCGCTTGATCGGGGTGACCGGAGCACGGTAGTCCGGGTCCACTGCCAAGTTGGAGCTGTTGTACTGGCCTGTGTGTGAGCTGTCGTCGGCGTGGTCGATGCCGAGGGAGACGACCTCGTTTCCGCGCGCGGAGGAGGTGGCGCTCGTCGGCGCCGGGGTCTCGCGGACCGAGGCCGCCATGGAGGAGCTGCGGCTCACCGAGCTGGGCTCGGAGGCCGAGCCCTGGGGGCTGCGGGTCGTGGAGGAGGGCTCCTTGGAGAAGCTGTCCTCGCTGTAGTCGTCTCCGTCGGCGAGGCCGAGGTAGATCATGGTCTTCTTGAAGGCACCGGCCATGAGGGTTCTCCTGAGGAAAGGTTGATTTGTCACTGCGCGGTCTCGAGACTATCGCTGAAGCGGACGCTCACCCAGGACATCTCGACCGACCCGCAGGTGTGTCGCACCGTGGGCCACCGCTTCCTCCAGGTCACCGCTCATTCCGGCGGAGATCATGTGCGCCTGAGGGTGGGTGTCCTGCAGTTCGGCGGAGAGCTGCGCAAGTCGGCCGAAGGCCGGTGCGGCCGGCTCATCCAGGGGCGCGACAGCCATGAGTCCGCCGAGCTCAAGCCCCGGTGCCTCAGCGATCCCGGCGGCCAGCGCGGGGATCGACGCGGGGTCCGCCCCTCCCCTGCCGTCGGCCGGCACGGGGTCACGCAGGTCCACCTGGATCAGGCAGGTCAGCGGCGGCGCATCCGCTGCAGGTGCGGCCTTGACCAGCGCCTTCAGCAGGGACGACCGGTCCACCGAGTGCAGGTGATCGGCGTAGCCGAGGACCGAGCGGGCCTTGTTGGACTGCAGCTGGCCGATGAAATGCCAGTGCAGGGCGTCCGTGTCACCGCCGAGCAGCTGTGTGACCTCCGCGGCCTTGGCGGCGGCCTCCTGATCGCGGTTCTCGCCGACGTCGCGAACGCCCAGCCGGTACAGCCTGAGCACATCCGCGGCGGGGAAGAACTTGGTGACCACGATGAGCTTCGGCCGATCCTGGCGTCCGACGGCGGCCATCGCCCGGTCGATCCGGGCGTGGACCGCCGCGAGGTTCGCTGCGAGCTCCTCGCTCCGCGGGTCCTGGGCTGCGGGGTCGCGGGCTGCGGGGTCGGTGGCCGAATCCGTGGAAGCGGGGTCTGGGCCGGCGGGATCTGGGCCGGCGGGATCTGGTCTGGTCTGCACGAGGAGAGCCTATCGAGCCGGGAGCTCTGCCGGGGATCCTGACCGGGATGAGGATGCTGGCATCCAGATCACACCGGCGAACCGTCCGCGGTCAGGCTCTCGGCGATGGGAGAAGAGCGAGTCGTCCTCGAGGGTGCAGCCGGCGAGGTCCTCGACGGTGACTCCCTGCTGGGCGAGGACGGCCTGGGCCTCGGCGCGCAGGTTCAGCGCACTGGTGCCCCAGCTGGTGGTGGAGGCGATGGCGGGACGGTCACGGGAGACCTCGGCGACCATCGGTTCTGGAATCTCGTAGCAGGCGCCGCAGGCTCCCGGGCCGATCCACGCGGTGATCGCGACGGCGCCGCGCTCCCGCATGGCGGCCACGGTGTTCTCCAGGACCCCGGCCAGCAGGCCTGGACGCCCGGCGTGGGCCGCAGCTGTCACCGGAACCTGATGCTCGGGATCGCTGCCGGCGCGCTGCCCGTAGAGCAGCACCGGCAGGCAGTCGGCGACCATGATCGCCAGCGGCACCGAGCCGTCGGCGCAGACCCAGGCATCCCCGGTGGGCACCGGGGCGGAGCTGACGCCGTCCTGGGCGGAGGCCGCGGCCTCGGCGTCGAGCACGTCTGCGGAGTGGACCTGGTTCAGGAAGCGCAGGGACCCCGCTGGCACGCCCATCGCCGCCTCGAGACGGCGGCGATCCTCGGAGACCCGCTGCTGGGAACCTGCGTGACGCGCCAGATTCCCGGCATCCACCGAGGTGAAGCCCAGCTGCACGGAGTCACCGGCGTGGCCCCGCCACCAGAACGGCGACGGGGACACAGCGGACCTGGCCCCCTTGTTCGTGGGGGCCGAGGTCACTTCAGGAAGTCAGGCACATCGAGGTCGTCGTTGCGACCTCCGGTGTAGTCCGACTCGACGATGTCCGGGATGTCCTGCTGCTCCTCGTTCTCATGACGACGACGCGAGGGGTCGAACCGCTGCTGAGGTGCGGTGTCCTGGGAGCCGGCGTAGCGTGCAGCACCTGAGCCGCCCATCGGGATCGTGCCGGGCACGGTTCCGGGGACGGGCGGGGCGGTGCGCGCGGGCGGGGCTGCGGAGCCGACGCTGCGAGCAGGCGCCTGGTTCTGCAGCGGCTGCGCGGGACGGGAGGTGGCGTCGACCTGGTCGAAGCCGGCGGCGATGACCGTCACCCTAGCCTCGTCACCGAGGGCGTCGTCGATGACGGCGCCGAAGATGATGTTGGCCTCCGGGTGGGCGACCTCCTGGACCAGCCTGGCGGCCTCGTTGATCTCGAAGAGTCCGAGATCCGAGCCGCCCTGGATGGAGAGCAGGACACCGTGTGCGCCGTCGATGGAGGCTTCCAGAAGCGGCGAGGCGATGGCGAGCTCCGCGGCCTTCACCGCACGGTCCTCACCGTTGGCCGAGCCGATGCCCATCAGGGCGGAGCCGGCACCCTGCATGACCGACTTCACGTCGGCGAAGTCGAGGTTGATCAGACCCGGTGTGGTGATCAGGTCGGTGATGCCCTGCACGCCGGAGAGCAGCACCTGGTCCGCGGAGCGGAAGGCGTCCAGGACCGAGACGTTCTTGTCCGAGATCGAGAGCAGCCGGTCGTTGGGGATCACGATGAGCGTGTCGACCTCGTCGCGGAGCTGTTCGATGCCCTCTTCGGCCGAGCCGGCGCGCCGGCGGCCCTCAAAGGTGAACGGGCGGGTGACCACGCCGATGGTCAGCGCGCCGAGCGAGCGGGCGATCCGGGCGACCACGGGGGCGCCGCCGGTTCCGGTGCCGCCGCCTTCGCCTGCGGTGACGAACACCATGTCGGCGCCGCGGATGACCTCTTCGATCTCCTCGGAGTGGTCCTCGGCGGCCTGGCGGCCGACCTCAGGGTTGGCACCGGCTCCCAGTCCACGGGTCAGCTCTCGGCCGACGTCGAGCTTCACGTCGGCGTCGCTCATCAGCAGCGCCTGCGCGTCAGTGTTGATGGCGATGAATTCCACGCCACGGAGACCGACGTCGATCATGCGGTTGACGGCGTTGACGCCGCCGCCACCGATGCCGACGACCTTGATCACGGCCAGGTAGTTGTTCGGTGATGCCACGTTGTGTGTCCCTTGCTCGTCTCTGGTCTCAAATGTACGGAGACCCCCGTCGCTGAGTGAGCCGCAGCGCGACTCCTCACTGTCTTCACCCGTCTCGGGCCACCTGATCGTGCCGATGTCATTCGCGGGTACATCGGTTCAATCATGGGCGGCAGCCCGTGACGTCGCAGCGGCTCTTCAGCGGACGGGAGCCTCCGTACCTGAGACATTGTTCTGTTGCCTGCGAACCAACAGCAAGGTTCAAGCTTTACTTGAACCTTAGGGGATCCCAGGTAGGCAGTCCCTGTCTGATGTCCTTTTCGGTCATAAGCCTACGCGCCACACGCGCCTAGCGCGTCACCGGCGCGCTCGGAGTTGAGATGTCGAGCACCTCGACGCCCTCGAACTCGCCCGCCGAGGAGCCCAGGATCGCTTCAAGCACCGTGGCCTTCTCGTCCCCGCGCTGGTCGTCGCCCCAGACGACGGTCCGCCCGTCCTGCAGCTCAAGCTGCACCGAATCCCGAGACTCCGCGGTGGCGGACTCCAGCGACTCGCGGGCGCCCTCGGGCAGCTGGCCCAGCACCGAGACGATGGTCTGGAAGACCGCTTCGTTCTCCAGGGCGGCCTCCGCGGAGATCACCGGGGTGGCGTAGCCCTGCGCATCCTCGGCCTGGGACTCGTCGAAGGTCCTGATCAGCTCTCCCTCCTGGCTGTAGAAGAGGATCTCCTCCCCCACGTGGACCTCTGCCACCGGGGGATGTTCGATCACCACGATGTCCAGGCCCTCGGGGAGCCGGGCGGCGACGATCACCTCGTCGACCGCGCGCTCGTCCTGCAGCAGCCGCTCGACGTCGCGCTGACTGACCTGAGCCAGCGGCGTGCCGTGCAGCGGCGCCAGCAGCTCCTGGGCGCGCTGATCGGTGAGCAGGTCGTTGTCCTGAACCGCGATCGCGCGCACCACCAGCAGCGGGGAGAAGTAGAGGGTGGCCACCACGCCGAGCAGCACCGCGAGGCTGATCAGCAGGGCGAGGATCCGTCGGCGGCGGCGCCGCCTGCCGATGACGGCGGCAGGCTCGGGGAAGTCCAGCGGGGACGCGTCACCGAACTCATCGTCGTCCGTGTCGGAGAACTCATCGTGGTCCGCGTCGGAGGGCTTGTCGTGGTCCGGGGCGCGGCGGGGGAACCGCAGCCTCATCGGCGCTCCGTGAGCGCGCGGAGGACGTCTGCGCCCAATGCGGTGACGTCACCGGCGCCGAGGGTCATGATCAGGTCTCCTGGACGGGCGGCCGAGGCCACGGCGTCGACGGCTTCGGCGACGCTGCGCACCGGGTGCCCCAGCAGGGCGGCGGTGACGCCCTCGATGGGCTCCTCCCGGGCCGGGTAGATCTCCAGCACCGCCACGGTGTCCGCCGCGGTCAGCGCAGTCCCGAAGTCAGCGGCGAAGGCGGCGGTGCGGCTGAACAGGTGCGGCTGGAAGATCACATGGACCTGCCCGTCAGCAGCGGTCAGCGAGGCGCGCGCGGCCTGGAGCACGGCGGCGACCTCGGTGGGGTGATGGGCGTAGTCGTCGTAGACGCGCACCCCGGAGACCTCTCCGCGCAGCTCGAAGCGGCGCGAGGTGCCTTGGAAGTGCGAGACGGCCGCGACGCTGGTTCCCAGCGAGAGTCCGGCTCGGCGCCCCACCGCGATGGCGGCCAGGGCGTTGAGCTGATTGTGCACTCCGGGCACCGCCAGGCGCAGCAGCGCCTCCTCGGCGCCCTCACGCACCACCCCGCCGTCGCGGGTGACGCTGCTCAGCCGAAGGTCGGCGTCCTCGCGGGTGCCGTAGCTGGTGATGCTCACGCCGCGGGCGGCCAGCGGCTGCTCCACCTTCGCCAGCAGTTCGCGGGCACCGGAGTCGTCGGCGCAGATGATCAGCGCCCCGCCGTCGGTGATCCGCTCGGTGAAGTCCACGAAGACCTGCTCCACCGCCTCCGCGGTGCCGTAGTGATCGAGGTGGTCGGCTTCGACATTGGTGACCACACCGACCTCTGGGGCGTAGTTCAGCAGCGAGCCGTCGGACTCGTCGGCTTCGGCGATGAACCACTCCCCGGTGCCCGCCGCGGCGTTGACGCCGAGTCCGGCGACGTTGGCGCCGACGGCGAAGGTCGGGGAGAGTCCGGCCTGCTCCAGCAGCACGGTGGCCATCGAGGAGGTGGTGGTCTTGCCGTGGGTGCCCGCGACGGCGACGGCGCGGCGGGTCCGCATCAGCGCCGCCAGACCCTGCGAGCGGTGCAGCACCGGCAGGCCGCGGCGCACGGCCTCGTCGTATTCGGGATTGCCGGCAGCGGCGATCGAGGAGGCGATCACCGCGGTGATGGGGTGGCCCAGCTGTTCCTCGGCGGCGGCCAGGTTCTCGGCGCGGTAGCCCACCTGCACGGCGGCGCCGCCGCGACGGAACTCCTCGAGCACGGGGAGCTCCTTGGCGTCGGTGCCGGAGATCGGCACGCCGTCGGCGGCCATCAGGCGTGCGACGGCGGAGACGCCCACTCCGCCGAGCCCCAGGAAGTGGACGTGCCCGAGTCCGGCGGCGGGAGGTTCAGCGGAGCTGGGCCGGGCGGTGGGATCCGCGGCGTGAGCAGGATTCATGGGAGGCAGGTTCACTTCGCGGTCTCGGACTTGCTCATCGGGTGGCCGGCGGCGGCGAGGGTGGCGCGGGCCATCCGGTCGTCGGCATCGGTGATCCCGCGCGAGGCCGACTGCTGCTCCATGGTGGCCAGCAGCTGCGGGTCCTCGAGCAGCGGAACGATGTTGCGCCGGATCCAGGACTTGTTGAAATGTTCGTCCTTGACCAGCAGGGCGCCGCCTGCGGCGACAAGTTCGCGGGCGTTGAGCTCCTGCTCGCCGTTGCCCACCGGCAGCGGCACGAAGATCGCGGGAAGCCCCACGGCGGCGACCTCGCTCACCGTGGCGGCGCCGGCGCGGGCGATGATGAGGTCCGCGGCGGCGTAGGCGAGCTCCATGCCGTCGAGGTATTCCCGCTGGTGGTAGCCGGGGGCTTGGATCAGCGCACCGTGCTCACCGGTGAGCGCCTTGTCCCGGCCGGTCAGGTGCAGCACCTGGGCCCCGGTGCCGAGCAGATCGGTCAGCGCCGCCTTGATCGAGTTGTTCAGCGACAGCGCCCCGGAGGAGCCGCCGGTGATCACCAGGGTGACCTTCTCCGGGTCCAGGCCCAGGGCCTTGCGGGCCTGTTCCCGCTGCTGGGCGCGGTCGAGCTGGGAGATCTCTCGGGCCATCGGCATGCCCACCCATTCGGAGCCCTTCAGCGGGGTGCCTTCGAAGGCGACGCCGGTGAAGGCGGCGAACCGGTGGCCCAGCTTGTTCGCCAGACCGGGGCGAGCGTTGGCCTCGTGGATGACCACGGGGATGCCCAGCCGGCGGGCCGCTACGAACACCGGGGTGCACACGTACCCGCCGACGCCCATGACCACGTCGGCCTGCTCGGCGCGGAGGATCCCGGCGGCGTCGCGCACGGCCTGCCCGAAGCGGGAGGGGAAGCGCAGCATGTCACGGGAGGGCCGCCGGGGCATGGCGACCTTGTCGATGGTCTCCAGTCGGTAGCCGGCCTCGGGGACCAGCCGGGTCTCGAGTCCGGCGGCGGTGCCGATGACGGTCTGGCGGACCTCGGGGGCGAGGCGATCGAGGGCCCGGGCGACTGCCAGCATCGGGCTGACGTGCCCGGCGGTTCCCCCGCCTGCGAGAACTATGGAGAGCTCATTCATGGGTTTTCCTTCGGCAGCCATCAGACGGACATGGGGTTTCGGTGGGAGGTTTTGGTGGCCTTCGACGGGGAGCTGCTCCGGCGAGGCCGGGGTCGGCCGTCCAGGCGCTGCCTGCGGGCGAAGTTCAGCACCACCCCGACGGCGATCAGGGTCACGGTCAGCGCCGAGCCGCCGTAGGAGATGAACGGCAGCGGCACGCCCACCACCGGGAGCAGCCCGGTGACCATGCCGATGTTGATGAAGGCCTGACCGTTGATCCAGGCGATGACCCCGAGGCAGACCAGTCGGGTGAACTGGTCGTTCGTGTTGTAGGCCACGCGGAACATCCCCACGGCGAGCACCGCGAAGAGGCCCAGCACCGTGAGGGTGCCGAGCAGTCCCAGCTCCTCTCCGATGATGGTGAAGATGAAGTCGTTGTGGACCTCGGGGATGTAGTCCCATTTCTGCCGCGACTGGCCCAGGCCGACGCCCCAGAAGCCGCCCGAGGCCAGCGCGTAGTAGCCCTGCTGCATCTGGTGACAGGGATCGGTGGGGTGGTCGCAGTTGACCCCGAGCCACGCCCAGACCCGCATCATGCGGTAGGGCGTCACCAGCATCAGCAGCGCCACCATCACCGCGGCGAGGCTGGCCGCGATCACGAAGTACCGCATGGCGACCCCGGCGGCGAAGAGCAGCGTCCCGACGATCAGGATGATGATCAGGCTGGTGCCCAGGTCGCCGCCGGCGAGCACCAGGACCAGCACCGAGAGGGCGCCGGGAGCCACGAAGGGAGTGACCCAGTGCGCGAACTGGGAGAGCAGCCGGCCCTTCTTGGCCAGCACCGCGGCGCCCCACATCACCAGGCCCAGCTTGGCGACCTCGGAGGGCTGTCCCTGGACCGGTCCGATCCGGAGCCAGTTCGTCGAGCCGCCGCCGGTATGGCCCAGCGGGGTGAACGCGACCAGGGCGAGCAGGACGGCGGAGAGCAGCATCAGGAACCAGCCGATGGCGCGCAGCCAGCGGGTGGGCAGGACCATCATGACCAGCATGCCGACGAGCCCGATGGCCGCCCAGGTGGCCTGGCGGGTCGCTGTGGTGAAGGCTCCCCCGGTCGGATCCACCGAGGTCGAGGACAGCACGAAGGTCAGCCCGATGATCGAGAGGGCGAGGGTGGAGCCGAGGATCAGCCAGAACGTGGTGTAGGGGTTCCCGATCTCCAGGAAGCTCCAGAAGCGCTGGACCCGGTTCTGCCGGGAGTCCGCCCGCTCCGCCTTCCAGCGCCGACCTGCGGCGCCGTCGGAGGTGTCGGCGTCCCGGGTGTCCGCGGCGGGGCCCTTGGCGGTGGAGGTCTTGGCGGCGGGGCCCTTGGCAGTGGAGGTCTTGGCCGCAGTCGATCGATGCACGCGCCGCTCAGCCGCCGGTTCGACAGGCTCGTCGCCCGGGTCGGTCTGGTCGTCCACGGCGCGAAGCTGGGACCTGCGCTGTTCGGGGGAGGCTGGGACTCGAGGTCTCCGCTTGTCCATCCAGTCCTCCTCCTGGTGAAGTCCCCTGCGGGGCTCCACGTCTGCGATCAATCGGTCATGAGCTCTGCCACTGCTTCGATGAATGCTTCCCCGCGGGCTGCGTAGGAGGCGAACTGGTCCATCGAGGCGGCGGCCGGGGCCATCAGCACCGTGTGGTGCGGCGCAAGCGCCTTGGCGGCTTCGGCGACGGCGGTCCGCATCGCGCGCACCCCGTCCTCACCCGCCAGCGACGCGTCCAACTCGCTGCGCCTCTCATCCTCCCGCAGGCGTCCACCGATCACCGGGACTCCCGGCGCGTGTCGCTCGAGGCTGGACCTCAGCTGGGAGGAGTCGGTGCCGATCAGGATCACCTGCCGCAGCCGTGGGGCGATCTCCCGGACGAGTTCGTCGTAGACCACCCCTTTGGGCAGTCCCCCAGCGATCCAGATGACATCGGTGAAGCTGCGCAGCGAGGCCGCGGCGGCATGTGGGTTGGTGGCCTTGGAGTCGTTGATCCAGAGCACGTCGTCGGCCTTCGCCACCGGCTGGATGCGGTGATCACCGGCCTCGTAGGCCTGCACGGCCGCTCGGATCGCGTCCGGTGCGGCACCGGCGGCGCGCGCCAGGGCGGCGGCGGCAAGGGCATTGGCGATGAGGTGCTGCGGGGCGAGCGGGCCGAAGTCGGCAAGTTCCGCCAGTTCCAGCGCCTGGTGCGCGCGATCGGCCAGGAACGCTCGGTCCACCAGCAGGTCATCGACCACGCCGAGCATCGAGGGTCCGGGGGCTCCGGTGGTGAAGCCGATGGCTCGGCATCCCTCCTGGACGTCGGCCTCGGCGACCATGTCCTCGGTGACCCGCTGGTCGGCGTTGTAGACGCAGGCCAGCTCGGTGTTCTCGTAGATCTTGGCCTTCGCCGCGCGGTAGTCCTCGAAGCTGCCGTGCCAGTCGACATGGTCCTCGGCGATGTTGAGCACCGCTGAGGCCAGCGGGGAGAGCAGCTCGGTGTATTCGAGCTGGAAGCTGGAGAGCTCCACGGCCAGGGCGTCATAGCCTTCCGGATCGCGGATCGCGTCGAGCACCGGCACACCGATGTTGCCGCAGGCGATGGCGCGCTGACCGTCGTGGATCAGCATCGACTCCAGCAGCGTGACGGTGGTGGTCTTGCCGTTGGTGCCGGTGACCACGAGCCAGCTGGGCTTCGTGGCGCCCGGGCGGGGTCCGAGCCGCCAGGCCAGCTCCACCTCGGAGAGGACCGGGATCCCGGCGGTGCGCGCCGCACTGATCAGCGCGGAGTCGGGCCGCCAGCCCGGAGAGGTGACCACGAGCTCGACGGGCTCACCGTCGAGCAGCGGCAGCTCGGAGAGGTGTTCCTCCCCGAGCAGGATCTGACTCACCCCGACCAGCCGCAGCGTCTCGGCGTCGCGGCGCGTCTTGGGTGCATCGGTTCCATCGACGACGACGACGCGCGCGCCCAGCTCGGCCAAGGTGTCGGCGGCGGCGAATCCCGAGACGCCGAGCCCGGTGACCATCGCGCGCAGTCCCTTCCAGGGGCCGTCCCAGCCGCGAAGCTCGGGGCGGATCTGCGGCTGCCGGGAATTCTGGTGCTGCGCGTGCTGTGGGTCCTGAGAGTCGGACACGCTCACTGACGGATCACCCATTCGCCGTAGAAGACGGCCAGACCGATGCCCACGGCGAGGGCGCCGATGATCCAGAACCTGACCACCACGGTGACCTCTGCCCAGCCTTTGAGCTCGAAATGGTGCTGCAGCGGGGCCATCAGGAACACCCGCTTGCCGCCGGAGAACTTGAAGTAGCCGACCTGGATGATCACCGAGAGGGTGATCAGCACGAAGAGCCCGCCCAGGATCACGAAGAGCAGCTGGGTATGGGTCAGGATCGCGAAGCCGGCCAGAGCGCCGCCGAGGGCGAGGGAGCCGGTGTCGCCCATGAAGATCTTCGCCGGTGAGGTGTTCCACCAGAGGAAGCCGATCAGCGCGCCGGTGATGATCGCGGCGATCATGGCCATGTCCATCGGGTCGCGCACCTCGTAGCAGACGCTCTCCACGGCGCTGCGGCTGCCGCAGGCCTGGTTGAACTGCCAGATCGAGATGATCGTGTAGGCGGCCGTCACCATTGCCGTGGCCGCCGTGGCGAGCCCGTCGAGGCCGTCGGTGAGGTTCACGCCGTTGGTGGTCGCGGTGACGATCAGGTTCGCCCAGATCACGAAGAGGATCATGCCGATGATCGGGCCGGCGAAGGCCAGGTCGAGCACCGTCTCGCGGACGAAGGAGATGTTCGTCGAGGCAGGGGTCAGCCCGTCGGCGTCGGGGAAGTTCAGCGCCAGCACGGCGAAGAGCACACCGACGGCGACCAGCCCGGCGATCTTGCGCCAGGGCGTCAGTCCCAGCGACTGCTTCCTGCTGATCTTCGCGAAGTCATCGGCGAAGCCGACGAGGCCCATGCCGACCATCAGCATCAGCAGCAGCAGCCCGGAGGCTGTCGGTCCGGCGGTGTCGCCGGTGATGCTCAGCAGCAGGTGGGTCAGCAGGTACGCGGCGACCACGGCCATCATGATGACCGCTCCGCCCATCGTGGGCGTGCCGCGCTTCACATGGTGGGTGGTGGGGCCGTCGTCACGGATGAACTGGCCGTATCCTCGCTTCACCAGGAAGCGGATGAACAACGGCGTCCCGACGAGGGTGAGTCCCAGGCCGAAGACGGCACCGATGACTACAGCGATCACAGGGCCCCTTCCTTTGCGGCGATCTTGTCACCCAGGAGTCTAAGCCCTGCGCTGTTGGAGGATTTGAACAGCACGATGTCACCGGGAGCGAGCTCCTGGTCCAGGTAGGCCTCGGCCTCCTCGACCGTGGCGACCCAGTGCACCTCAGAGCCCCAGCTTCCCTCCGCGATGGCGCCGCGGTAGAGCGGGTAGGCCAGATCGCCCACCACCAGGGTCTTGTCGATGTTCAGCCGCACCACGGTCTCCCCCAGCTGGGTGTGCTTGGGGATGGAGACGTCGCCGAGCTCGAGCATCGCGCCGAGCACGGCCACCGAGCGGCGCGCCGGGCGGCCCTGACCGGGTCTGGTGAGCATCGCCAGGGTGCGCAGCGCCTCCCGCATGGATTCGGGGTTGGCGTTGTAGGCGTCGTTGATCAGGGTGACCCCGTCGGCGCGCTCGGTGCGTTCCATCCGCCAGCGGCTCGCCGGGCCGAGCCCGTTCAGCCGCTCGGCGATGGCGTGAGGGGCGACGCCTGCGCGCAGCGCGCAGGCCGCCGCGGCAAGGAGGTTGGAGACGTGGTGGGCGCCGGTGAGGCCGGAGACCAGCGGGAACTCTTCGCCGGACTCGGTGAAGCGCAGCTGGAACCTCGGGTGCCCGGCCTCGTCGAGGCTGAGGTCCACAGCGCGCACCTGGTCCGGGGTCGCGGCGGCGTGGTCCCCGCCGGCGGCCTGACCGCCGTCCGGACCCGTCTCCTGGCCGGTGTCTTCGCTGAACCAGGTGATCGGAGCCTTCGCGGCCTTCGCCATGGGGGCGACCTGGGCGTCGTCGCGGTTGAGCACGACGGCGCCGGTGGCGCTGATCTCCTCGACGAGCTCCGCCTTGACGGCGGCGATCTTGTCCGCGCCGCCGAACTTGCCGGCATGGGCGGACCCGACCATGAGCACCGCCCCGATGTCGGGGCGGACCATCTCCGCAAGCTCGCGGATGTTGCCGGGGGCGTCTGCGCCCATCTCCACGACCACGTACCGGGTGTCCAGCTCAGCGGTGAAGATGGTCAGCGGGACTCCGACCTCGCCGTTGTAGGAGCCCTGGGGCGCCACGGTGGGGCCCTCGGGCTCGAGGATCGACTTCAGCAGGTCCTTGGTGGTGGTCTTGCCGGCGGACCCGGTGATGCCGATGACGGTGGTGGCCGAATGGGCGCGCACCCGGTCGAGGATCGCCGCGGCGATCTGTCCCATGGCGGTGACCACGTCGGTCACGATCACGCTGGGATGCGGGGCTCCGTGTGGGGTCTGGGTCTCGCGCTCGGCCAGCACGAGGGTGGCGCCGGCGGCGAGGGCGACGTCGATGAAGCGGTGACCGTCGGTGGTCTCCCCGGGCTTGGCGATGAACAGCGAGTCCGCGACCATGCTGCGCGAGTCGGTGTCCGCGTGGCGCACGCGGACCGCGGCGGGGTCAGGGACGCCGCGCAGGGTCCCTGCGGTGATCTCGGCGATCTCTTCGGCTGAGAGTTCGATCATGCCTTGTCGCCTCCTTCTGCTGTGGAAAGGCTGTGGGTCTTGTCGGTGTTCGGAGCGGACTCGGTCTGCGGAGCATCGTCGGCGGTGGGGAATCCGCGCAGGCGCAGCGCCCGGGCCAGCTCCACCCGGTCGTCGATCGGGTGCTTCGTCCCGGCGAAGTCCTGGTGGACCTCATGTCCGCGTCCCGCGAGGATGATGGTGTCCTCGGGCTCGGCCACCGCCACGGCGCGGGTGATCGCGTCGAGTCGCGGCGAGATCTCCTCCAACGTGGTGTCCAGATCCTCTTCGGCCAGGGCCTCACGGGCGCCCTCCAGGAGCCCGGCGCGGATCTGCGCGGGGTCCTCGCCGTGCGGATCGTCGTCGCTGATGATCACGTGATCGGCCATGCGCACCGCGATGGCGCCCATCAGCGGGCGCTTGGCGCTGTCACGCTCCCCCGCGGCGCCGACGACCAGGATGGTCTTCCCGCGCGAGGTGCTCGCGGCGGCCTCGAGGGTACGGATCATGGCATCGGGGTTGTGCGCGAAGTCGACGATCGCGGCGGGCTCGGTTCCGATCACCTGCATCCTGCCTGGGACGCTGATCGTGAAGGGGTCGGCCTGCTCGAGCGCGGTGACGATCTCGTCGCGACTGACTCCGAGCGCGGTGGACTCATCGGCGGTGAGCACCATCACGGCGGCCAGCGCCGCATTGGCGACGTTGAACCGGCCGGGCAGCCCGGTGCGGGAGCGGATGCTCTCCCCGGTGTGGCGGTTGCGCAGCGTGAAGGCGCTGCCGAGCAGATGCGGGGTCACCTCGGTGACGCTCCAGTCCGCGGCCGGGTCCGGCACCTCTGCGGTGGCAAGCGTCACGACGTGGCCGGTTGCGGTCTCAGCCATCCGCCAGCCCCAGGGATCATCCACGATGACCACGCTGCTGCGGGTCCGGCGACGGGCGAACAGGGCCGCCTTGGCCGCGAAGTACTCCTCCATCGACCCGTGCAGGTCCAGGTGGTCCTGGGTGAGGTTGGTGAAGCCCGCCACGGCGTAGAAGAGCCCGGAGGTGCGCTGATAGGAGATGGCGTGGGAGGAGACCTCCATCGCGGCGGCGGCGACGTCGGCCTCGCGGAAGAGCGCCATCAGGCTGTGCAGCTGCACGGCCTCCGGCGTCGTCATCTTCGAGGGGATGGTCGCCGCACCGGAGGCGATCTCGATGGTGCCGATCAGGCCGGTGGCGCGCTGGTGCGGGCGCAGCAGCGTGTCCAGCAGGGAGCGCAGGAAGTAGGTCGTGGTGGTCTTGCCATTGGTGCCGGTGACCCCGAAGAGCGCCGGCCCGGAGGTTGCGGTGTTGCCGTAGATCAGCGCGGCCGACGGGCCCGCCGCCTCGCGCACGCGGCGCACCTCGATGACCGGGATGCGGTAGCCCACGCGTTCGCGGACCTTCTCGGCGCCGGCGACGTCGGTGAGGATCGCTGCCGCCCCGCCGTCCAGAGCGGTCATCACGAAGTCAGCACCATGAGCGCGGGAGCCGGAGACCGCGACGAAGAGGTCCCCGGGGCCTACGGCCTTGGGGTCCATGGCGGCACCGGTGAGCCGGATCTCGCCTGCGGCACGACCCACGGGGGTGACCAGCGGGTCATAGCCGGTGCTGGCGAGCTCGGCGACGAGCTCTTCCACACTGGTGCCGAGCACGCCGTCTGGACGGAAGACTCGGTCCTGCTGCGCGACGCTCAGCCCTGCCTCTACCGCGCTCACCAGGGCTGATCCTGATTCTCGCCTTCGAAGCCGTCGTAGGCCTCGCTCTCCGCCCCGCTGGGCGCCTCGTCATAACTGCTAAGCACGTAGGCCATGATCTCACGGAACGTGTCGGTGACCTCCCAGTCACGCCAGTAGCCCTGCGGGCGGTGCACGGTGACGGAGACCAGATACTGCGGGTCATCCAGCGGCGCCATTCCGATGAAGGACTGGGTGTGGCCGTCGAACCCTCCGCCAGCACCGGCTGCCTCCGCGATCCCGGACTTGCCGCCCACGCGGTATCCGGAGACGGCGGCCTGGCCGCCGGTTCCGTAGTCCACCACGCCTTCGAACATCCGGAGCATCTCCGCGGAGGTCTCCTCGGAGAAGATCCGCTCACCCGGCTGGGTCTGAACCGGGTGCTCGGTGCCGTCGGCGTCGACGTAGGCGTCGATCAGGCGCAGCGGGACGTCGACTCCGCCGTTGGTCATGGTCTGGAAGGCCTGCACATTGTGCAGCACCGAGGTCGTGTAGCCCTGCCCGAACTGGGTGGTCAGGTGCTGGCGGGCGTCCCATTCCTCGGGGGGCCGCAGCACCGAGTTCGCTTCGGTCCCGAGCCCGATGTCGAGCGGTTCACCGAGGCCGACCCGGCGCATGTAGTCGTACCGGGTCTCTTCGGGGATCTCTCCGCCGATCATCACGGTGCCGGTGTTGTAGGAGCGGGCGAAGATGCCTGCGGCCGTCATGTCCAGGGTCGGGTGGCGGGTGGCGTCGCTGATGGTCTGGCCGTCCACCTCGTAGCGGTTGTCCACGGTGAAGCCGTCGGTGGGGTTCAGCGTCCCCTCCTCGAGCGCCATGGCGAAGGTGATGGCCTTGCCGGTGGAGCCTGGTTCGAAGTCCTGGGTCAGCGCGAGCGGTCGGCGGAAGAGCTCGTCGGTCTCTCCCGGTTCGGCCGGATCGACCGTCTCGGAGTCGGCCATGGCCAGGATCTCTCCAGTGGTGAGGTCCACGACGGTGGCATTGCCCCAGGCTGCGTTGTACTGGTTCGACTTCTTCGCGATCGCCTCCTGGGCGAACCACTGCAGGTCCTGATCGATGGTCAGGCGGACGTCCTGGCCGTCCTCGGCCGGGAGCTCCTCATAGGTGGCCACCGGAATCCGCACGCCGTCGCCGCCGACCTCATAGATCCGTTCCCCGTCGACGCCGCTGAGCGCCTCGTCCTGGGCGGCTTCGATTCCTTCGAGGGGGCCGTCAGCGCCCATGAATCCGATGATCGAACCCGCCACGGCGCCGGACGGGTAGCTGCGCTGGGACACCGGCTCGGCGTAGAGGCCGGGGAGCCCGATGTCCACGGCCTGCTCGCTCTGCTCAGGCGTCAGTGATCGAGCCACCACCGAATAGCGACTCTCGCCCACGATGAGGTCTGTGAGCTCCTCGGTGCTGCGATCCAGCACCTCGCCGAGCTCGGCGATCCCGGCCTGCACCGAGATCTCCTCGCGCAGCCCGGTGGCCTCGTCGCTGCGCTCGAAGTCTTCCACCACCGCCTGGTCGACGACCAGGTCATAGCGGTTCACCGAGGCGGCGAGCACTCGACCTTCGGTGTCGAGGATGTCCCCGCGGTGTGCGGGCAGCGGGACGCTGCGCAGTCGTTCGGAGACCGCCGCCTGGGCGTTTCCTGCAGGGTCCAGGCCCTGCACGTGGAAGAGGCGTCCTCCGAGCAGGAGCAGCATCACCAGGATCAGGGTGAGTCCGATGCGCATCCGGAACGAAAGGACCCGTTCTGCGCGTTTCTTCTGAGCGGCTGCCATGGCGTCAGCGTTCTCCCAACAAGTCGATCAGTCGAATGAGGGCGCCGGTATGGTCCCGCCGTTGAGTTCAGCAGGGCTGAACTGGTCTTGCGTCCCCGCAGATGCCTCCTGGCCATTCTGCCCGCTGGGAGCCTCGATGAGCGTGTTCAACGCGCCCCCGCCGAGAATCCCTGACGGCGCGCCGGTCACGGCATCCGAGACGTTCAGCGCAGCGGCGGAGTCGCCTCCGGGAACTGCGGGCGAGGCCACGAAGCTGGAGGGACGGTCGCCGCTGTCCGCGGGCGCCGCGGTGCCGGTGACCTCACCGTTGCCGAGGTCCAGGGCCGCGGCCTCGGCAGGCATGACCATGCCCAGTCCGACGGCGGCGCTGGAGAGCGCCTGCGGCGATTCCAGGTGCTGGACCTCTTCGGTCAGCGCCTGGTTCGCCTGGACCAGCGAGAGGTGCTGGTTCTGCAGGTCCACGACGGTGTACTGCGCGTTGGCCACGTGGATGTTCACCGCGAGCACGATCGTCAGCGCGAGCCCGAGCAGTGCGATGATCCCGCCGATGAGTCCCTTCTGCCGCCCCCGGAGCTTGGGCAGGGCGCGGAGCATCGGACTGGGGCGTGCTGGGGAGCCTGCGTCGTCGGTGCGTCCGGGGAAGGAGAGGCTGCGCGCCAGTGACCCGCGGCTGGCCGGGGCGAGGGAATGTGCTTCTGCGCTCATGCGGCGGTTCTCCTGGAGTCGGTCAGCTTCTCCACTGCACGCAGCTTCGCTGACGCTGCGCGGGGGTTCTCGGCGATCTCGGCCTCGTCGGGCAGCTCTGCCCCGCGGGTGAGGGATCTGAATGTCGGCTTGTGCTCTTCGAGCTCCACGGGCAGCCCCGTCGGCGCCGAGGACTTGGTGCGTCGAGCGAAGGCCTGCTTCACGATGCGGTCCTCCAACGAGTGATAGCTCATCGCCACGATCCGACCGCCCGGCGCCACGGCGTCCAGGGCGTTCGGGATGGTGCGCTGCAGGACCTCGAGCTCCTCGTTGACCGCGATGCGCAGGGCCTGGAAGGTGCGTTTGGCGGGGTGTCCCCCGGTGCGCTTGGAAGCCGCGGGGACCGCGCGGTCCACCACGGCGGCGAGGTCCGCGGTCGTGGTGAAGGGGCGACCCTCTCGCCGGGAGACGATGGCCGAGGCGATGCGTCCGGCGAAGCGCTCCTCGCCGTATTCGCGCAGGATCCGCCTCAGCTCGGGCACCTCGATCCGCGCCAGCAGCTCGGCGACCGACTCGTCGGGGGAATCCTCCGAGGCATCCATGCGCATGTCCAGCGGGGCATCGTAGGAGTAGGCGAAGCCGCGGGAGGCCTCGTCCAGCTGCAGCGAGGAGACCCCGAGGTCGAGAAGCACCCCGGCGACTCGCTGATCGGAGTCCAGCTCCTCTGCGGCGACCTCGTCCACGCGGTCGTAGACCGTGTGGATGCCGCGAAAGCGGTCGCCGTAGGCGGAGAGGCGCTGCGCCGCGAGGGCATGCGCCTGGGGATCCCGGTCCAGGCCGAGCACGAGCACCTCGGAGTCGGCCGCAAGCATGGCTTCGGCGTGGCCGCCCATGCCCAGGGTGGCGTCGATGACCACGGGACGGTGGCCGGCGGCCCGGATGTTCTCCACTCCGAGGGCCAACAGTCTGATGCAGCGATCTCGCATCACCGGCACGTGCCGGTCTGCTGTCTCTCGTTGCGCCATACTGCCTCCGTCATGGGAAAGGATCCTTGGACCAGCTCCTCCTCCGCTCCGGCCTGCTGCCTGACATCGGGGAAGATAAGTCAGGAATGCGGCCGGGCGGCGGAAGAACTCACCCAAGGATCCCCTTGAAGTGTTCGAACCGTCTTCACTTGTCGTACTTTGTTCGGTCGGCGTGTCGCGTCGAGCGCCTTCGGTGCTCAGAAGAGACCGGGAATGGCGTCCCCATCGGTGGATGAGAACTCCGACTCCTTCGCCTCCAGATACTCGTTCCAGGCTGCGGTGTCCCAGATCTCGGCGCGGTCTCCCGCTCCGATGACCGTGACATCGCGGTCCAGTCCGGCGTACTCCCTCAGCGCGGCGGGAACCGTGATCCTGCCCTGCTTGTCCGGAATCTCGTCAGAGGCTCCGGAGAGGAATACGCGGATGTAGTCGCGTGCTTGGCGTGAGGTCAGAGGAGCCTGCCGCATCTGCTGATGGACGTTCTTGAACTCTTCCGTGCTGAACACATAGATGCAGCGTTCCTGCCCGCGGGTGAGGACCAGGCCGTTGGCCAGTTCTTCGCGATACTTCGCGGGAAGGATCAGGCGAGCCTTCTCATCCATGCGAGGCGTGTATGTGCCCAGGAACAAAGGACACTCACCACCTCACTTGTTGAGGAGAATCATTCCTTCTCCCTCTACCGAGCTCCACTTTACCCCACTTCCCCCCACTTGCAACCAAAATCTGCCGCCGCACGGCCGACACTTCCCCCACGTCGGCGATTTCAAGCCTCTGACCTGGAGTGATACCACTCCGGTGCAGGTGGAGGGCGGTGGAGGGCTTCTCCCGGACAGGCCCGCTCCGGGTGCGCCGGGTGAGGTGTCGCGCCGTGCGGAGCGACCCGGAGCAGCGTCGCGAGAGCCTGGATGATCCGCCTCTGACCAGGCGAGACGGGCGCAGCGGCGTGAACTGAGGACCGTTGTGGCGGGATGTGGGGTGCTGTGGGGTGGGAAGTGGGGGTGCTGTGGGGTGGGAAGTGGAGGTACCCGATGGTGGGAAGTGGAGGTACCCGATGGTGGGAAGTGGAGGCGCTGCGATCAGGCACGAAAAAGGCCCCTCCGGAGAGGGGCCTTTCGAAGTCAGGTGATGCCTGGAGGAGTCAGTCCTGCCGGCGTCGTTCTTCCCAGCGCTGTTCGAGTCCGGTCATGAAGTTTCCGGACGGACTCGGGGCCGAGCTGCGGGGTCCGCCGCCGCCGCCTCCACCGCCGTTGCCGTTGCCGCCGCCGTTGCCGCGGGAGTTTCCGGAGGTTCCTCCGGTGGTGGCGTAGTAGACGCCTGCACCCATGATCAGGAAGCCGATCACACCGACAGGGATCCACTGGTTGTAGATGCTGACCAGCAGGACGACGATGCCGAGGACTGCGACCAGAGCGCCGAGCACAATGTTGCGCACGTTGAGCTTTCCCGTCGGGGAGTCCTGCATGGAGCTTGCGAAGCTCGGATCCTCCGACTGCAGCTGTTCTTCGAGCTGCTTGAGCATGCGCTGTTCACGCTCCGACAGTGGCATCGTGAAGCTCCTCGCGGTCGTCGTATGGCGTGGTGGACGATCTGGATACGCCTAGGTGTATAGTCTAGCGGTTTCGTCACCGCAGACCTAGCCCGCAGTCCGCCCTGCGGCGATCTCTGGGCTGGTGCCCAGGAACCCTCCAGTCATGGATCCTCGCGGCGAGCGCGCAGCAGCGAGGCAGGAGCAGTCTGGACCTGTGGGAATTTCTTCGCGATCGCGTCGAGCGCACTCTCGGCGTCGAGCCAGTTCGTCTCCGTGCGATCGAAGCTCAGCTGCAGCGAGCCTCCCTCATCCACCAGCCGTTCCGCCCGGACTCCGACCAGGCGCACCGGCTGCGGCCGCTCCCCCAGCCGTTCCAGCATCCCCAGCACGCGGGCGTAGATGGCCAGTGCGGAATGGGTGGGATGGGAGAGGGTGGACGAACGGGTCAGCGTCTCGAAGTCGCTGTAGCGCAGCTTCAGGCTGATCCCCTCGGCGGAGACCCCCGACTCGCGCAGCCGCGCGGCGACCCGGTGACTGAGTCGCAGCAGCTCTGCGCGCAGCGCCGCTTCATCCTCGACATCGACCGCAAAGGTCTCTTCGGCCCCGATGGACTTCTCGATCCGGTGCGGCTGGACCTCGCGGGCGTCCTCTCCCCAGGCCAGCCGGTGCAATGCCGTGCCGGTGACCCCGAAGCGGCGGCGCAGCGCCGGTTCCGGGGTCTCTGCGAGCTGGAGCACCGTGGTGATCCCGAAGGCCTTCAGGGACTCTGCGGTCTTTCCCCCGACGCCCCACATCGCGGTCACCGGCAGGGAATGCAGGAACTCCAGGCGGCGGTGCGGCGGGACCAGCATCAGCCCGTCCGGCTTTGCCCGGGTGGAGGCGATCTTGGCGATGAACTTGCGGTCGGCGATCCCCACGGTGGCGGGGAGGTTGAACTCCTCACGGATCTCACGGCGGATCTTCTGCCCGATCTGCTCGGGTCCGCCCAACCGCCGTCGAGCCCCGGTGAGATCGAGGAAGGCCTCGTCCACGCTGAGCTGCTCCACGGCGTCGGTGACGGTGTCGAAATAGCTCATGATCCGCCGCGAGAGCTCTCGGTAGACGTCCATGTGGGGCGAGATCACGACGGCGTCGGGACTGGCCCGGCGCGCCCGGGCCAGCGGCATCGCCGAGCGCACCCCGTCCGCGCGGGCCTCATAGGAGGCCGAGAGCACCACGGAGCGACCCGAGTCCTGCGCGACGATGATCTTGCGCCCGCGCAGCTCGGGGCGGGTGAGCAGCTCGACCTCCACGTAGTAGGCATCCATATCCACATGCGCGAGGACGCGTGAATCAGCCGGTGGGGACGGTGCCATACCGATAGGCTATCCGCCATGAAGCGCGAAGAATTCATCAGCGAGGTCAACGCGAGGTGCGCCGGCTTTCTCGAGGCGCGGCACGCAGAGGTCCATGCAGTCTCCCAACACGCGGTCCCCTTGGTCACGGCGCTGATGTCACTGACCCGGGGTGGGAAGAAGATGCGTCCCGCCCTGGCACGACTGGGCTGGCAGGCGGCCTCCGGGCGCGGCGCGGGCGTCGTCGAGCTGGGGGTGGCGCTGGAGCTGTTCCAGGCGGCTGCGCTGGTCCACGACGACGTGATCGACCGCTCCGCGACCCGCCGGGGTCTGCCCAGCGCGCACATCCGCTTCGAGCAGCTCCACCGCGAATCCGGCTTCAGCGGAGACCGCGGTCATTTCGGGACCACCGGTGCGATCCTCTCCGGCGACCTCGCCCTCGCCTGGGCCTCGGAGGCCTTCTTCCATGCCCAGTCCACCGCCGCCCAGGACGGGCTGGCGAGCAGTCCGCTCGCCGCGCGGACCTTCCATCAGATGCACACCGAGGTCATCACCGGGCAGTACCTCGACGTGCTGGAGGAGGTGCGCACCCCGGCCGACACCGAGACCGAGGCGGTCAGTCGGGCCCGCGGGGTGCTGCGCTACAAGGCTGCCAAGTACTCCACCGAGTACCCGGTGGTCCTCGGCGCGGCCCTGGCCGGCGGCTCGGACCAGCTGTGCCGCGCCTTCGCCGCGGCGGCGCTGCCGGTAGGAGAGGCGTTTCAGCTGCGCGACGATCTGCTCGGGGTCTTCGGAGACCCGGAGACCACCGGCAAGCCGGTCGGTGATGATCTGCGTGAGGGCAAGCGCACCGAGCTCATCGCCTACGGGCTGTTCCGCTCCTCCGCGGCGGGAGCCCAGGAGCTCAGCCAGATGCTGGGAGACCCGGCGCTGAGCGAGGAACAGGTGGAGCGGGCCCGCGCCATCCTCACCGAGTCTGGAGCCGTCGACGAGGTCGAGCGCAGCATCGAGAAGCTCACCGGCGAGAGCGTCGCCCGGACGCAGCACCTCGTGGATCTCGGCGTCTCCGCGGAGGTGCTCGAGGAGTTCGACCAGCTGCGCGGACACCTGGTGCTGCGCACGGTCTAGCGTCGAGACCCGCGCGGGGCCCGGGATCGACTCGCGCCGCGGCAACTCGGAGTTGGGCAGGTTCGATACCCTGGGGCTGTGAGCTCTGAACAGATTGACCCGTGGATAGGTTCCAGGATCGATGACCGCTATGTGATCGATGAGCGCATCGCACGTGGCGGCATGTCCACGGTCTACCGCGCCCAGGACCAGCGGCTCGGCCGAGAGGTCGCCCTGAAGGTGCTGTTCCCGCACATGGCGGAGGATCGCAAGGTCGTGGAGCGATTCGAGCAGGAGGCCCGGAACTCCGCGCTGATCGCCCACCCCAATGTGGTCCAGGTGCTCGATCAGGGACAGGCCCAGGAGACCGCCTACCTGGTGATGGAGTACGTCCCCGGCGCCACCCTGCGCACGCTGCTCAAGCACGGGGCGATGACGCCTCGGCTCGCGCTGACCTACATGGACTCGATCCTGCAGGGCCTGGCTGCGGCACACCGCGCCGGCCTGGTCCACCGAGACATCAAGCCGGAGAACGTGCTGGTCTCCCATGACGGGCGGATCAAGCTTGCCGATCTGGGGCTGGCCCGCGCCGCGACCCACCACTCCGGGACCTCGACGCTGATGGGCACCGTGGCCTATATCTCTCCGGAGCTGCTCTCCGGAGAGGGAGCCGATGAGCGCTCCGACATCTACGCCATCGGCATCCTGCTCTACGAGATGCTCACCGGCGTGCAGCCCTTCACCGGAGACTCCCCCGTGCGGGTCGCCTACCAGCACGTGAACTCCACCGTGCCGGTCCCCTCGGCTCAGGTCCAGGGACTCGCCGGCGAGCTCGATGACCTGGTCAGCATCGCCACCCGGCCCGAGGTGGCGCTGCGGCCGAAGAACGCCGATGAGCTGCTGAAGATGCTGCGTGAGACCCGCGGCCTGCTCAGCGACGCCGAGCTCGACTTCGACGGCGCGCTCAGCAGCCCCGCGACGCGACCGATCCCCGCCATGGGCGTCTCCGCACGAGCGTCCGAGCGCACCGGCCAGCGGCCCACCACGATGCTGCCCGGGGACTCCGACGAGGCCTTCCTGGAGACCGGCGCGCAGCAGGCATCGGCTTCCCAGTTCGAGACTCCCGGGGCCGAGCCGCAGCCCGACGACCCGCAGCCCTGGGACGAGGACATCGACGCGGCCCTGGGCAACGCGCGGACCACCCACCTGGAGGCCGAGCATCGCGACGCCGCCCACGGGCGCCCCTCGAGCCTGGCCGAGGAGGATCGCCAGCTGGTCACCGAGGTGCCCACCAGCGGGCTGCAGCTGCGCCCGCCCCGGCTCAGCGTCGCAGAGCCGGCGACCGGCATGCAACCCTCCGTCGGCGCCCGACGGCCGGTGGAACGGGTCCGCACGGAGAAGCGCGAGCGTCAGCGCCCCACGGTCGAGCTTGCCGGCCCCGATGCCACCCGGGTCTGGCTGATGATCGCCGCGATCATGATCGGCAGCGCCCTGCTGGTGCTGCTGGCCGGCTGGATCGGCGTGAGCAGCGCGCTGATCCCCAGCCTCGGGGGCTGAGGACCTGCGCGCGGCCTGGGACCGGTTCGCCTGTGGCCCGCGTCAGCGACCCGTCCCGAGAACCTGCCGCTGGGGCCTATCTCACCTGGGTGAGGGACTCCGCCACCAGGAACGCCAGCTCCAGGGACTGCTTGTGGTTCAGCCGCGGGTCCACCAGGGACTCATAGCGCTGATCGAAGGCTGATTCGTCGACCACATCGGAGCCGCCGAGGCACTCGGCGACGTCGTCGCCGGTCATCTCCACGTGCAGCCCACCCGGGTAGGTGCCCAGCGAGCGGTGGACCTCGAAGAAGCCGCGCACCTCGTCGAGGATGTCGTCGAAGCGGCGGGTCTTGTAGCCGTTGTCGGCCGTGATGGTGTTGCCGTGCATCGGGTCCGTCACCCAGACCACCTTGGCGCCGGAGTCGCGCACCGCGGTCACCAGCGGCGGGAGCTTCTCCCGGACGTTGGAGGCGCCCATCCGCACGATGAAGGTCAGCCGTCCGGGCTCCCGCTCGGGATCAAGCTTGTCGATGATCGCCAGGACGGTCTCCGGGGTGGTGCTGGGGCCCAGCTTGACCCCGACCGGGTTCTGCACCCGGGAGAGGTAGTCCATGTGTGCGCCGTCGAGCTCGCGGGTCCGCTCGCCGATCCAGACGAAGTGGCCGGAAGTCACGTAGGGCTTTCCGGTGCGGGAGTCGATCCGGGTCAGTGCGCGCTCGTAGTCCAGCAGCAGCGCCTCGTGGGCGGCGTAGAACTCGGTGCGCTTGAGTCCTTCGAAGTCAGCACCGCAGGCCTCCATGAAGCGCACCGCGCGGTCGATCTCCCCGGCGAGCTGCTCATAGCGGGCGTGGGCGGGGTTCTCCATGAATCCCTTGTTCCACTGCTGCACCGCGCGAAGGTCGGCGAAGCCGCCCTCGGTGAAGGCCCGGACCAGGTTCAGCGTGGCGGCGGACTTGTGGTAGGCCGCGACCATCCGCTTGGGGTCGGGCACGCGGGATTCCTCGGTGAACTCGAAGCCGTTGACGATCTCGCCGCGGAAGGTCGGCAGCGTCACGCCGTCGCGGGTCTCCACATCGGAGGAGCGCGGCTTGGCGTACTGCCCGGCCATGCGCCCCATCTTCACCACCGGCAGCGAGGCGCCGTAGGTGAGCACGACGGCCATCTGCAGGATGGTCTTGATCTTGGCACTGATCCGGTCGGCGGTGACGCCGTCGAAGGTCTCGGCGCAGTCGCCGCCCTGGAGCAGGAACGCCTCACCGTTGGCAACCTTGGCCAGGCGTCGCTTGAGCTTGTCGACCTCCCCGGCGAAGACCAGCGGAGGGTGCGCGGAGAGCTCCGCATAGGCGGAGTCGAAGTCTTCGTGGCTGCGCCAGTCCGGCTGCTGGCTCAGCGGCAATGAACGCCACTCGTCCAGGCCCGGATAGTCTGCTGCCCCGACGTGGAGGATCTCTCCGGGGGCGGTCAGCGGGGCGTCGGTTCGGGGCTCTGGCGTGGTAGTCACCTGTTCAGGGTAGTCCGCCGCGCACGGGCGCACCTAATGGCGGAGCGCCATTCCATCATGCGGACGGAGTGAGCCCGGGGGCGGTGTGCGCCCCCGGGCTCCTCAGCTGTTCTGCATCGATCGACGTCTGAAGGTTTCAGCGTCTCTTGCTGCTCAGCCCTTCTTGGCGGCAGCCTCGGTGTAGAGCGCCTCGACCTCTTCGGCGAAGTCCTTCATCACCACAGGTCGCTTGATCTTCAGGGAGGGGGTGAGGTGGCCGGATTCGATGGTGAAGTCGGTGTGCAGCAGCCGGAAGTCGCGGATCGATTCGGCGCGGGAGACCGACTCGTTCGCCCGGTCGACCACCGACTGCACGTGGGCGATGATCGTCTCGTGCTTCGCCAGCTCGGAGACCGGAGTCTTGGGGTCCAGTCCCTTGCGCTCGAGCCACTGCGGCAGGGTCTCCTCGTCCAGGGTGATCAGCGCCGCCACGAAGGGCCGGTTGTCGCCGACCACCACAGCCTGGGAGACGATCGCGTCGGAGCGCATCAGGTCTTCCAGCTGGGCCGGTGAGACGTTCTTCCCGGTCGCGGTGACCAGGATCTCCTTCTTGCGGCCGGTGATGGTGAGGCAGCCGTCGGAGTCCAGGGTGCCGACGTCGCCGGTGCGGAACCAGCCGGTGTCGGTGAAGATCTCCTGGTTCAGCTCGGGCCGGTTGTGGTAGCCGCGGAAGACGCAGATGCCGCGGCCGAGGATCTCGCCGTCCTCAGCGATCTTCACCGCGCATCCGGGAAGCGGCGCCCCGACGGTGCCGATCTTGCTCAGCGCAGGGGTGTTCACGGTCAGCGGCGCCGTGGTCTCGGTCAGCCCGTAGCCCTCGAGGATCTGCACGCCCACGCCGTAGAAGAAGTGGCCGAGCCGCTCCCCCAGCGGCGAGCCGCCGGAGACCGCATGGGCGACCTGTCCGCCCATCCGGGCGCGCAGCTTGGAGTAGACGAGCTTGTCGAAGACCGTGTGCTTGAGCCCCAGGGTGAAGGGGACCTTGCCGTTCTGCTTGGCGCGGGACCATTCGATGGCGGTGTTCGCCGCCTTCTCGAAGATGGCTCCCTTGCCGTCGGACTCGGCCTTGAGCATCGCGGCGTTGTAGATCTTCTCGAAGACCCGCGGCACCGCCAGCAGGAAGGTCGGGTGGAAGGTGCCCAGGTCGTCCACCAGCTCCTTGATGTCGGAGGTGTGTCCGACCCGGGAGCCGCCGGCGACGGCGAGCACGGAGATGAAGCGGGCGAAGACGTGGGCCAGCGGGATGAACATCACCGTGGAGGCGTTCTTGTCGACCACCGTGCCCAGCGAGGAGCCCAGCGCCTGGAGCGAGAGCTCGGTGAAGTTCGAGTGGGTCAGCTCGCAGCCCTTGGGCCGCCCGGTGGTCCCGGAGGTGTAGATGATCGTCGCGAGGTCAGCACCGACGGCGGCGCTGCGTCGAGTGGCGACCTGCGCCTCGGTGACCTCAGCGCCCTTGGCGCGCAGCTGATCCAGGCCGGAGCCTTCGATGGTGTAGACGTTGCCCAGACCCGTGAGGTTCTCCTGGGCGACGGCGCGCTCGACGATCTTCTGGTGGGCCGGGGTCTCGGCGACGAGCAGCTTCACGCCGGCGTCTTCGATGATCCACGCGACCTGGGAGGGCGAAGACGTCTCGTAGACCGGCACGGTCACGGCGCCGGCGTAGAAGATCGCGAAGTCGAGCAGCGTCCACTCGTAGCGGGTGGGGGCCATGATGGCGACCCGGTCACCGACCTCGACGCCGGAACCGATGATGCCCTTGGCGAGCTGCACCACCTGGTCGCGGAACTCGGCGGCGCTGACGTCGGTCCACTGGCCCGGGGTGAGCTGGCGACCGAAGAGAATGTTCTGCGGGTCCGCGGTGACCTGACGTTCGAGCAGGTCAGTGATGTTCAGCTCGGCGGGAACATCGACTGCGGGCGGTGTTGCGATTTCCTTCACGGGGACTCCTCCATCGTGTGTGCTATCTCACATCATCGTCTCACAGCTCATTACTGAACGGTAGCTGGATGATTCGTGTCCCCGCGGAAAACTTGCTCAGACCTGTGCGCCGTCGCCTGACCCGGTGCGGCTGCGCGGCATCTGCAGGAAGAGGATGACCAGTCCGGCCAGCACCACGCCGATCAGCGCAGGCACGGTCCAGCCGGGCGCATTCAGCGGCAGGAACGGCACGATGATCAGCGCCAGGATCGCGCCGATGCTGAGCACCGCCCCGAGCACCACGGCAGGCTTGGCGCCGGCGAGCGGGTTCTTCGGGTTGGGCGGCTGGAAGTCGTCGATCTCTTCGAGCGCGGAGTCATCCACGCTGTGATCCCGGGGACCCTGACCCGGGCCGCCCTGACCCTGGCCCGGACCTCCCTGGCCGGGCAGCGGCCGTGAGCGGCCGCCTCGACCGAAGACTCTGCTGGGTTCGTCGTCGCGATAGGTGCTCATGGCGCCATCCTCTCAGGGGGCTCGGCGGCGTGGTGCCGTCGGTGAAGAAAATCAATCAGCTGCTCGTGGATGATCTCGGCCTCATGGTCAAGCGTCGCCACGTGCTGGCTGCGGGTGAGCGCCACGACCTCGAGCTGCTCCGCCGAGAGCGCCCTGCCCAGGGTATCGGCTGAGGAAGGGGGCAGGACGTTGTCCACGCCTGAGCGGAACAGCAGCACCGGCGTGCCCCGACGGGCGAGCACCGGAAGCTCGCGGCGGACCTGCGCGAAGAGTCGGTCGAGCTCGACGACGGCGCGCAGCGGGGTCTGCGCGTAGGCCTCCTCCACGACGTCGGGCTTGGCGATGTCTCCGGCGATGCTCGCCACCGATGGCCGGATCCGGCCCAGCGCCCAGGCCTTCGGTCCGGTGAGCGGCGCCAGCCGGAGTCCGGGATTGATCACCGAGACGGCCTCCACCCCACGGTGGGCTGCCACATGCAGCGCCAGCGACCCTCCCATCGAAAGGCCCACGGTCGCCACCCGGGGGCAGCGGGCGGCGAGCCGGTCGTAGCTGGCCAGCGCCGCGCGCATGATCTCAGCGCGCGGGGTGCTCGCCAGCTCCTCCCAGCTCGTGCCGTGACCGGGCAGCAGCGGGAGATCCACCGTGAAGCCTGCCGCCTGCAGCGCGTCGGCGAGCGGGCGCATCGAAGCGGGCGTGGAGGTGAATCCGTGGAAGACGGAAACTCCGAAGCCGGACATGTCCATTCCTTCACTCTATTGCCTCTACAGTGGTCTCCAAGCTCAGCCGCCTGAAAGGACCCCCTCACACCGTGTCGTTCTACAGCGTCGCCAAGAAATTCGTCGTGGCCCCGGTGGTCAACACGGTGTTCCGCCCCTGGGTCCGCGGCCTGCACAACATCCCCAGCGAAGGTCCGGCGATCCTGGCGTCGAACCACATGTCCTTCTCCGATTCGGTGTTCATGCCGGTGAAGGTGCCTCGGCAGGTGCACTTCATGGCGAAGGACGACTACTGGGGCAAACAAGGCGCCTACGGGTGGGGGATGCGGAAGTTCTTCGACCTCTCGGGCCAGATCCCGATGGACCGCTCAGGCGGCAAGGCCAGCCAGGACTCGCTGAACGCCGGGGAGCAGGCGCTGCGCGACGGAGAGGTGCTGGGCATCTACCCCGAGGGCACGCGCAGCCCGGACGGGCGGCTCTACCGCGGCAAGCTCGGCATCGCGCGGCTGGCGCTGAACACCCGCGCTCCGGTGATCCCGATCGCCCTGATCGGCACCGACAAGGTCCAGCCGATCGGGAAGAACATCCCCCGGCTGGGCCGGGTGGGGATGATCGTGGGCGAACCGATGACCTTCGAGTCGTACTACGACAACGCCGAGGATCGCTTCGCCCAGCGCGCCGTGGCCGACGAGATCATGTACCGGATCATGCGGCTCTCTGGCCAGGAATACGTCGATGTGTACGCCTCGGATGTGAAGCGTCAGCTGGAGGCGGAGAAGGCCGACGCGAAGGCGGCGCGCAAGGCGCTGCGCCACCACAGCGGGCGCCGCACCGTGGACCCGTCCGCCGACTAGGCGAGGCACGCCCACATCCCGGGGCGCTCAGAACACCCCCGGCGCAGCCTTCCGGTGCAGGCCGAAGCGGAACCCCAGGCCGGCCGCGAGGACGATCGCCGCGCCGAACACCCATCCGGAGAGCGCGAGCGCCTGCGTCCCGGAGAGCAGGACCCCGATGGTGCAGCCCAGCCCGATCATCGCACCCCAGCCCAGCAGCACCCCTCCGCCGAGGGCGGTGACCGAGTTGAACGCCGTGGTCTTCTCGAGCCGCACGCGCCGACCCGGCAGCGCCACGGCCAGCGAAGCCAATACGATCCCGACGATCAGCCAGCCGTTGGTGGTGATGGTGTGGACCACGATGGCCACGCATCCGGCCAGGCGCTCGTCGAGCCCCGGCATGAGGCGCTCCATCCAGCCGGCCTCGGTCATGGACGTCCGGGTCATCGAGGAGATCTGCTGGGTGACCCCCAGCGGCTGGTCCTTGTAGTAGGCCAGAATCGCCAGGATTCCGACACTGGAGCCGGTGAACAGCGCCGGCCAGCGCTTGAAGAACACGAGCCGTCGAACTTCGGTGGCGTCCACCGTCCGGTCGCCTCGACCTTGGACCGGCGGGTTCCAGCGCAGCAGCCAGACCCCCAGGCACACCAGCACGCCGAGCTGCAGCAGCACCGCGAGCGCGTACCCGTTGCCCGCCGCCAGCCAGGTGGCCGGGGAGCCGAGGATGAACCGGGAGTACATGGTGTCCCAGCTGAGGAACCCGAGACCGAAGCCCAGGACGACGCCGAGCAGGGCCGGTATGGACCGCAGGTGACCCTCCGGGAGACGGTACAGGTGCCCGGCGATGCAGCCCCCGGAGATCACCATGCCCAGCCCGAAGGCGAGTCCGGAGATGACCAGCGCCAGCGAGACCGGGGCGATATGCGCGTCCGTCGGCACGTTGTCCGCGGTGGGCGTGGGAATCCGGGTGGAGAAGATCACCGCGTATCCGATCGTGCCGACAGCGATCGAGACCAGGATCGCGTACACCCCTCTGCTGTCATGCTTCTCGAAGAGGTCTCGGAATACGCAGAAGAAGCAGTACCGGCCGCGCTCGAACAGGATGCCCAGCCCTGCACCGACGAGCAGCATCAGGGCGGCGTTGGAGCCACCGAACCCCTCCCCCTCCGTGGCGGAGAGATACCAGGCCAGTCCCAGCAGCACCGCTGCGACTGCGACCGCGATCGTGGTGCGGACGGTGTCCGCACGGGTCCAGCCCAGCTCTCGGTCTGCTCTGACGTCGACGGTCATGAGGTTCCCTTCCTGCACAGGGGAACCGGGCCCACCGCGGCGGGCCCGGTTCCTGAGATGTTCCACGCTCAGAGGTCACGTGGCAGAGGTCAGTCTCCGGACTGGCCCCAGAGTCCGGCGCGCTGCCCGGAGTTGTTCGCCACCGGCACCCCGACGCTGTTGCCCCATTCCGACCAGGAGCCGTCGTAGACCTTGACCTCTTCGCCGAGGATCTGGCTCAGCGCGTACCAGGTGTGGGAGGCGCGCTCCCCGATCCGGCAGTAGGCGATGATCGGGTTCTGGAAGTCCACCCCGGCCGCTTCGTAGATGCTGCGGATCTCCTCGGCGGAGAGGAACTCTCCGGTCTCCTCGTCGACGATCTGGGTCCAGGTGACGTTCACGGAGCCGGGGATGTGACCCCACACCGCGGCGCCCTCGCCCTGGAAGATGTCGGGGTCCACGCCGACCTCGCCGTCGTGCTCCTCGGCCGAACGGATGTCGACCAGGTTGACGGCGGCCACGGCGTCGCCGTCGGCCTCGGTGTTCTGCTCCGCAACCTCGAGCACCTCAGGCTGGAAGGCGCGGATGTCGTGGTTCTGCGGACTGGCCTGGAAGTTCCCCGCCGGAACCGCGGGAACCTCTTCGACGAGTTTGCGCTCGTCATAGAGCTCCCATCTGTGCAGACCTCCGTCGAGCAGCACCACGTCTTCGACGCCGTAGAGGTTGAACACCCAGGAGGCGTAGGCGGCGAACCAGTTGTTGTTGTCCCCGTAGAGGACCACGGTCGAGTCCTCATTGATGCCCAGCGACTGGGCCAGCTCGGTGAACGCTTCGGCGGAGATGAACTCACGAGTGTTCGGCGCGGTGAAATCCTGAGACCATTCCACATATTGTGCCTGCGGGATGTGCGCCTCGGCGTATGGGGTGAGCTCGGAACTGGGCAGATCCTCCGAGACGTCCAGCAGCACGATGTCCTGCTCGTGGAGGTCTCCCTCATCGAGGCGTTCAGCCAGCCAGTCGGTGCTGACCAGCGGCTCATCGGTGTGGACGTCGTCGAACCCGCGATTCTCCCCCGGAATGTCAACGGCCACGACCGTGGTGGCGGTCTCGCCGTCGCCGGTCTCGGCGGCCCCGGATGCGGTGGACGAGCCGCGTGCCGGGTCATCTCCCGTGGAGTTCGCCACCACGAAGCCAGCCGTCCCGGCCAGTGCCGTCGCGGCGACCACGGCGATCACGGTCTTGCCCGGGGATTTCTTCGGCGCCGGGGCCGCTGGCCCGGCAGTCGTCTCATCGGTGCTCATCGGTGCGCCTCTCGTAGTGGGACGAAGTGTGCTGAGCACCACTATGAGACATTATCTTCAACTATGTACAACTTTGCGTTCACATAGAGACACATTCTTTGCGGGCGCCGTGGATGCGCCATGCCCAAGGACCCGCCCCGATGCAGGAAAAGGAGGTCCGGACACAGCGAAGGCCCCGTCTCCGATGATCGTGATCATCGGAGACGGGGCCTTCGCTGTTGTTCGATACTCTGTGCGCGAGGGGGGACTTGAACCCCCACGCCCGTGAAGGCACTGGCACCTGAAGCCAGCGCGTCTACCTATTCCGCCACTCGCGCATACCTGCTGTTCAGGCTCTTTCGGGCCTGTCTCACAACCGGCGATCGCTCCCCGGCAGCGAGAAACATATTACCCATACTCTGGACCGGATGCCTAATCGCCGGGCTGCCGCAGGGACCCCCGGGCGGCTCACCTGGCTGCGCCCGCCCGGCGTTGCCAGCCGCGCCCCGCATCAACCCTAGTATTGGAGGGTTATGTCTGAGCCCAGAACAGCCCGCCGCGAGTCCTGGTCCCCCGAGGACCTCGCCTATCCCCCTGCGCTTCCGGTCAGCGGCGAGCGCGAACGCATCCTGAAGGCCCTCACCGACCACCAGGTCATCGTCGTCGCCGGGGAGACCGGCTCCGGCAAGACCACCCAGCTGCCGAAGATGGTCCTGGAGCTCGGGCTGCACAACCAGGGGATGATCGGCCACACTCAGCCGCGCCGCCTGGCCGCCCGCACCGTGGCCGAGCGGCTGGCCGAGGAGCTGGGCACCTCGGTGGGGCGCGACATCGGCTACCAGGTGAGGTTCAACGCCGAGGTCTCCGGGTCCACCGCCGTGAAGCTGATGACCGATGGCATCCTGCTCGCGGAGATCCAGCGCGACCCGAACCTGCAGCGCTACTCCGCCATCATCATCGACGAGGCCCACGAGCGAAGCCTCAACATCGACGTGATCCTGGGCTACCTGCGTCGACTGCTGCCCTCCCGGCCTGACCTCAAGGTGATCGTCACCTCGGCCACGATCGACCCGGAGCGCTTCGCCCGGCATTTCAGCCCGGACCCGGAGAACTGGACCCGGGAGACCTCCGACGTGCCCATCATCGAGGTCTCCGGACGCACCTATCCGGTGGAGATCCGATACCGCCCGGTGAACCCAGAGGCGGAGCTCGAGGACTTCGACGAGTCCGAGCATTTCGGTGAGACCGAGGACGGCGACTCGCGCATCCCCCAGCGCACACCCCAGCGCGGCTCGCAGCCGGGTGCCAAGGTCCCGGCCGCGGCCGATGAGGAGCGGGATCTCCTCGACGCGGTCAGCGACGCGGTGCTGGAACTCAGCGCCGAACCCGACGGCGACGTGCTGATCTTCTTCCCCGGGGAGCGCGAGATCCGCGACGCGGCGGAGGCGCTCACCGAGACCATCGCGGCGGACCGACGGCTGCGCGGCTCGGAGATCCTCCCGCTCTTCGGCCGGCTCTCCATGGCGGAGCAGAAGCGGGTCTTCTCCCCCGGCGGCCGCCGCCGGATCGTGCTGGCCACCAATGTGGCCGAGACCTCCCTGACGGTGCCCGGGATCAAGTATGTGATCGACACCGGCACCGCCAGGATCTCGCGCTACTCCACCCGGACGAAGGTGCAGCGGCTGCCCATCGAAGCGATCTCTCAGGCCAGCGCCAATCAGCGCTCCGGCCGGTCCGGACGGACCAGCGACGGCATCGCCATCCGGCTGTACTCACAGGAGGACTTCGACTCCCGACCGGCCTTCACCGATCCCGAGATCCTGCGCACCTCCCTGGCCTCGGTGCTGCTGCAGATGTCCTCCATGGGCATCACACGGACCCCCGAAGATCTGCTGGACTTCCCCTTCGTGCAGAAGCCCGACTCCAAGGCGGTCAACGACGCCGTCCGGCTGCTCACCGAGCTCGGCGCGCTGAGCCTCAGAGCCGACTCAGGATCCCAGGCGGGTGGCAGGAAGGGTCGCGGCACCAGCGCGGTGACCCCTGTGGGGCGGATGCTCTCCCAGCTGCCGGTGGACCCGCGGATGGCCCGGATGATGGTCGAGGCGGCCCGCCGGGACTGCCTGCCCGAGGTCACGGTGCTCACCGCGGCGCTCTCGATCCAGGATCCCCGGGAGCGTCCGGCCGAGAAGCGGGCGCAGGCCGATGAGCTCCACTCCCGGTTCAAGGATGAGAACTCCGACTTCTCCGCGCTGCTGAACCTCTGGCGCTACCTGCAGGACAAGCAGACCGAGCTCTCGGGCAACCAGTTCAGGAAGCTCTGTCACCGCGAACATCTGAACTACCTGCGCGTGCGGGAATGGCAGGAGCTGGTCAGCCAGCTCACCGAGATCGCCGATCAGGTGGAGTTCAGCGGAAAGGGCTCCGGCCGGCGTCATGCTTCCTCCGGGCGCCGGGGCAAGAAGCTGCCCGCGGTGGATCCTGCGGCTAAGCATGACCAGATCCACCAGTCGCTGCTCTCCGGGCTGCTCAGCCATGTGGGTCTCTACAATCCCCGCACCCGGGACTATCAGGGTGCCCGCGGGACCCGCTTCGCGGTGTTCCCGGGTTCGCACCTGTTCAAGAAGAACCACGACTGGGTGATGGCCAGCGAGCTGGTGGAGACCTCCCGGCTCTGGGCGCGCTCGGTGGCGAAGATCGACCCCGCGTGGGTGGAGGAGCTCGCCCCGCACCTGGTGAAGACCAGCCATTCGGAGCCGCGCTGGTCCGCCCGCCAGGGCGCCGTGGTGGCCACCGAGAAGGTCACCCTCTTCGGGGTCCCGGTGATCGCTGACCGGCAGGTGCTCTACTCCAAGGTCGACCCCGAATACAGCCGCGAGCTGTTCATCCAGCGCGCCCTGGTCGACGGGGACTGGTCCACCCGGCACCACTTCGACCGGCGCAACCGGGAGCGCTTCGCCGAGCTCGACGAGCTCGAGAACCGCACCCGCCGCAAGGACCTGCGCGCCTCGGATGAGGAGCTGTTCAACTTCTTCGACGCGCGGATCCCGGAGAACATCGTCTCGCAGCGGCACTTCGACTCCTGGTGGAAGAACCAGCGCATCACAACCCCTGAGCTGCTGGACCTCACCGACGTCGAGCTCATGGCGCAGGCGGCCGACGAGCTGGACATCGACTCCTACCCGGAGCACTTCGATCACGACGGGCTGGCGCTCGAGCTGCAGTACGAGTTCAACCCCACCCGATACACCGCCGAGTCCGGCTCCTCCCCCAGCGCGGCGGCCGACGGCGTCACGGTGCGGGTCCCGGTGGTGTTCCTGAACCAGCTCCAGCCCGAGCGCTTCGACTGGCTGATCCCCGGGCTGCGCACCGAGCTGATCACCGCGCTGATCCGCAACATGCCCAAACCGGTGCGGAAGAACTTCGTCCCCGCCCCCGACGTCGCCGCGAAGGCCCGCGCCGGGCTGGAGCAGGACTTCACCCCGGGCGTGGACTCGCTGACCGGCTCGCTGGCCGCGGTGCTGCGCCAGCTCAAGGGACATGTGGTCGATCCGGAGGTCTTCGACACCAGCGCGCTGCCCGAGCACCTGCGGTTCACCTTCGCGGTGATCAGTGAGCGCGGCCGGGTCCTGGACAGCGGCTTCGACCTGCGTGAGCTCCAGATCCGGTTCTCCGGGGAGAACCGCGAGGCCATCGGGCGCAGCCTCTCGGAGGAGCAGACCGCCGACGGCCGGCAGCCAGCACAGCAGCCGGGTCGCCCCGGCGCTGCATCGCAGGCTCAGTCCGGGTCTTCGGCTCCGTCCGCCGCCGCCGCGCAGACGCGTAACGGTCGCGGCAAGAAGCCACAGAAGCCCGCATCCTCTGTCCCGGCGGGCAGGCAGCAGCAGACCTCGTGGACCTTCGGTGATCTGCCCCAGGAGATCACCACGGTGGTCTCCGGGCGCCAGATCATCGGCTATCCCGCCCTGGCTCCGGCCGGCAGCGTCGGCAACGGTGCCGGGGGCGGCTCCGGCGACGGTGCCGGGGCCGACTCTGCGAAGCAGACCGCCCAGGGCGTCTCCTACACGATCCAGGACTCCGCCGCCGAGCAGGCCCGGGTCCACCGGGCCGGCGTCGTCGCGCTGCTGCGCGAGGTGCTCCCCTCCCCGCAGCGCTATGTGCTGGATCATCTGAGCAACCGGGAGCGGCTGGCGTTCAGCCAGTCGCCGCACGGCACCGTGGAATCGCTGGTCTCCGATGCGACGACGGCGGCGCTGGCTCACCTGGTGCCCGTGCAGCTGCCCTACCGCGAGGCGGAGTTCGAGGTGATCGCCCGGAACTGCCGGGCCGAGCTGATCGAGACGGTGCTGCGGCTCACCGATGTGCTCGCGCAGGTCCTGAGCCTCTCCACAGAGCTCGGCTCACGCCTGGAGCGGGTCAGCTCTCCGGCGCTGAAGGCCGCGCGCAGCGACATGACCGCCCAGCTCCAGCAGCTGGTCCACCCCGGCTTCGTCACCGCCACCGGCCAGGCGCAGCTGCAGCATATGCCGCGCTACCTGCAGGCGATGAAGACCCGGCTGGATCGGCTGGAGTCAGGACAGGGGCTGACCCGCGACGCCCAAGACATGGCGGCGGTCCAGGAGCTGGAGGATGAGTACGACGCCGCGCTGGAGGCAGTCCCGGCGCAGCTGCCGGTGCCCGCGGAGCTCGCGCAGGTGAAATGGATGCTCGAGGAGTTTCGGGTGAACCTCTTCGCCCAGCAGCTGGGCACCGCGCAGACGGTCTCGGTCAAGCGGATCCGCCGCGCGATCAAGACTTCGCGCCCCTGAGCTTCTGGCGGCTGGACTTCTTGGCCGCTGGGCCGGTGGGTCAGTCCTTCTCGGCGGGGACGTGCTCGGCGTCGCCCATCAGGCGCAGCGCCACCCGCAGCTTCTCGGCGGACTCGTCCATCCGGGACTGGTCCGGGTCGTCGTCGGCATGGGCGAAGCTGTGATCCGACATCGAGTTCGACGGCCAGACATGCAGATGCAGGTGCGGCACCTCGAAGCCGGCGATGCTCAGCCCGGCCCGCTGGGAGCCGAAGGCCTCGACCTGGGCCTTGCCGATCCGGTGCGCCACCTGGAACAGGTGCGCCATCAGAGAGCCCTCTGCATCGGTCCACTTGTCCACCTCCTGCCGCGGCACCACCAGAGTGTGCCCGTAGGCCATCGGGGCGATGGACAGGAACCCGACGCAGGTCTCGTCCTGCCAGACGAAGCGGCCCGGGATCTCACCTGCAATGATCTTGCTGAAGACTGTGCTCATGCATCTACTCTAAGCCTGACTGCTAGTCTGGAGCGAGCATGAACGAGAGAACCTCCACCCCTCCGGCACGCGGCCGATCCACGCGACAGAAACGTGCCGTCTGGGCCGCCCTGCACTCCCTCGACGACTTCGTCAGCGCCCAGGATCTGCACAAGATCCTCGACGGTCGCGGCGAGAAGGTCTCCCTGGCCACGGTGTACCGGGTGCTGCAGTCACATCAGGAAGAGGGACTCGTCGACGTGCTGCGCCCCGACGACGGTGAGGCGATCTTCCGGCTCTGTGAGCGCGAGGAGCACCACCATCATCTGGTGTGCCGCTCCTGCGGCCTCACCGTTGAGTTCGAGGCCCCCGTCATCGAGGACTGGGCGACCACGCTCGCGCAGGAGCACGACTTCACCGAGGTCCGGCACACGCTGGAGATCTTCGGGCTCTGCGCCAGCTGCGCCGCCATCGCCCGCAGCTGAGGCTCAGGCGGTCAGCGGCCAGCCGGTCAGCACGGCTGCGGCTTGACGTCGGCGGTTGCGACCGCCGCGGCCGACGAGCACACAGACCACGTAGATCATGAAGGAGATCGTGGTGATGTATGGGCTGATCGGCACCGTGCCGGTGATCGCGAGCATGATCCCGCCCACCGAGGAGATCAGCGCGAAGAGCATCGAGAGCAGCACTGCCAGATACGGACGCACCGTGACCTTCAGCGCTGCCGCCGCAGGCACCACCAGCAGCGCGAGCACCAGCAGCGCCCCGACCACCTGGACCGACATCGCCACCGCGACGCCGAGCAGCACCATGAACACCATGGAGAGCAGGTTGACCCGGACCCCGCGGGCCCGGGCCAGCTGCGGGTCCACCGAGGCGAACATCAGCGGGCGCCAGATCAGCAGCAGCACGATGCTGATCACCACGGCGCCGGTCACCAGGGTCTGCGTCTGGATGTCGTCCACGCCGACGATCTGCCCGGTGAGCAGCCCGAACTTGTTCGCACTGCGCCCCTGGTAGAGCGAGAGGAAGAGGATGCCGAGTCCGAGTCCGAAAGGCATCAGCACCCCGGTCACGGCGGAGGTGTCTCGGTCCTTCAGGCTGAGCACCCCGATCAGCACCGAGGCTGCGACGGCGCCCAGCGCTGAACCGGCGACGACGTCGACTCCGATGAGCAGCGCCAGGGCCGCTCCGGCGAAGGAGATCTCGGCGATGCCGTGGACCACCAGAGCGGTCCGGCGGAGCATGATGAAGACCCCGATCAGGCCGCCCATCAGGCCGAGCACACCGGCGGTGATCACCGAGTTCCGGACCAGGGAGAACAACTCCCAATAGCCTTCGGTGGTGAATGAGCCGGTCAGCGTCTCCATCATGGCAGCGCCAGCTCCTCGGGGTGGTGGTGGCAGCCCTCGTCATGGGCGGACATGACCAGAAGCCGTCCCTTGTGCTCGATGACGTCCACCGAGGAGCCGTACAGCTCGGAGAGCACCTCGGAGCGCATGACCTCGGCGGTGGTGCCGATCCGGTATTGTCCGCGGGCGAAGTAGAGCACCCGGTCGACGTGTTCGATCACCGGGTTGATCTCGTGGGTCACGAAGACCACCGCGGAGCCACGCTCCACGGCCTGGCGTCGGATGAGTTCGGTGACGGCCTGCTGATGGTGCAGATCCAGCGAGTGCAGCGGCTCGTCGCAGAGCAGCACGGCGGGGTTCGAGGCCAGCGCCTGGGCGGCGCGCAGTCGCTGCTGCTCCCCGCCGGAGAGCAGCCCCACCGGCATGTCCGCATAGGCGGTGGCGCCCACTGCCTCGAGCAGCTCATCGACGCGGCGGCGCAGCGCGCGGGGGTGCAGTCGGATGCCGAACCGGTGCCCGTCCAGACCCAGCGCGACCATGTCACGGGCGCGCAGCGGGGTCTCTTCGGGCATGGTCTGCTGCTGCGGGATGTAGCCGACCCGGCTGCTGCCGCGGCGCACCGGGGCACCGGCGATCTCTGCCGATCCGGAGGTGAGTCTGGTCAGTCCCAGCAGGACCTTCAGGAACGTCGACTTCCCGGCCCCGTTGGGCCCCAGCACGGCGAGGAACTCACCCGGAGCCAGATCAAGGTCCAGACCCTCCCAGAGGGTGCGGCCGCTGAACCCGACGCTCGCGTCGCGCAGCGTCACCAGCGGGTCAGCCACGCGACTCCTCGACCAGAGTCTCGACGGCGGTGATGTTGGCGTCCATCCACTCCAGGTAGGAGTCGTGCTCGTCGCCGATGGTCTCGTTGAAGTCCAGGACGGCGACGCCGGCGTCCTCGGCGGCCTCTCGGATCTGCGCGGACTGGTTGGTCTCGGTCTGCGGGTTATAGGAGAGCAGATCGATCTCCTGATCGGCGGCGGCGCTCAGCGCCTGCTGGTAGATCCGGGCCGAGACGTCGTCACCGTGTTCGATCGCGGCGAGGAACTGCGGGTCGGTGGCGTCTTCGAAGCCGGCGTCGGTGAGCAGGAACTGCGAGACGGCCTCGGTGGCGAGGAAGCTCATCCCGTCGGCGTCGATGGCCCGGTTCCGCTGATCCATGGCGTCGATCTCCTCGGCGAGGGCGGCGGCGTTGTCCTGGTAGAGCTCGGCGTTCTCCGGGGAGATCTCGGCCATGTGCTCATGGAAGTCCCGGGCGAAGTCGCTCATCGCGGCGAGGTCATACCAGATGTGCTCGTTGACGAAATCGTCGGAGTGGCCGTGTCCCTCGTGCGCATCCTCAGCCTGGTCGTCCTCGGCGTGGTCGTCCTCAGCCTGGTCGTCCTCAGCCTGGTCGTCCTCAGCCTGGTCGTCCTCGTCGTGGTCGTCCTCAGCACGGTCGTCGTCGTGCTCGTCCTCGGCGTCTTCCCCTTCGTCCTCCTCGGCGTGGGCATTCTCGCCCTCGAGGAGCTGATAGACCGCGTCCTCCTTGCCTGAGGTGACGGCCAGACGGGCGAGGAAGGGGTCATACCCGCCGCCGTTGGCGAGGATCACGTCGGCGCCGTCCACGGTCAGCCGATCCTGCGGGGTGGCCTCGTAGGAGTGTGGGTCCGCCGCGGCGTTGTCCACCAGCGCGGTGACCTCGGCGGTGTCGCCGAGGATCTGCTGGGCCAGGTCGGCGTAGACGTCGGTGGAGGTGACCACGCTCAGCGTCTCGCCCTGGTCTGCCGCGGCGCCGCCGTCCTCGTCGGGCGAGCCCGCCGAGCCGGTGCAGGCGCTGAGCAACAGGGTCGTGGCGCCCAGCAGGGCGGCGGAGGGAAGCAGACGTGGCGCGGGCATGGATCGTACTTTCGTCGTGGGGAGGCGCTGTCGGGGCGTGAGCAGCTGAGACCAGCGTACGGCCAGACTTTGTTGAGAACAAATCTCAACTAGACCGTGGTGCGCCGTGTCTCCCTCTGTCGCTCAGCTCTCCTCTGCGCTCACCGTGTGCCGTCGGCGGGAGTCCCAGGACTGGGTGGCGTCGTGGATCTCGCCGACGAGCACCTCCAGCACGTCTTCGAGGAACAGGATGCCGCGGGTGACGCCCTCGGCGTCGATCACGCGGGCCAGGTGGGATCCGGTGCGCTGCATCTGCGCCAGGCACTCCTCGATCTCGTCGGTGAGGCCCATGTTGCCCAGGGAGCGCACCACGGTCACCGGGATGGGCTCCCCGGAGGCGGAGGCGGGCAGGCTCATCACGTCCTTGAGGTGCACGTAGCCGGTGTAGACGTCCTGATCATCTGTGCTGACGAAGCGGGAGAACCCGGTGCGTCCCACGGCCTTCTCCACCTTGCGCGGGGTGACGTCGGCCGGCAGCGTGATCACCTCTTCGACCGGGATCATCACCTCGGCGGCGGTGTAGTCGCTGAACTCCATGGCACCGGCGATGATCCCGGCGTCGTCGCGCACCGTGCCGCCGCGCTTGGACTCGGCCACGATCGATTCCATCTCCTCCAGGGTGAAGGTGGAGACCACCTCGTCGCGCGGGGTGATCCCGAAGGCGCGCAGCACCAGGTTCGCGGTGAGATTCAGCACCCAGATCAGCGGCATCAGGATCCGGTAGAGGAAGACCAGCGGCGGGGCCAGCAGCAGCACCGCGCGGTCCGCCACGGAGACGGCGGCGTTCTTGGGCACCATCTCGCCGATGGTCACGTGCAGGAAGGAGACCAGCGCCAGGGCGATGATGAAGGCGATCACGCTGGCGGCGGTGTAGCTCAGCCCGAACGAGGTCAGCGGCTCGGTCAGCAGGTGATGGATCGCAGGCTCGGAGACCATCAGGATCAGCAGCGAACACACCGTGATGCCCAGCTGGGCGATGGCGAGCATCTGCGAGACGTGTTCCATCGCGTAGAGCGCGGTCTTGGCGCGGGCGGACCCGGCCTCGGCCTTCGGCTCGATCTGGCTCCGCCGGGCACTCATCACCGCGAACTCGCCGCCGACGAAGAAGGCGTTGGCTCCGAGCAGGATCACCAGCCAGAGGATGCCCATCAGGTCGGGGTTCATCGTCGTTCACCCCTTTCGCGGGCATGACGGACATGGTCCGCGCGGTCCTCGGCCAGCTTCTCGGCCCGGGCGGCGGCGTGCTGCAGCGCGGCGTCGCGGGCCCGTGGGTCAGGGGTGAAGCAGAGCCGGTCGATCCGGCGACCGTCGACCCCGACGACGGCGAGCCTGCCGCCGTCGACCTCGACGGCGTCTCCCAGTCCGGCCACCCGGCCCAGGGTGAGCAGCATGAAGCCGGCCACCGTCTCATAGGCGGGATGTTCGGGGATGGCGAGCTCCAGGATCTGGGCGTTGATCTCGTCGGGGCGCAGCAGCCCGGGGAAGAACCAGTCGCCGGAGGCGCTCTGCAGCACTCCGGGAGCGATCCGGTCGTGTTCATCGGCGACCTCGCCCACGATCTCCTCGATCAGGTCCTCCAGGGTGACCACACCGGAGGTGCCGCCGTATTCGTCCTCCACGATGGCCACCTGCAGCGAGGCCTCACGCAGCACCGGCAGCAGCGCATCGAGGTGGATGGTCTCGGGCACCCGGGTGATCTCTGACATCACGGTGGCGGCGACCAGGCCGTGGCGCTTCTCGCGGGGCACGGCCACTGCCTTCTTCACGTGGGTCACCCCGCGGACGTCGTCGACGCTGTCTCCCAGGACCGGGAAGCGGGAGAACCCGGTCTGCCGGGCCAGATCGATGAGGGCTTCCAGGGAGGCGTCGGCGTCGACGCTGGCCATCCGCGGGCGCGGGGTCATCACGTCGGCGGCGGTCTGGTCGGAGAAGCGCAGCGTGCGGTCCAGGAAGGTGGCGGTGCCCTCATCGAGGGTGCCCAGCATCGCGGAGCGGCGCACCATGGAGGAGAGCTCCTCCGGGGTGCGAGCCCCTGAGAGCTCCTCCTTGACCTCCAGGCCGAAGCGGTGGAGGACCTTGTTGGAGAAGCCGTTGAGCACCTTGATCAGCGGGCGGAAGACGGCGGTGAAGACCAGCTGCGGCTTCGCCAGCACCCGGGCCACCCCGTAGGCCTCGGCGATCGCGAGGTTCTTCGGGACCAGCTCGCCGATGATCATGGTGACCATGGTCGCGATGATCAGCGCCACGGTCAGCGAGACCGCGGAGAGCGCCTGCTCGGGCACGCCGAGGGCTTCGAGCGGGCCTGCCAGCAGCGCGCCCAGCGCCGGTTCGGCCACATAGCCGGTGAGCAGGGTGGTCAGGGTGATGCCCAGCTGACAGGAGGAGAGCTGGGTGGAGAGCGACTTCAGGCACCGCATCACCGCCGGAGCAGACTTGTCTCCGCGATCGATCGCGTGCTGGACGGTGGGCTGGTCCAGAGCGACCAGCGAGAATTCGACGGCGACGAAGAACCCGGTGCCCAGGATCAGCAGGAACCCCAGGCCGAGCAGAAGCAGTTCCACTTAGCGCAGCCACCCCCGGCCGAGGCGCTGCGCCTCGGGCGTGTGGATCAGGGGGTGGACGTGGATCAGGTGCGGGCCGCGGCCAGGTTGTCGATGCTCCATGAGATCTCAGAGCTTACCGCCTGGATCACCAGGAACCGGAAAGCGGCTTGCCCTCCTCATATCCGGCTGCGGACTGGACTCCGGCGACGGCGCGCTGGCGGAACTCGTGCAGCGAGGTGGCTCCGGCATAGGTCATCGCAGACCTCACCCCGGCCGTGATGGAGTCCAGCAGGTCTTCGACTCCGGGCTTCGCCGGGTCCAGGTACATCTGCGAGGTTGAGATGCCCTCTTCGAAGATCGACTTCCGGGCCCGCGCGAAGGCGCTCTCCGTGGCGGTGCGGTTCTGCACGGCTCGCGAGGAGGCCATCCCGAAGCTCTCCTTATAGCGCCGTCCGTCGATCCCGGTGAGCATGTCGCCGGGCGACTCATAGGTCCCGGCGAACCAGGATCCGACCATCACCTGGGAGGCCCCGGCGGCCAGGGCCAGGGCGATGTCGCGCGGGTAGCGCACTCCCCCGTCGGCCCAGACATGCTTGCCCATCTCGCGGGCGGCCGCGGCGCATTCGAGCACCGCGGAGAACTGCGGGCGGCCCACCGCGGTCATCATCCGGGTGGTGCACATCGCACCCGGTCCGACTCCGACCTTGGCGATGTCCGCGCCGCCCTCGATGAGCTCGCGCACGCCGTCGGCGGTGACCACGTTGCCGGCCACGATCGGGACCTGCAGTCCGGAGGCCTCCACGGTCGCGCGCACCTCGGTGAGCGCCTCGAACATCTTCTGCTGGTGCCCGTGAGCGGTGTCGACCACCAGCACATCGACCCCGGCGCCGAGCAGCGCCTCGGTCTTGCCGGCGACGTCGCCGTTGATGCCCACCGCCGCGGCGACCTTCAGCCGGGACTTCGCGTCGAGGTTGGGCCGGTAGAGCGTGGAGCGCAGCGCCCCGCGCGGGGTCAGCGCCCCGGCGAGAGTGCCGTCGGAGGTGGTCACCGGGGCGTACTCGGCGCCGGCGGCGTCCATCGCGATGAAGGCCTGTTCCAGGCCGGCGTCGGTGAGCACCTCCTCGGCGGTGAAGCGCAGCGGGGGAATCCGCATCACCGACGCCACGGAGGAGAAGCGGTCCACTCCGAGCCCGTCGTTGGCGGTGACCACGCCGGCCAGGCGCAGGTCCTCGTCGACCACGCAGACGGCGTCGTGGTTGCGCTTGTCCAGCAGGTGCAGCACATCGAGCATGGTGTCTGTGGGATGGACCTTCAGAGCGGTCTCCAGCACCGGATGACAGGACTTGACCCAGTCGGTCACCTGCCGGATGACCTCGAGCGGGACATCCTGGGGCAGGACCCCGAGTCCGCCGCGGCGCGCCATGGTCTCCACCATGCGACGCCCCGTGACGGCGGTCATGTTCGCGGCCACCACTGGAATGGTGGAGCCCGTGGGATCCTCGGCGGAGAGGTCGACGCTCATCCGTGACTGGGTGTGGGATCGCGAAGGGACCAGGAAGACGTCGGAGTAGGTCAGATCGGTGATCGGCTCGTTCAGGAATCTCACGGGGATCCGCGCCCTTCGTAGTGCTGGTGACGATGCTCGCCGCCGGTTCAGCTCAGCGGCGCAGGCGCTGAGGCAGCGGCCCCTGACACGATACCGTGGCCGGTGGCGGCACGGTGCACAAAGTCACTATGCTTGGACGAGGTGAAGATCCACGTGCACGAAGCTGTGCCGGATAACTACACAACACAATGGAAGAGGCGTATCCACAGTGCCAGAGCTAACGTCCAGCCGTCTTGCCGAGGAATTCCCGGGGAACGAATGGTTGGTCGCCGACATATACGACAAGTTCAAGGACGATCCGGATTCGGTGGATCGGAAGTGGGCTGAGATCTTCCGCCAGCTCGAGGGCGACGGTGATTCCCGTCCGTCCGGCACCTCCTCCGCCCCTGCGCCGACGGCGGCCACCCCCGCCGAGCCGAGGAGCAGCTCCAGCTCCGGCAAGGCTGCCGGGTCCGACAGCAACGGTGCCGCGAAGGCCAGCACCGCCTCAGGTGAGAAGTCGGCCGCCAAGTCTCCGGCGAAGCCTGCCGCGGACTCCAAGCCCAGCGCGGACAACCAGCGCGAGTCCACCGCTGAGACCACTCCGGCCACCGCGAAGCCCGCCGAGCCCGAGAAGTCGCAGAAGCCGGCCGGCGAGAAGGGCCCCTCGGTCAGCAAGCCGGTGGCCCCGCGGACCCCGACGACGAAGAAGTCCGAAGGCTCCTCCAGCACTCCCATCCCCTCCGAGCCCTCTGCCGCCAAGGCCGAGTCGGCGACGAAGGAGGAGAAGGAGGACAAGGTGATGCCGCTGAAGGGCATCTCCAAGGCCATCGCGGCGAACATGGACGCCTCGCTGACCGTGCCCACCGCCACCACGGTGCGCGCGGTGCCGGCGAAGCTGCTCATCGACAACCGCACCGTGATCAACAATCACCTCAGGCGCACCCGCGGCGGCAAGGTCTCCTTCACCCACGTGATCGGCTATGCCCTGCTCAAGGCGCTGCGCAAGCACCCCTCGATGAACGTCACCTATGACGTGCAGGACAACAAGCCGGTGGCTGTTCACCCGGCCCATGTGAACTTCGGGCTGGCCATCGACATGCCCCGCCCCGACGGCACCCGTGCGCTGGTGGTGCCGAACATGAAGGCCGCCGAGGAGATGAGCTTCACCGAGTTCTGGGCCGCCTACGACGACGTCGTCAAGCGCGCCCGGGACAACAAGCTCACCCCCGGGGACTACGCCGGGACCACCGTCTCGCTGACCAACCCCGGCGGCATCGGCACCGTGCACTCTGTGCCTCGGCTCTCCAAGGGCCAGGCCGTGATCGTGGGCGTGGGCGCGCTGGAGTACCCCGCCGAGTTCCAGGGCGCCTCGGAGAAGACGCTGAACAACCTCGCCGTCTCCAAGGTCATCACGCTGACCTCCACCTATGACCACCGCGTCATCCAGGGCGCCGGGTCCGGTGAGTTCCTCAAGACCATCCACCAGTACCTGCTCGGCAAGGAGGGCTTCTACGAGGAGATCTTCGAAGCCCTGCGGATCCCGTATGAGCCCATCGCATGGTCCGCCGACATCCAGGTCAACCCTGAGGACCAGATCAACAAGGTCGCCAGGATCCAGCAGCTCATCCACTCCTACCGGGTCCGCGGTCACCTGATGGCCTCGGTGGACCCGCTGGAGTACCAGATGCGCAGCCACCCGGACCTCGACATCGAGTCTCACGGGCTGACCCTGTGGGACCTCGACCGCGAATGGCCCACCGGCGGCTTCGGCGGCAATTCCATGCTGCCGCTGCGCAACATCCTGGGCGTGCTGCGCGACACCTACTGCCGCAGCACCGGCGTGGAATACATGCACATCCAGTCCCCCGAGGAACGCCAGTGGTTCCAGGACGAGATCGAGCATCCCTACGAGAAGCCCACCCGGGACGAGCAGTTCCGGATCCTGGGCCGGCTCAATGCGGCCGAGGCGTTCGAGACCTTCCTGCAGACCAAGTTCGTCGGGCAGAAGCGCTTCTCGCTCGAGGGCGGCGAATCGCTGATCCCGCTGCTGGACACGATCCTCTCCGAGGCGGCCGATGAGGGCCTCGACGAGGTCGCGATCGGCATGGCTCACCGCGGACGCATCAACGTGCTCACCAACATCGCCGGCAAGACCCACGCACAGGTCTTCCGCGAGTTCGAGGGCCGCGAGGCCGGCACCGGCTCGGGCGACGTGAAGTACCACCTGGGCACCCGGGGCTCCTTCACCTCGGACCGCGGCAACTCCACCAGCGTCTACCTGGCCGCGAACCCCTCACACCTGGAGGCGGTCAACCCCGTCCTCGAAGGTGTGGTGCGCGCCAAGCAGGACCGGATCAACCAGGGCGCGGATGCACTGAACTCCTTCTCGGTGATGCCGCTGCTGGTCCACGGCGATGCGGCATTCGCCGGCCAGGGCGTGGTCGCGGAGACGCTGAACATGTCCCAGCTGCGCGGCTACCGCACCGGCGGCACCGTGCACGTGGTCGTGAACAACCAGGTGGGCTTCACCACCGCCCCCTCGGCGGCTCGGTCCATGACCTACTCCACCGATATGGCCAAGGCCATCCAGGCGCCGATCTTCCACGTCAACGCCGATGACCCGGAGTCGGTGGCCCGCGTGGCCCAGCTGTCCTTCCGCTACCGCCAGCGGTTCAACAAGGACGTCGTGATCGATCTGGTCTGCTACCGTCGACGCGGTCACAACGAGGGTGACGATCCCTCGATGACCCAGCCCAAGATGTACAACCTGGTGGAGGCCAAGCGCACCACGCGTCGGCTCTACACCGAGGCGCTGGTCGGACGTGGCGACATCACCCAGGAAGAGGCCGACCAGGCGCTGCGGGACTTCCGCCAGCGGCTGGAGCGGGTCTTCACCGAGACCCACGCGGCCCAGACCCAGCCGATCTCCACGGCTGATCCCGACGCCTCCGGCACCCGGGGCATGGCCCCGACCGCCTCCGAGGACGAGACCAGCACCCCGGACCGTGAAGGCGATGACACCAAGATCAGTGAGGACTCCCTCGCGCACATCGGCGAGGTCCACACCAACATCCCGGAGAGCTTCACCCCGCACCCGAAGCTGAAGTCGCTGCTGGAGAAGCGGGCCAAGATGGCCCGCGAAGGCGGCATCGACTGGGGCTTCGCGGAGATCGCGGCCTTCGGCTCGCTGCTGATGGAGGGCACCGAGGTCCGTCTGGCGGGTCAGGACTCGCGCCGCGGCACCTTCGTGCAGCGCCACGCGGTCTTCCACGACCGGGTCAACGGCGACGAGTGGTACCCGCTGAAGAACCTGACCGAGGATCAGGCACGGTTCTTCATCTATGACTCGCTGCTCTCCGAATACGGCGCACTGGGCTTCGAATACGGCTACTCCGTGGAGAACCCGACTGCGCTGGTGCTCTGGGAGGCTCAGTTCGGCGACTTCGTCAACGGCGCCCAGATCATCATCGACGAGTTCATCGCCACCGCCCAGCAGAAGTGGGGCCAGAACTCCTCGGTGGTCATGCTGCTTCCGCACGGCTATGAGGGCCAGGGACCGGACCATTCGTCAGGCCGTCCCGAGCGTTTCCTGCAGCTCTGCGCCGAGGACAACATGACCGTGGTGCTGCCCTCTTCGGGTGCGAACTACTTCCACCTGCTCCGCCGTCAGGCGGTGGCGCGTCCGCGCCGTCCGCTGATCGTCTTCTCACCGAAGCAGCTGCTCCGCCTGAAGGCTGCGGCGAACTCGGTGGAGGACTTCACCACGGGCACCTTCCAGGAGGTGATCCCAGACCGGGAAGTGGACGCCGCGAAGGTCAAGCGCGTCCTGATCGTCTCAGGCCGGCTCTACTACGACCTCGTCGCCACCCGGAACAAGCACAAGGACGAGGCCACCGCCATCGTGCGGCTCGAGCAGCTCTACCCGATGCCGGTGGAGGAGCTGCAGGCCGAGCTGGACCGCTACTCCTCGGCAGAGGAAGTCGTCTACGCCCAGGACGAGCCGGTCAACCAGGGTCCATGGCCGTTCCTCGGCATGAACCTGCGTCCGCTGCTGAAGCAGGAGCTCAAGCTGGTCTCGCGCGCTGAGTCTGCCGCCACCTCGGTGGGGCAGGCCAAGCGTCACGCCAAGGAGCTGGAGGGCCTGCTCAGCAAGGCCTTCCCGCACCTGGACCTGTGAACCGGATGGAACACTCCACTCAGGATCTCAGAGCCGCAGCCTCCGGTCACCGGCGCCACGTGCGCATCGTCGCCCTGGGCGACGAGCTGCTCAGCGGCGTCGGTGACCCCCGGGCGCTGGGGTGGTTCGGTCGGGTGATCTCCAAGACTCCGATCGAGGGACTCACCCTGGAGAGCTACGCCCTGGCCATGCCCGGTGAGGGCACCGAGGCGCTCTCCGAGCGGTGGCAGGACGAGGCCGTCGCCCGGTTCTCCGGCGCCACGACGGACGGCGGCACACCCGAGCGTCATCTGGTCATCGCGCTGAACGACACGGACCTCTACAGCGCCACCTCCTCCGCCCGATCCCGGCTGAACCTGGCCAATATCCTGGACCGGGCCTCCCAGGAGGGCATCCGGTGCCTGGTGCTGGGGCCGGTCCCGACCCTGGATGCGGAGCGCAACCAGCGGATCTCCGAGCTCAACGCGGCCTACCGGGACGTGGCCTCACGGCGCTCACATGTCTATGTGGACGCCTACACGCCCCTGGTCAGCCACGAACAGTGGCGCAGCGACCTCGCGGCCAACGGCGGACTCCCCGGCCAGGCAGGCTATGGTCTGATCGCCTGGCTGGTGCTGCACCGCGGGTGGTATCCGTGGTTAGGGCTCCAAGAGCCCGTGGCCTAGAATTACCCCAGCCGACGAAAGGAGTTCATCATGAGCAAGCGTGGACGCAAGCGCAGCGCACGTCGCAAGAAGAACGCCAACCACGGCAAGCGCCCCAACTCCTGATCTCAGTGGTCCAAGGCCCTTGCTGCGGCTGACGCGTTTCGAAGCGGCAGCGCAGAACACAGAACCCCCTGCAGAGAATCTCTGCAGGGGGTTCTGTCGTGCTCAGGGCTTGAAGCGAGCCCGAGGTTCAGGGCTGGTGCCGGCTCAGGACTGGTCGTCGTCCTGCTGGTGTCCTGCCTCGACGCGGATCTGACTGATCCGCTCCAGGATCGTGACCTTCAGCGTCTCCGGTGCGCGCTCGGCGCAGGAGCGGCGGACCACGGTGCGGATGATGCACTCCAGGTCGTAGTCGTCGGCGCACTCCGGGCAGGCATGCAGGTGGGCCTCGACCTCATCGATGTCCTCCCGGCTCAGCGCACCGTCGGCGTACTCATAGATGCGCTCCATGCGGGTCTGCTTCTCGGTGCAGTCACCGTCTCTGCAGTTCTCATCAAGCCATTTCCCGGGGCTGACCTCGGTGGCCTGGCTGCGATCTTGGTCGTTCATGGTTTGGCCTCCTGTTTCTTGAAGCCACGTTCGCGGGCATAGTCTTTCAGGAGTTCGCGCAGCAGCTTCCGGCCGCGGTGCAGTCGCGACATCACCGTGCCGATCGGGATGTTCATGATCTCGGCGACCTCTTTATAGGCGAATCCCTCGACATCGGAGAAGTAGACCGCCAGGCGGAACTCCTCAGGGATCTGCTGCAGCGCGTCCTTGACGTCGGAGTCAGGCAGATGATCCAGCGCTTCTGCCTCAGCCGAGCGCAGCCCCGAAGAGGTGTGCTCTGCGGCCTGGGCCATCTGCCAGTCCTCCACGGTGTCCGTGTTGGCCTGCAGGGGCTGGCGCTGCTTCTTCCGGTAGATGTTGATGTAGGTGTTGGTCAGGATCCGGTAGAGCCAGGCTTTGAGATTCGTGCCGGGCTTGTACTGGTGGAATGCGGAGTACGCCTTGGTGTAGGCCTCCTGCACGAGGTCTTCAGCGTCCTGCGGATTGCGCGTCATCCGCATGGCAGCTGAGTAGAGCTGGTCCACGTACTGGAGAGCCTCGCTCTCAAAACGCACGCGACGCTGCTGTTCGGTCTCTTCGGCGACGACGACGCTGCTTGAATCAGCGTCGGTGCCGGTGGCTGCGGGCTTTTCCATCACCTCTGAGTCTACTCGCACAGCGCACACCGGTCGTCGGGCGTCAGGTGTGGGGGCGCGGACGCGCTTCGGGGTGAGAGTCGGCGTGGTCATAAAGGGCACAACGACGACGCCGCGCTGTGCATTCCTGCTCGTCACCTGACGTCCGCACCGGATGAGCGCCGCATCCGCGTCGGATGAGCGCCCATAGGGCCTGCTGATTCCCGTGACAGCCCTGATTGGGTAGATTGGACCTTGAACGATGCTTCAGCGCCACACTCCTACAGGAGGACACTATGTCTCTGCTTCGTAAATTCGCCCGCCCACTGCTGGGCGCGAGCTTCATCGCCAGCGGTGTCGACCGCCTGCGCAACACCGATGATGCCTCGGCGCGAATCGGGTCCACCCTCGAGGAGATCGGCTCACTTCTCCCCCAGGCCGAACCCCTGGTCTCCAACGCCAAGCTCACCACCCAGGTCCTGGGTGGTGTCGAGGTCGTTGCCGGAACCGCACTGGCGCTGGGCCGGTTCCCCCGCGCCTCGGCCCTGATGCTGGCAGGAGTCCACAAGTTCAACAGCTATGCCGAATACCGCAACGCTGAGATCGAGAGTGACTCTGACGTCACCGCTCAGCGCAAGACGCTGCTGAAGAACGCCTCCATCCTGGGCGGCCTGAGCCTGGCCATGGTGGACCTCGACGGCAAGCCGTCGCTGGGCTGGCGCGCCGAGCACCTGGCCAAGACCACCCGCAAGAAGGGCGCCAAGTTCGGCGACAAGACCTTCAAGTGGGCCGATGATCTCGGCAGCGACGCCACCAAGAAGGTGCGCGACTTCGAGAAGCACGCCAAGAAGAACTTCCAGCGCGCCGAGAAGGATGCCCTGAAGGCGATCACCAACGCCTCCAAGGGTGCCAACAAGGGTGTCAAGAGCGCCAAGAAGAAGGTCGGAGCGTAGAACCTAGCGACGTGAGCACTACATCTACACACGCTGCATCGGTGCCCCCGCAGCCGTGGCCTGCGCCACGGGCGGGGGCACCTCTGCGCGCAGAGGTCACCGTTCCCGGGTCAAAGTCCCTGACCAACCGCTACCTGCTCCTGGCCGCCCTCGCCGACGGCCCTTCCGTGGTCATCAACCCGCTGCGGTCCCGGGACTCCCGGCTGATGCTCGATGCGCTGGCGGCCCTGGGCAGCGTCGTGGAGCACATCCCGGACTGGGAGAACTCCGGGGTTCCCGCCGTCCGGATCTCCCCGCTTCCGGCCCTCACCAGCGCCTCTCACCCCGGCCCCATCCCTGACTCTCCCGGCACCGCTGACTCCTCCGGCACCGCCCCGACCACCGGGGCGGTGAGCATCGACTGCGGCCTGGCCGGCACCGTGATGCGGTTCATGCCAGCCGTGGCCGCGCTGACCGGCGCACGGGTCCACTTCGACGGCGACCCCGAGGCACGCGTCCGCCCGATGGGCGCGGTCCAGCACGGGCTGCGCGATCTCGGCGTCGAGATCACCGGCCCGGGCGCTCCCGCACCCGGCGGCGAGGGCCATCTGCCGTTCACCGTGCACGCCCCGGCGGGCATCACCGGGGAAGAGATCACCATCGACGCCTCAGCCTCCTCCCAGTTCGTCTCCGGGCTGCTGCTCACCGCGGCACGGATGCCGTACGGACTCACGCTGCGTCATGTCGGAGAATCGGTGCCCTCGCTGGAGCATGTGGAGATGACGCTGCAGGTGCTGACCGAGGTCGGGGTGAAGGTCAGCTCCCCCGCGAAGCACACCTGGCGGGTGGAGCCCGGCGAGATCCGGGCCTTCAGCGTCCGCGTGGAGCCGGACCTCTCCAATGCCGGACCCTTCCTCTGCGCGGCCGCCGTCACCGGCGGAGAGGTGACCATGCGCGGCTGGCCGATCGTCTCCGCCCAGATCGGACGCCGCTGGACCGAGCTGCTGCCGGCCTTCGGCGCCCAGATCGAGACGGACCCGGAGACCCCCACCACGGTGACCCTGCGAGTCCGCGGCAGGCAGCTGCGCACCCCCGGCGCCGTGGACGGCACCGCCGAGCTGACCCCCACGGTGGCGGCCCTCGCCGCCCTGTGCCAGAGCCCCACACTGTTCACCTCGGTCGGGCACCTGCGCGGACACGAGACGGATCGGATCGCGGCCCTGGTCACGGAGATCCGCCGACTCGGCGGGTCTGCGGAGGAGACCGAGGACGGGTTCGAGGTCACCTCACCGGTGACCCATGGCGGTCTGGTGCGCAGCTATGCCGATCACCGGATGGCCACCTTCGGCGCGGTGCTCGGTCTGGTGCTCGACGACGTCGAGGTCGAAGACATCGCCTGCACCGCGAAGACCATGCCTGACTTCCCGCAGCTCTGGGCAGGGCTGCTGGCGCCGGCGTCGGACGCCGCGCCTGGCGTCGGGCCTGGCTCCGCGGCTGACTGCGTGCCCGGCTCCGGGTCTGTCTCCGCGTCGGGGGCGCGCGGATGAACCGCTGGGCCGATTGGGACGAGTCCCACGTGCGAGTGCGCCCGAACAAGAAGGGCTCCCGACCCCGGACCAAGGAGTCACCCGACTACGCCGACGCCGAGCTGGGCCGGGTCGTCACGGTGGACCGCGGGCGCTACACGGTGCGCCTGGATGACCCCGACGGCGGAGAGCGGATCATCTCCGCAGTGCGCGCGCGTGCGATGCGCCGCACCCCGGTGGTCCCGGGCGACATCGTGGGCCTGGTCGGGGACACCACCGGCGATGCGGGTTCACTGGCCCGGCTGATCCGGATCCAGGAGCGCTCCACGCTGCTGCGCCGCAGCGCCGAGGACACCGACGACGCCGAACGGGTGATCGTCGCCAACGCTGATCAGCTGCTGATCGTGGTCGCAGCGGCGGATCCTGCCCCACGCACCGGATTCATCGACCGGGCCCTGGTCGCAGCCTACGACGCCGGGATCACCCCGATCCTGCTGGTCACCAAGGCCGACCTGGTCGAGGACCCTGCGGATCCGGCCGGACTGATCAGCCACTACGCGGAGCTGGACCTGCAGACCGTGGTCTCCCAGCAGGCCACCGGCACAGCCTCGGGCACCCCCACCTTGGACTCCGCCGCGGTCATCGCGCTGCGCAGCTCGCTGACCGAACGGGTCACCGCGATGATCGGGCACTCCGGGGTGGGCAAGTCCACCATGGTCAACGCCCTGACCGGCGCGGATCGGGCCACCAGCGGGGTCAATGCGGTCACCGGGCGCGGCCGGCACACCTCCTCCTCCGCCGTCGCGCTGAACCTGGAGCCTGCCGATTCCCTCGACGTCGCCGCAGCACGGAACTCCTGGATCATCGACACCCCCGGGGTGCGCACCTTCGGCCTGGCCCATGTGGCCCCCGACGATGTGCTCGGCGCCTTCTCCGATCTGGTCGAAGGCTCCGCGGCCTGCGAGTCCGGCTGCGCCCACGTCTCCCCCGAGGGGGGCTGCGCCTTGGACGCCTGGGTGGCCGATGGCCACGCCGGTGACCACGGCGCCGCCCGGCTGGCCTCGATGCGCGGTCTGATCAGGTCCATGGCGGGCACCGAGGACGGTCCGGAAGAGAAGCGGCTCGGCGCGTAAAGCCGTGAATGCGGGTCCTGCCGCTCGGTGATTGCTAGCGTGGCGCTATGAGCCTTAGCACCAGCGCCTACACCGATGACCTGCGCCTGGCGCATATGATCGCCGATTCCGTGGATGCGAAGACGATGTCCTTCTTCTCCTCCATGGACTTCGAGGTCGAGACCAAGCCCGATCTGACCCCGGTCACCGAGGCTGATCGCCAGGCCGAGGAGCTCATCCGCGGCCAGCTCAGCCGGGCCCGCGGCCGCGACGCCATCCTGGGCGAGGAGTTCGGCTCCACCGGATCCGGACCGCGCCAGTGGGTCATCGACCCGATCGACGGGACCAAGAACTTCATCCGCGGGGTGCCCGCCTGGGCCACGCTGATCGCGCTGGTCGATGAGGGCGAACCGGTGGTCGGACTGGTCAGCGCACCCGCGCTGGGTCGGCGCTGGTGGGCGGCCAAGGACGGCGGCGCCTATACCGGCAAGGCCCTGGCCTCGGCCAAGCGGCTCCAGGTCTCGAAGGTGCCCCAGCTCGAGGACGCGTTCTTCTCCTACTCCTCGCTCGCCGGGTGGCGGAAGATCGGCCGCAGCCAGAACTTCCTGGAGCTCACCGAGACCGTCTGGCGCACCCGCGCCTTCGGCGACTTCTGGTCCTACTGCATGGTCGCCGAGGGTCAGGTGGACATGGCCGCCGAACCGGAGCTGAGCCTGCATGACATGGCGGCCCTGGTGCCGATCATCCGCGAAGCCGGCGGCATCTTCACCTCCCTGGACGGTGAGCCCGGATGCACCGGTGCCAACGGCCTGGCCACCAACGGTCTGCTCCACGAGGCCGCCCTGGGCGCGCTCGCCGCAGATCGCCCCGCCCCGTTCTGAGTTCCGCCCCGGCCTGAGTCCAGCACAGGCCTGGGTCCAGCACCTTCCTGAGCCCAGCAGCGCTGTCAGAGCCGGGTCTGCTTCGTTCTGCCGGCCCCACTTGCAGTTTTAGGTGTGCCTAAATCATACTGTGGGCATGCGCCACACCAGGTTCTTCACTGTCACCGCCGGACTGATCTGCGCCCTGGCCTTGAGCAGCTGTGCCGCGGCGAACTCCGATGAGCAGGGCGCCTCCACGGAGGACCAGCCTCCCGTGGTGCTCACCAGCTTCTCGGTGCTGGCAGACATGACCCGGGCCGTGGGCGGCGACCTGGTGGACACCCGCTCCATCACCCCGCCCGGCGCCGAGGTGCACGAGTACTCCCCCACCCCCGGTGATCTCCGCGATGCCGCAGCGGCGGACGTGATCTTCTTCAACGGACTGGGCCTGGAGGCCTGGTACGAGCAGTTCCTGAGCCATTCTTCGGCGGAGGTGGTGATGCTCTCCGAGTCGGTGGAGACCCTGCCGGTCACCCGGCTGCCCGAAGCTTCTCCGGGCTCCGGCGAGTCCGACGACGTCGAGGACCCCGGGGCTTCCGAGAGTGCCGGCGCGGAGGAGACCGCCGAGCTGCCGGTCAACCCGCACGCCTGGATGTCTCCGGCACAGGCCATGGTCTATGTGGACAACATCGAGGCCGCACTGAGCGAGCTCTCCCCCGCCGACGCCGAGCAGTTCACCGAGAACGCCGGCCGCTACAGGGAGCAGATCCAAGCGGTCTGGGACCAGGCCGAGGAGCGGCTGGCACCGCTGCAGCAGGACGGTGAGATCCACCTGGTGACATGCGAGGGCGCCTTCAGCTACCTGGCGAAGGACCTGGATCTCGGCGAGCACTACCTGTGGCCGCTCAACGCCGAGGACGAGGGAAGCCCGAAGCAGGTCGAGGCGCAGATCCGCTACGTCGAGGAGCACCAGGTGCCCACGATCTTCTGCGAGTCCACTGTCAATGACTCCACCCAGCGGCAGGTGGCCGAGACCACCGGCGCCACCCTGAGCGAGCCCCTGCACGTGGACTCGATCACCGAGCCTGACGGACCGGCACCGAGCTACCTCGAGCTCTTGGAACACGACCTGGACCTGATCATCGAAGGAGCCCAGCGATGAGCACTGACATAGACACTGGATCAGCCACAGGCGTGGACGCCCCACCCGGTGCTGCCGCCGTCGTCGTCGATCAGCTGAGCGCCGGCTATCCAGGCGTCCAGGCTCTGGACGAGGTCAGCATCACCGTGGGCACGGGCAGCATCTGCGCCCTGCTGGGAGCCAACGGCTCCGGGAAGTCCACGCTGTTCAAGGCGCTGCTGGGACTGCACCGACCCACCGCCGGGACCGTGCGGCTCTTCGGCATGGAACCGACGAAGGCCCGACGGCGCAACCAGGTCAGCTACGTGCCGCAGCACGAACAGGTGGACACCAGCTTTCCGATCAGCGTGGAGCAGGTGGTCATGATGGGTCGCTACGGGCACATGGGCTTCACCCGCCGCACCCGCCCTGCGGACCGGCAGGCCTGCGACCAGGCGCTGGACCAGGTGGGCCTGAGCCAGCTGCGCCGGCGCGGGATCGGTGAGCTCTCCGGAGGCCAGCGCAAGCGCGCCTTCCTGGCCCGTGCCATCGCCCAGCAGGCGCCTCTGATGCTGCTCGATGAGCCGTTCGCCGGCGTGGACCGCGGTTCGGAGGAGCTGATCAGCTCGGTGCTCAAGACGCTGCGCGACACCACGGGCACCACCGTGCTGATCTCCACTCACCACCTCGCCGGCGTGGAGGACCTCGCAGATGAGGTGGTGCTGCTGCACCAGCGGGTGCTCGCCGCGGGACTTCCGGGCGAGGTGCTCACCGAGGAACAGCTCGGCCGCAGCTTCGGCGCCGTGCTGCGCGAGACGAACTGATGAGGGAGGCAAGCTGATGTGGGAGCTGCTGGTCCAACCGATGGAGTTCGCCTTCATGCAGCACGCCCTGACGGCGGCGATCATCTCCTCGGTGGTCTGCGCCCTGCTCTCCTGCTGGCTGGTGCTCATGGGCTGGTCCCTGATGGGTGACGCCGTGGCGCACTCGATCCTGCCCGGGATCGTGCTGGCGCACATCTTCGGTCTGCCCATGGCGCTGGGCGCCTTCGTCTTCGGGATGCTCGCGGTGCTGCTCATCGGCGGGATCAGCGGAGGCTCGACGCTGAAGCATGACACCTCCATCGGCGTGGTGTTCACCTCGCTCTTCGCGCTGGGCCTGGTCCTGGTCTCCAGGACCCCCAGCGAGACGCACCTGACCCACATCCTCTTCGGCAATGTGCTGGGCATCTCGCAGCAGGACCTGCTGCAGACCGCCGGTCTGGGGTTGGCCACAGTGGCGGTGCTGTTGACGCTGCGGCGCAGCTTCGTGCTGCTGGCCTTCGACAAGGTCCACGCCCACACGATCGGACTCTCCACCGGCGCCCTGTCCATCTTGCTGCTGGCCCTGCTCGCGCTGACCACCGTGACCGCGCTGCAGACCCTGGGGATCCTTCTGGTGGTCGCTATGCTGGTGGTGCCCGGCGCCACCGCACTGCTGCTGTGCCGCCGCTTCGGGCCGATGCTCGCGGTCGCCGCGTCCAGCGCGGCAGCCTCCGCGGTGATCGGCGTCTATGCCAGCTACTGGCTCGACATCTCCACCGGAGGCTCGATCGTGCTGGCACAGTCGGGCCAGTTCGCGCTGGCCTACCTCTTCGCCCCGGTGAAAGGGATGATCCCGCGGCTGCGCCAGCGACGTCAGCGCCCACCCTCCGAGCAGGCGAGGCCGACCCGCTCGATCGATACGCTCCTCGACGTGAAGGATCCCGCCTAGATGACTCCGCGCACCTCAGCTCAGGGCCGTTCCACCGCGATCGAGGCTGCCACCACCTCCGTGGAGGACTACGCCAAGACCATCTATGGCCTCGCCGAATGGGACGGCGCCTCGGTGACCGCGTCCGCGCTGGCCAGGACCCTGGGCGTCTCCAACCCCTCGGTCTCGCTGATGATGCGCAAGATGGCCGACCTGGGGCTGGTGGAGCACCGCCCCTACGCGCCGATCGCGCTGACCCCCGCCGGACGCCAGCTCGCCCTGGCAATGGTCCGCCGGCACCGTCTGATCGAGACCTGGCTGGTGCGCGAGCTCGGATACGGCTGGGAGGAGGTCCATGAGGAGGCCGAACGGCTCGAACACGCCGTCTCGGAGACCTTCGTGGACCGTCTCGATGTGCGGCTGGGCCACCCACGCGTGGACCCTCACGGTGATCCGATCCCCGGTCCAGACCTGCAGCTGGACTACCCCGAGACCCTGCTGCTCTGCCGGGTGCCGGCCGCGATGAAGGTGCGCCTGGAGCAGGTCGACGACGCCGTGCCGGATGCGCTCTCCGCCCTGGACACCCACCGGGTGCCCATCGGTGCGCAGGTCACGGTCCAGGCCACCGACCGCGGCGCCGTCGTCCTGACCCCGCTCACCCCCGGAGGGCAGGACAGCCCGGGAGCTCCCCCGACGCAGGACGATCAGTCGGCGGCGGCCGGGAGCATCCGGCTCGCCCATGAGGTGGCCCACGCCATGCGCGTAAGCGTGGTCCGCTGAGGCCGCCCGGCCCCGACGTATCCTGTACTGGTGTCTTCTCCCGAACCGCGTGCCTCCAGCAGGCGCCCACGCCCGAAGCGGCAGGCGACCTCGCTGACGGTGCTGATCCTCCTGGTGGCGCTGGCCGGCGCCGGTGGCGCGCTGCTGCGACTTCTGGTCGGCGAGCTGATCCCGGAGCAGGGGATGAAGTTCCCGTGGACCACGCTGGTGATCAATCTCAGCGGATCAGGGCTGCTGGGCCTGCTCATCGGCGTCGCACGCGCCCGCCCGAGCACCCCGGACTGGGTGGTGCCGACCTTCGGCACCGGACTGCTGGCCTCCTACACGACCTTCTCTGCGGTGATCCTCGCCGTGATGCCCTCGATGCCCGGATCCGCCTATGAAGGACTCGCGGCCGTGACCTATGTCAGCCCGGGGGCGATGGAGATGCTCACCTACCTCATCATCAGCATCCTGGGCTGCACCGCTGCTGCCGCGGCCGGACTGACCATCAGCCGTGCGCTGTTCGGCCAGCTCGGCGCCGCCTCCGCGGATCTCGGTGTGAGCAGCGAGGGCCGCCATGAATCCTGAATTCAGCATCGCCATTGCGCTGGGCGTCGCGCTCGGCGGCTCGGTGGGCGCGGTGGCGCGCTTCCTCCTGGACCGATACCTGCGCGTGGGCCTGCTGCTGGCGAACACGCTCGGGTGCTTCCTGCTGGGGTATCTCCTCGGCGAACTCACCTGGCTGAGCGGGAACGGCGCCGCTGAGCCCGAAGGCGTGCTGCCCGGCCCGGTGTCCACGGTGCTGATCTTCGGGGTCCTCGGTGCGCTGAGCACCTTCGCAACCGTCTCGGTGCGGGTGGCGCAGACCTGGGTGTCGGGTCGACGACTGCGGGCGGTGGGGATCTGGACGGCGCACGTGGGGTGCGGGTTCGCAGCCGCCGCGCTGGGGATTGCGCTGTCCCGAATGTCGGGGCTATACTGAAAAGTCAGCTCGCGAGCACGTGGCGAGAGGCAGGGGCTGATAAGCCTCGTTGACAACACAATATGGGGACGATCGGTTTCGACGATCTGAGTTGATCATGGTGAAGCGGGTCGAGGATGCAGAGTGACCTCGTAAATACCTCTCTGCAAAACAATAAGTGCCGAAACTAAGCGCACTGACTTCGCCCTCGCTGCCTAAGCAGCGACGCGAGTCTGTCAGCCTGGGTCTGCTATCGACCCAGCTCCTGGCATCAGCTAGATAGCCACTGGTTCCAACTCCTCGTCGTGGGGAGTTGGGTCGACAATTCACACGACTGGGCCCGTCATCCGCCTGTCTGCGTGACGGCTGGGGCCGAGAAAATCTATCAGCAGACTGCACCCGGAGAAGCCCATGTGAATCCAGATCGGACGCGGGTTCGATTCCCGCCGTCTCCACAGATCGCCCGAGCAGGCTCAGCCTGCTCGGGCTTTTTTGTGCCCTGAAGCCGGGAAGCCCCAGCTCGAAGGGCCCGGGAAGGCCGCGTTGCTCAGCCCGCCCCTCGGGAGTCGGAGTAGTATCCGGAAGGTCTCGTTGACTGTGCGAAATCTACGTGAAGGAGCCTGATGAGCATCCCCTTCTACCGCCCGCTCTCCCCCACCTGCGGCCTGCGGGTCTCCCCGCTCGCGCTGGGAACGCTGCCCTTCGGCGGCGCCAACGGCATGGGTCATATGGGCAGCCTGGGCCCCGACGATGCCGCCGTGCTGCTGGATCGCTCCCTCGAAGCAGGGGTCAACCTGCTGGACACCGCGAACCTCTACTCGCTCGGTGTCGCCGAGGAGGTGCTGGGGCAGACCCTGGCGCGCAGCGGCCGCTATGACGAGTTCCTGGTCACCACCAAGGCCCGGATGGTCGTCGGTGACGGCCCCAACGACGGCGGCGCCTCCCGCTGGCACCTGCTCAAGGAGGTCGAGACGTCTCTGCACCGGCTGGGCCGTGATCACATCGACCTGTTCTACCTCCACCACTGGGACGGCGAGACCCCGCTGGAGGAGACGCTGCAGACCATGGACGGGCTGGTCCGCGCGGGCAAGATCCGGTACTACGGGGTCTCGAACTACACCGCCTGGCAGCTGATGAAGGCGCTGAAGGTCTGTGAGGTCAACGGCTTCATCAAGCCTGTGGTGCAGCAGATCCACTACTCACCGTTCTCCCGCGAGGCCGAATACGAGATGATCCCCGCCGGGATCGATCAGGGCATCGGCACCCAGGCGTGGAGCCCGCTGGGCATGGGGCTGCTCAGCGGCAAGTACCGCCGGGACCAGCGCCCGGAGTCAGGTGCTCGCATGGTCGACGGGGATGGCTCCGAGATGCGCGTGGCGGACTGGGAGAAGCTCCACAGCGTCGTCGATGTGCTCGATGAGGTCGCTCAGCGCAACGACGCCACCATCCCGCAGGTCCTGCTCGCCTGGCTGCTGGAGCGCCCCGGGGTGACCAACCTGGCCGTGGGCGCGCGCAGCCTGGAGCAGTGGAACGATCTGCTGGGCACCTTTGAGGTCTCCCTGGACGCGGCGGACTCTCAGGCCATCGACGACGTCGGCCGGCCGACCCTGGCCTACCCGTTCTGGCACCAGGCCGATATGGCCAGCGAACGCATGAGCGCCGCGGATGTGTCGATCATGGCGACCACCAAGCGGGAGATCGCCGAGAAGATCGGCGAGTAGTCAGCTGACGTTCAGCTCGCACGGACAGGGCCCGATGGTGGTCTGACTATGGTGGAGACAGACGACCACAACAGATTGAGGTGTCAGATGACTACCGAACAGAACAGACCTGAAGAGGCGAAGAGGCCCAGCGCGGACCACAGCTCCGCCGATGTGAACGGCGGCCAGCCGCTGGACACTCCCCCGCACCAGCGTGACGGCGGGAATCAGCACACCCACGGCGAGCATCACCGCGACGAGGCTGCGCGCAACCCGGGGCTGGATCCCGAACCGACCGAGACTCCGGGGCTGGAAGACGGCGGCGGCGTGCAGCCTGGCGATACTCCGCCCGATTCGAACTCCGCGACCGCCTCACCCAAGCAGGCTTCGCCGACGAAGCCCCCGAAGTCCAACCTGGTCATGACCGTGGCGATCATCGCGATCATCGTCGTGGTGCTGCTGATCTTCGTGGGTTACATCGCGGGACTGCTCGACTGAGCCAGGGGATGACCGAGGGCTGAGCACGACTCAGTTGAGATCGGCTCAGCGGAGACTCAGGACGACCGCAGGTTCCGGTAGCGCATGGCGCGCTGGGCCTCGCGGTTGTCCTGCTTCTCTCGGAGGGTCTGCCGCTTGTCGAACTCGCGCTTGCCGCGGGCGATGCCGATCTCGACCTTGGCCCGGCCGCCCTTGAAGTAGAGCGAGAGCGGGACGATGGTCAGGCCCGGGTCCTCGATCTGGCGGGAGATCTTCACCAGCTCTTTCTGGTGGAGCAGAAGCTTGCGTTTCCGGCGGGCTGAATGATTGGTCCAGGTGCCGTTGAGGTACTCGGGGATGGTGACCTGTTCGAGCCAGAGCTCGCCGCCGCTGGAGAAGCCGCCGAAGCCGTCGGTGAGGTTGGCGGTGCCTTCGCGCAGCGACTTCACCTCGGTGCCGGTGAGCACCAGTCCGGCCTCGTACTTGTCGAGGATCTCGTAGTCATGCCGCGCGCGACGGTTCGTCGCCACGATGCTGTTGTTGGGATCGCGCTCTTTCTTCGCGCCCTTCTTCTTCGCCACCGTGTCACCTCCGCGCTGGATCGCTGATCTCGGCGTTCTTCTGCAGTGGCCAGAAGAGCCGACCTTCGATCATACACGCAGGTATCGGCGCACCGTGACCCAGGAGGCGATGATCGCCAGGACCACGGCGATCGCCAGAAGGCCCGGCATGATGATCCAGGCTTCGGCGGAGTCGATGAAGTGGATGCTCGGCACCTGCTGGGCCATCCACTGTCCCAGCACGAACTCCGCGACCACCCAGGTGGCCGCACAGGCGAGCAGACCGCCGATCAGTGCAGCGATCACGCCTTCGAAGACGAAGGGCATCCGGATCATCGATTTGGAGGCGCCGACCAGACGCATGATCCCGGTCTCGCGGCGACGGCTGAACGCGGAGAGCCTGATGGTGGTCGCCACCAGCAGCAGCGCGCAGACGATCATCACCCCGGCGATGATCAGCGCGACCATGGTCAGCCCGTTGAGGATGCCGAAGATCTGATCGAGGACCTCCTGCTGATCCGCCACGGACTCCACCCCGGGGGCAGACCCGAAGAGCTCGGTGACCACCGGGAACTCCTCCGGCTCGTGGAGCAACACTCGGTAGGACTCCGGCATGTCAGAGGCGGTCAGCGCCGCGGTGCGCGAGTTCTCCCCACGGGTGTCCAGGAAGTCGTCCAGGGCTTCCTGCTGCGTCTCGTGGCGGTAGCTGGCCACGTACTGGCTGGCCGCACCATCGGAGAGGGTGTGTTCCAGGGAATCGCGCTGATCCGTGCTCACCGCACCGGTGGGACACGCTGACTGCGGGGAGCTCTCGGTGCACAGGAACACCGAGAGCTCAAGGCGATCATAGAAGTCGTCGGTCATCTGGTTGACCTGGGTCTGCATCAGCGCGGCGGAGCCCACGAAGGTCAGCGAGATGAAGGTGACCAGGATGACGGAGGCGACCATGGCGACATTGCGGCGCAGCGAGCTGAAGGTCTCGCTGAGCATATAGAGGAGGCGGTTCATCGGTCCCTCCTCAGGCGGCGCATGATCGATCGGCGCGAGCGGGACAGGCCGAGATGTTCTGCTGTCCTGCTCGCATCGGGGTAGGTGGACTGAGCTGCCGAGGACTCAGGCCGCGGCACCGGGCTGGGCTCCTCGGGCTCGGGCGGCAGCTCCGGTTCACGTTCCAGCTCTGGCTCTGACTGGGGCCCGACCTCTGGCTCCGGCTCGGGTTCCGGGTCGGGCGTCGGGGGATCCAGCGTGAAGGCGGGCCGGGACGGTGACTGCTGTTCCGGCGGCTGGGCGGAGGGCGGCTGCGGGGCGTCGTCGTCGGCGCGCGCCAGCCAGGACAACCGGGGCCGCGCGGGCGGCGGAGTCGCCGGAGCCAGCGGTGCGAGCGGCTCGCCGTCGAACATCGGGGCCGACGGCGGCCGGGGCTGGTCAGGTTCGCGGGGCGGCTCGACGGAAGGCCCGGTCGCGGCAGGAATCTCGCCCGTGATCGGTTCCTCCAGGGTCGGCTCGACCGACTGAAGTGCGTGTGCGTCCTGATGATCAGCCCGAAGTTCGGTCTGATCCTCGCGTGGACCGTAACCCGCTGGTTCGTCCGCTGGTTCCGTCACGAAATCGTCCTCGAGATCGTCCTCGGTCTCGGTGTAGCCGTCCTGTTCGAGGTCGGGCATCTCGGTGCCGTTGAAGTCCCCGTGGGGCTCCTGGACGTCATGGCCGTGAGCGTCGTGGCGGAGATGCTCGGGCCAGGTGACCCTGAAGCCTGCCTCTTCTTCGTGCGCGGAACCCTCGCCGTCGAAGTCGTGCTCGTGCTCGTGCTCGTGCTCGAAGGGATCGTGGGCGACGGGCTCATCGTTGATCGGCGCGTCGTGGAGGCCCTGTTCGCTGTCATCGCCCGCGGGAGCCGCGGGGGCGTCGTCGTCGAGGTCCAGTTCGGTGAGCTCATCGGTGTATGCCAGCGGGGCGGTCTCCTGGAGCACCGGATCTTCGTCGTAGGCGAGCACGGAGGGGTCCTCGCCTGGAGCCATCACCTGGTCCTGGGGGTGATCACCGACGTGATCGATGGCGTCATCACGCGATTCCACGAAATGGTGGTCTTGCGCGTCGGGCTCCCAGGTGTGGTGTTCCTGGGTGTCGTGTTCCTGGGTGCCGTGTTCCTGGGTGCCGCCGTCACCGAAGTCACTGTCCGCCAAGTGGTCTTCCGCGGTGCCGGTGTCGCTGCCGACCACGGCGGGAACCATCCCGGTCTTGAGCGGGGCCGGATCGTGGGCGCGCAGCCCTGATTCGCCCTCCTCCTGGGCGAGCACATCCCAGGCCTCGGAGCCTTCGGGCGGGTCGTAGGAGCCGTGGGACTCGTCGCGGACCACCCGGCCGTGGTGCAGCTGCACCACCCGGCTGTTGGCCTGGTCGACGATGGCGCGGTCGTGGGTGGCCATGATGACGGTGGTGCCGGAAGCGTTGATCCAGCGCAGGACCTTCATGACCTCGGCGGAGGCGCGCGGGTCGAGGTTGCCGGTGGGCTCGTCGGCGAGCAGGATCGCGGGGTCGTTGACGATGGCGCGGGCGATGGCGGCGCGCTGCTGCTCACCTCCGGAGATCTCATGCGGGTAGCGCTTCGCGAGGTGAGCGAGGTCGACCTTCTCCAGGACCTTGGTGACGCGTTTGCGGATCGCGCTGCGTTTGGCGCCCAACACCCGCATGGCGAAGGCGACGTTGTCGAACACGGTCTTGTCCGGCAGCAGGCGGAAGTCCTGGAAGACCATGCCGATGCTGCGTCGGAAATCGGGGACCCGGCGGTCGAGCATCAGCCCGAGGTTCTGCCCGGCCACGGTGACCTTGCCGCGCTGGGGCAGGCCCTCGCGCAGGATCATCCGCAGCAGGGTGGACTTGCCGGAGCCGGAGGCGCCGATCAGGAAGGCGAAGTCTTCGCGGTAGAACTCCACGGTGACGTCATCGAGCGCCGGTCGCCCGTCTGCCTCGTAACGACGGGTGACCTGTTCGAATCGGATCATGGATCAGTCGTCCTCGGCCGCAGTCTCGTTGCGCCAGCGGATGCCGGTGTCGATGAAGCCGTCGATGTCTCCGTCGAGCACGGCCTGGGTGTTGCCGACCTCGTGCTCGGTGCGCAGGTCCTTGACCATCTGGTACGGGTGCAGCACGTAGGAGCGGATCTGGTCGCCCCAGGAGGCCTTGATGTCTCCGGCGAGCGCCTTCTTCTCGGCGGACTCCTCGGCCTTCTTCAGCACCAGCAGCCGGGACTGCAGCACGCGCATCGCGGCGGCGCGGTTCTGGATCTGGGACTTCTCGTTCTGCATCGAGACCACGGTGCCGGTGGGAAGGTGGGTGATGCGCACGGCCGAGTCGGTGGTGTTCACCGACTGTCCGCCGGGCCCGGAGGAGCGGAAGACGTCGATCTTGAGGTCGTTCTCGTCGATGTCGATGCTCTCGGTGCCTTCGAGCAGCGGGATGATCTCGACCGCGGCGAAGGAGGTCTGTCGGCGGCCCTGGTTGTCGAAGGGGCTGATCCGGACCAGCCGGTGGGTGCCGGCCTCGACCGAAAGGGTGCCGAACGCGTAGGGCGCGTTGATCTCGATGGTGGCGGACTTCAGTCCGGCCTCCTCGGCGTAGGAGGTGTCGAGCACCTTGACGTTCCAGCCGCGGCGCTCGGCCCAGCGGGTGTACATGCGCAGCAGCATCTCGGCGAAGTCCGCGGCGTCCACGCCGCCGGCTCCGGAGCGGATGGTCATCACGGCGTCGTACTCGTCGTACTCCCCGGACAGCAGGGTCGTGATCTCCAGGGACTCCAGCGCCTTGTGGATGGAGGCGACCTCACGGACGGCGTCGTCGAGGACCTCGTCGTCGCCCTCCTCCTTGGCCATCTCGACCATCATCTCGACGTCGTCGATCCGGGTCTCGAGCCGCTCAAGGCGCTCCAGCTCGGTCTGTCGGTGACTCAGCTGAGAGGTGACCCTCTGCGCGTTGGCCTGGTCGTCCCAGAGGTCCGGCGCGACGGCCATATCACTGAGCTCGACGACCTGCGCCTTGAGCTTTTCAACGTCGGTGACCTCCGTGATACGGCGCAGCGTATTGCGCAGGTCACGAAGTGCGGTGGGGAAATCTGTCTCAGCCATAACAGCACTACAGTACCGTCGTCTGGGGATTCACCGGTTGAGACTCACCCGGGGGCATGCTCGCGCTGATCTTCACCCCATCGAGGAAGGGACTGACGCGAAGGTGCCGGGCAGAGGGACCCGGCGTCGGGCCAGGTCTCAGCGGGCATCTCGGCGGCGCTTGAGCCAGCCGTCGAGGATGGACCATCCCCAGAGCGCGACGACCCCGAAGCCGAGCAGGATCCCCAGGATGCGCAGCGTCTCGGCTTCGAACACCCCGGAGTCGAGGAACTCCGGGCTCACCAGGGCCCCGCGCACCAGCAGGTTCAGGATCAGACTCACGAACACCACCGCGAGCACGGTGTTGGCGACCGCGAGACCCGCATCCCACCGGCCACGCCGCTGAAGGACCACCGCGAAGACCGCGTGCAGCCCGATCAGCACCAGCAGCCACGGCCAGAGGGCGGTGTTGAGGATCGGCATGGTCTCGCCGTCGACCCGCATGGAGCCGCCGAATCGGTCCCACAGCACCGCACCGGCGGCCAGCCCGAGGAAGACCAGGGTGGCGATGAGCTCGGATTTCGCGCTGTCCGCCCCCGGCACGGGGAGTTCTTCGGGGTCCCAGCCGGTGTCGATCTCGACACCGGATCGCTCGATGATGAAGAAGACCAGGGTGACCCAGAAGCAGAGATGCACGATCAGTGAGAGCCCCACGGTGATCGAGGCGCTGAGGATCTCGCCGATATCGGCGCCGTCGAGGGTCTGTCCGAGCGCGACGCCGCCGGCCGCACAGATCGGTACGATCGCGAGCAGCTTCCTGAGCAGGCGCCACCAGGTCAGGTAGTAGGGCGGTCCGATCAGGTTCAGCGGCTGGTGCGAGTAGCCGGCGGCCAGGACGGCTGGGTCACCCAGGTCGATCAGCGTGGCGCGTTCGGCCGCAGCCGGTTCCTCTCCCATGCTGACCCGGCTGGCGATCGCCTCGGCGATGGACTGCTCCAGGTCGGTCCGGGATTCCTCGCGCACCTTCGGAGCCAGGTGTCTGGTGGCGGCGGTGACATACCGCTCGGTCAATGTGGTGTCCATGTCAGGGGCCCCTGCCCGGAGTTGATTCGTCGGAGAGGACTATCGTCGCGCCTGCTGATCCCGGCGGGAAGAGTGGGCCGCTCATCGGTTGAGGCTCACTCGAGCGTGGGACTCCACGCTGATCGGGACCTGAGCCGGCAGGATCACCGAGACCATCGGCAGGTCGACGACGGCGGCCAGTTCCACGTGCGCCGTCTCCCCCGCATCGGTGACCCAGGTCCGCGACACGACCAGGTCATCGAACCGGCCGTGGGCGCCGGAGACGGTGAGGTAGTTCTGCGCCTGGGCGCGCACCTGGTCGCTGCTGACCCGCGGGGTCGGCCCGGAGGCGCCCTGTTCTGCGGCCTGGGCGGCGGCCGAGGCGGCACCATCGGCGGCGGAGAGCAGCTTGCGCGCCTCCAGATTGACCGCCGTGGCGCCTGCCATCACGGCGACGAGCAGCAGCACCACCAGCAGCATCCCCAGGATCAGGACGCTGGACTGTCCCGCGTCCTCAGTCTGCAGCCGCCGCAGCGCCGCCTTGGTCGCGCCTCTCTGCGGGAGCCGAGTCGGGAGCAGGGTCCGTGTCGCGTGCATCTCAACCCGCCTGGACCTGCGCTGAGGTGGAGGAGACGGTGACCAAGGTGGAGCGCCAGCCACCGAGGTCCGGGATCAGCGGCACCGGTACCCGGACTTCCACGGTGAAGGCGACCACGTCGCCGTCATCCTCGCAGCCACCCTTGGGGCAGGACATGGTGATCTCCGCCTGCTCGGTGCTGATCCCGAAGTCGGCGAGCGCCGCCGACGCCGCAGCCTGGCTTCGTGCTGCCCGTTCCCCCGCGCCGAGGTCCTCCCCTCCGAGGACGTACATCCGGGCAGCCTGATCGGAAGCGCCAAGGCTCGCGTAGGCCGCGGCCTGGACGGTCGCGACGCCGAGGATGAGATAGATGACCGGAATCAGCACCAGCACGGCGAGCATGATGAATTCGACCAGTGTGGAACCTGACTCATCCTGGCCCTGCCGCAGCCGCTGGGTCAGCCGCTCAGTCAAAGTCATACGCGCTGCCCGTCACCTCGAGGCTGCCGACCCCCGGAAACAGCCCCAATACCGGGACCTGAGCCTGGACCGTGATCTGAAGGGTCTGGCCCTCCGGTTGGGCCAGGTACTCATAGCCCACGTCCTGGGCGTATCGGGAGGAGATCGAGGACTCGATCAGAGTCCGGGTGCGCTGGACCCCGTCCCCGGCGGTGCGGTCCTCCAGCACGCCGAAGCGAGCCCCCGTGGACGCCGCGTCGATCAGGGTGTTGCGCACGTGCACCATGAGGGTCAGCTGGAGGAGCGCGAAGCTCAGCAGGACCAGGAGCGCGGAGACCATGGTGAATTCAGCGGTGGCGGCACCCCTGTCCTTCCCCGCCGACCGGATGCGCGCGAATCGATGGGCCCGGTGCGGGTCAGCGCGAGACCTGATTGATGGCATCGTTGAACAGTCCCTGCAGGGCTGGCTGAGCGATCGCGAGCAGCCCGGCCACCAGCACGGCGCTCATCAAGGTGATCATCACCCAGCCCGGCACATCACCGCGCTCCTCCTCTTTCAAACAGACCGCGGCGCAGGCCGCCTGGTGGACGAGTCTTTCCGTGTGCGGCATGTTCTTCCCCTTCTCCGGTGGTGTGGTTGTGTTGTGAGCGGTGGTTCAGATGCCGATCTCCAGCAGCGAGAGACCCGGGTAGATCGCGAAGAGCACCGTCAGCGGCAGCACGCCGAACACCAGCGGCACCAGAGTGGTTAACAGTTACTATTCTTTCCATGAGGACTGCTATCTACCTGCGTCAGTCGCAGGACAAGACAGGGAACTGGGCCGCGATCGATCGCCAGGAGCTCGCGTGCACGAAGCTCGCCGAGGCCAAAGGGCTCGACGACCTCACCATTTACAAGGACAACGACCGGTCCGCGAGCAGCGGTAAGGAGCGCCCCGAGTTCAACCGGCTCGTCACCGACATGCAGGCCGGGAAGGTCCACACGCTCATCGTCTGGCACCTGGACCGGCTCACCCGCAACGTCCGCGACCTCACCCGGGTCATCGAAGCCGGGAAAGACCACCGGACCAACATCGCCAGCGTCCATGGTGTGAGCCTCGACCTCGGCGACCCCACGGGCGTCGCCGTCGCGACCATCCTGACCGCGATCGCGGCCATGGAGGTCCAACACAAGGGAGCCCGCCAGCGGTCCGCCAACGAGCAGCGAGCCCGCCGCGGTGAGACCTTCTGGACCCGCCGGCCCTTCGGCTACCAGCGCCACAACTGTGAGGTCACGATCGTGGAGGACGAGGCAGCGGCGATCCGAGAAGGGGCACGGATGGTCCTCGCCGGCTCCACGATCACCGCCGTCGCCCGGCATTGGAACAGCCTCGGACTGACCACCACGGCCGGGAACCCCTGGGGTGTCACCCAGGTTCGGCGGCTGCTGATCAACCCCCGATACATCGGGCGACGGATCTACAACGGCGAGGACCTCGGGGACGGGTCCTGGCCGGCGATCCTCGACCCAGAGCAGCTCCCCGAGCTCGAAGCGAAACTCACCGATCCACGCCGCAAGACCGCCCCCAACGACCTCTCCATTAAGTACCTCCTCTCAGGTATCGCGGCGTGCGGGAAATGCGGGAAACCGATGTACGCCTCACCCAGTCCGACGAAGAACGGGCACAGCCGGATGATTTACCGGTGCATGGGCGGCTACTGCCTCAGCCGGGGCCTCGAGCAGGTCGACGCCGTCGTCGAAGCCGCAGTCATTGGAGTCCTATCCCGGCCAGACGCAGCCGCCCTCTTCAACCCCGACAGCAACGTCACCGAACTCCGCGCCAAAGCCGCCGCCATCCGCGAGCGCCGGGACACCCTCGCCGCGCTACTCGGAGAAGGTCTACTCTCACCTGGGGCGGTCCGGGAACAGTCAGGGAAGCTCACCACTGAGCTGCGCGACTACGAGGCGCGGATCGACGCCGCAGACACCCTGGACCCCCTGGGCGCGGTCCTCGGCACAGACGATATCGAGGCCGGGTGGCTGGCGTTGCCGGTCATCGCGAAGAGGCAGATCATTGAGGCACTCATGCAGGTTCGGATACTCCCCATGGGGAAGGGCCACAGTTTCAGCGCGGACACCATCGAGATACTGCCCAGGAAGGCAACCAGCTGATGAGACTAGAACCTATCCAGATGAAGGAAATGATTTTTGTTTACTGCGATGGAACTAAATCACGTTCCCACGAGAGCGCGAATGCAGGTGTGTTCTATAGGCGTGACGGCGAATGGGTGGAAACCCCCAAGGATTCGACACCGCTGGCCCCAGCCCCATCCAGGGCGGACCGTGGCGGGGATGCTCCTGCGAAGCGCAGTTCGCGCGCTCGCCGCCTGACACGGCTGCCGGTCCGCGTCGACCGTGGCAGATACATTCTGCGATGCAGTCATGACCAGTGTCGGAACCATCTGCCCGTGAGTAGCGAGAACATCCCTCGCCTCTACGAACGGTTCGACACACTGCTCGCAGCCGGTATCCAGCGAATCGGACTCGAGCACCTAAAGTCACTGCTTTAGACAATGCATCTATTGCCTGGTAGGTGCTAGCATCTAAAAGCAACGTCTTAGGACGTTTCGGAGCAGGCGGCCCATGCGGACGCCGAGCATCGCTTCTGAGGTTGGCGGCTACCTCGAATACAACCCCGCCCGAAGTCCTTGGGAGGGCACTAGATTACTAGTGCTCTGGAGCCTCAGATGCCCTCATGGACCTCGGAACGCGCACGCGTTGCGTCCCTCACACGATCCCGCCCAGCAGATGATCCTGAACTGGTCGAAGCCCGGCAACGCCTCAAGGCGGCCCGGTTAGAAGACCACGTCCGCCAATCAGTCGCGGATTGGCCGCCCCTCACGCGAGAGCAGCTCGACACGATCGCCGCCGCCCTCCACGGCGCACGGGCGGTGGCATCGAAATGAGCCCGCACAGCGAAACACCCCCGGCGGCAGGCCGAGGGCGTTCCCAGAAAAATGAATCCGACACTCACAAGAATACCGCTCGGCAGCTCGAAAAGATAAGAGCTCGTGTCCGCGCCCGTACCGACGAAGCGCAGACCGCGACGCCCACCCCGCACGACTGGCAAGACCACGGACTCAGCCGTCAACAGCGCATAGCAGCCCGCTACGCCACCCACACCGCCGGCAGGATCACCTACGTCATCGGCAGCGGCTGGCACCACTGGGACGGCACACGCTGGGCACCAGACCCTCGTGAGGTCCACGCCTATCAGGCGCTCCGCGAAGTCCTCGAAGCATCATGGGCCGAAGCCATGAGTGACCGGGACCTCCGCACCGACGTCACCTCCGCCATGACCGCCAACGGCAGCGCCGGAGTCCTCGCCCTCGCATCCCGCGACAAGCGCATCGCCGTCACCGAGACCGACGTCGACCCCTACCTGCTCAACTGCGCCAACGGCACCCTCGACCTGCGGACCCATGAGCTGAAACCTCACGACCCGGCAGACAGGATCACGAAGATCACCAGGGCCGCCTACCATCCGGACGCCGCCGGCCCGACCTGGGAGCACTTCCTCGAGACCAGCCTGCCCGACACCGAAAGCCGCGACTACCTGCAGCAGTACCTCGGGCTCAGCCTCATCGGCAGGACCATCGAGCACCTGCTACTCATCGCGACCGGCACGGGCCGAAACGGCAAAGGCGTCTTCGCGAACACCATGAGCCACGCGCTCGCGGACTACGCGACCACCGCACCCAGCGACATGCTCGTCGCGAGCCGCCACGGGGACAAGAAGAGCGCCGGCGAACTGTCCGGGCTCATGCGGCTACGCGGGGCACGATTCGTGAGCATGTCCGAGCTCAACCGAGGCGTGAAAATGGACGAATCCGTGATGAAGCGTCTCACCGGCGGGGACCCGATCACGGCGAAACACATGGGCCAGGACTACGTCGAGTTCAACCCCTCGCACTCGCTATTCATGCTCACCAACGACCTGCCGACCATCCCCGCCGACGCCGCAGCCGCATGGGCCAGGATCAGAGTCGTACCCTTCACCGTTTCCTTCGCAGGCCGCGAGGACACCACCCTCGAAGAGCGCCTCCAAACAGAGATCGACGCCGCCCTCGCCTGGGCAATCCGAGGCCTCCTCGCCTACCAGACAGCGGGGAAGCTGCGCACCCCGGCGTCCGTCCTGGCCCGCACCGAGGAATACCACGGCGAGAACGACCCCCTCGCCCGGTTCATCGAAGAGCGCTGCATCAGGAACCCCGCAGCCAGCATCACCCGCGCCGCGCTACTCGACGCCTACAACACCTGGGCCAAAGAGAACCGGGAACCCCAGTTCGGCTCCCGCGTGATGACACCCCAGGTGCGAGCACTCGACGGCGTAACCGAATCCAGTGGGAGGGGGCGCGGATGGCAAGGAATCGGGCTGGCCGCAGACGTCCACGATGACGGCTGACCAGGGCGGGAACACATGTCACAGCATTTCCCAGAGATTCCTTCACGCGCGCGCATGAGAAATGACTGGGAACAAGTGTGACAAGTGTTCCCAGCCTCGCAACAACACCTAGAAATCACCACCACAACAAGGAGAACCGCCATGACCGAAGTAACGATCACCCCAGGCCCACTGCGAAAAATTCACATCAGCGACGAAGTACTGACCATCGACGTCGCGCGACAGCTCGACGAAATCACCATCAGCGTCGTCGACGGATACGGACTCGACGCCCTAGACACCATCCAGTCGTACCGGCCCATCGCCCGCATCCGCGCCGCGAAGCACGCACACGGCGTCGAGCTGCTCGGCTTCACCCCCGGGCGTGGAGAGCTCATCCGCATCACCATCTTCGCCGGCCATTTCCGCATCAAACGCGCCGAAGAGACCACCGAGGAAACCGAGACCCTCGACGCCCCCCTCGAAGGCATCCGCCTCGCGGGCGAATGGGCCACCAACCACCTGCCCCTGGCGGTCCTCCCTCGGAGCACGACCGACCAAGGCTGACCGACACCACCCCGCGAAAGCGACACCAAACAGGCGACGAAGGGCAGGCCAATGGGACACCACGACGACGCACCAGACACCACCCGAGCGGAGACAGCTGCACAGCAGAACACAACCCGGACGGAATCCCCGCCGAGACGACCAGGAGTGCCGCCACCTCGCATCGAGCTCGGAGACCTCCGCACCCTCGTCGCAAGCCTCCACACCACACCACCCCACGACGACACCGACTAGACCAAGGAGAACCACCATGGCGCGCACCGATCCACGCCGACCACCAGACCTCGCCGTCAACCACCACACCTGGCCCCAGCTCGTCGCCGCCATGGACGGAGCCATCACACCCTGCAGAAACAGCAGCGAATGGCTGAGCGAGAACCCACGCCAGCAGCAACGCGCAGCGGCACTATGCCGAGGCTGCTCAGTCCTCGCCGAATGCCGAGACTTCGCCCTCGCCGTCAACGAACCCAACGGTGTCTGGGGCGGAACCACACCCACCGATCGCAAGGCCCAACGACGCCGCGCACAACGCGAAAAAGAGGCCGCATGAACATCAAAAACGGTGGTCGGCTGCCAGCCCGCGTGACAGCCGCGCACACGGCACGAGCACCCTCACGCCTGGAAGCGCGGCCAGGACGCGAGAACGCCCATCCTGCGCCAGTCCTGGCATGCCGGGCCGTTCGAGGGGGTAGGGGGGTCGAAAAAGCTAGGGGCAAGCGGACGGGGGCGCGCAGCCGGGGTCCCCCGCAAAAAGTCTCAATATAGCGAGGGCCCCTTAGGTTCTCCCTCGAGTGAGCTTCCCGGGCGACGAATAATCACCCATTCGCCGGATGACGACTGTCTCTCATCGCGGTGGGAACGGCTCATACGTAAACCAGAGGTTAACCAACTTCTCGCCGTCCTCGTTCTTCTCGCCGGTAGAGCGACGGGTGACTTTCACGATGCCGTCTTCTGTGAAGTAAGGGTCACGCCGTCGAGCTGAGATGGTCTTCGCTACCCGGAAAGGAATTTTCTTTGCCGCAAGCATGGGCTGTCCCGGATTCTGTCGCGCGCGTTCTGCCAATGCATCAAGACCAAAGTAGTCGACCCTGGCTTGCCCGATCAGAAGTCCATCGGTTGGGCCTGGATCAACAAAGTCCCCTACCTCGGGCAGCTCTTCCTCAACCATCATGCCTCCCTTGTATCCCAGCCTGTCGCCATACCTTATCAAGTCCCGGAATCAGGGAACCCGCAAGAAAATTCGGGTCGAAGTCGATCAGCACTGAGTTTCGCCACATAGTCGACCGAATCCCGGCAAGCTTGTAGCAGCGTCCCCGCTATCCCCTATCCGATTCACACAGAAAGACAACATCATGAATCCCAGAGAGAAACTGGCTGCTCTGATGAGCGAGGGCGCGAAGCTCCGACAGAAGTCCATCACCGGCGGTGAGTTCTCCGAGAAGGACGCCAGCCGCGCGGTCGAGCTCGCCGCCGAGGTGACCGGCCTCCAGGCCACGATCGCGAAGCAGGACAAGGCGTCCCGGGACCTGCAAGCGGCTATGGACGGCTCCGAGCTGCGGGAGAACGACCAGCACAAGGACTGGAGCGGTACGGGCCGCAATGCGGCACTGAAGGCCGGCACCCGGTACGGCGTCGCCGAGAAGGCCCGCCACTTCTCCGATGGTGTGATGCGCGCATTCGACGCCGCCGCCCCACTCATCGGCGGACCCGCTGTCGCGAAGCAGCTCATCCCCCAGGGCGCGATCACCGCGGAGTTCGATGGTCGGATTATCGAGGATCCCCGCCAGCGGTTCAGCCTCGCCGCCGCGCTGGGCACCCGGCAGGTCAATGGGGCGGGCGGGCAGTACCTGCGCCAGACCGAACGAGACAACCAGGCGGCGACCGTGGCCGGCGGGACACTGAAGCCTATTTCCCGGTTTGGGCTCAGCCCAGCAAGCTGGTCAATCGCGACGATCGCGGCCCTGACCGAACCGGTCCGTCTGCAGTGGCTCGCTGACTATGACGGGCTGCAGCAGTTCCTCACCAGCGAGCTCGCCTACGGAGTGGACGAGGCCGCAGCCGAGTTCATCCTCCACGGCGGGACGGACGAGAACGGGGACACCGTCACCGGCCTCCTGAACACCAGCGGGGTGCAGCAGACGCCCTACGCGGTGTCGGCGCTGCGGACTATCCGCGCCGCCATCGGTGACCTCGAAGCCATTGGGGTCGAGCCGACCCATGTGGTGATGGCACCGAAGGACTTCGAGGAGCTGGAAGTGTCGCTGGACGCGGACCAGAACTTCCAGTTCGCCGGTGCACCGGTGGACCGGGTGAACCAGCGCCTGTGGGGGCTGCCAGTGGTGACCCCGGCGAACATGCCGCGCGGGGAAGCGATCGTCGGGGACCTTTCCACGGTGACCCTGCTGCACCGGGCTTCGCACCAGCTCACCTGGGACGCGTCGACCGCGAACGTAGGCACCGCCGAGGCCCCGGAGGTGCGCGACCTGTTTCGCACCAATGAGGTCCGTTTCCGTGACGAGCTTCGTCTCGGCCTGGAAATTTCCAGCCTCAAGACCTACACGGTCGCCACCCTGACTGCCGCCTGATTGAGCCGGGGTCCCCGCCGGTGGTAACGACCAACACCGGCGGGGACCCTGGCCCCGTCTGATCGTTTGAGAGAGGAAGAGGGAGAAGGAGAGCAGCCATGATTATCAAGCCTGCAGTGTCGAAGGACGCCGAGCCCGGCACCGCGAAAAGTACCGGCACCACCAGCACGGGGTCCGGGCCGGGGTTCACTGACTGTTTCCGTGCCGTGGACACCACGGGGCCGGGCGGGCCGGGAAGGTGCCGGCCCCGCACCCCGGCGCACATCTGGGCGTCCCAGCCGTCGGTGCGGAAGGTAGTGGACTTCCTCGCCACCCAGGCGGCGTCAACCCCGATGGTCCTCCTGCAGCAGCGCGCGGACAATGACACCAGGACGATCCGGGACGGCGACGCGTACCGGGTGCTAAAGAAGCCGCACCCGCTGATGACCTCGTACATGCTGTGGCGGAACGTGATGATCGACCGGCTGCTCTACGACGCCGCCCTCGTGATCTACGTCCACGGGGAACTGCGACGGGTCCCGCCGCACATGTTCGAGATTCGCTCTGACGCCTTCGGAGTCGTGCGGGAAGTCCGCGTCCACGAGAACGGCGAGTCGGTGGACGTGACCGATATACCCAAGGTGCTGCTTTACGGGTGGCACCCGGACACCGCCGGCGGGGTGTCGCCGCTGCACACTTTGGCCGCGATTCTCGACGAGGCGCAGCGGTCCGTGCAGTGGAGGTCCCGGCTGTGGGAGAACAGCCCGAAGATGAGCGGCCTGCTGACACGGCCGGCGGACGCTAAACGGTGGGATGCCGAGCAGAAGCAGGCGTTTGTGGAGGCATGGCGGTCTTGGGCCAGCGGTGAGAAGGCTGGCGGCACCCCGATCTTGGAGAACGGGATGGAGTACCAGCCGATGACCGGCCTGACCCCTTTGGACGCGCAGGACATCGAGGGGCGACGGCTGACCGACGTGGAGGTCGCGACGTTCTTCGGGGTACCGCCGGAGATGCTGGGAATCCGGGCCGGGAAGTTCGCGGGGCTGAATGCCTACCGGGAGACGCTCTACGGTGCCGTGCTGGGTCCGTGGTGTGTGGAGCTCGAGCAGGCGTTCAATTCGCAGCTGCTTCCCCACCTAGACACCCGGGACGGGGTCGCTTTGAAGCTTGACCGGGACGGGATGGTTGCCGGCACCTTCTTGGAAAAAGCCCGCACGGCGCAGGTGCTCACCGGGGCCCCGGTGATGACGAGGGCGGAGGGCCGGGACTTGCTGAATCTGCCGCACATCCCGGACACCGATGAGCTGATCACGCCGATGAACCTTACCCAGGAGGGCGGCGACTAGACCAGGGCGCGGCGTCAACGTCACCCCGCATCCTGGCCGGCGGTTCTTGTTTCGGGGCCGCGCGGAAGGGTTCGGGGAGCGATGGTCGGAGAGCGGTCTCATTCTCCTTTTTCGGGCTGCTGAGACCCGGCCAGCGCCGCGCCCCACCCCAAGAAGTGGATTGTGCATCAGCCTTGTGAGGTTGGCGAAGGAAGCTAGGATCGGATCCATGGCGACTTTAGGTATGAGATCCCGATTCGACGGGCGGATCAATGACTGATGTACAGACGAGCGTTTCGAGATGTGTAACGCCAGGTCGCCAGTACGAAATGCACCGGTTGAACGTCCAGCTTGCCTCGGGAGAAATTCTGGCCATCGTTGACGAAGAGCTCAGCGCGGCGATTCAGAGCTCGACGAGGGACGAGACGTTGATGCGCTACCAGGAGTTCAAGAAGCTGCAAGAGAGAGCCTGCTTGGGGCAAGCAACGACTAAGCGTGACACACGGAGTCGACACGATCTCGACAGCGTCAGAACAGAGCCCCACCTTTGGGAGTTGCGACTTCAAGTAGGAAGCTGGCTATTGCGTCAATACCACGCAGAGCCTGCAGAGTTCCCCTCCTTGCTGGTCGCCGTGAAGGCCTACTCAAAAGAGGTGCAGGGGAAAACTGGACAGGAAATCACTGATGAACAGGACTCGGAGATCGCGGTGGGCGCGGCACGCTACGACCGCGAGAGTTGCCGACACTGGGGTTGGGGCACGGTTAGTTGACACCGCGCGGTCGTGCTACATAGATTGCAGTCTATGGACACCCTAGAAAGCCTCCTTGGGATTGACCCCGAGGACCCCAAAACGAAGCTCGCTGCAGAGCTCGCCGAGGAGCACTACGACTTCATCGAGAAGCTCGTTAGCGCGCGCGTACGCGCCGGGCTGAGCCAGCAGGACGTTGCCGACAGCATGGGTGTCACGCAGCCGACCGTCTCCGCCGTTGAAAGACTCGGCAATGACCTAAAGCTGTCCACTATTCGTCGTTACGCGCTCGCAGTCGGAGCGATGGTCCGCTACCAGGTTGAGCCGGCGGTCGTCTCGCGGGACTTGGCGGAGGTGATCTCGTTGGAGGACCATCGGAAGGGCCGACGGGTCCACATCCACGGTCGCTGGCCAGAGGAAAGCATTCCCGCATACCAGTACATGTGACTGTCGATCAGCCTCTAAGAGGTATTTGAGAGGAACCGACGACCTTATGCAGACAGAAGTAGCGCCCGAGAATGGCCTCGACTCGACGGTAATCGGAGTTTTTCTTCAAAAATCCACGACAGCTTTCACGCTTTCCAAGCGTCAGGTGTCTGGGGGTCTCACTTACAGTCTCGACCTGCACACCACACCCGAATGGGCGGAAGATCCTTCCGTCCTCAGCGTTGACGTGGAGACAAAGCTCGAGATATTTGTCGTCGGGGACTCACCTGATTCCAAGCCCAAAAGTGGCGATCGGCCAATTGGTACTGTCGAGGTCACGTACCAGGCCCAGATCGCGATAGCCGAGCATCACAAACACTTCATGGACGTTGACCGCGCCGAGGGGTTTGCTCGAACGCAGGGCATAAGCATGGTCTATCCGTATATTCGGCAGTATCTGTCTGACACGATTGTTCGTGCTGGGTTCCCTCCCCTTTACATACCCCTGCTCGAACAGGCCGAGAAGGGCGAGTGAGTTTCCGAGCTCATCGTGGCTAGCGTGTGGTCGCGCGGAATCACGAAGATGCTGCTCAATCGATTCGCCTACGTCGGGCCCGCGGCTTAAAAGTAGCAACATCACACCATTGCGACCAGCATCCCGATCTCCTTCTTCCCCGCCGTTTCGATCAGTTCGCGACGAGCGAGTTCGCGGACGTCCTGAGCCTGGGCGTGCATGACCTCGGCCAGGGGCGTGCCGCGCTCCATCGCCACGATGATGCCCTCGAGGAACCGGGAGATCGGCGCCGACCCCACCCGGGTGGACATCTGTTTCAACGCTGTCGAGAAGCTGGTGCCGGCTTGGGTCTGGTGCAGCACCCGGGTCAGCTCGAGGGCCAGCTCTCCGCGCGCCAGCCTTCCCACGCGGGAGAACGCACCGGGAGCCCCCTCACCGGCGCTGACCGCCAACGCGATCATCTCTGCGATGGTGGGAAACTCTGTGAGCATGCGCGCCTGTCGGCGCCGAATCTGGCTGGTGAGCAGGTTGTCACGCAGGGCCACGCCCAATCCTGCAAGCCCGAGCACGATGACCGCGGCGGAGAACCCGTTGAGGCTGCCTGCCCAGACGCCGAGCAGACTGAGCCCGGTTCCCAGCAGGGCGCCGAGGACTCCGAAGCCGAGCTGCTGAAGGCGGTAGTCATTAGGACCGAGTCGTGAGTTCGCCTGTCCCAACCGGTGACCAAGCTGTTGGGTGTCGAGACTGAACCGATCGAATTGGCGTGCCGCCTGGTGCAGCACCGGGGTGAGGATCTTCGCCAGTACTCCCAGGGGCATGGTGTGCTCGGCACCAGAATCGGAGAGGGCGAACCGCGAGTCCGTGGAACGCAGGTAGGGAGCCACCCGTGCTGAGAAGCTGGGCTGATTGTTCACCGGCAGCGCTCGCAGGATGATGACCAGGCCAAGTCCCAGGACCAGCCCACAGATCATTGCCCATCCGATGACCGCCTCATTCACGCCAGCACCCGTACTTCCCGCGGCAAAGCGCCGATGCGCAGCATGAGTCGATAGCACACCAGGGACACGAGGAGTCCGGCACCAAGCACAAGCATGCCGGTGGCGCCTCGGTATGCCTCGGCGGCATCCCGCTGCAACGAGAGCAGCAGAACCACGATCCAAGGAGCGGCTACCGCGAGCTTGGCGGCGTTGACCGTCCAGGATTGCCGCGCCTCAAGTTCGCTTCGCGTCCTGGCGTTCTCGCGCAGGAACTCCGCCAAGGTGCTCAACAGCCGGCCCAGGTCAGAACCACCCACCTCGCGAGTGATCAGGAGCGCCGCCACGATCCGGTCCCCCACCGGATCGGCGAGACGCAGCTTCAGCCTCTCCAGCGCGACACCGAGGGTCTGTCCCGCGCGGTAGTCCTTGGCGAACTCCACAAACGGTTCACGCAGCGGCTCTGGACCTGAGGTGCCGAGTTGAATCAGCCCCTCAGGCAGCGACATCCCCGACCTGACCGCCGAGCGCAGATGATCCACCGCATCAGGCCAGATGTGTCGCAGCAGTGCGCGACGCTTCCCGGCCTGCCAGCGCAGCGCCAGGACCGGGACCATCCCGGCGAAGAACGCGAAACACAGCGCCACCGGGACCGCAGCGGTGAGCACCAGGACGACCAGAAACGCTGCGACGGCGCAGACCAGGACTGCGGTGAGGACCCCCGTGACCGGGATTCTGGGGTGCCCGGCCTCATCGAGAAGCTTGCGCAGCCTCCGCCGACGCGGTCGGTTGGGACGACCCGCGGTGGAGGGACGCGGCCAGAAGGACGCGTAGATCAGCAGCAGTCCGAATCCGAGCCCCAATCCCAGCAGCAGACTCATCCCAGCATCCCCGTCCTGGCCAGTCGGATCTGGTGCTGCGGTGAGAGCTTCGGCAGATCGAAGACTGCAGACTCCGTGACCTCCAGCTCACCCTCCGGCGCGTCGAAGAGCATGGTCGTCTCGATGGTGTCGGCCTCGACCCGGCTCCCCACGGCCAGGATCTGCCCTACGTGGCGGCTGCCGTCCCGCTCGCGCACGCAATGGACGACCAGGTCGAAGCAGGAGGCGACGGTGGGCAGGATGAAGCTGCGCGAGATGTTCTCACCGGCCAGCAGCGGAAGGGTGCAGATCTTGGTGACAGCGTCTTGGGCGCTGTTGGCATGCACGGTCGCCATCCCAGGAAGTCCTGCGTTCAGAGCGATCAGCATGTCTAAGCTCTCGGCTTCCCGGACCTCCCCGACGATGAGCCGGTCAGGGCGCATTCGCAGCGCCTCTTTCACCAGCCGCCGGAGCGGGATCTCTCCCTCCCCCTCGAGGTTGGACTGGCGACACTGCAGTCCGACCACATCGCGAAGCGGCAGCTGCAGCTCGAAGATCTCCTCCACCGTGACGACCCGCTCTCGCGGACCGATCGCAGCCGAGAGGCAATTCAACAGCGTCGTCTTTCCAGACTGGGTCGAGCCTGACACCAGGATATTCATTCCGCTGTCCACACACCCGGCCAGGAACTCCGCGGCCGCTGCGGTCAGGGAGCCGTTGCGGACCAGGTCGTCGAGCGTATGGGCTCGCGCAATGAACTTGCGGATATTGACGGCCCAGTGGCGTCGGGTGATGTCCGGAATCACGACGTGCAGACGGGACCCATCGGGCAGCGTCGCGTCGACAAACGGTGAGGACAGGTCAAGTCGGCGTCCTGAACTCTTGAGCATCCGTTCCACGAGGTCCCGGATGCGGGATTCACTCAATGTGATCGAGGTGAGTTCGGAACGGCCCGCGCGAGCCACGAACACAGCGCTGGGTCCGTTGACCCAGACCTCCTCCACCGAGGCGTCATCAAGAAGCGGCTGAAGCTCCCCGAAGCCGGCGACGGCATCGACGACATGCTTGACCGCCTGCTCCACGGGGCCGATCAGCGGCAACGCGGTCACCATCGACCGCCGGTCGTACTCGACGACGGCGGCCTCGACCAGCTCTCGCACGCCGCGCGGATTCTCTGCAGGGTCGAGCCCGCGGTGTCGGATCTGTTCCCGCACCTCATCTTCAACGATCGTCAAAGCATCCACAGGCTCGGCCTCGTCCCTGATTCCAGTGTGGTGAGATCACGATAGCCAGCTACGCAGTGACTGACCAGCGATTGTTCAAACCCTGTGGAAAATAGGCGATGATCACAGGTTCTCCACAGCTCGCCATCTGCCCGCGGCCGCCGAATCGTGGGGGGCATAACCTCAGGGAAAGCGGACGCCGCGAAGCGCTCTCGCGGACGTCTCGGCACCCGAGGATCAGGAGGGACACGCGTGACCACGGCAGCACCGATGACCCTGGCCTTCACAGTCGTCCACGCGCCAGGGTCCGTTCCTGAGTCCTTGTGGACCCTGATGCGTCTCGCAGCGGGCGGTGCGCACGTCCACGAGCTGAGGATCGTCCTCGACGGCACCGCCATCCCCTCGGGGGCGCAGATCGATGAAGCGCTGTCCGCATGGGTCCAGAGCTTCCGGAGCGACTGTTCTTCCCGCACTGGGGTCCTGGCCGGCCCAGTCGGACCCGCCTGGGTCGCAGTCCTGGACCATACGCCGTTGAAGGACCACGCCGCGGACTCCTCTTCGATCCATCACGGAATGGTCGTGGTGCTGCATCCCCGAGCCCATGCGGCGCAGCGAACCAGGTCGGACCCGTCACCGCTGCGACTGTGCATCAGCGCCGGGCCGGACTCCGGATGGATGGTGAAGGTCCCGCGAGGTGTCCACCTGCTGGGGCGGGGCACTGCGCATCGCGGCACCGCAGACATCCGGATCAATGACCCTCGTCTGGAGCCCGTGCATGCTTCGATCCATGTCAGTGCGACACAGGTGAAGCTGACTCGCTCAGGGACAGCTTCACAGCTGCTCGCCATCGAGGTCCCGGTCTCCGTCGGCGGGTCGCGCGTGGAGCTGGTCCAGAACGCGCCGGCGGCTGCCCCCGCAGCGATCTGGCCCCTGCCACGCGCAAGCGTCGCGGAACAGCCACCGTCCGGACGCCACCGCACGACGCTGCTCATGTCCTTGGCCCCGCTGATCGTCGGGATCGTGCTGGTGCTCGTCACCGGAATGTGGATCTTCCTGATGTTCAGCGCCGCCTCTGCACTCCTTGCTGTGGTCACACTCGTCGTCGCGCACCGGCAGCGCCAGCGCTTCCGCCGGGCCGTTCGTGCGGCCGCCACCGCATGGGCCCGGCAGCGCAGAGACCTGCTGACCCCACCAGGACGCTCCATCAGAGCCCTGCGAGCGCGGGCTCACCCGCGGAGCTCGCTCACCCCCACGGACGCCGAGGGCGTCGTCGTGACAGTGGGTGAGGCGAGAATCGATGCTGATCTGGACTGCCCGGGTGATACTGGACCGCCGGTTGACCTGCCGGAACTCTCGGTCTGCACAGCGGCGGCGCTGACACTTCGCGCGGCTGAACACACCGCACTCTCGGGCCCACCTCGAGACCAGCTCAGCGTCCTGCGTTGGATTCTCGCGCAGCTGACCCACCATTGCCGAACAACTCCCGAAGTCATGCTCGCAGCAGGTCCCGAGGAGAGCGGCGGATCCCGGTCAGGTGAGCTTCTCGACATCACGGAGCTGCGCGACTATCCCCACGTGAGCGTCGTGCAGCGGCGCAGTCTCCCCGACGCGCTGCAGCTCAGACAGGCCAGGTCCCCTATCTCATCTGCACCGGTGCTGATCACCCCTGTTTCGCTGGACCCCGCACACATTCGGGCAGCGCTGCACGCCGGGTGGCACGTCATCTCCCCGGCCGGGTCCCCTGCCCTCCAAACACTGCCGGGGAAGCCACCGGAGGAGCAGGGGCTTCCCCCGGCAGCCGATGGCTGGCAGGTGAACCTCGAATCGGGCGAGATCCACCGGATCGAGTCAGGAGCCGCGCTGCGGGTCGCAACAGAGCTGGTTCCTGACGGACTGTCGCGACGGACGCTCCACGAACACCTCAGGCTGGGGCTCGCGCGGATCTCAAGGACGGCGACGACTCCCGAGGTCCCCGCGCAGTTCACCGCGGCCCTGCCCGACCCCCTGATGACGCGCAGCGCCCACCTGCGGCTGGAGACGCTGCTCGGCCGTGGGGCCGCCGACGCGGAGCTTCTGGACCTGGTGGAGGACGGTCCCCATATCCTGCTGGCAGGAACGACTGGAGCGGGTAAATCCGAGCTTCTGAAGTCGATGCTGCTCGGCTGGGCGGCCAGATACAATCCCCGCGAGCTGAACTTCCTGCTCTTCGACTTCAAGGGCGGGTCGAGCTTCCAACACCTGGCGCGACTGGAGCACACGGTGGGTCTGGTCACGGACCTCACACAGGCACAGGCCGATCGCGCGCTGGAAGGCGTCCGATCTGAGCTCACCCGGCGGGAACGGCTCTTCCTCGAGTCCGGGGCCACCGACTACGCAGATTTCCGACGAGCACAGCCCGACCGGCCGCTGGCTCGGATCCTGGTGGTCTTCGATGAGTTTCGGATCTTCACGCAGGAGCTTCCGGCAGCGATGGGTGAACTGATGCGCCTTGCCACCCTGGGTCGATCGCTGGGACTCCATCTGATCCTCGCGACCCAGCGCCCACAGGGAGTGGTCACAGCAGAGATCCGGGCCAACATCGGAACCACGATCTGTCTGCGTCTGCGCAGCGATGACGAGGCACGCGAACTGGTGGGAACCACAGCGCCCGCACATATCCCTCGGCACCTGCCGGGCCGAGCAATCATCCAACGCCCAGGAGAACCAGCGGTGGCGTTTCATGCGGTGCAGCTGCTGGACCGTTCGGCGAAGCTCCGGGCACGTCCGGAAAGGTCCCCGATGCCGCCGGCGGCCGGGTGGCGAGAGACCACTCCGCACCTGGTCGAGACGCTGGGGGCGCATATGCGCCGGCAGCGGATTAGCAGACCCCACACTCCGCTTTGCCCTCCGCTGCCCGAGATCCTGCGAGCGCCACCCCAGGCCCACGAGGTCCTCCTCGGCCTCATCGACGATCCCGCCCGGCAGGCGCAGCGTCCGCTTCGCCTCAACCTGAACGAGGGTCTGGGCACCGCCCTGCTGGGCGAGACCGGGTCTGGCGGCACCGCAGCCTTGGTATCACTGGTCCACCAGCTCCTGGAGCTCCCCGCAGAGGTCCACGTGTACCTCCTGGACGGCGACCACTCCTTGGAACAGTTCCGGAGTCACCCACGAGTCGGGTCCTGGGTCACCACGGAACACCCTCAGGAGGCTCAACACCTGGTCAGCGAGCTTCACCGCCTGGTGGTCCGACGGCGCACCGCCCCGCCTCAGGAGCGCATCCCGGTGGTCCTCATCGTCTCTGGGCACCCGCAGTGGCATGGGTTGAGTCACCTGCTCGGCCTTGGAGGCTTGGAGCATGACCTGGGCGTCCTCATCGGTGAGGGAGCCGGCTTCGGTGTCAGCGCGGTGGTCGCAGGAGGCCGCGAGCTCGCCCTGGGGAAGCTGGGTTCGCGGCTCCCGTCCAGGATCTACCTCCCCTACGGCGTCTCCGAGGACGTGCGGCTGCTGTGGCCGAAGCTGCGCGTCACAGATCGCCTGCTCGGGCGCGGAGTCCTCGTCACGGCCGATGTTCCGCCCCCAGGCCTGACCGTCCAGCTTGTGACCGGCGTCCGCGTGCAGCAACCTCGGAGCCAGGTGATCGGCGGTGAAGAATCGACGAACGGTCCCATGCTCCGGGTGCACCCGCTGCCAGAAGCGATAGACCTCCCTGTGTTGAAACCCCGCTCGGAGGCGCTGCTGTTGGGCCTGCGCCAGTTCACGCACGCACCCGCCCTGCTCGAGGACGACTCCTGGCAGGTCGGGCTCATCCTCGGAACCGCGCAGACCGGGAAGACCAACGCCCTGCGCGTGGTCGCCGCCCAGCGGGGGTGTTGGACTCTCGGCGATCTTTCCAAGACCTGCGAGCACGGGGTCACCGAGGCTGCGGCCCACCGGCTGCTCCTGGTCGACGACGCCGACCGGTGCACCCCCGCGCAGCACCAGAGTATTGAGGCGTGGCTGGACTCTGGGGGAAAGGTGCTGGCGACGGCACGGCCAAACCTGAACGTCGTCGGTCAGTTTCCCTGGTCCTACCGGGCACGTGGAGGCTCAGCGAACTTCGTGCTCAGTCCGCTGAGCCGCTCGCAGGGGGACGCCCTCGGAAGCTCCATTCCCATCCTGCCGAGACTCATTCCGGGACGTGCAGTGTGGACGGCATCCGAGGGGCCCCGGGTCATCCAATGGTGGAGGCACCCGCGGACACCCTGTGCCGACCGCTGAGACACACGCTGGTTGCCGAGAGACAGGGCGGCTCCCAAGACTTGGCGGCTTGGCCACTGGGAGGATCGATGGCAAGGGCCCCTCCGGCGCGTCAGCCTCACCCGGTCGGACCCGCCCCGACTCGTAGGCGACCACCACCAGCTGCGCCCGGTCCCGACATCACACTTGTCCAAGGACGGTTGACGTCGGACTCACCGCCGCTGTGCTGAGGAACAGCGCACCTGCGATCTCAACGCCGAAGCGTCCCAGCTCCAGGGCGCAGCCCGGTGTGGACGAGTTCCTGGTCATCGACGAGCAGTACCCGCAGCGTCACTGGGGACCCCGGGTGGGGAGCCGGGCCCGGACGCGGTAACCGGGCTCTCCGTCGTCGGCTGGTCCGTAGTCCAACCGACCCCCGGCCACAGCGATCCGCTCGGCCATCCCCTGCAGCTCCGATCCGTGCCGGTCAGGCCGGACCGGGGTGGGCTCCCGCGGGCTGCCATGGTCACGGATGATCACGTTGACCACATCGGCCTGCAGGTCCAGACCGACATCCACGCTCTCCGCCGTCGAGTGGCGCAGCACATTGGTCAGTGATTCCTGCACGATCCGGTAGACGACCAGCTCCACAGAGGGACGGACCGTGGAGAGGTCCCCGTGGACGGTCAACGAGACGTCCAGTCCCGAGGTCCTGACGGCGTCGATGAGCTCAGCGAGCTGATGTTCTGCGAGTGCGGACTCTTGCGCGGCCCCGGTGCCGTCTTCGCGCAGCACCGCGATGGTGCTGCGCAGATCCACGGTGGCTTCCTGACTGGCGGTACGGACCCTCGCCACGGCCTGTTTCGCGGTCTCCGGGTCGCTGTCGATGGTCTCCGCCGCCACGCTTGCCTGGATGCCCACCACGGCCACCGTGTGGGCCAGGACATCGTGGAGTTCACGAGCGGCACGCAGTCGCTCCTCGGTGAGCTGGCGCTGATGCTGCTGATCCGCCAGCAGCAGTCGCAGGGAGGCCTCCTCACGGATCGTGCGCCGGCTGCGCAGCGCCTCCCCCAACAGCAGCAACACCCCCAGCAGCGAGATGTCGAAGAGCGTGCTCAGCGCAACCTGACCCAGCGGCTCCGCCTCGGGACCGCTGAGCCGGTAGGGCACGCCGATGAGACCGGTCAGCGCGAGGACCGCGAGCGCCCACCAGAGGTGCCCCTTCCACGCGGCGATCAAGACCGGCACGCCGATGGCCAGGGCTGGCGAGAAGTCGGGAATGCCGACGCTGACGGCGGCGTAGAAGCTGACGCTGGCGCCGATCAGGGCGGCCCGCGGGGCTCGTCGCGCAATAGCGGTCCAGGCCCCGGTGAACAGGAGGATCGCGACCACCGCCGCATCGACCTGCCGAGCCGGCTGATCTGCTGACTCCGAGGCGGCGATGATCATGACCACGGTGACCAGTGCTGCAGCCGCGAGGTCCAGAGGAATGCCGCGCCAGAAGGTGAAAGGCACCTTCCCAGTTTAGCCACCTGGCTCATCAATGGTCTGGCGATGGACCTGGAACGTATCGATGAGGTCGTGGAGGTCGACACCACGGAGGTCTGGGAGGTCTGGGAGGTCCCGGAGGTCTGGGAGGTCTCGAACTCAGGCAACCTCCCGCGCAACCTCCACGGCCACGACGTCGAGTTCCATGTGGTCGACATCGCCAGCCGCGCACCAGGCCCAGAACTCGCCGGTTGGAAGGACACGGTCGACGCAGCGCCGAACACCACCACTCGGAGCGCGCTGCGCTTCACCAACCCCACCGACCACACCAACCCGGATCTGGCCCAGGTGCTCCACTCTCACCTGCTTTGTCACGAGGATCTGCGCATGATCGGCCAGTTCGTCGTCGTCGAACCGGGGCAGCAGCCCGGAAATCGGTCGAAGGGTCGTCCCGGGAGTCCCTCAAGGAGTCAGCACGAACATTGAGCCCCATCCGCTCAGCGTCTGGCCTGGATCCAAGGTAGACGCAGATCAGCGCGGGCAACTATTCTCCAAGGATGCAGCAAGGCCCTGCTGCACGCAGCATCCCAGGAGGCTGGAGGCCAGTCGCACCGCCTCTCTGGGAGTCAGCCCATAGCCGCTTGTGGAAGGAGATCCGATGTCCCACACCCGCATGAGCACACGCAACGCTTTTCTCTCGATGGCCGCCATCTCGACACTGGCGCTGAGCGCCTGCGCCAGTGATGAACTCGGCGCAGAGGATCCCGCCGAGGACGAAGACACTGCGCAGACCGAGACCGCTGAGACCGCCGACACCGGGACCGAGGACACGACGGAGGACGCCACAGCCGAGGAGGACGCGGCGGGGACCGATGCGGATGAGGATGCTGCAGCTGATCCGGAGGATGCGGATACGCAACAGACGGACGAGACCTCGGACGGCGATGGTCCGCAGGAGCCCTATGACGCCGTAGACGCCGTCATGGCCGAATACCCGGATGCGATCGTGCTGGACTTCGACACCGAAGGCTTCTACTACGAGTTCACGATCTACGACGGCGAGGTCGAGTGGGAGCTCGAAGTGGACCGTGACAGCCTCGAGATCATCGATGCGGAGGAGGACGACGTGGACTCCGATGACCAGCGCAAGTCGGAGTCGGTGGAGATCGACTTCGCTGAGGCGCTGCGCACCGCCGCTGAGGAGGGCGACGGCGTTGCCGCCGAGGCCGATCTCGACGACGACAACGGCGCGGTGGTCTGGGAGATCGACCTGGACAACGGCACCGAGGTCTATGTGGATGTGGCCACCGGCGAGGTCGTCAACGTGGACAGTTGACATAGAATGGGCTGACTTGAGAATCAGCCGACTAGGGCAGGGAAGAGGTGAGGTCGTGACGGCCAGCCACAGCGACACCACCAGTGACAACGTGAACCCGACCGCGCAGGAGCCCGTCGGCGAGGCCTCCCGGGACGCCGTCGAGGCAGGCACGGTCGATGATCAACGCGGCCGTCACGACCTCACCGGCTTCTCTCCCAAGGCTCGGGCTTGGCGGTCCTTCTTCGAGACCTCCGCGATCATCAGCGATCGCATGGAGAAGCGGCTGCACTCCAGCACCGGGCTGCGGCTCACCGATTACAACCTGATGCTGCTCCTGGCCGAGGCCGAGGATAACCAGCTGCGCATGGGGGAACTCGCCGAGGGCATGGTCTTCTCCCCCTCCCGACTCTCCTACCAGGTCAAGTCGCTGCAGAAGCGCGGTCTGATCGATCGCTTCGCCGACGCCGAGGACCGGCGCGGCATGACCGCCCAGCTCACCGAAGAGGGGCACCGCGTCTTCGAGCAGGCCTCCCGGCTGCACGCCACGCATATCAAGCAGCTCTTCCACCCCGCGCTGGATGACGCCGAGGCCGACACGCTGCGGCAGATCTGCGAGCAGATCAAGGACACCGTCGCTGCGGCAGACCGGGCCTGAGCCCAGAGTCTGAGCGACGACCTCCGCTCAGCGGACCAGTTTCAGCTGAACCGAGTCCGCCCGATGGCGCAGCATCTCAAACTCCGACAGGGCCGCCTGCACGCTGGCCAGCGCCAGCCGGGCATCCACCTCATCGGCTCCGGGCGCCAGCACGACGCCGATGCTCAGCTCCGGTCCGCTGCCGCCGCCCACCACCGCATCTCCTGCCTCGGTGCGGGTCGCCACGCCGTCGCCGGGCTGCAGCTGCAGCTGGGCGACTCCGGGGCACAGATCCAGGATCCCCGCCAGCGACTCGGCCAGCTCGGGGTCCTGATACGAGGGCACCCATCGGGTGGCCTGCGCCAACGCCTCCACCGCGGGGCGGCGCAGCACGAAGGTCAGCTCCGCTCCGGGGTCCAGCACCGCGAGCTCGGCGCCCTCGGCCAGGGCCGCGAGCATGATCCGTTCGGTCTCGGCCGCCACCGGCCGGGCCTTGTCGTGCCAGGCGGTGAGTGCCTGCACGGAGGTGAACACCGGCATCGTCTGGCGTCCATCGCGGCTGGTGACACTGATCAAGGTGATGTCGGCCTGCTTGTCTCCCACCGGCGCGCCGCCATGGCCCGGTTCGGTCGAGCCGCCCGGGGCGGGCGCGGCCTCCTCGGCCAGCTCGGCGAGCACCGGGACGAAGAGCCGCTGCCCGGCCAGGGCGTTGACGAATCCCGCCTCATCGAGCTCGCCGGCGAGCAGCTGCTCCCGGGCGGACCGGACCGCGGCGGCGGCGAGGCCGTCGTCGCCGTCGAAGGTGTGCAGCGGGTTGCCGTCGCCGGAGAGGTCGCGGTCCGCCCAGGGGATCCCGGCGGAGTCCGCGGGGCGGCCCTCGGCGTCCCGGGGTGCACGCTGCAGCAGGGCAGCGATATGACCGGGCAGGTCCCTGCTGGGGGCGGAGTCCTGGTTCATGCGGAGGCTGAGGCCACCTTCAGCGCCTCGGGGAACTCGAACTTCCCGGCGTAGAGGGCCTTGCCCATGATGGCGCCCTCGACCCCGAGGGAGACCATCTTGGCCAGGGCCGCGACGTCCTCCAGGGAGGAGATGCCGCCGGAGGCGACCACAGGCTTCTTCGTCTTGGCGCAGACCTGGGCGAGCAGCTCGGTGTTGGGGCCGCGCAGGGTGCCGTCCTTGGTGACATCGGTGACCACGTAGCGGGGGCAGCCGGCGTCTTCGAGGCGCTGCAGCACCTCCCAGATGTTGCCGCCCTCGCGGGTCCAGCCGCGGGCGGCGAGGGTCTCTCCGCGCACATCCAGGCCCACGGCGATGGCGTCGCCGTGGCGTTCGATGGCGCGGGCGGTCCACTCCGGGTCTTCCAGTGCGGCGGTGCCGAGGTTGACGCGGGTGGCGCCGAGCTCCAGGGCCCGGTCCAGGGATTCGTCGTCGCGGATGCCGCCGGAGAGTTCGATCTTCACACCGAGCTCCTTGACCACGCGGGCCATGATGTCGCGGTTGTCGCCACGGCCGAAGGCGGCGTCGAGGTCCACCAGGTGGATCCACTCGGCGCCCTGCTGCTGCCAGTTCAGGGCAGCTTCCAGCGGATCCCCGTAGCCGGTCTCAGATCCGGCCTCTCCCTGGACCAGTCGCACGGCCTGGCCGTCGGCCACGTCGACGGCGGGCAGCAGCTCCAGGGCGGGAACGGTGGCAGTGGGCGCGGAGGGCTCAGTCATGGATCTACTTTCGGCTGGATGTACGGCTGGTCGGAATGTCTGGCTGGGTGGGTCAGGTTCTCGGGCGGCGGACCCTCAGGTCACGCCGAAGGACAGCGGTCAGAGGCTCAGGATCCAGTTGCGCAGCAGCTGCATCCCCGCGTCACCGGACTTCTCCGGGTGGAACTGGGTGGCCGAGAGCGGACCGTTCTCCACCGCGGCGATGAAGTCGGCGCCGTGGTGGCTCCAGGTGACCTTCGGTGGGTTCATGGTCTCGATGGACTGATCGAAGTCCCAGGACTGCACGGCGTAGGAGTGCACGAAGTAGAACCGCTCATCCCTGAGCCCGTCGAAGAGCACGCTGTCCTCGGGCGGACGCACGGTGTTCCAGCCCATATGCGGGACCACGGCATCTTCGGGCAGGGCTGTGACCTCACCGGGCCACTCCCCCAGGCCTTCGGCGGGAATGCCGTGTTCGACTCCGCGGTCGAACATCACCTGATGCCCGACGCAGATGCCGAGCACCGGGCGGGACCCGGCGATCCGGCGGCCGATCCAGCGGGGTCCGTCGATCTCACGCAGCGCAGCCATCACCGCCGCGAAGGCGCCCACACCGGGCACCACCAGCCCGGAGGCGTTGAGCACCGCGTCGGTGTCTTTGGTCAGGGTCACGTCCGCGCCGGCGCGCTCAAGCGCACGGACCGCGGAGTGGGTGTTGCCGGAGCCGTAGTCCAGGACGACGACGTCGGGCTTGCCGGTCACAGGGCACCCTTGGTGGAGGGGATCTCGTCGGTGCGCGGGTCGGACTCCACTGCTTCGCGCAGCGCGCGGGCGAAGGCCTTGAACTGGGCCTCGGCGATGTGGTGCGGGTCGCGTCCGCCGAGCAGGGTCATGTGCAGGCAGATCCCGGAGTGGTACGTGATCGCCTCGAAGACATGGCGGGTCATGGAACCGGTGAAGTGCCCACCGATGAGGTGGTACTGCTGACCCTCGGGCTCCCCTGAGTGGACCAGATAGGGCCTGCCGGAGACATCGACCACGGCCTGGGCGAGCGCCTCATCCAGCGGGATGGTGGCATTGCCGAATCGTCGGATGCCCCGCTTGTCTCCCAGGGCGACGCGCAAGACCTCGCCGAGCACGATGGCGGTGTCCTCGACCGTGTGGTGCACGTCGATGTGGGTGTCGCCGGAGGCTTCGACGTCGAGGTCGATGAGGGAGTGCCGGGACAGTGCGGTGAGCATGTGGTCATAGAACGGCACACCGGTGCTGATGTTCGAGGTGCCGGTCCCGTCGAGGTCCATCCGGACCTTGACGCTGGACTCGCTGGTGACACGTTCCATCTGGGCGATGCGCCCGGAGATCAATTCTGCTCCCATAACTCCTGCTTGGTGGTGGGGTACGCCAACGCTTCAGTCTACGCGGTGGTGCTGGTGATGAATCGCTGCAGCGAGGCCAGGAAGTCGCCGGTCTCCTCCTCAGTGCCGGCGGTCACGCGCAGATGCCCGGGGATGCCGACGTCTCGGATCAGGATCCCGTCCTCGAGCAGGTGCTGCCAGGCGGCCTTCTCGTCCGTGAGGCCGCCGAAGAAGACGAAGTTGGCGTCCGACGGCGCCGGGTGCAGACCCATCTGCCCCAGCGCGGTGACGATCCTGTCGCGCTGTTCCTTGATCCGTTCCACATTGGCCATCAGGGTTCTCGAGTGGTCCAGGGCGGCGACGGCGGTCGCCTGCGTCACCGCGGAGAGGTGGTACGGCAGCCGCACCAGTCGCATGGCGTCGGTGACCTCGGGGGCCGCGGCCAGGTAGCCCAGTCGGCCACCCGCCAGCGCGAAGGCCTTGCTCATGGTGCGCGAGACGATCAGCCGTTCCCGCCCGGGCAGCAGCGCCAGCGCCGAGCCGGTTCCGGACTGGCGGAACTCGCCGTAGGCCTCGTCCACCACGACCATGGTCTGAGATTCCTCGGCGGCGGCATAGGCGGCCTCCACGGTCTCCAGCGAGAGTGCGGTGCCGGTGGGGTTGTTCGGCGAACACAGGATCACCACGTGGGGACGGTGCTCACGGATCTGCGCGGCGACGTCGTCAGGGGTCTGGGTGAAGTCAGCCGCGCGGGTCCCGGCGATGTACTCGCTGTAGGTGCCGCGGGCGTAGAGCGGGTACATCGAGTAGGTCGGCGGGAAGGAGAGCACCGAGCGGCCCGGGCCGGCGAAGGCCTGCAGGATGTGCTGCATGATCTCGTTGGAGCCGTTGGCGGCCCAGATGTGCTCGGCCGTCAGCTCGGCCGGCTCTCCCTCGGAGGCGAGGTCTCGGTTCAGGTATTCGGCGAGCTTCTGTCGCAGGACCGAGAACTCGCGGTCCGGGTAGCGATTGAGCTGGGCGGCCGCGGCGCGGACCTCTTTGCCGATGGCATCGACCACATCGGCCGGAACGTCATAGGTGGTCTCGTTGACATTGAGCATCGCCTTCACGCTCAGCTGCGGGGCTCCGTAGGGTTCTTGACCCTGGAGCTCCTCGCGCAGCGGCAGTCGGGACAGGTTCCTGGCACGGGATGAAGTCACCGGGACATTCTAACCGGGTGATGCGCACCGACTTCAGCTTCCCGCGGTCTGCTCAGTCTCTTGGGACGAACAGTTCCTGGCCCGGGGTGAGCTCGGAGCCGTTGAGACCGTTGAGCTCAGCGATCTGCCCGATGAGGACCTGGGCGTGCTCCTCGGAGTCCACGGAGGCCGCGACGCTCCACAGCGTGTCCCCCGCGCCGACCGTGACCACCTGTGCGTCCACGCCTGGGACGTCGCCCGAGGAGGCCTGCGCCTGGTTCAGCAGCGAGGTGGCCAGCATGAGCGCACCCAACAGTGCGACCGCCAGGACTGCCAACGCGGGCAGGCCCAACAGGAGGAAGCGACCGCGGCGAGTGAGGTGCACTGCCGGAGCCGGTGCGGAGTCAACAGGTGCAAGTGCAAGCGGTGCTGTACTCATGGGGAAGAACCTCTCATTCGAACGTGTGTACTATTTCTAGCACATAGTTTCGAATCTCGACCAGACTCGCCGCAGAATCAATGGAATCCCTCTACGATTTCGAGTAACCTGAGCGCCAAGTTCGAAGTGATCTTCGAAGCGAATCTCACGGTGAACAGTCCACCAGCAGGGTCTGACATGGATGCTGACACGGGTCCCGGCGGGGTCAGCCCCGCTTCGGTACAGGGTCGAATCTCGGTCCGCTCGGAGCTCGGTCCGCTCGGGTCCGGCACTGCTTCATCGGGACGCAGAACGCTCAGCACAACTACGGAGGCAGCAATGGCGCGGAACACCAGGGACTCATCGGCAGCGCCGCGACTGACGGATCGGCAGCGGCAGATCGTCGATGTCATCCAGGAGTCGCTGGCCGAGCGCAGCTACCCTCCCTCCATGCGTGAGATCGGCGACGCCTGCGGGCTGGCCTCACTCTCCTCGGTGACTCACCAGCTGGCGCGGCTCCAGGAGCTGGGCTACCTCAGACGGGTGCCCGGGCGACCGCGCGCCATGGAGGTGCTGCGTGACTCTGCCGGCGCCCCCGTGCTCAGCGAACAGGCCCAGGAGGCCGAATCTGCGGCACGTGACGCAGTGGTGGAGCTGCAGGGCTACCGCACCCAGTCCGACAGCCGGATCTCTGAGATTCCCATGGTGGGTCAGATCGCGGCCGGTGGACCGATCCTGGCCGATCAGCAGGTCGAAGACATCATGCCGCTGCCGCGGCAGCTCACCGGCGAGGGCGAGCTGTTCATGCTTCAGGTCCGCGGTGACTCCATGATCGAGGCCGGCATCTTCGAAGGCGACTGGGTCGTGGTGCGTCGGCAGAACACCGCAGAGAACGGCGACATCGTCGCCGCCCTGCTCGACGACGAGGCGACCGTGAAGACGCTCAAGCGCCGCGACGGCCACGTCTGGCTGCTCCCGCAGAACCGGCAGTATGAGCCGATCCTCGGCGACGAGTCCACCATCATGGGCAAGGTCGTCACGGTGCTGCGCAGCCTCTGAGGCAGCTGCAGGTCCCCCACACACGCCGCGGTGCCCCCAGCTCTTCCCGGCCCTCCGAGACCCGGCGTCCTAGTCCCGGCGCGGCACCACCGTGGGTTCCTCCCCCGTGGGTGACGGTGGATCCTCGCGGAGCTCCTGCTCCGTCATGACGTCGAGGACCCGCGACCACCGGTCTTCAACGGTTTCCGCGCTGAGTTCGACCCCAGGCGGAATGTTTTCCTCGGCGAGGTCGCGCAGCGGCCAGATCCCTCGGTGAGGCTCATCATCGGTCGGGCCGCGATCCACGGTGACGGGCAGCCAGTCCATGGAGATGACCTCGGCGTCCTCGTCGCTGACCTCGACCGTTGCGTAGACCACTGTTCCGCTGGCAGTTTCTGGGATGCAACAGGCCTCGTCCTGGTTGGAGAGGAAATTGCCCATGGACCACACCACCCACATGCCCTCACCTGACGGGCCGCCCTCGAGGTGTTCCAGCGGCTGGGGCGTGTGCGAATGGCTGCCGAACACCACGTCGATCTCACCACCGGCTGCCAGCTGCTCGCCATAGTCCCGCTGCTCTTCAGCGGGCTGGTGGACATACTCCTCACCCCAGTGCACAGAGGCGACGACGACGTCGGCGCCGTCCTCGCGCGCCTGGGCCGCCTGGTCTGTGAGCTCCTCGGGAGTGACATCGGCGACGCGCCACAGTTCATCCTCCGGCGGTGGATATGCCTGGTTGTGGAGCATGGTGGTGGCCACATGCGCCACCGTCACCTCTTGTCCGCCGCGTTCCAGCGTGTAGAGCTGGGGCTGGGCGGCTTCGGCTTCAGTTCGCGCGGTTCCGGCATGTCCCAGGCCAGCGTCGTCGAAGACGTCGAGCGTGCGCTCCTGCCCGGCCGTTCCCTGGTCGAAGGAATGGTTGTTTGCTGTGGAGCAGCCGTGGAAACCCACCGAGGCGAGATCCCCGGCGAGTTCCGGCGGGGCCGCGAACACCGGATAACCGGCCGGCTCCACACCCTCTGGGGCGATCGGCACCTCCAGCCCGCACAGGGCAAGATCAGCACCACTGATGAGATCTTCAACCCCGCCCATCAGCGGCGCAAACGAGTAGTCTGCGCCGTCGGCGAGCGCAGCTGCCTCGTCAATGATGGGGCCATGGAGAAGCATGTCCCCCGTGCCGGCGATGGTGAACTGCTCCGGCTGAGGTTCGTCAGTCTCCGCCTGGTCGGCTTCATCGTCGTCGATGTCGGGCCGCGCGGTGTCAGTATCGCTGTGCGCATCGGTCGGCACAGCGGGCGCGGCGTCGTCATCCCCAACGCCTTCGGCGCAGCCGGCCAGGGTGAGCGCTGCCGCCAGCACCCAGAAGCAGGTCATGGGGCCTGAGCCTGTGGTGCGTCTTGGATCCGACATCGTCTGTGAGCCTCCCGTGGTCACCCATCATGTGGGATTGATTCTCTTCTGCAGCCTCACCCGGGAAGCGCACTGAGCCCAGCTCCCAGCACCCGACTCACCTCACAGGTCGAGCTAGCCGTCTGACTCGGCCAGCCGGGCCAGCGCCCCGCGGGCCAGATCCCCGTTGACGGTGGGCCAGAAATCTGGCATCGATTGCTTCAGGAAGCCGCCGTAACGCGCATTGGCCAGGCGTGAGTCCAATATGGCCAGCACCCCCTTGTCCTCCGAGGTGCGGATCAGCCGTCCAGCACCCTGGGCCAGCCGGGTGGCGGCGTGGGTGGCAGCGACCTGCATGAACCCGTTGCCGCCATGCTTGGTGACCTCCTGGCTGCGCGCACTGACCAGTGGATCATCCGGTCGTGGGAACGGGATCCGGTCGATGGCCACCAGCCGGCAGGACCGGCCGGGCACATCCACGCCCTGCCAGAGGCTCATGGTGCCGAACAGGCAGGTCTCCTCATCCTCAGCGAAGGCGCGCACCAGCGCGGACATCGTCGAGTCGCCCTGGCAGAGGATAGGGATATCAAGGCGCTGCCGCAGATCCTCGGCCGCCTCCTCGGCGGCGCGGCGAGAGGAGAACAGCGCGAGGGTCGCACCCTTGGAGGCCTCGATGAGACCGGCCAGCTCATCACGCTGGGCCTGGGCGGTCTTCATCGACGGCGGCGGCAGGTGCTTGGCCACATAGAGCACCCCCTGTTTGGGGTAGTCGAAGGGGCTACCCACATCCACGGCGTCCCAGGCCGGGGCCTTCTCCCCCGCCAGGCCCAGTGACCCGGCCACGGGGTCGAAGCTGTCGCCGATGGTCAGCGTCGCGGAGGTCAGCACCACGGTGCGATCACCGAAGAGGCCTTCACGCAGCCGCCCGGCCACCGAGGTGGGTGCGACGTAGATGAGTGGGGACTCATCCAGATCTGCCTCCTGGTAGCCCCGACCCGGCACGAACGCTCCGGGCCTGTTGAGCCAGACCACGTCGGGGGTGTCCGGGGAGTCCAGGATCCGGTTGGCGGTGTCGAGCACGGCCTGCATCCGGGACCTGGCGGTGCTGCGCCCGGGATCGGCCTCGGCGTCACCGGTCGGCTTCGAGTCCGAAAGTGCGGTCCGTGCGGCGTTGCGGGCCAGCTCGACCGCCTCGCGCTGCTGCGGGTTCAGGCCGCGCGCTAGCAGGCCTGAGTCGATCCGGTGGAAGGCCGCCTCCACGGCGACCGCGGAGCTCTGCAGCGCTTCGACGTTGATGGCGGTGTGCCGCCGAGCGGAGGAGGCCGCGGCCTTGATCATCTGTGCGGAGAGCTGCGCGGTCACCGCGGAGGTCACCCGGTCGGCCAGTTCATGGGCCTCATCGACGATGACGGCGTCATGGTCCGGCAGCACGTCGAGCCCCTCGAAGGCATCGATGGCCAGCATGGCGTGATTCGTGATCACCAGGTCGGCGTCCTTGGCCTTCTCCCGGGCTCGCTCGGAGAAGCACTCTGCCGCCATCGGGCATTTGCGCGGGCCGATGCAGTCCACGGCGTTCACCGAGATCTGCCGCCAGGCCCGGTCGGTCACCCCGTTGGGCAGGTCATCCCGGTCCCCGGTCTCGGTGACCTCGGCCCACTCGCGCAGCGCCACGATCTCCTTGCCCAGCTGAGAGCCGGGTTCGAAGGCGGTGACCCCGCCGGTGGGTTCGTCGGCGAAGGCGAAGAGGGCCTGTTCGTCGTCGTCCTCGGGGAAGCCGCCGTCCATCTTGTGCTTGCAGGCGTAGTTCGCCCGGCCTTTGACCAGGGCCACGTCGACCGGTCGGTCCACGTGCTCGGCGATGTTCTCCAGCAGGCGCGGAAGATCACGGCCCATGATCTGGGCCTGAAGCGCCAGCGTGGCGGTGGAGATCAGCACCGGCTTCTCCGCGTCCAGTGCGTGGACCACCGCCGGCACCAGATAGGCCAGTGACTTGCCCGTGCCGGTCCCGGCCTGGACCAGGAGGTGACGGCGCTTGCGCAGCGCCATGGCCACATGTTCGGCCATGGTCACCTGCCCCTCGCGCTTGACTCCGCCCATGGCGGTGACGGCGCGCTCGAGCAGGTCCGTGGTCTCCTGGTATCCCGTGGACCGGCTGGTGCTCACGCTCAAGGCGTCGGCTCTGCCTGGACCTGGAACTCGGCGAGGTCCCCGACGAGTTCCCGGCGGACCAGCACCTTCAGCAGCGTGCCCTCCTCCAGGTACTCGGTGGAGAGGATCTCGGCGTCCTCCGCGTGGAGCCTGGAGACGATGTCTCCCTGGTCATAGGGCACCATGAGCTGCAGCGGGACGCTGGGACGCGGGATGGAGCGGCTGATCAGTTCGCGCAGCTCCTCGATCCCCTCCCCGGTGTGCGCCGAGACCACGATGGTGTGCGGCTCACGACGGCGGATCCGTTCCACCACGTCCCAGTCTGCGACGTCGGCCTTGTTCAGCACGATGACCTCGTCCACCTCGTCGGCGTCGACCTCGGCCAGCACCGTGCGGACCGCGCTGATCTGGCCCTCGGGCTCGGGATGGGAGGCGTCGACAACGTGCAGGATGAGGTCGGCGTCGGCCACCTCCTCCAGCGTGGAGCGGAACGCCTCGATCAGCTGGGTGGGCAGCTGTCGGACGAAGCCGACCGTGTCCGAGAGCGTGTAGCCGATCCCGTCCGGGGTGACCGCCTTGCGGGTGGTGGGGTCCAGGGTGGCGAACAGGGCGTTCTCCACCAGGACCCCGGCGTCGGTGAGCCGGTTCAGCAACGAGGACTTGCCCGCGTTGGTGTATCCGGCGATCGCGACGGAGGGCACGGCGTTGCGTTTGCGGTTGGCCCGCTTCGCGTCTCGAGCCGGTTTCATCGCGGCGATGTCCTTGCGGAGCTTGGCCATGCGCGCGTTGATCCGCCGACGGTCCAGCTCGATCTTGGTCTCACCTGGACCGCGTGACCCGATGCCGGCACTCGCACCACCGACCTGGCCGCCGGCCTGGCGGGACAGCGACTCGCCCCAGCCGCGCAGGCGCGGGAGCATGTATTCCATCTGGGCCAGCTCCACCTGGGCCTTGCCCTCCCGGGACTTCGCGTGCTGCGCGAAGATGTCGAGGATCAGGCCGGTCCGGTCGATGACCTTGACCTTCACGATGTCCTCCAGGCCGCGGCGCTGGGAGGGTGCGAGCTCGGAGTCGACCACGACGGTGTCGGCGCCGAGCTCGGCCACTGCGACGCGGATCTCTTCGGCCTTGCCGGAGCCGAAGAAGGTGCCGGGGTCCGGCTTGGCCCGGCGCTGCAGGAAGCCGTCGAGCACGGTGGAGCCTGCGGTCTCGGCGAGCGCGGAGAGCTCACGCAGCGAGTATTCCGCCTCTGCGACGGTGCCCTCGCCCCAGAGCCCGGCGAGGACCACGCGCTCCAGGCGCAGCTGGCGGTACTCCACCTCGGAGACGTCTTCCAGCTCGGTGGAGAGCCCGTCGACCCGGCGCAGGGAGCGGCGTTCCATGAGTTCGAACTGTTCGCCGTCGGACTCGGAGTGTGAGGTATCACCGGCGAGCTCACGTGCTTGTTCACCGAGGATGCCGCGGCGTTTGAAGCTCGAATCCGCCTCAAACCGGGTGGTCCGCTTCGGTGCGTCTTCGCGGGCTCGATCAGCGGCCAGGATCCGCTCGATGGTCGCATCGACGGAGGACTGCTCTGCGGCTGGCGCCGTGGAGTCCTCGGGGGTCTCGCCTGAAGGTTCGGGCGTGTGATTCTGCTTGGTCATGATCTCCTTAGGACCAGTTTTCGGCCTGGCCCTGCCCGCCGTGGATCTCCATCCTACGTTCGACCCTGGACATGGTTAAGTGCGCGGGTCCGCTGTGGAGATCGAGCGGGGCTTGTTCGGGGGTGTGGATACTTTGGTTCGGCCAGCTTCCGGATCCGCATCGGGAACCGAGGTGGCGCAGTCCGCGAGGACCGCGCTGGTGCCGGGCGAACGACACTGCCGGCTCAGCGGGCCGGCCAGGTGGTGAAGGGGTGACTCAACCGCGCGGGCGGGAGTACGTCAGGTGAATCCACATAGGGAGGAGTCTACTACGATTCACCGTGTGAACTCCCAGCATTATTTCTCCGCGTCCCCCGAGGGGCCCTTCACCCGCCGAACCGTCAGCGTCACCCTGGACCGCAGAGAGGTCTCGGTCTCCACCGCCGGGGGCATCTTCTCCCCCGACGGAGTGGACAAGGGCACTGCGGTGCTGCTCAAGCACGCGCCCGATCCGGCGAGCCAGGGCCACCTGCTCGACATCGGCTGCGGCTGGGGCCCGTTGGCGCTCACCATGGCGATGCGCTCACCGGCGGCCACGGTCTGGGCGGTGGATGTCAACGAACGCTCCCGCATCCTGTGTGCGGAGAACGCGGCTGCACTGGGACTGACCAATGTGCGGGTCGTGGCACCTGAAGAGGTGCCGGCTGAGATTGAATTCGACACGATCTGGTCCAATCCCCCGATCCGTGTGGGCAAAGAGGTGCTGCACGGACTGCTTGAGCATTGGCTGCCGCGGCTGGGCCCCGGCGGCGAGGCCTGGCTGGTGGTGCAGAAGAACCTCGGCGCGGACTCGCTGCTCGCCTGGATCACCACGATGCTCTCCGGCTCAGCAAGCGAGTTCCACAGCGGGCGCGCGGAGACCGCGAAGGGCTTCCGACTGCTTCGGATCAGCCGCGGCTGAGCAGGCGGCGTCGACGGCTCAGCGGCTCAGCGGCTCAGCGGCTCAGGCGAGTGTCCCGGTGAGCACCAGCTCCGCGGGTCCCGCCAGCTCCACGTCCTCGGCCCCGTCGGCGCGGGCGGTGAACCGTACAGTGACCTGTCCGCCGGGGACGTCGACCTTCCAGAGGTTCACGCTGTCATCTGCGGCCCAGACCCGGACCGCGGCTGCGGCGGCGCAGGCGCCGGTCCCGCAGGACATGGTCTCGCCGACCCCGCGTTCATGCACGCGCATCCGTACCCGACCCACCGGCTGGCCGTCTTCGCCCTGAGTCACCAGCGGCTCGGCCGGGACCACGAACTCCACGTTGGTCCCTGCGGGCGGGACCGGGTCCACCTTGGGTGCCTCGTGAAGGTTCAGGTCCTGCAGCGTGGTCTCGTCAGAGAGAGCGACGACGGTATGCGGATTGCCCATCGAGATGCTCAGGGCTGGGCGGGGCTCATCGAGTCCGGCGGCGATCACCAGCGCGTCCGAGGCGTTGGACGCGGCCTGCTCGGGGTCCAGGAAGGACCATACGCCCATGCCGATGGCGTAGCCCTCGGGGACCTTGCGCACGGTGCGCAGCCCGGCCCGGGTCAGGACGGGAAGCTCCTGGCCCTCGGCCAGCTGCACCAGGTCTTCGGCGATCAGGAAGTGGGCGAAGGCGCGCACGCCGTTGCCGCACATCTCGGACACCGAACCGTCGGAGTTCCGGTAGTCCATGAACCACAGGGGCGCTTCGTCGGTGCTGCTGAGCTCAGGCGTCTCGGCCAGCACCCGTGACACCATGGCGTCGCCGATGACCAGGTGTGCGGGGACTGCACGAATGACCCCGTCGCCGCCGATGCCCAGGTGACGGTCGCAGAGCGCTGCCACCTGGTGCGCTTCCAGAGCCTGCTCCCCGGTGGGGTCGGCGATCATGACGAAGTCATTGCCGGTGGCGTGGGCCTTGGTGATCGAGGTGCCGGTGAGGGCGTCCAGGCCGGTGAGGTGGTGAGCCACGCGGTTCTCCTTCATTGATGCTTCGGGTCCTGATCTTCTGAGCTGCTGCTTGGGGGCGCGCCGCTGTCGAGATGTTCAACGCAGCGCGCGGTGGATCGCTTCCTGGGCCTGCTCGGTGAGGTCTTGGGACGGCGCCGGGAGCCAGGTCACGCGGGGATCAGCGCGGAACCAGGTCTCCTGTCTCCGGGCGAACCTGCGCGTGGCCACCGTGGTGGACTCGATCGCCTCCCCCGGGGTCAGTTCGCCATCGAGGACTTCGAGGAACTGCTGGTAGCCGATGGCCCGGGAGGCGGTGCGTCCTCGACGCAGTCCGGCGTCGTCGAGCTGGCGCACCTCCTCGAGCAGGTCTTGGTCGGCCATGCGCTGGACGCGGCGTGCGATGCGTTCGTGGAGCAGGGGCCGGTCCACGTCGAGTCCGATCTGCACCACCGGTTCCAGGCCTGGTTCATGGCGCCGCTGCGGCATGTAGGAGGAGAAGGTCCGGCCGGTGAGCAGCACGACCTCCAGGGCACGGATCAGGCGTCGGTCGTCTTTGATGACGGCGGCAGACTCGGGGTCCAGCTCGCGCAGCTCCTGGCGCAGCGGGGCTGCACCCTCGTCGTCGAGTCGCAGGGTCAGGCGGCTGCGCAGCTCTGCGTCGGTGGGTGGGAATTCGATCACGTCGATGACGGCGCGCACGTAGAGCCCTGAGCCGCCGACCATGATGGGGGTCTTGCCGCGGGCTCTGATCTCCCCGATGATCCGGCGTGCCTGGTCCTGGAAGTCCGCGACCGAGGCCTCCTCGGTCACGTCGAGGACGTCGAGGAGGTGGTGCGGCACGGCGCCGGCCTCGTCCTGGGTGACCTTGGCGGTGCCGATGTCCATGCCTCGGTAGAGCTGCATCGAGTCGGCGTTGATGATCTCCCCGTCGAGGCGCTCGGCGAGGTCGATGCCCAGCGCTGACTTGCCGGAGGCCGTGGGGCCGACCAGCACGATCAGCGGAGCCGTCTGCCGGGCAGCATCCGATCTTGCGGAGGACACCTGCTGTGTCAGATGATCAGCGGTCATCAGGAGACGGGGCGCAGAGTCGGCATGCCGAGGGAGACGGCCGCAGGAGTGGATCCGGTCACCTGAGTGGTGCCCACGCCGCAGGAGTCAGCCTGCCAGCGGTCCCAGGCTTCGCCGGCGGAGGACCGACGAAGCTCGTAGTCCGCGGGGCCCGTCGGATCGGCCAGCAGGTGGAATCCGGCGGCCTCGGTGATGGTCACGGTCACGAAGTCACCGGGACGCGGCGCGGAGGCTCCGGCCGGCACGGCGAAGTGCACGAGCCGGTTGTCCCGCGCGCGCCCGCTGAGCCGTCCGGTCTCGGTGGCTTTCGCACCGGAGTCGGCGGTGACGAGAAGCTCCTGGGAGGTGCCCACAAGTTTCGCGTTCTCTTCGGCGCCGATGCGGTCCTGCAGGGCGCACAGGCGTTCGAACCGCTCCTGCACGATCGCCTTGGGGATCTGATCCTCCATGGTGGCGGCGGGGGTGCCTGGACGTGGTGAGTATTGGAAGGTGTAGGCCGAGGCGAAGCGTGAGGCCTCGACCACCCGCATGGTGTCCTCGAAGTCCGCCTCGGTCTCCCCGGGGAAGCCCACGATGATGTCGGTGGTGACCGCCGCACGCGGCATGGCTTCACGCACCTTCTCCAGGATCCCGAGGAACTTCTTGGAACGGTAGGAGCGTCGCATGTCTTTGAGCACCTTGTCGGACCCGGACTGCAGCGGCATGTGCAGCTGGGGCATGACATTGGGAGTTTCGGCCATGGCATGGATGACGTCGTCGGTGAAGGAGGCCGGGTGGGGGCTGGTGAACCGGACACGCTCGAGCCCTTCGATCTCTCCGCAGGCGCGCAGCAGTTTGGCGAAGGCGCCGCGGTCGCCGAACTCGACTCCGTAGGTGTTCACGTTCTGGCCCAGCAGGGTGACTTCCACTGCGCCGTCGGCGACGAGCGCGCGGACCTCGGCGAGGATCTCGCCCGGACGCCGGTCGCGCTCTTTGCCGCGCAGCGAGGGCACGATGCAGAAGGTGCAGGTGTTGTTGCAGCCCACCGAGATGGACACCCACCCGGAATGCACGGACTCGCGTTTGGTCGGCAGCGTCGACGGGAAGGTCTCGAGAGCCTCGAGGATCTCGATCTCGGCCTCGGCGTTGTGGCGGGAGCGCTCCAGCAGTGCCGGCAGCGACCCGATGTTGTGGGTCCCGAAGACCACGTCCACCCAGGGTGCCTTCTTCTGGACGGTCTCCTGATCCTTCTGCGCCAGGCAGCCGCCGACGGCGATCTGCATGCCGTCATGCGCGGCCTTGGTCTGGCGGAGCATCCCCAGATGTCCGTAGAGCTTGTTGTCGGCGTTCTCACGCACCGCGCAGGTGTTGAAGACGACGAGGTCCGGGGTGGCGCCCGCTGCGACGGGCCCGTAGCCGGCGTCCTCCAGGAGTCCTGACATCCGCTCGGAGTCGTGGACGTTCATCTGACAGCCGAAGGTGCGCACCTCGTAGGTGCGCGGACCCGCCGCTGCCGGGTGCGCATCGACGGCAGAACCCTCCGCCAGGGCGGGGTCCGGTGCGGTGGTCTCGGCGCGGTCCATCAGTGCATCACTCATTGCAGGGAATTCTACGCGTTTGAGTGATCCTCGATCACTTCACGCACGATCTGAAAGGCTGCTCCCGGGGCGTGGCCTCTGCGGGCCAGCATCGAGACCAGTCGACGGGTGACCTTGTCCCGCTCGGCGCGCTCCTCCGGACTGGGCCCGGTGGGCACGGCCTTGCCCTGAAGCTTGCGCCGCACGAGCTCGCGCGCGGCCTCACCCTCGTCCTCGGCGCTGATCTGCTCCAGCGCGTCAGCTGCCACCGGCTCGCTGATGCCCTTCTCACGCAGCTCCCGGCGCAGCGCGGACTTTCCGAGGTTCTTGAGCTCATGACGACCCCTCACCCAGGTGCGGGCGAACTCCGTGTCATTGACCAGGTGGACCTCTTCCATCCGATCCAGCACCCGGGTGATGATCTCCGGGTGGAACTCCTTCTCCTTCAACGCCACGGCGAGCTGGTGCCGGGACTTCGGGGACCCGGTGAGTCGGCGCAGCACCACGGCACGGGCCTTCTCGTACTGCTCCTCAGGACTGAGCTCGGCGATGGCACCCATGGAGGTCTCGGCCTCCCCGTCGTCGGCCTCAGCTTCAGCTTCAGCTTCAGGGGCATCGACTTCGGGGGCATTGACTTCGGGGGCATCGAACGCGGGGGCGTCCTCGGCCCGATCTTCGCGGCGATCCTCAGCCTCCAACGGCGCCGTGGGGCCGGGGAGCCCGCCAGGGTCCACCAGCGGACGGGCCGCGGCTGATGCCTCGAACTCGAGGTCTCCCGACTCGATGTCAGCGAGTTCGGGGCCAGCGAGTTCGGAGTCAGCGAGTTCGGGGCCGGCGGAGTCGGCCTCCGCGCCCAGGGCGTCGCCCGGGACGGTTTCGCCCGGGGCAGACCCGGCAGTCCCAGCGTCGGCAGGCGGAGGGTCGGCAGGCGGAGCGTCGGCAGGCGGAGCGGGCAGGGAGGTGTCCACCACCAGGAAGTCGGGAACCGGCTCGTCCGGGTCCCGCTCCTGGATTCTCGTCATGGCCGCCCGCAGGGCGTCGATCTTCTGCTGCTGGTCACCCATAGAGGCCTCCTATCAGCCGTCGACCGCCTTGAGGGCGGGTCCACCTTCGTCTTCCAGCGGGGCGATCAGACCGAGCTTCTCCCGGATGCGACGCTCGATCTCATCGGCAAGGTCGGGATTGTCCTTGAGGAAGGTGCGTGCCTTCTCCTTGCCCTGGCCCAGCTGGTCCCCGTCATAGGTGAACCAGGCGCCGGACTTCTTCACGAGGCCGTTCTCGACGCCGACGTCGATGAGGCCGCCTTCACGGGAGATTCCCTCGCCATAGATGATGTCGAACTCGGCCTGCTTGAACGGCGGGGCCATCTTGTTCTTCACGATCTTGGCGCGGGTCCGGTTGCCCACCGCGTTGGTGCCCTCCTTGAGGGTCTCGATGCGGCGCACGTCGACACGGACCGAGGCGTAGAACTTCAGCGCCTTGCCGCCCGAGGTGGTCTCCGGGGAGCCGAAGAAGACGCCGATCTTCTCGCGGAGCTGGTTGATGAAGATCGCAGTGGTCTTGGTCTGCGAGAGCCGACCGGCGATCTTGCGCAGCGCCTGCGACATCAGGCGGGCCTGGAGGCCGACGTGGGAGTCGCCCATCTCGCCTTCGATCTCGGCGCGGGGCACCAGCGCGGCGACGGAGTCGATCACGACGATGTCGATGGAGCCCGAGGAGACCAGCATGTCCATGATCTCCAGCGCCTGCTCACCGGTGTCCGGCTGGGAGACCAGCAGCGCGTCGGTGTCCACGCCCAGCTTCTGGGCGTACACCGGATCGAGGGCGTGCTCGGCGTCGATGAAGGCGGCGATGCCGCCCATCTTCTGCGCGTTGGCCACTGCATGGAGGGCCACGGTCGTCTTGCCCGAGGACTCCGGGCCGTAGATCTCCACGACGCGGCCGCGGGGGAAGCCGCCGATGCCGAGTGCGGCGTCCATGGCGATCGATGAGGTCGGGATGGTCTCGATCGGCGCCCGGGTTTCATCACCCAGACGCATGACCGAACCTTTGCCGAACTGCTTGTCGATCTGTGCCAGCGCTGCTTCAAGCGCCTTCTCACGATCTTTGCTGACTGCCATGATTCACCTCGATGACTCGTTGTATGTATGTGGTGCCAGATTAGGCGGACCCTCTGACATGCCCTCGTGCACGGGCAGACGATGTGCATCCAACCGGGTCGACCCCGCAGTACGGGCCTTCTGAGGAAAACTCTAACGCATCCAGTCGAACATATCTTCGACTGTCGCCCGGCGTGTCCGCGCGGCTGATTCGCCCGCCGCCGCCGAGGCCGCGGGCCGCTCCACCCATGGTGCTGATCGGGTGTGTCCGGTCCAGCTCAGCTCTTCGGCGAGATGTCTCGTCCGAGGCGTCGATCAGCGGGGACATCCTGCTGCTCACACACGGCGTCCCAGACATCGCGCGCACTCACGCCCGCCTCCAGCGAGGACTTCACCGTCAGCTGGTATTCGCTGAGCACCAACGAGTCGGCGAGGACGTGGGCGTAGTTGGCCCCGAACTCACCCTCCATGAGGAACCAGAACCGGCTTTCTCTCACGAAACCCTCTTGTCTGTGCCGTTGTCTGTCGAATGTCGCACCGCTGATCCTGCGGAGCGCTGCACCGGGTCGGCGATGTTCACGGCTCCCGGGACGGTGGACTCCTGCGCGAGCGAGGGATCGTGCTCGGCGTCGAACTCGGTGTAGGCCTTGTTGAGCTTGGCCAGCAGCTTCGAGAGCGTCTCGATCTCCTGCTCCTGCCAGGGCGTGAGCATCTGCAGGTATCGCTCGGCTCGGTCCCCCTGGGCGGATTCCAGCCGGGCGCGGCCCTCCTCGGTCAGCGAGACCATCTGGGCCCGGCCGTCGGCAGGGTCGGTGGCCTTCTCCACGAAGCCGCGGTGCTCCAGCGTGCTGAGCTGCCGCGAGAGTGTGGGCTTGCCGATCCCCAGGTGACGGGCGATCGCAGTCATCCGCTGCGGTCCCATCTGCTGGAGCGTGGCGAGCACGGAATAAGAGGCCGGCTCGATCTCGGAGTCGATCTGACGCGCCAGCTGCAGGGCGTTGAATCGACGCCGGACGAAGAGTCGGTTGAACTCCTGCTCCAGCTCGTGGACCTTGGCGCGTCGATCAAAACTTTCCATGGGCAACAGTCTAGGACAGCAAGGGAGGGCCGCCCCATAGGGCGCCCTCCCAGACAGATCTTTGGCCTGCTCCGGTGCTGAATCTCATCCGGCTGATCCGCCGACGATGTTGCCGGTCTGGCCAGCGGCTGGCTGGCTGTCGGTGCACACGCCCATGCCTTGCGGCCGGCATCGGTCTCAGGACCCGCTGCGGGCGAGTTCTTCTCGGGTCAGCGCGTCGGGCACGCGATCCGGGACGACTCCGCCGCCGAACTCGCGCTGGAACTCGGTGGGCACGGTGTCGGGGACGTGGAGTCCCTCGGCGGTGGCGATGCGCTCCGCAACCTGGGAGAGCATCGTGGAGAGCGGCACCTCGAGGGCGGAGCAGATCGAGGCGAGCAGCTCCGAAGAGGCTTCCTTCTGCCCGCGTTCCACCTCGGAGAGGTACCCCAGGGACACTCGCGCGTCGTGGGAGACATCTCGCAGGGTCCGGCCTTCGGCCTGCCGGATGCTGCGCAGGACGTCACCGATCTCCTGGCGCAGGATCACTCCCTTGGACTCTCGGGGCTGGGTCGTGGCGACGCCTTCGACGTCCATATCTTTCCAACGGGTCACGCCGTTGACGGTGACTGGTTGTCTCACCATGGACTCACTCCTCTTTCGGTATGTTCCACCTGTCGTCAACGGTCTTGGCAGGTGTTTTCTTCCCGGGGTGGCTGAAGGTCCCTATACGCCTACTCTAGTCCCGATCCCCGATGCCATGAGGTTCGGTGAGCAAGAAGTCTTCGACAAGCTTCAATGCGCCCTCCACCGAGGCGGCGCGGATCTCTGCGCGGTCACCGTGCAGATCCAGCAGCAGGGATCCAGAGATCCACGTCTCAGCGGTCTCGGGGGCCAGTCCCGCCGAGGCCGGTTCGCAGCCGGCGGGAAGGCGCAGTCCGAGCCGCTCGGCTGAGGACTCTCTGCAGGCCAGCCCCAGATAGACCGTGCCCACGTCCTTGCCCTCGTGAGGTTCGGGCCCGGCCACGCCGGTCGTCGCGATGCCGATATCGGCTCCCGTGCAGAACGCGACGCCGCGCGCCATGGCCGCCGCGACATCGGGATCCACGGCGCCGCGATCCTCGAGCAGCTGCGCATCGACGTCGAGAACATTACGTTTCACGGCGCTGGAATAGGCGACGACGCCGCCAAGCAGCGCCACCGAGGTGCCGGGCACCTCGGCGATGCGGGAGCAGAGACCGCCGGCGGTCAGCGATTCAGCGGTGGCCAGGGTGAGGCCCCGGTGCCCCAGGCTCTGGATGATGGTGCGCGGCTCGGTCCGGCGCTCCGCGGCGCGGGCGACCTCTCCGGCCTGTCCGGAGATCCGGTCGGGCTCGCTGGAGAGATCAGTCATCGTCGGGCGACCTGGGGTGCTCGGCCGCGGCAGAGTCTGCACGCTCCTGGCGCACCCGGCGGCGCATCCGGATCGCGGAGATCAGGTAGTCCACTCCGGTGACCACGGTGACGGCCAGGGCGAGGATCATGATCCAGAAGGCGACGTCGGCCAGCCAGGTCGCGATGACCACCAGGGGCAGCAGCATCAGCAGCAGGCCGGCGGACTGCAGCACCGTCTTGAGCTTGCCGCCGCGGGAGGCCGGCATCACGCCGTAGCGGATCACGACCATGCGCAGCACGGTGACGCCGAGCTCACGGGCAAGGATCACGATGGTCACCCACCAGGGAAGCTCACCGAGCAGCGAGAGCATGACCAGGCCGGCCCCGATCAGCAGCTTGTCCGCGATGGGGTCAGCGATCTTGCCGAAGTCGGTGACCAGGTTGCGGGACCGGGCGAGGTCGCCATCGATCTTGTCGGTGAGCACCGCCAGTGCGAAGACCCCGGCGGCGGCCCAGCGCCATCCGCCGTTGGTGGCCTCGCCGGACCCGCCGAACACCTCGCCCTGGGCGTCGAGCACCAGGAGCCAGATGAAGACCGGGACCAGCGCTATGCGCACCATGGTGAGGATGTTGGCGATGTTGAGCAGCGGCGGTTCGGCCGGCTGCCCGGTCTGTGCGTCTCGTTCGCGCGGTGTGTCAGTCATGAGTCTCTCAACGTCCGGTCAATTCCCACATATCCTCGCCGGATGTGGAGTCGTGCCCGTCATGATAGTCCCTCGCCTGCGGCAGGGCCGCCGTGCGTTCGGCGAGATCACGGGCGATCAGGTCGGCGCTGGAGAGCGAGGCGCGGCTGACCTGGCGCTGCCCGACAGCCTGGGTGGGTGCGGTCTGCGTGGGCTCCTCCTCGCCGCGAGCGGGATAGTCGCTGCCCTCGCGCGGCTGGATCGGCTGGATCTGGGTGGGCTGGGTCGTCGGATAGCCAGCCGGATCCGGCGCCGAGACGGCGGAGACCGCCGAATGACCGGACGGAGCGGAGTGACCGGAAGCGGCCGAGTGGGCGGAGTGACCGGAGGCCGCCGAGTAGGCGGAGCCGGCGCCTGCGGCTGACGTCGGACTGTGCGCAGGCTCTGCGACCCCGAGGATGCCGCTGGGCGCGGTCTGCACCGACTGGCCGGGCTCGTATTCGATCCCGGTGTTGTCGTACGCCTCCGGTGCGGCCTCGCTGGGCGCCGCCGCCCGCGGCTCCTCGCCGCGCATCATGGCCAGCAGGCCGGGGAGCTCCTCCGGGGAGACCAGCACGTCGCGGGCCTTGGAGCCCTCGGAGGCGCTGACCACACCGCGGGATTCCATCAGGTCCATCAGTCGCCCGGCCTTGGCGAAGCCGACGCGCAGCTTGCGCTGGAGCATCGAGGTGGAGCCGAACTGGGTGGTGACCACCAGCTCGGTGGCCTGAAGGAGCACGTCGAGATCGTCGCCGATGTCCTCGTCGATCTTCTTCGAGACCTTCTCCGGCACCACGTCTTCGCGGTACTGGGCCTTGAGCTGGGACTTCACATGCTCGACCACGGCGTGGACCTCGGAGTCGTTGACCCAGGCCCCCTGCACGCGCATCGGGTTGGGCCGACCTGCCGGCAGGAACAGCGCATCGCCCTGTCCGAGCAGCTTCTCGGCGCCCACCGAGTCAAGCACCACGCGGGAGTCGGTGGAGGAAGAGGTGGCGAAGGCCATCCGGGAGGGGATGTTCGCCTTGATCAGCCCGGTGACCACGTTGACCGAGGGACGCTGGGTGGCCAGCACCAGGTGGATGCCGGCGGCGCGGGCGAGCTGGGTGATGCGCACGATCGAGTCTTCGACGTCGCGCGGAGCGACCATCATCAGGTCGGCGAGCTCATCGACGATCACCAGCAGATACGGGTAGGGGCGCAGGTCGCGCTTGGAGTCCGGCGGCAGCTGGATCGCTCCGCTGCGCACGGCCTTGTTGAAGTCGTCCACGTGCTTATAGCCGAAGTGGGCGAGGTCGTCGTAGCGGTTGTCCATCTCCTTGACCACCCACTGCAGCGCCTCGGCGGCCTTCTTGGCGTCCGTGATGATCGGGGTGACCAGGTGCGGGACACCTTCGTAGGCGGTGAGCTCCACCCGCTTGGGGTCCACCATGACCAGGCGCACCTCATCGGGGGTGGCGCGCATCAGGATCGAGGTGACCATGGAGTTCACGAACGCTGACTTGCCCGCACCGGTGGCGCCGGCGACGAGCAGGTGCGGCATCTTGGCCAGGTTGGCGACGACGAAGCCGCCCTCCACGTCCTTGCCCACACCCATGACCATCGGGTGCTCGGTCTTCCGCGCCGCGTTGGAGCGCAGCACGTCACCCAGGGCGACGACTTCCTTGTCCTTGTTCGGGATCTCGATGCCGATGGCTGACTTGCCCGGGATCGGCGAGAGGATCCGGACCTCGTTCGAGGCCACGGCGAGGGAGATGTTCTTCTCCAGCCCGGTGACCTTCTCCACCTTGGTGCCGGGAACCAGCTCCACCTCGTACCGGGTGACGGTGGGGCCGCGGGAGAACCCTGTGACCTGGGCTTCGACCTTGAACTGCTGGAAGGTCTGGTTCAGCGCGTGGACGATCTCATCGTTGGCGGCGGTGTGCTCCTTGGCCGGCGGACCCGAGGGCAGCAGCCCCTGTTCGGGCAGCGCGTAGGTGACGTCGCCACCGAGGGTGAGCTGCTCCGAGCGCACCGGCATGGCAGCGGCCGGAGCGGGCGCCTCGGGGTTGGGATTGCGCTTCAGTCCCGCGGAGGACGGAACGCCCGACGGCGGCACGGCAGGCGCCGCCGCTGCGGCGGGTGCCGCGTGGGCTGCGGCTGCCGGTGCGGCCTTCTCCCGGGCGCGCTGAATGGCGCGCTCCTGGGCGGTGGGGCGGCGCACCCCGGCAGGCACTGCCGGAGAGCCGAACGAGTCCTGCTCGGACTCGTTGAACACCGGGTCCTCGTAGGCGCCCTCGGTGGCGCGCCTGGCCTCGGGGTCTTCGTGGCCGAAGGAGTCGGTGTCTGAGTCCTCGGAATCCTGCTTGGTGCCCATGATCTTCGACAGCAGGGACTTCTTGGTGCGGCCCTCGCCGCCGCCGTCCTCGGCGTGGCGGGCGGCGCGACGCGGGCGGGCCTGGGCGTCGTCGTCGTGAGACTTTGACTGTGATGCGGGCGCTGACTTCGAGCCCGACTTCTGCGCGGGTGCCGACTGCTGGGCCGAGCCGCCGGAGGGAAGACTCGGATCCTCGAGCGGCTCGCGGCGCTCCCCGACGATGAAGCCCTTGGCGACCGCGACACGGTCGGGGACCCGGCGCAGCGGGGTGTCGGTGATGACCAGGAGTCCGGCGAGCAGCGCGAGCAGCAGCAGCGCCCAGACCGGGTAGGGGGTCACCAGGGAGGCCAGCGGGACGCTGACCAGGTAGCCGATGACTCCCCCGGAGTTCAGCAGGGCGGTGAAGGTGCCGTCGTCGCCGACGGTGAAGGCCTCGTTGATCGTGGGCAGACCGTTGGCCAGGTGCACGACCCCGGCCGAGGCGACCAGGATGATGGCGCTGCCTGCGGCGATCCGGGCGTTGCCGGCATGCTCCTGGGGTGCGCGGAAGTAGCGCACGGCGGCGATGAACAGGATCAGCGGAAGGATCACCGAGGCCCAGCCGAAGGTCCCCGCAGTGGAGGTGTGCACCAGGTTGACCGCCCAGTGATCCAGGGTGCGGGCTCCCCACCAGTCGACCACCGCGGTGAGCAGCGCGAGCAGGAAGAACACCAGTCCGGCGCCGTCGCGGCGATCATCGGGGTGAACCTTCACCTGCCGACCGATCCCGCGCACAGCAGAGGCCACCGGCGTGGCCAGGGCCAGCCAGAAGCCGCGTGCGGCGGAGGCCAGCAGGTTCCCGCGGGGGGACTCTGCCGGTGGGTTGGAGGGATTCTTCGACGTCGTCGCGCGGCCGGATGCACTTTTGGAGGTCTTGCTTCCTTTGGTGCTGGCGGCTCGCGAGGGGGAAGTACGTGTCGCCATAGAGGCTAACTTACCCTCGATGCCGGGTCCGGTCACCGATCGGCACACCTTTGGACCCCGTCACACCCTTGCGCCGGATGCGCCGCTGGGCCCCGCATGATGCGAGGCCCAGCGGCGTGATGGTGCAGATCTGACCGGTGCAGGTCGAGCTGACCCGGGCGGGGCGACCCGATGGATCAGGTCTCGACGACCACCGGGACGATCATCGGCTTGCGGCGCAGCTTGCGCGCCACCCAGGAGCCCATGGTGCGGCGCACGATCTGCTGCAGCTGATGCGTGGTGTGCTCCTTGTTGTCCTGGATCGCCTCGGTCAGCGCGCGGGAGATCTTCGGCTTGATGTCCTTGAAGACCTGATCCTCCTCGGCGACGCCGCGGGCGTGGATGTCTGGTCCGGAGATGATCTTGCCGGTCTGCCGGTTGACCACCACGACCACGGAGATGAAGCCCTCTTCGCCCAGGACGCGTCGGTCCTTGAGGTCGTTGTCGGTGATCTCGCCGATCGAGGAGCCGTCCACGTAGACGTAGCCGCACTCGACCTGGCCGACGATCTGCGCGACACCCTTGTGCAGGTCCACCACGGAGCCGTCATCGGCGAGGATGACGCGGTCGCTGGGGACCCCGGTGTCCTCGGCGAGCCTGCCGTTGGCGATCAGGTGGCGGGTCTCGCCGTGGACAGGCATGACGTTCTTGGGCTTGACGATGTTGTAGCAGTAGAGCAGCTCACCGGCGGAGGCGTGTCCGGAGACGTGGACCTTGGCGGTGCCCTTGTGGATCACGTCGGTGCCGAGCTTGAGCAGCCCGTTGATCACGCGGAAGACCGCGTTCTCGTTGCCGGGGATCAGCGAGGAGGCCAGGATGACGGTGTCGCCGTCACCCACCTGGATCGGGTGGTCGCCGTTGGCCATGCGCGAGAGCGCGGCCATCGGCTCGCCCTGCGAGCCGGTGGACATCAGCACCACCTCGGAGTCGGGGTAGTTGTCCACCTTCTTCATGTCCACCAGGATGCCCTCGGGCACGTCCAGGAACCCGAGCTTCGAGGCGATGCCCATGTTGCGCACCATCGAGCGGCCGACGAAGGCCACTTTGCGGTTGTGCGCGTGGGCGGCGTTGAGCACCTGCTGCACGCGGTGCACGTGGGAGGAGAAGGACGCCACGATGATCCGCCGGTTGGAGGTGCCGAAGAGCTGGTCCAGGGTCGGACCGATCTCCTTCTCCGGGGTGGTGAAGCCAGGGACGTCGGCGTTGGTGGAGTCGGTGAGGAACAGGTCCACGCCCTCTTCGCCGAGCTTGGCGAAGTGGCGCAGGTCGGTGATCCGCCCGTCCAGGGGCAGCTGGTCCATCTTGAAGTCACCGGTGTGAAGCACGGTGCCGGCCTCGGTGCGGATGAACAGGGCCAGCGCGTCCGGGATGGAGTGGTTGACCGCGATGAACTCGCACTGGAAGGGGCCGAAGTCCTCGATGTCACCCTCTTTGACCTCGAGCGTGTAGGGCTTGATCCGGTGCTCGGTCAGCTTGGCCTCGATGAAGGCCAGGGTCAGCGTGGAGCCGATCAGGGGGATGTCGGGCTTCTTGCGCAACAGGTACGGGACGGCCCCGATGTGGTCCTCGTGGCCGTGGGTCAGGACCAGGCCGACGACGTCGTCGAGCCGGTTCTCGATGTAGCTGAAGTCAGGAAGGATCAGGTCCACGCCGGGCTGTTCCTCTTCGGGGAAGAGGACGCCGCAGTCGACGATCAGCAGCTTGCCGTCGATCTCGAAGACCGTCATGTTGCGCCCGACCTCCCCCAGGCCGCCAAGGGCGACGGTGCGCAGGGTGCCGCGGCGGAGTTTCGGTGGAGTGATGAGGCGCTGTGCTGCCAAGGTGAGATTCCTCCTCGAGAGATCCCGGTGGGGACCTCAATTGTGTAGTGGTTGCGTTCTCTGCTCCGCTGGCAGCCCGTTCTTCGAACGGGTCCCTCAGAGCTGCCAGCCTGCCTCGCGCAGGTCGGCGATGATCAGTTGTTTCTCGAGTTCGTTGGCCTGCACCAGGGGCAGGCGGACGCTGGGGTGCATCCCGGTGCCGAGCCAGTTGAGCACCTGCTTGCACGAGACTGCGCCCTGGACGCGGGTCATCATCGCGCGGATGACGGGGCCGAGCTCGCCGTGGGCGATGCGGGCCTCGCGCAGCTCGTAGTTGAGCACCGCGTCGATCATCCGTCGGAAGGTCGGGGACGCCACGTGGGCTGTGACCGAGACGACTCCGGCGGCGCCCATCGCCATCCAGGCGAGCACATTCTGGTCATCGCCGGAGTAGACCTCGAGGTCGGTCTTGGTGAGCACCTCGGTGGTGGCGGTGATGTCGTTCTTGGCGTCCTTGAGCGACATGATGTGCGGGTGCTCGGCGAGCTTGAGGATCGTCTCGGTGGCGATCGGGATGCCGGTGCGTCCGGGGATGTCATAGACCATCAGCGGCAGGTCAGCGGCATTGGCCACCGCGGTGAAGTGCGCGAACACTCCGTCCTGGCTGGGCTTGTTGTAATACGGGGTGACCACCAGCTGGCCGTCGGCCCCGGCGCGCTCGGCGCGCTTGGCCATGAGCAGGTCGTGGTCGGTGTGGTTGGTCGCGGTGCCGGCGATGACCTTCGCCCGGTCTCCGACGGCGGACTTGGCCGCGCGGACCAGGGATTCCTTCTCGTGGTCCTCCAGCGTGGAGGTCTCACCGGTGGTGCCCGAGACCACCAGGGAGTCGTTGCCCTCCTCGACGAGCCTGACGGCAAGCGCTTCGAAGGCCTCGAAATCGATCTTGTCATCGGGGGTGAAAGGCGTCACCATCGCCGTGATCAGGTGCCCGAAGTACGGGTCGGTCTGATCCGGGTGCTGGACCTGCCCCTCCATGAGGTGCGGATCGAATTCGTGTGTGGGCTCGTTGTCGCTTGCCATAAGCAACAGCCTACCGCGTGGGCCCCGCCGACGGGCCAGCGACGGGCAGGAACTCCGCGCGGACCTGGCCGGGACTGGGCCGAGACCTGACCGGATCCTGGCCGGGACCCGGTCGCGGGGTCAGATGTCGGCTTCCTCCATGGGACCCGCGCCCAGGGTGATGCCGCTGTGCCCGGGGTCCCCGTCGAAGTGCTCGTGGGAGACGTCGACCACGGGGTACTGGCTCAGATCGATGCCGGCGGGCACCGTGAAGGTGGTGGAGCCGGCGGTGGCGGAGCCGAGGGAGATCAGCTGGGTGCCGTCCTCATCGCGCAGCCACACCTCGAAGTATCCGGCCTCGGGGTCCGGGGCCGCGGAGATCTCTACGGTGAGCTCCAGGGCCCCCGCCTCGGTCTCGACCATCTCGGCGCGGCCGGTGAAGTCCTCTGCGGCCACCGGTTCCAAGGTGGCGTCGCCGACGACGGTGGGGACGGCCACGGGAAGCTCCACCTCGGCGGCGTCTCCCTGGCCGAGCACAGCTGCCACCGCCGCGCCGCCGAGCAACGCGCCTGCGGCGGCCGCCGCGAGCGGGATCCAGGCGCGGCTGCGCCGGGAAGGTTCCCGCTGGCTCTGCCGGCGGCTGTTCCGCTCACTGGTCCGGGGGCGCAGCTCGGTGACCGAGGCCATCGAGGCGCTCCGGTCCGAGGCATGCTCCGGGGTCGCTGCGATCTCGGCGGCGATCCGGTCCCAGAGCCCGGCGGGGGGCTCGTGCAGCGCGGCGGGATCCCGCAGCGCCTCCATGGCACGCTCGGTGGCCTCGAAGGCCGCGTGGCAGGGCCCGCAGAGTCCGAGGTGCTCGCGCTGGGCAGCTGGGAGTGGCGGGTGGATCTGGTCCAAGGTCTGATCATCAGTCTGGTCGGCGGCCGACTCGGTGTGGGCGAGCCGCGGATCGGCCAGGACCGCCAGGTACTCGTCCGTCAGGTGCCCGTTGGTGCCGAAACCGTTCCGCGCGGGAATCTGTTCAGTCACTATGCACCTCCAGACTTTGTCTCATGCGTGCCAGTCCCCGGTGGACATGGGATTTCACGGTGCCGAGCGGCATCTCCAGGCGTTCCGCGATGATCTTGAGCGGAAGGTCCTCGGTGTAGGCCAGACGAATTATCTCATTCTGCGGCGGTCCCAGCTGATTCAGGCTCTGCTGGACCACCACTCGGTCGACCACGGCGTCGGTCGGCTGCGGCGCACCGTCGCGCGCAGCCGCGTCGGCCCCGGCCTCGGCGGCCTGCAGATCCTTCTCCCGCCGGGCGAAGACATCGGCGATCACCCGCCGGGTGATCCCGGTGAGCCAGGCGCCGGTGGGATGGGTGATGTCATAGGTGTCCCGTGAACGCCAGGCCCGGGTGAAAACCTGCTGGGTGGCATCCTCTGCGTCCTGACGATGCCGGAGCGCGGCCATACACAGGGAGAACACGAAGCTACCGTGCTGGCGGTAGAGGTCGTGCATGGCTGCGGGCTCCCCGGCCGCGAAGCGCATCGCAAGGTGCTGATGATCCAGAGCGACTCCTCGGTCGGGGGGCACGGGCAGGCCAGGCGCAACCGGAGCTGTCGCCTGCTCAATCGAGGGGTTCGGCGACCACGATGATGTTGTCCGCATAGCTGCTGCGCTCATCGATCCACTGACCCCCACAGGTGATCAGCACGAGACGGTGCTCCCCGGTCCGCTCGAAATACGGAGCGAAGTCCAGGCCGTCCTTGCCGAGCTGTTCCACCTGTGTGACTTCATAGTGATGTGCATCTCCGGCTTCGTCAAGGACGGTCACCTCCTCACCCGGACTGGAGTCCTTCAATGCATAGAGCGGCCCGACCGGGGTCTCTTGCGAGCCGGCATGGGCCGAGATGACGGTGGTCCCGACCTCATCGGCCGGCGCCTTGCCGTATTCGTACCAGGCCGCCTGGGCGGCGTCGTCGGGGATGTCCATCTGGCCATCCCCGGCGCCGCCGCGCGGCTCCACCGGGATGTCTGCATCGATCTCCGGGTAGAGCACCTGCACGGGCTCGGGAGTGGGCTCCTGTTCTCCCTGCTCGGCAGGTTGGACCGGGACGGATCCGGGACTCAGGACTGAGGGGGTGGCCTCCGGAGATCCGGGGGCCGTCGGCGAAGGGGAAGACGCCGACGGTCCCGGGGATGCTCCGGAGGCCGAGACCGCCGCCGCCTGGCCCTCGGAGCTGGCCGCAGTCCCCGTGGCGCACCCTGTTGCGACCAGAGAAGCGGTGAGCATGAGAGCCAGGCTGGCGGAGTGACCCGCCCGCAGGCGACGACGGTGGTTGTTCATCTCAGGCGCGGCTCTTGGCGCGGGCACCCATGGCCACGGCTCCGACGCCCATCAGGGCCAGCACGCCGATGCCGGCGACCCAGCCGGCAGTGGACTGGCCGGCGACGACCTCGAAGTTGCCGGTGGGCACGCCGTCTGGCGAGGAGTGCGCGGCGTCGACCGTCTGGGTTGCCAGAGCCAGGTTGCCGTCCGCGGCGGAGCCCCAGGCGTAGACGATCGTGTTGACGCCTTCGGCGACGTCGACATCAGCCGGGCCGATGACCGGGTCAGACTCGCCGGCCAGAGACACGGCGGCCTCAAGCGTGCCGGCAGGCAGCTCCAGCGCGGCCTCGTCCGGGTTCGCCAGCGACTCGACGGCGACCTCGCCGTTGGCCCAGATGTCGACCTCGGGGGCGGCGGCCACGTGGCGCACCGTGAGGCGACCCTCACCGGCCGCGAGCTCCGAGGTGTCGTTGCCGAACGCGGTCACGGTCGGGTTGCCGTCGGCGTCCAGGTGGGCGGCTGCGGTGTAGTTCCCGCCGCCCTCCAGGGAGACGTCCACGGGGCCGAGCACCGGATCCGAGGCATCGGCGGCGTCGGCGGCGGTGATCGCGATCTCGTAGTCGCCGCCCGGCAGCTCCAGCGGCCCGGCCAGGTCACCTGGGTTGAAGTCATCGAGGGTCAGCTCGCCGTTGACGTAGACGTCGACGGGAAGGTCCGGCACGGCGTGCAGCACGGAGAGCTGAGCGGAGGCCTCATGCTCGTCGGCGTAGGCAGGGGCCGCGGTGGCAGCGATGGCCATCCCGACGAGAGCGGTGGTGGCGAGTGGAAGTGACTTGCGCATGGCGTTGTCCTTTCAGGGTGCCTGAAGGCAGTGATGGTGATCACTTTTTGTGCTCACATCAGGACTACCGTCGGAGCCGCAAAAAGGTTGCAGCGGATTCGAAACTTTTTTCTCCCGGGCCGCTCAAGTGGTCCGCTGGCGCGCCCACCAGGTGCTCGGCGATCGTCGGCCCGAGGAAGCAGTAACGTACATACGGTGATCAAAGCTGGCACCACCTCCGTACGTCCGCGCCGCATCTCCGGTGTCGATGCCGCCCGCGGTCTCGCGCTGCTGGGGATGATGAGCGTCCACGCGCTGCCCACCATCTCTGAGACCGGCCAGGACGCGAGCTGGGCCGGGCTGCTCTTCACCGGACGGCCCTCCGCGCTGTTCGCGATGCTGGCCGGGGTGGGGCTCTCGCTGCTCAGCGGCGGCGACGGCCGACCCCATTCCGGGGCGCAGCTCGCCGGGGACCGCAAGGCTGTGGCGGGGCGCGCGCTGGTCGTGGTGGTGATCGGGCTGCTGTTGGCCTCGTTGAACTCCGGAGTGGCGATCATCCTGGTGCACTACGGCCTGCTCTTCCTGCTCGCGCTGCCGTTCCTGCGTCTGGGCGCGGTGCCGCTGTTCGCGCTCGCCGGGGCCTGGGTGGCCGCAGCCCCGGTGGCGTTCTGGTGGCTGCACAACGATCTGCGCAGCTCCTGGGAGGGATTCCCCGACATCTGGCGGCTCTGGCACTCCCCCGGCGTCGCCGACCTGGCCAATCCGGCGGTGCTGGGCATGGATCTGGCGCTGACCGGGTACTACCCGCTGCTGCTGTGGCCGGCTTACCTCTTCACCGGCATGGCCATCGGCCGGCTGCAGCTGCACCGCGCCCCCACCGCGCTGAAGCTGGCCGGCATCGGTCTCGTGCTGGCCGCGGCGAGCTACGCGGTGCACCTGTGGATGCTCTGGCAGTCCTCGCTGATCCCCGAACTGGCGGCCCGCTATGGCTGGTCCAGCGCCGAGATGCGCGCCGAGCTGCTGGTCGGGACCTTCCAGGTTCCGCTGGTCACCGAGGACCTGTGGTTTCTGCTTGCCACCCCCCATGAGGGCTCCACCATGGACCTGATCCACACCATCGGCACCTCGATGCTGGTGCTGGGGCTGTGCCTGCTGGTCGCGGAGAAGCTGCGCTGGCTGCTGGCACCGCTGATCGGCGCGGGTGCGATGCCGCTGACCCTCTACGTGGCCCACATCGTGGTGCTGCACTTCTGGCGCGGGGCTCCGGTGCCGGACTTCCTGACCTTCCTCACCAAGTATTCGCCGATGGAGATGCTGATGATCCTGATCATCGGCGCCCTGGGCGCGGGTCTGCTGCGCTTCATCCTGCGCCGTCGCGGCCCGCTGGAGGCGCTGGCCCACGCGGCCGGCAACGCCGTCGCGGGCCGCTAGGTCCTCGCCCGGAGCAGGCACGGCGGCGGTTCCCGCACGGCGCTCAGGCGAGGCGGCGGGCTCCGGCGGAGGCGTGCGCCAGGAAGCCGGTGGGCTCGGTGAAGCCGCGCCGGCGGGCATTGTCCTGGACCGCGGCGAGCAGCCCGTCGAAGGAGTCCGCCTGGATCAGCGCGATCACGCACCCACCGAATCCTCCACCCACCTGCCGGGCCCCCAGCGCGGGCTGCACGTGATCGGAGGCCGGCACCGAGAGCAGCGTCTGCACCATGGTGTCGGTCTCTTCGACGGTGATCTCGAAGTCATCGCGGGCAGAGGCGTGGGATGCAGAAAGGATCTCACCGAGCTGGGCGTAGGCGCCGGTGCGCAGCGCCTCCCGGGCGGCGAGCACCCGCGCGTTCTCGGTGAGCACGTGCCGGACCCGTCGCAGGGTGACCTCGTCGGGGAGCCGCGCCGGCAGCTCCTCGGGCGCGACCCCGTCGTCGGTGAGCTCGCGCAGACTCTGCACCCCCAGCGTCCGGGCGCCGGCCTCGCACTGGGCGCGGCGGGCGGCGTACTCGCCGTCCACGAGGCGGTGCTCGGCGCGGGAGTCGATGACCAGCAGCGCGAGATCATCCGGGGCCAGGGTGAACGGGACCTGTTCGGTGCTCATGCTGCGGGTGTCCAGCAGCAGCGCGTGCTCGGCCTCGGCGGCGACCGAGGCCATCTGGTCCATGATCCCGCAGGGCATGCCCACGAAGTCGTTCTCCGCGTGCTGCGCGAGCCGGGCCAGCTCCGCGGCGGGCAGGTCGACGCCGGCCAGGTCGGTGGCCGCCAGCACCACCGAGCACTCCAGGGCGGCCGAGGAGGACAGTCCCGCGCCGATGGGCACCGTGGAGTCGATGAGCAGGTCCAGGCCGGGCAGCCGGTGTCCGGCCTGCTCCAGTGACCAGAGCACCCCGGCGGCATAGGCGGCCCAGCCCGTGACGACGCCGGGGGCCAGCCCGTCGAGGCTGAACTCCGCGGTCTCGCCGTTGAGCAGCGAGCGCACATGGACCATCCGGTCCTCGCGGGCCGCGGCCGCCACCTCGCTGACCTGAGGCAGAGCGAAGGGCAGCACGAAGCCGCCGTTGTAGTCGGTGTGCTCGCCGATCAGGTTGACCCTGCCCGGGGCGGCCCAGATCCCGGTGCAGGTGCGGCCGTAGGCGGCGTGGAAGTGCTCGGCGAGCGCCAGGTGCTCTGAGCTCATGCGGCGCCTCCGCGGGCCTGGTCTCCGGGGGTCTGGGTTCCGGCGGTCTGTGGGTCGGGGGTCGCGGCGGGCTCGTGCCCCAGGGCGGCCCAGGCGTCGGCGACCATCTCGCGGACCTCGCGGGTCGGGCTCCAGCCCAGCCGCTCGAGCGCGCGCGCTCCGGAGGCGACCAGCACCGCCGGGTCCCCGGCGCGGCGGGGCTCCTCCGTCGCCGGAACTGGAGCCCCGGTGACCTCGCGGACGGCGTCGATCACCTGGCGCACCGAGGTGCCGGTGCCGGTGCCGAGGTTGTAGATCTCGTGGGTCGAGGGTTCGGCGGCCTGCAGCGCGCGCAGGTGCGCCTCGGCGAGGTCGAGCACGTGGATGTAGTCGCGCACCGCGGTGCCGTCCTCGGTCGGGTAGTCGGTGCCGAAGATGCTGGCGGACTCCTTCTCCCCCGCGGCGACCTTGAGCAGATTCGGGATCAGGTGGGTCTCCGGGTCGTGGCGTTCGCGCAGGTCACCGGAGGCGCCGGCCACGTTGAAGTAGCGCAGGCTGATCGCGGCCAGCCCGTGGGCGTGGGCCTCGGCGGTGAGCATGTGATCGATCGCCAGCTTCGACGCCCCATAGGGGTTGGTCGGCATGGTCGGGTCCGATTCGGCGATGCTGGATCCGGCGGGCTCCCCGTAGACCGCGGCGGTGGAGGAGAACACCAGCCGGCCGACCCCGGCCTCGCGCATCGCATCGAGCAGCGCGAGGGTGGCGACGATGTTGCCGTGCCAGTAGCGCTCCGGGTGGCTCACCGACTCCCCCACCAGGGAGCGCGCGGCGAGGTGGACGACACCGTCGAAGCTGGAGTCCAGGATCTCACCGACCTGGAGCAGCTCGGCCTGGTGCCAGCGCGCTCCGTCCAGCACGGAGTCGGCGTGGCCGGTGCTCAGGTTGTCCAGGACCTCCACGGTGTGGCCCTCGGCGAGCAGCCGCTGCACCACCACGGATCCGATATACCCGGCACCGCCGGTGACCAGCAGCTTCATGGTGTCTCCTCTGTCTGGGTGGGTGTTGCCTGCTCTGACTCTGCCGTGTCTGATTCTGCCGCCTGCGGGCCGATCGCCACGAGTCGCCGTGCCGTCTCCTCAGGGGCGATGTCATTGATGAACACGCCCATCCCGGATTCGGAGCCGGCCAGGTACTTCAGCTTGTTCTCCGCCCGCCGGATCGAGAACAGCTGCAGATGCAGCCGCATCAGCCCGGGTGCGGTCGAGGCCGGGGCCTGTTGCCAGCCGGAGATGTAGGGCAGGGGTGAGTCGAAGAGCAGGTCGCCGCGGCGCAGCAGGTCCAGGTAGAGCGCGGCGAAGTCGTCGCGTTCGGCGTCGGTGAGCTCGGGCAGCCGCTCCACCGCGCGGTGCGGGTAGATGTGCAGCTCCACCGGCCAGCGCGCCCAGGCGGGGGTGAACGCGGTCCAGTGCTCGGTGCGCGCGACGATCCGGCGACCGTCGGCGACCTCGCTGGCCAGGATGTCGGCGAAGAGATCAGCGTCGCGGCGGGCGCGGTAGTCCGCGGCGGAGTCCAACAGGGTGCGGGTGCGCGGGGTGACGAAGGGGTAGCCGTAGATCTGCCCGTGCGGGTGGTTCAGCGTCACTCCGATCTCCTCGCCGCGGTTCTCGAAGCAGTACACCTGCTCGACGCCGGGTTCGGCGAGCATCGCGGCGGTCCGGTCCGCCCAGGCGTCCACCACGGTGCGCATCCGCCTGACGCTGACCTGCCCCAGCGCGGAGGTGTGCTGGTCGGTGAAGCAGACCACCTCGCACCGGCCCGAGCCGGGGTGGCGCAGACCGGCAGACTCCTGCGCCGCCGTCGTGGTGCTCAGGAGCTCCTCGGGGATCGGGATGTCGCCGCGGAAGGAGGGGAAGCGGTTCTCGAAGACGACGACGTCGTACTGGCCCTGCGGGACCTCGGTGGCACGCTCGGGCGTCGAGGGGCACAGCGGGCATTGATCGGTGGAGGGCAGGTGGGTCCGATTCTGGCGGGCCGCGGCGATGGCCACCCATTCGCGCAGCAGCGGGTCATAGCGCATCTCGTTGCCGCCCACCGGTCGGGAGATCTCGCGCCGGTCCTCGACGGTGCGACGGCGGGGCTCATCGTCGAAGAAGAAGATCTCGCGGCCGTCGGCGAGCTGGGCCCGGGTGCGCTGCGCGGCATGCCCGCCGGGGAGGGGCTGCGGCGGTTCGGGCGCGGGGCGCTCGGCGGCGCTGGCGGGGGTGGCGGGGGTGGTCATCGGGGACTCCTGGTCTCGGTGGGTTCGGCGAGGATCAGCGCCTCGAGCTGCTCGCGCAGCGCATCGGCCGCGGCGTCGTCGAGGCCGGTGTCGGTGATCAGTGTGTGGATCTGCGCGAGCTCGGCGAAGGTGCCCAGCGCTGTGGCGTTCCATTTGCTGTGATCCGCCAGCACGACGGCGCGCGGTGAGGTCTGCAGCCAGGTCCGGTTGGTCTCGGCCTCCTCCAGGTTCGGAGTGGTGAACCCGGCCTCCAGGGCAAAGCCGTGGGCGCCGAGGAAGATCAGATCCAGATGCAGGGAGCGCAGCGCCTGGTTCGCGATCGGGCCGAACAGCGCGTCCGAGGGCGTCCGGACTCCCCCGGTGAGGATGACGGTCTGATCTGCTGGTGCGCTGCCCGCGGCTGTCTGTTCCGGGGCTTCGCCGCCGACCCGCGCCTGCTCGGCGGAGCGGTGGAAGATCTCCGCGATCCGCGGGGAGTTGGTGACCACGGTGAGCTCTCCGATGTCGAGGAGCCGGTGCGCCAGCGCCCAGGTGGTGGTGCCGGCGGAGAGGCCGATGGACATCCCCGGCTGGACCAGCTGAACGGCGGCCGCGGCGATGGCTTCCTTCTCGGCCTGGCGCTGCGCTGACTTCACCGGGAAGCCCGGCTCCTCGCTGCGCCGCGCGGATGAGCCGGCGGCGGCATCGGCCGGGGCGACGGCTCCTCCGTGGACCTTGGCGATGAGCCCGTGGGCGGCGAGGTTGTCCAGGTCCCGACGGATGGTCATGTCCGAGACCCCGAAGTGCGCGGCGAGCTCGGTGACGCTCACGGCCCCGGAGACGTCCAGCAGAGAGACGATCCCGGCACGACGCTGGGCTGCCAGCATGGACTCCCCTTCACTTGCCGACCTGTTGCTCACATTCAAACACAAGCGAACAGTTCCCAACACCCCCTGACCTGTCCAGGGAGAACCCCCGGTGGGGAGGACTGGACGATAGGCTGGGGGGATGAGCACAGCAGAGATTCGAGTCGCCGTCCTCGGCGCGGGCGGCCGCATGGGCATCGAGGCCGTGAAAGCCGTTCAGAACGCACCGGACATGGAGCTGGTCGCCGCGCAGGGCCGCACAGACGAGCTCAGCGAGATCCTCTCCGCCGGGGCCACCCATGTGGTGGATCTGACCGTGCCGGAGTCCACCGAGGCCAATGTCCGCTTCGCCGTGGAGCATGGCCTCCACGCGGTGGTCGGCACCACTGGCTGGGACACCGCGAAGCTGCAGGCTCTGGAGCAGCTGCTCAGCACGCACAGCTCCACCGGTGTGCTGATCGCCCCGAACTTCGCGCTGGGCTCGGTGCTGGCCACCGCCTTCGCCGCCAAGGCCGCGCAATACTTCGACTCTGCCGAGATCATCGAGCTGCACCACCCGAAGAAGGTCGATGCCCCTTCAGGCACCGCGGTGCGCACCGCGGAGCTGATGGGTCAGGCGCGGGACGCGGCCGACGTCGGCCCCTCCCCCGATGCCACCGAGACCGCCCTGGAAGGTGCTCGCGGCGCCGAGGTCGCCGGGATTCACGTGCATTCGGTGCGGCTGCGCGGACTCGTCGCGCATCAGGAGGTCCTGCTGGGCTCCACCGGTGAGCAGCTGACCATCCGCCACGACTCCTTCGACCGCGCCTCCTTCATGCCCGGCGTGCTGCTGGGTCTGCGCACCGTGGGATCGCGGCCAGGCCTGACCCATGGGCTCGACGGCTACCTGGACCTGGGACTGTAGCCCGCGTGAAGACGAAATTCTGGACCGGACTGGTCATCGTCCTGCTCGCCATCATGTTGGTCGGCGCCGGGGCCTCAGCCTGGCGGTTCCTGCGCGTGGATGACCTCGCCGCGCAGCTCATCGGCGCCGGTGCGATGCTGATCGTGATCCTCGGCGTCTGGGTCCTGGCCCGGGAGCTGCTCTTCGGCATCGGCACCGAACGATTGGGCCGGAGGCTGGAGACCGAGGGCGGGCTGCCCGAAGACACCGTGGAACGTTCTGCCGGAGGCCGGGCGAACCGGGCCCAGGCCGATGAGCAGTTCAAGATCTACGCCGCCGAGGCCGAGGCCGCCCCTTCAGACTGGCGCTCCTGGTTCCGGCTCTCCATCGCCTATGACATCGCCGGGGATCGCACCCGAGCCCGGAAGAACATGCGCAAGGCGATCGCCATGGAGAAGACGGCCCGCTCGAGCCGGTAGGTCCTGCACCGGGCTAGAGCCCGACCCATTCCTTGCTGCCGTCGGCGAAGAACTGCTCTTTCCAGATCGGCACCTGTTCCTTGGTCTGCTCCACCAGTTCGGCGCAGGCTTCGAAGGCCTCGGCGCGGTGGGCCGAGGCGACGGCGGCGACCAGTGCGTGGTCCCCGATCGCGAGCTCCCCCACCCGGTGGGCCACCCAGACCCGCACAGTCGGGAAGCGCGCGGCGATGTCGACGGCCACCTGGGCGATCGCTTCGGCCGCGGAGGGGTGCGCGGTGTAGCTCAGCCGGTGCACGGGCTGGCCCTGGTCGTGGTTGCGCACGATTCCGGAGAAGCCGACGACGGCGCCGGCCCGTTCAGCCCAGACCTCCGCCTCTGCCTGGGCGGGGGTCAGCGGCTGATCGCTGAGCTGGGCGAGGATCACGCGTTCCTGCGGAAACTCGAAGGGCTCATCGGCGGAGAAGCCTGCCCGGTTCAGCTCCTGGGGTGTATCCGAGCTCATTCCTCGCTGTCCCAGGCCTCGTGGTCGCGGATGTCGGCGACCTGGTCGCAGAGGTGCGGGAGGACCTGGACCAGCACCTCCATGCCCTCGCGGACAGCCTTGGGAGAACCGGGCAGGTTCACGATGACCGTCTTGCCGGTGACCCCGGCGACGCCGCGGCTGAGCGAGGCCAGCGGGTTCTTGGTCCGGCCGTGGGCGCGCACCGCCTCCATGATGCCGGGGATCTCTTTGTCCAGCAGCGGCTTGGTGAATTCGGGGGTCAGGTCATCGGGGGTGAGCCCGGTGCCTCCGGAGGTGATGATCACCGCGGGCTCGATCTGCACCAGCAGCTCCGAGAGTGCCGCGAGGACTCCCTCGCCGTCGGGGATCAGCACCGGGGGGCGGGTGAAGAAGCCGATCTTCTTCGCGAACTCGGCGATCACCGGTGCTGAGCGGTCCTCGGTGACCCCGGTGGCCGCGCGGGTGGAGACGATCACCGGTGCGATCATGCGCGAGGTCTGGGCGTCGGAGTAGTCGGTCTCGCCGAGGTCCGGCACCTCAGCCTCAGCGGTGGCGTCGGCGGGGATCTTCTTGGGCGGGGTTGCGTGCGGGGTGTCGGTCATCGGGTCTCCGTCTCAGTCCTGGCCCATTCTCCGCTGGCGCCGCCGGCCTTGAACAGGACCATCTGGTCGGTGATCACGGCGGCCTTGTCCACGGCCTTGATCATGTCGTACAGAGTCAACGCCGCGACCGTGGCTGCCGTCAATGCTTCAATCTCCACGCCGGTGCGCGAGGTGGTCTTCACCTCCGTGGTGATGCGCACCGAGCCCGAGGCAGGGGTGTCGACGTCGAGGTCCACGGTGACCTTCGCGACCGGCAGCGGATGACACAGTGGGATCAGCTCAGGGGTCTTCTTGGCGGCCATGATCCCGGCGATCCTCGCGGTGGCCAGTGCGTCGCCCTTGGGCAGCCCGTCACTGGCGAGCAGCGCGGTGACCTCGGCGGTGGTCTTGACCACGGCCTGGGCCCGGGCCACCCGCTGGGTGACCTCCTTGCCGGAGACGTCGACCATGTGGGCGCTGCCGTCACCGCGGACGTGGGTCAGCCGCTGCTGGGCAGCGGCCTCGGTCTGCTGCGCACCTGGCTGTTCGCTCATCGGGTGCCGATCCCGCGGCCGGTGATCAGCACGGCCTGCCGCTCGGAGCCGGCCGGGATCTCGACGTCGTCCTCGGGCAGCTCCAGCAGCGCATCGGCCCGGGCGAGGTGACCCAGCAGGTGGGAGCCGGGCCCGCCCTCGAGCTCCACGCTGGGCGCCGCGCCGGTCTCGGCGGCGGCGTCATCGAGGATCCGCACGCGACGGAACTGCCGGACGCCCTGCGGGGAGCTGATGTCTTCGACCGTGCGGACCGTGATCCGGCGCGGCGGGGCGCAGTTGGGATCCACCGCCGCCAGCGCGGGACGGACCAGGGTCTCCATGCTCACGGCCGAGGAGACCGGGTTGCCCGGCAGCGAGATGACGGCGATCGGGGCGCGGGCGTCATCGACCTGGGAGCGCCAGTGCAGCAGGCCGCGGCCCTCGAGGTCACCCTCGAGCAGACCCCATCCCTGCGGGCCCCCGGGCTGCTGCGCGACGACGCCGAAGGAGATGCCGCGGCGGCCGAGCCCCTGGCGGACCACCTCGTAGGCGCCCTTGCTGATGCCGCCGGCGGTGATGATCAGGTGTGGGTGGTGCACCGCGATCAGCGCGTCCAGCGCTTCGAGGAACCAGGCCGGGTCATCGGTGCCGATCCGGGAGGTCTCCACCTGGTGCCCAAAGGTCTCCAGCACCGCGCCGAGCAGCGGGGTGTCGGCGTCGTAGAGCTGGCCGGGGCGCAGCTCGGAGCCGGGACGACGGATCTCGTCCCCGGTGGAGACCACCAGGGTGCGGATCGGTTCCAGCACGCTGATCTCGGCGTAGCCGCAGGCGGCGAGCACGGCGAGCTGGGCGGGGCTGATCACGTCACCGGGTTCGGCGAGGAGGGTGCCGGCGTCGATGTCGGAGCCCACCTCCCGGATGTAGCGGCCGCGGGCGACGTCGGCCTCGGTGAGTCCGGTGAAGCGGACCTCCTTGGCGCCGAACCCGTCGGTGAACTCCACCGGGATCACCACGTCGGCCCCGGCGGGGATCGGGGCCCCGGTCATCACCTCGAAGGCGGCGCCGATGGGCAGCAGCGCCGGCTCCTGGCCGGCGGCGGTGGTGCCTGCCACCGGCAGGGTGGCTTCGCCGGCATGCACGGTGAGGTCGGCGGCGCGCAGCGCGAAGCCGTCCATCTGGGAGTTGTCGAACCCCGGCAGGGGCACCTCGGAGACCAGCCGCTCGGCGATGATCCGGCCGGCGACGCCGCCGGAGGAGATCTCCACGGTCTCGGCGGCACGGGCGCCCAGGGCGGCGCCGAGCACCTCTCTGAGGCGGCTGATGTGCTCTTCGACGGGTACGCGGTCGGGGGTCTCTGACATGGGGTCCAGTCTACGCAGAGGCTGTGACATCTCCTCGTGACAGGCCGCGAGGATACGATGGCCAGATGCAGCAGCTTCCAGCTGACCACGCCCCCGCTCCAGGCGCATCGAGCACCGCCCCGGTGAGCCCGAGCTCCTCGAGCCCGGCCTCCCCCAGTCGGGTCCAGCTGGGCATGCCCGCGCTGCCCTCCCAGCAGAGCGCATCCAGGCCCGGAGAATCAGGCGGGGGTCACGTCGGGCGCGACACCAGCGGCGCGGATCCGGCTCGCGGGCTGATGGACTCCTTCGGCCGCCGCGCCACAGACCTGCGGATCTCGCTGATCGACAAGTGCAATCTGCGCTGCACCTACTGCATGCCGGCCGAGGGGCTCCCCTGGCTGAGCAAGGACCAGCTGCTCTCCGCCGCGGAGATCCGCCGGCTGGTGCACATCGGGGTGAACACGCTGGGGGTGCGCGAGCTGCGCCTGACCGGAGGTGAGCCGCTGGTCCGTGCTGATCTGGTCGAGATCGTCGCGGCCCTGCGCGCCGATCACCCGGATCTGCCCATCGCGATGACCACCAACGCCATCGGACTCGAGCGCAAGGCCGCCGCGCTGGCAGAGGCCGGGCTGACCCGGGTGAACATCTCGCTGGACTCGGTGCACCGGGAGACCTTCGCCCAGCTGACCCGCCGCGACTCCCTGGACAAGGTGCTGATCGGGGTCGAGGCCGCCGCCGCGGCAGGGTTGACCCCGCTGAAGATCAACGCGGTGCTGATGCGCGGGATCAATGACACCCACGCCGCGGACCTGCTGGCATGGTCGCTTCAGCGCGGCTTCGAGCTGCGTTTCATCGAGCAGATGCCGCTGGACGGGGATCAGCAGTGGAACAAGGACGGCACGATCTCCGCCGCGGAGACCCGGGCGCTGCTCTCCGAGCGCTTCGTCCTGACCCCGACGCCGGAGAACCGCGACGGCGCCCCGGCCGAGCGCTTCGACGTCTACCCGCTGGGCACATCTGATGACGCGATCCTCAGCGGGCTGCACGGGCCGCCGCTGGGCCGGGTCGGGGTGATCGCCTCGGTGACCGAGCCGTTCTGCGCGGACTGTCGGCGCACCCGGCTCACCGCGGAGGGCCGAGTGATGAGCTGCCTGTTCTCCAACGAGGAGTTCGACCTGATGCACCTGCTGCGGAACCCCGCCACCACCGACGCCGAGATCGCCCAGGCCTGGGCCGAGGCGATGTGGGTCAAGCCCGCCGCCCACGGCACCGACCGCCCAGGCTTCGATCTGGCCAGCTTCCACCGCCCTGACCGCTCCATGTCCGCCATCGGAGGCTGAGCCATGACCGAGACCTCACCTGCGACGGCATCCCCCGCACCGGACACATCCGCTGCGCCTGTCCCGACGTCAGCGCCGAGCGCCGCGCCTATGACGGGTGCGCCGATCAGCGTGCGCTTCTTCGCCGCCGCCGCCGAGGCCGCCGGGGTCGAGGAGCTGCGCCTGCCGGTGCCCGCAGAAGGGGTCGCCGTTGTCGATCTGCTGACCGAGCTGCCCCGGCTGGTCCGGGAGCAGCTGTCCACCACCGCCGGCGGTGACGACCCTGCGGGCGACCACGACCACGACCGCAACACCAACGACGGCGCCGCGGTGCCCGGCCTGGAGCGGGTCTGCGCGCGAAGTTCGTTCCTGGTCAACGGGGTTCGAGCCCGGTCCGAGACGGCTCGGCTGCACCCCGGGGATCAGCTCGATGTGCTCCCGCCCTTCGCCGGCGGCTAGGCCTGCCGCTCCCGGCCCCGAAGCGCTGACAGGCCGCGGGAGGGACGAGTAGATTCCCGATCATGATCAGGACGCCGATGGAGACAGCTCTGGCGCAGTTCGCGGCCTACCGCGTCGGGGACCGCCAGGCGGCGCGGATCCTCCTCGATGAGGACATGACCTTCACGTCTCCACAAGATGACCATCTGGACAAGGCCGCATTCCTGGAGACCTGCTTCGCCACCGCCGAGCGCTTCCTGCGCCACGAGATCACCGCTGCGGTCGAGATCGAACCCGGCACGGTGATGCTGCGCTATACCGCTCAGCTGCCGAACGAGCCGCCGTTCAGCAATGTGGAGCTGGTGAAAGTGGTCGATGGGCAGATCACCGAGATCGAGCTGTACTTCGGCGGGGTCGAGGCCAAGGGGTCGGGTCCGAGTCCGATCTGGCCAGGTCGACACTGAAGCCGAGCCGAGCCGCTGGGTCAGGGTGCGAGCTCAACCTCAGTCAGCGGCACGACCTCGCGGTCTCCCAGCGGCTGGTCGAGCTCGATGACCAGGGCCACGTAGCGGGCCTCCTGGGTGCAGGCGGAGCCGACTGCGTCGGGCAGGGTGCCCGAGATGGTGGCCACGCGAACCTCCGTGTCATCCTCTTCCACCACCGACCGCACGCCGTAACAGGCAGGATTGCCGCTGTAGAAGGCCAGCTGGAGCTCCGTCTCGGAGGCGGTGCTGTATTCCTGCCAGCTGGAGAGGTGTTCGGACACCAGCTCTGGTGCCTCCTGAACCGGGGTGGGGATCATGTCCGGGACTTCACCGCCATCGTCAGGCCCCGCGCCGTCGATGTAGGCGCCGCTGCCGTCGGCACCCTCGTTCGGGTAGGTCACCGCGGGGGCGCTGGTGGACTGATCGCCAGGGCTCTCTGCCCTCATAGGGCCTGAGTCGCCCGCGCAGGAGGTCAGGAGCATAAGGCCGAGAGACATGACCACGACGCCGGACCGCCGGGAAGCAGCTCGACTCCGGCTGCGGCTGCGGCATCCACTTCGACTGCGGTGCATGAGACCCCCTCGGTCCGCCTGCAGTGACTCTTCCAGTCTAGGCGGGGCCGACCACCGTGACAGCTCGTGGCGAGCTGGCAAGCCTGGCCGCGACCTTGCGCACGTCCTCGGCGGTGATGGAGTCGATCTGGTGCAGCGTGTCGGAGATGTCGACGAACTCGCCGCGCACCAGCTCGGCCCGGCCCAGTCGGGACATCCGCGAAGAGGTCTCCTCCATGCCCAGCACGGTGCCGCCGCGCAGCTGACCCTTCGCGCGGGTGAGCTCCTCGGCGCTGACGTGGTCGGTGGCGATCCGGTCGAGTTCCGCGGCCATGACCTCGGTGACCTTGGCGACCTTGTTCGGCAGGCAGCCGGCATAGAGGCCGAAGTAGCCCGCGTCGGTCATCGCCGAGGAGAAGGAGTAGGTGGAATACGCCAGGCCGCGGCGCTCGCGAACCTCCTGGAAGAGTCGGGAGGACATGCCGCCGCCGAGCACCGCGTGCATCACCGAGAGCGCGAAGCGGTCCTCGTCGGAGGCCGCCATACCGCGGCCGCCGAGGATCACCTGGGACTGCTCCACGGGTTTGATGATCGTCTCGGTGCCGGCGCGGACCGGGATCTCGGTCTCGCGACCGACCCGGCGCTGCGCAGGTGAGCCGGGGACGGTCATGTCCCAGGAGGACTTGTCCAGCGCCTCCGCGATGAGTGAGACCACATGGTCATGGTCGAGCCCGCCGGCGGCGGTGATGACCAGCTCGTCGGGGCGGTACCAGCGCTGGTAGTGGTTGAAGACGTCCTCGCGGCTGGCGGCATTGATCTCCTTGGGCGTGCCCCCGATGGGCCGGCCCAGCGGGTGACCGTCGAGGACCTGGGAGCCGAACCGCTCGTGGACCACGTCCTCGGGATCGTCCTCGGCCATGGCGAGCTCTTCAAGGATGACCCCGCGCTCGATCTCCATCTCGGCCGGATCCAGCAGCGCGGAGGTGACGATGTCGGTGAGCACCTCGACCGCCATGGGCAGGTCGGTGTCGAGCACCCGGGCGTAGTAGCAGGTGTGCTCCTTGCCGGTCATCGCATTGGACTCACCGCCCACGCTGTCGAAGGCCGAGGCGATCTCCAGCGAGGAGCGGGTCTCGGTGCCCTTGAAGAGCAGGTGCTCCAGGAAGTGGGTGGAGCCGTGCTGGTGGGCGGCCTCGTCGCGGGAGCCCACTCCGATCCAGAAGCCTAAGGTGACCGAGCGCTGGCCCGGCATCTCCTCGGTGAGCACACGCACCCCGGCGGGGAGCACGGAGCGGCGGACGGTGGAGCCGGCGTCGTTGTTCAGGACGCCTTCGGTGTGGGGATCAATGGTGACGCGCATAGGCCCCCAGGTTACCTGGGTGGTTGAGTTATCCGGCACTTACGTATCGGCCGGAGAACTCAACCAGCTAGGAGGAACGGCGGGAGAACGACGACGGCGCCGGTTCGGCCCCCAGCGGGCGGCTCAGCTCTCCAGCATCGGCGCGGACCCGGGCTCAGCGGACCACCGAGCTGAGCAGCAGGCTGGTCTCACTGTTGACCACTCCCTTGATCCCGCGGACGCGGCGCAGCACCTCGTCGAAGTCGCGCAGATTCTCACACGAGATCTCCGCGACCAGGTCCCAGCCCCCGTTGGTGGTGTGCAGCGCCATGATCTCGGGAAAGCCGCGCAGCTCGGCGATCACATGATCGGTGGTGCGCCCGACGACCTCGATGAAAGAGATGGCGCGGACCTCGCCGGTCTCATTGTGGTCGTGGACGCGCACGCTGAACCCCACGATGACCCCTTGGGCCTTGAGCTTCTCGATTCGGCTGGTGACCGTGGCCCGGGCGACTCCGAGCTGTTCGGCGAGCGCCGCTACCGGTGCGCGGCCGTCCTTGCGCAGCGCGGAGATGAGTCGACGGTCGAGGTCCGTGAGGCGAGGCATGTGCATAATGCTAACCGAAACCTGCCAAACTGCCACCTGAGTGCCCCGAAATTCAACAGAACTGCTCTTACATGTACACATCGAGATCCCTAGGCTGAGACTCATCACCCTGGCACGATTCACGCACCACCCCTTGAAGGAGTTCCTCATGACGCAGTTCGTCGACGTCGGCAACATGGCCCGCTGGATCCAGCGCGAGGGCGTGGAGCAGCTGATGACCGAGATGATCCAGTACCTCGAGGCCGACTTTCGCCGCTGGGAGAGCTTCGACAAGATCCCGCGCATCGCCAGCCACACGCCGTTCGGCGTGATCGAGCTGATGCCGACCTCCGACATGGAGACCTACGCCTTCAAGTACGTCAACGGGCACCCGCTGAACCCCTCCCGCGGGTTCCAGACCGTCACCGCCTTCGGCATGCTCGCCGATGTGGACAACGGCTACCCCACCTTCCTCGCAGAGATGACTCTGCTGACCGCCCTGCGCACCGCCGCGACCTCCGCGATGACCGCGAAGGCGCTGGCCCGCCCAGACTCGACGCGGATGGCGCTTATCGGCGCCGGCTCCCAGGCGGAGTTCCAGGCACTCGCGATCCGCTCGGCGCTGGGCATCGAGGACCTGCAGGTCTTCGATGTGGATCCCGCCGCGATGAGGAAGCTGCGCCGAAACCTGGAGCCGCTCGGCTTCAACGTCACCCTGGCGGAGTCCACCGATGAGGCCGTGGCCGGGGCCGACATCATCACCACCTGCACCGCGGACAAGGCGCAGAACACCATCCTGAGCTCTGCGCAGATCTCCCCCGGCGTGCACATCAACGCTGTGGGCGGAGACTGCCCGGGCAAGACTGAGCTGGACGCCGAGATCCTGCGCCGTGGCCGGGTCTTCGTGGAGTACCCGGAACAGACCCGGATCGAAGGCGAGATCCAGCAGGTGGAGCCTGATTTCCCGGTGGTCGAGTTCTGGCAGGTGCTCACCGGCGCCGAGTCCGGCCGCCAGTCCCCTGAGCAGATCACGATCTTCGACTCGGTGGGCTTCGCGATCGCGGATCTCTCCGCGCTGCGCTTCGTCCGCGACGCCACCGCCGGCACCGATCTGCAGACCTCGCTGGACCTGGTCGCCGACCCCGAGGACCCGAAGGACCTGTTCTCACTGGTCAGCTCGATGAAGCCGGTCGGGTGATCGTTGATGACTGAGGTGATGAATGCGCCGGTGGCGCGTTTCCGCGTCACCGCAGAGCAGGTGACCGAGCAGGCCCCGTCCCGAGTGGTGCTCGTGCGACCGCACCAGTTCACGCCCAACCCGGAAACCGCTGCGGACAACAGCTTCCAGCAGCGGATCCTCGACGCGCTGCTGCCCTCAGCCGCCCGGGAGTCCGCCCGCCGGGTAGCCGATGCGGCCTACGCCGAGGTCACCGAGCTCGGCCGCACCCTGGAGCGACTGGGCATCGGCGTGGACATCTTCGATGACCCCTCCGCGGAGACGCCTGACAGCGTGTTTCCGAACAACTGGTTCAGCACCCATCCCGACGGCACGGTCACGCTGTATCCGATGTATGCGGAGAACCGCCGGGCTGAGCGGCGCGGCGACATCGTGGCGCACCTGCAGGAGACCCATCGGGTGCGCCGCGTGGTGGACTACTCCTCGGCGGAGCGCTTCGGCGAGTACCTCGAGGGAACGGGTTCGATGGTGCTCGATCACCGCGCCCGGCTGGCCTACGCCTGCCGGTCACGTCGGCTGTCCGCGGGCCTCTTTGCTGAGTTCTGCCGCGACTTCGGCTACGCCCCGGTGCTCTTCGACGCCACCGACGGCGACGGGGTGCCGGTCTATCACACCAACGTGATGATGTCGGTCGGCACCGACCTGGCACTGATCAGCAGTGACATGATCCGCGACCGGGCTCAGCGCGAGCACGTGCTCGGCGTTCTGCGCGATTCCGGCAGGACCGTGGTGGAGCTCAGCGAAGCCCAGGTCGGCCGCTTCGCCGGCAACTGCCTGGAACTCGCGGGGACCGACGGGCGCTACCTGGTGCTGTCCACGACAGCCGAGGCGAGCCTGACGGACGCTCAGCGGGAGACCATCGCCGCGCACTGCACGTTGATGCCGGTCGATGTCTCCACCCTGGAGGCCGCTGGCGGGTCAGTGCGCTGCATGATCGCCGGCAACCACCTCCCCCGCCGCTGACCCCATCCTGGGCAGTTGAGTTCTCCGGTCGATACGTATGGACCGGAGAACTCAACTGCCGGGGAGGATCTGCCGGGAACGGACGACGACGGCGCTCGGTCACCTCATCTTTGGGTGGCCAGCAGGCAAAGGGTCACTCCCCCAGCCAGTTGCCGTTGGCGTCGTACTGGTCCGCGAAGATCTTCGGTGGGGTGTCGCCCGGTTCGAGGGTGACTGGTCCGTTGCAGCCCCAGTCGACGGTGTTGCGGCAGGAGCCGGAGACGTTGCGCGCGGCGACTCGCCAGATGTCGGCCTCACCCGGTGAGGCCTGGACCTCCACGGATCCGGGGATGACGATCCACGGTCCGCTGCCGACCCGGTACTCGCCGACGAAGGTGGTGCTCAGGCTGACCGGGAAGCGCCCGGTCTCGGTGTAGACGTGACTCGTGGGTGTCTCTTGATTCGTCTTGACCACCGCTTCGCCCTGCCAGCTGTCGGGCATCGGTTCCCCGGGGTCGTGTGTGACCCGGCTGGCACCATCGCCGTAGTCCCATAGGAAGCTCTGCGGGTTCACTCGGATCTCCACCGGAACGCCGAGAAGGGTCTGATTCAGGTTCTGTGTCTCGACGTCCGCGAACATGTGGGTATGCCGGCCCCGGTAGCCGAAACCGAGAAGGTCGGGTTCGAACTCGACGGAACCTCCGGCGATCGGGAGGGTGGCGAAAGCTTCTTCGACGGCGCCGGGCAGGAGCGCCATCACATCGACAGCCTCTTCCCCTTCGTCCCCCTCGACGTCGGGGACGGCCGCTGGCGCGCAGATGTAGCCAGAAAACTCGCCAGTATCGACAGGGCTTACGGCGTCCATACCCTGGGACGCGCATTGCTCAATCAGAACCACCCGACAATCGGCTTGACCCTCCCCGCTCTCCGTTCCGCAGTAGGTTGGCTGCGACTCCGGCACCGAAATCGGCGGACTGGCATCTTGTTCGTCCGCACTAGACGCCCCGCCACGGTCGTTGCGGACACCTGGCAGTTGGTGCTCCGCGCGAGTCCTAGGACTTTCACACCTAGCACTTCCTTGAGCACCTCCTCCCTCCCAGGCCACTATGTGATCGCAGCTTCGGGATTGCGGCGTGCCAGCGGAAGCCATACCAAGTGTCACTCCGACAGGGACCGCCACGAGGCTGGAGATTATCCAGACAACCGATCCAACTCTTGCTTCAGACCACAGTTTCATTGTGGGTCCGCGATACTGAGCTCAAGGACCCACCACTGTGCTCCGTCATAGGCGAGAGACGCCTCGGCAGCGTAGGTTTCGTCCGTCACCTCACCGAGGCTTTCTCCAGAAGTGTCGTGCGCGGCGTACCCACCTTCAACGAGAGTGAATAAGATTCCGGCATTGCCGCCGGTTGTGATTGACGAGACGATTTCATCGGACGTGGTGGCACCCTCCGCGACATACCATCCACCCTCTGCCTCATAAAGGTCATAGAACTGGTCGATTTTGTTATTGCACGTCTCGCAATCCGGAGCCGAGACTGCGGAGACAGGCTCGAACTCGCCAGTAAGTTGCAGGTACGTAATCGCCTCAAACCAGTACTTCAGCGCCGCCAGCGCGCCCTCTTCGGTCTCCTCATAGATCTCATCCGGAACCTCAGGCTCGGGCCAGTTCTGCGCGGGTCCATCCGAAGACGCAGGCACCGGCGTCGGCGACGATTCAGGCTCTTCGGCCTCGCTCCCGTCACCACTCGACTGCTCCGGATCCGAAGCTCCACCCTCCGGTGAGGTCTCCTCCGCACTCGGCTCAACATCCGCTCCACCAGACTCAGCCCCAGCATCGTCACCCCCACAGGAACTCAGCGCCAGCCCAAGAACCAGCACAACACTCACCACACCAAGCCGACCCGCTGAAGTGTTCATGAACCTGTCCCGTTCAATCCGTCACGGCCACTGAAGCAACAGACTAAACAGAACCGCCCCGGCGCAACAGGGGCCGGGGCGATTCTGTGGAGGGCGAAGAATCAGAACAACTGGCGGAGATTCGTCTTCGCGAGGTCGACAAGTTCATCCCCGCGGCCACTGAGAACCGTCCGCACCGCATAGAGCGTGAAGCCTTTTGCCTGCTCAGCGGTGACACTCGGCGGCATCGAAAGCTCCTGGCGCTCGGTGACAACATCCAGCAGCGCCGGGCCGTCGTGCGCGAGGAACTCCTCGACGGCGGCTGGAAGATCCTCAGACTTTTCCACCCGGATCCCCTTGATATCCATCGCCTCGGCCACTTTCGCGAAGTTGGGATTCTTCAGCTCGGTGCCGAAATTGACGATGCCGGCGGCCTTCATCTCCACCTCCACGAAGTTCAGCGAGGAGTTGTTGTAGACCACGGTCTTGATCGGCAGCTCGTTCTGGGTGATGGTCAGCAGCTCCCCCATGAGCATCGCCAGCCCACCGTCACCGGCGAGCGCGATCACCTGCTTCTCCGGCTCGGCCATCTGCGCGCCGATCCCCTGCGAGATCGCGTTCGCCATGGATCCGTGGCTGAAGGAACCGAGCAGCCGGCGTCGTCCGTTCATCGTCAGGTACCGGCAGGCCCAGACCACGGGTGAGCCGACGTCGGGAAGGAAGATCGCGTCGTCGTCCGCGGCGTCGTTGATCAGCTTGGTCAGGTACTGGGGATGAATGGTCCGCCGCGAAGGCGTCGCCAGCGCGTCAAGATCCTTCCGGGTCTTCGCGTAGTGCTTCGTCGCACCGTCAAGGTGCCGGGAATCCTGATGTACATCGAGCTTCGGCAGCAGCGCCTCCACGGTGTCCTTGACCGACCCGACCAGCCCGACGTCCACCGGGGTGCGTCGGCCGATCTGGGATCCGCGGATGTCGACCTGCACCACCTTCGCGTCCTCGGGATAGAACTGCTGATACGGCAGGTCCGAGCCGAGCACCAGCAGCGTCTCGCAGGCCGCCATCGCAGCGTAACCGGAGGAGAACCCGAGCAGCCCGGTCATTCCAACGTCGTAGGGGTTGTCCCACTCCACGTGTTCTTTGCCGCGCAGCGCGTGCACGATCGGGGCCTGCAGACGCTCGGCGATCGCCAGCAGCTCGGGGTGAGCTCCGGCGGTGCCGGCACCGGCCAGGATCGTCACGCGCTCGCAGGTGTTCAGCGCCTCGGCGGCCCGGTCCAGATCGGCCTCGGCAGGAATGACCCGGGAGTGCATCGACCGGATGGTCTCAGCCTCGGCCTGGCTATCGGCGAGCGCCACGTCTCCGGGGATGACCAGCACGGCTACCCCGCGCTTCTCGATGGCTTCGCGCATGGCGATGCGCAGCAGCCGCGGCATCTGGTCCGCGTGGGCGACGTGCTCCACATAGACGCTGCATTCGCGGAATAGCTCCTGCGGGTGGGTCTCCTGGAAGTAGCCGGACCCGATCTCCTCGCTGGGGATGTGCGCGGCGATCGCGAGCACCGGGGTCCGCGAGCGCTGCGCGTCGAAGAGGCCGTTGATCAGGTGCAGGTTGCCCGGCCCGCAGCTTCCCGCGCAGACCGCGAGCTCCCCGGTGACCTGGGATTCCGCGCTGGCGGCGAAGGCGGCCGCCTCCTCATGGCGGGTCGGCACCCATTCGATGGTCCCCGCGGCGCGCAGCGCATCGGTCAGACCGTTGAGCGAATCCCCGGAGATCCCGTAGATCCGCTCTACTCCGCTGGCGTGCAAGGTATCAACGATGTTCCGTGCGACTGTCGGCATGAGCGTCCTTCCCTTCAGGGTCGCCGCTCCCCGAGTAAAGGCCACGGCGCGTATGTCCGCAGTCTAGAACTCCGGGCCCCGTGCGCCTATGGGCCAGGTCGTGCGGAGGACGACGACGGCGGGCCCTGTTCAGCGGCCGAGGCACCAGCCCCACGTAGGCTGGCTCCATGCCGATCTATGACTCCCCCGCTGAGCACCCCATCCTGGGGGCCAAGTCCCTGCAGTCGACGCCGATCTATGACCTGGTCGAGGAGACCTTCAGCTTCGGCAAGAACGGCCAGACGCTGACCCGCGCGTTCCTCAAGCACCTCAGCGCCGTGGCCGTCCTCGCGATGGACGAGCAGGACCGGGTGCTGCTGATCCGGCAGTACCGGCACCCGCTGCGGCAGAACATGTGGGAGATTCCGGCAGGACTGCTCGACGCCGAGGGCGAGCCGATGCTCGACGCCGCAGCGCGGGAACTCCACGAGGAAGCCGACATCAGCGCCGACACCTGGCACACCCTGGCGGACTTCCACACCAGCCCCGGCGCCTCCAATGAAGGCATCCGGATCTACCTGGCCCGGGGCATCACCGAGACGCCGGAACATGACCAGCACGAGCGCGAGGGCGAAGAGGCCGAGATCGAGAAGGCCTGGATCCCTCTGACTGAGGCTGTGCAGGCGGTGCTCACCGGGCAGATCCGCAACCCCAGCGCCGTGACCGGAGTCTTGGCGCTGCACGCGATCAGGACCGGTGCAGGGGAGCTGCGCGACCCTCGTGCGCCCTGGACTGATCATCCCCGCGGCATCAAGCCCTAGGCGCCCACTTCCCTCTTCTCGAGCAAGACTTCCCGGTCCCCGATGGCGTTACGTCTTCAGGTCATCGAGGACCTCGAGCGGTGACTCGACATCACCGCGCCACGCTTCGATCCCTTCACGCAGCGCCAGGGCCGCGATGACCAGTGCAGCCACGGAGTCGGCCCACATCCAGCCGAAGAGGGTGTTGAGCAGCAGCCCGAGAAGCACCGCCCCGGAGAGATAGACGCAGAGCAGCAGCTGCTTGGCGTCGGCCTGGACGCTCTTGGATCCGAGTTCGCCGCCTGTGCGGAACTCGAACCAGGCGAGCAGCGGCATGACCACCAGGCTCGCCACGGCGATGCCGATGCCGACCGGACTGTGATCGACCTGCTCCACCCCGGTCAGGGTGAGGATCGCGTCGATGCTGACGTAGGCGGCCAGTGCGAAGAAAGCGATACCGATGGCGCGGACGGTGGCCTTCTCCCACCGTTCAGGATCCTTTCGGGTGAACTGCCAGGCCACCGCGATCGCCGAGGCGACCTCGATCACGGAATCGAGTCCAAAGGCGATCAATGCCGTGGAGGAGGCGGCCACCCCGGCCCCGATCGCCACGGCAGCTTCGATCACATTCCAGGTGATGGTGAAAGCAACGATGAGCCGCACCCGACGGTGCAGCTTCGCCCGCCGCGTGGGCGTCACGGACTCCAGGCTCATTGACGCTCCACAGTTGCCGAAGCTTCACGACAACCAGACACGGAACAGGCCGGGTCCATACATGGCACGCTCTCATCCACCGCGAGAGTCACCTCCAGCAATGCGGTCAGGGCGACGGCGAGGTGTGGGTCAGCTATGGCGTAGCGAGTCTGGCGCCCCTCGGTCTCAGCGACCACGATTCCGCATCCCCGCAGGCAGGCGAGGTGGTTGGAGACATTCGTGCGGCTCAGTGCGAGTTCACGTGCCAGCTTCGCCGGGTAGCCCGGTTTCTCGAGCAAGGACAGCAGAATTCGGGAGCGAGTCGGGTCCGACATCGCCCGTCCAAGGCGGTTCATCACCTCCGCGCGGGAAACATTGGTCAGCATGGGATGACTATACATCGAGCGCTGACCTATCAATCCAGGCGCCAGACTCTTGACCCATGCTCAGGACCCCTTCTAACGTGTAAGCAACTACTTACGCATTGGAGGCGCTCTTGCCACCCAAGGACCCGTTGAGCGTCACCTTCAGCGCCCTGGCCGATCCGACCCGTCGGGACATCCTGAACAGACTGCGACGCCGGCCGCTCACCGTGAGCGAGCTCGCCAAGCACTACCCGATGAGCCGCGCCGGGGTCTCCCAGCATCTGAGCGTTCTGGAGCGGGCAGAGCTGGTGAGCCGCAATCGCCGCGGGCAGTGGATCGACTGCTCGATCACCCCGGCGTCCCTCGATGAGGCATCCCAGTGGATCGAGAACCAGCGCAGGCAGTGGAATGAGCGGCTGGATCGCCTTGAGGAGTACCTCAACAATCACCCATCCAAGGAAGATGCATCACGGAAAGGCGAAGAGCAATGATCGATGAATCCAAGGGCTTCACCCTGGTGCGGACGTTCGCGGCCACGCCGGAGCAGGTCTGGACTGCGTGGACAGACCCCGATGCCGCAGCACAGTGGTTCCATCCCGAGGGTGCCACCACACCGCGGGAGTCGGTGGAGATGGACGTGCGTGTGGGCGGACGCTACACCTACACGATGGTCAATGATGAGGACGGCACCGAGGTGGTCACCGCCGGCGACTACCGAGAGGTCTCCCCCTTTGAACGCCTCGTCTTCACCTGGGGTGACCCGCACAGCGATCCCGACGACGCCCCGGTGGTCACCCTCGTCCTGGCCACCACCGACGCGGGCACCCAGCTGACCTTCGACCTCCGCGGTGCAGAGGGCGCCAAGGGGGACAACTTCTTCTACGACGGCTGGGACAGCGCGCTGAATGTCCTTGACTCCTTCCTCCAAGACGACAGCCACAGGTCGACTACCGCTCAGAAATGAGGCGACCATCACGGATCGTCACGGTTCGGTCGGTCAACGTCGCCATCTGCGCATCATGAGTCACGATCACCGTTGCAGTGTTGAACTGACGCGTGGTGCTGACGAGCAGTTCGAGGATGGATCGGGCCCGCTCGTGGTCCAGCGCGGAGGTGGGCTCGTCCACCAGCATCACCGAGGGTCTGCCCATGAGTGCCCGGGCGATGTTGACCCGCTGGCGTTGGCCGCCGGAGAGCTGGTGCGGACGCCGGTTCGCGACAGACGCCAGACCGACCAGATCCAGCAGTTCCGCACCCTGTTCTTCTGCCGCCTTCAGCTGCCTGCCTCGGTCGCCGCGCAGATGTGCAGTGAGCACCAGCTGATCCAGCGCGGTGAGGCTCGGCAGGAGGTTGGGCTGTTGGAAGATGGTGCCGACGTGGTCTCGGCGCAGGGTGGTGAGCTCGCGCTCACGCATTCCGGTGAGTTCCCTGCCGGCGAGGTGCACCGAGCCGGAGCTCGGTCGGATGAGTGCCGCGGCCACGGCCAGCAACGATGATTTTCCCGAGCCTGAAGGACCGACCAGGGCCGTGACGGTCCCGGCCTCTGCGCTGAAATGGACCGCATCGAGTGCCCGAAGCGTGCGGGCCTCTCCGTTCTCGTCGACGCCGTCCGGATAGGTCAAGGTCACGTCCTCCAGCCGAAGAGCAGCGGCATCTCCACAAGTCGGAGCCGACGGTGATGGCATGGGTGCGGTCTGGATCGATGTCATGCTCAGTTTCCTCCGAGGGCGAGAAGTGGATCGACGCGGGAGACGCGTCGAGTCGTCAGGGCGGCACCGGCAACGCCCAGTGCGACGACCCCGAGGACCGGGGCCGCGACGGTGACAGGCGTCAGCACGAACGGCACGGTGTTGGCGATGAGCAGTCCTGCTGCCCAGGCGGCCAGTCCGCCGGTGAGGGCGCCGAGAGAAACCACGATGGCCGCTTGGGTCAGCGCGTCGCGGACCAGGTAGCCGCGGGAGGATCCCAGCGCGCGGAGAACCGCGAGGTCACGCGTGCGCTGGATGGTCCACACGGTGAGAAATGACACGACCACCAGCGCGGATATGCCGTAGAGGAATCCCTGCATCATCACCAGTGAGCCGCGCTCTGACTGGTAGGCGGGCAGAGCGTTGAAGGCTCCCTGAGTGTCGGTGGAGACAGTGCCAGCCTGGTCATTGACCGTGGCGAGGGCCTCGGTGGACAGATCATCTGCGGCAGCTCGTCCGGCTGCCTCAGGCACCGCGAGAGCTGGAACCGCGGCAGCGGGTACCGCGAGAGCGGTCGCCACAGTGTCCTCGCCCAGATGAGCGATGCCCGCGAAGTCTTCGATGGACGTCCAGACCACCGGGACGTGACTGTAGAACTCGTCGTCGACCATCCCGGCAACGGTGAACTCACCGGAGGACAGGCGCAGGCTGTCCCCCAGTGCCAAGTCGAGATCCTCTGCGATCACAGAGCTGAGGATCACCTCGCCTTCATCCGGATGCGGCCAACCTTGAATCGCCTGCAGTCCCGGGGCAAGCGTGGTGTCCTGCTCCACGCTGAAGACCGCGACCGAGGCCGCTGTCCGGCTTGAGCCCTCCTCCGCGTCATCAGCACTGGTTTCAACCCGGGTCTGCGTCATTCCCAGCCGCTCCACGGCGCCTGCACCCAGAGCCTCCTCCCAGATGTCCAGCTCGGCTGCGGTGATCCCTGATTCGGTGAAGGAGGGATGATCATCCGCGTCCGCTGGCGCGCTGAAGATGACGTGTGAGGCGTCGAGTCGCTCCAGTGCTGAGGTGTTCTGATGACCGAGACCGTTGGTCAGGCCTGTGAGCAGCACCAGGAGCATGGTGATGAGCGCGACGACTCCGCCGATCAGCGCGAAGCGCCCTTTGGCGAAGGTGATGTCCCGAAGGGATAAGTACATGGCGACTCCAGAGAGCAGGTGTTGGGTGATGATCTTGCTCTCCAGAATTCTGGAATCAGGCCGCTCAGGGATCGTGTGATCGGTTGATCCCGCAGGTCCCTTCGGTGGACGCCAGGCTCAACCGAATGGTTGATCCGGCGGGGAGTCCGCCTCGGTACGATGATCAAGTGGACGACCACGGCCCACGAGCATTGTCACTTGTCGTGGAGCAGTCGAGGAGGGCATCGCTGGTGGGAGAGGTCTCCACGCCCGACATCCTGCGTGGTCTGAGGATCAGCCTGCATGTCAGCTTCGCCGCCCTGCTGCTCATCGGAGTGCTGCGCGTCGTCGTCGGCATCCGTTCTGCCTTCGGGGGCGAATGGCTCGTCGTCTCACTCAGCATTCTGCTGGCGTGCATCTACGTCATCGGAACCGTCTGGGAAAGTCGGTTCGCACAAGGTCAGACCAGCCGCAATCCCCGACGCTTCGTGCTGCCGTGGCTGGGCGCAGTCACCCTCGTGTGGGCGGTGATGACGCTGGCCAGCCCCGACTTCTCCTGGGTGGCGTTCCCGCTCTTCTTCCTCTACCTGGTCGTCCTGCCGACAGGACCGGCGATAGCGAGCATCGTGGGTCTCACAGCGGTGGTGATCCTGGCCCAGTTCATGCACGCGCCGTCGGGTGATTTTCATCTGGCAATGGTGATCGGGCCATCCCTGGGAGCCGCTTTCGCCGTGGTCGTCGGCTTCGCCTACCGGGCGGTATACCGAGACAACGAACGCCACCAGCGAACGATCCGTCAGCTGCAGGCAGCTCGGCTGGAGCTTGCCGAGCAGGAACAAGAGGTGGGGCGCGCAGGCGAACGGGAAAGACTGGCCCGCGAGATCCACGACACCCTCGCCCAGGGACTGTCCTCGATCGTGCTGATGACCCGCGCCGCACGGCAAGAACTGGAGAATCAGCACCCGGACAGGGCGCTTGAACGCATCGACGTGATCGAGGAGACGGCGGCAGAGAACATGGCCGAGGCCCGACGTTTCGTGCGGGATCTGAGCTCACCCGCCCTGGACTCCGATCTCCTCACAGCCCTCCGCGAGGTATGCACCCGGACTGCCGAGCGGGCGCACGCCGAGGGACAGGAGCTCCAATGCAAGTTTCGAAACGAAGGCGAGCTGCCTGACCTGCCGCTGAACCACCGTGCAGTGTTCTTGCGTGCAGCCCAGTCGCTGCTCGGCAACGTCGTGGCCCACGCGCGCGCTCACACAGCCGTGGTCACTCTGCAGGTCTGGCCCGATGCGGTCTCATTAGACGTGGTCGACGACGGGATCGGCTTTGCCAACGACGACGACGCCCAGCTCGAACGACAGGACGCCCCCAGCTACGGACTGGCCAAACTCGCGGCGCGCGCTCGCGAGCTCAACGGAGCACTGACCGTCGAGTCGGCTCCGGGCAAGGGCACTGCGGTGAACATCCGACTTCCCCTGGAGGGCCAGTGACACCCGGACCCACGACACCTGAACCCACAACACCCGGCCCGACGACGCAGGTGCGCGTCCTTCTCGTGGATGACCACCCCGTGGTCCGCTCAGGGGTGAAGGCGCTGCTGGAAGGTTCGGGGAAGCTGCGCCTGACCGCTGAGGCCGGCACCGGTGAAGCGGCGTTGGAGATCCTCGCGGTCTCTGCCCAGGAGGTGGATGTGGTGGTCATGGATCTGCAGATGGGTGCAGGCATGAGCGGGGTCGAAGCCACGAGAAGGATCACCGCGGAGCATGACCTTCCGGTGCTGATCCTGACGACCTTCGACACTCAGGCGGACATCGTGGCCGCCATGGGTGCCGGCGCGATCGGCTACCTGCTCAAGGACGCACCGTCGGAGACCGTGCAGCACGCGGTGCTGGACGCCGCGGCGAGGAAATCCGTGCTGTCCCCCTCCATCACCGCGCAGATGATGAAGCGACTCGCGTCACCAGCGACGGCGCTGACTCCGCGTGAGATCGAGATTCTGCAGCAGCTGGCCACCGGAGCCACCAATCGTGACCTGGCCCGCGTGCTCTTCATCTCGGAGGCCACGGTCAAGACTCACCTGGTCCACATCTACGACAAGCTCGGCGTGGAGAATCGCACGCAGGCCATCGATCGAGCACGCGCTCAGCACATCATCTGACCTGGCCATTGCTAGGCTGACCGCGCTTTATCGCGGTCAGCAGCCCTCTTCTCGGGCCTTCCTCATCTATGAAAGGGCTTCAACGCCGTGCGTACGGAACAACAGGCCTTGAAGGTCTCCCTGGTGGGAGTCCTGATCGTCTCTGCGCTGGGAATCGGGTTCGGCGTCGTCTCCGGATCGTTCGCCATCCTCTTCGATGGTGTCTTCTCGCTGGTCGATGCGGTGATGTCAGTCGTGTCGATCACTCTCGCGGGACTCATCGCGAAATCAGCGTCGAATGCGCTCTCGAAACGGACACATGATCGATTCACCATGGGTTTCTGGCATTTCGAACCGATCGTCCTGGCGGTGAACGCCCTGCTGATGATGTCGGTGGCCGCCTACGCACTCTTCCAAGCGATATCGGCTCTGCTGACGGGTGGCCGTGATGTCGAGTTCGGCCCCGCGGTGGTCTACGCCGCCGTTGTAGTCGTGTTGACCCTCGTGATCGGGTTCATCGAGCATCGAGCGAACAAGAAGCTCGGCTCGGCTCTGGTCGCGATGGACGTGAAGGGCTGGATCATGGCCGGAGGAGTGACCGGAGCTCTGCTTGCGGCCTTCTTGATCGGCATGCTGATCGAGGACACCGACGCGGAATGGGCGATGCCCTATGTCGATCCAGCGGTGCTGGCGATCGTCGCTCTGATCCTTCTTCCCATGCCGTTCTCCACATTGCGCAGGGCCCTGGCCGAGATCTCCCTGGTGACTCCACCCGAGCTCAAGAGACAGGCCGAGGGAGCAGCCCAGGACGTCACCGAGTCAGAAGGCTTCACCGACTATCGGGTCTACGCCGCGCAGCAGGGACGAGCGCGCACGATCGACGTCGTCTTCTACGTTCCCACAGGCATGGGGCTTCGATCCTTGGAGGACTGGGATCGCATCCGTGACGAGACCCGAGCGCAGCTGGACGGTGAGGATCCGCACAGTTGGATCACAGTCTCCTTCACGACGAAGACACCACCTCCGCAGCCGCAGCCCTGAGAACACCTTCGCCGCTTCTGCCCGATCGAGCAGAAGCGGCGAAGAGAGACCCAGCAGAACCGTCCGTGGAGATTCCTAGATGAAGCCTGGCACGAGGACCGCCACCAGGACGTTGACGGTGGCGAGGATGCCGGCGGCGTGGGTCAGCTTCTCGCTTGCCCGCTGGTTGTTCTTGCGGGACTTGCTCGCGGCGATCTCCAGTGCCGCGACCACGGCGAGGGAGACCAGCAGCTTGATCCCGATCTTGAGATGGTTCACATCGGCGCCTCCCCAGAGGTCGGCGGCCTCGCCCAATGCGACGATCAGCAGGCCGCTGAGAAGCAGGATGCGGCCGCCCCAGACCATGACTGGCCAGGGTCGTGGCTTGCGGAGGACCACGAAGTACCCGCCGATGACGGCAGCCATCGCGAACAGGTGGGCCAGGACGCTGAGGTCGTAGATGATATCCATACCTCCAGCCTATGGAATGAGCCAGAGGTTCAGGCGCGCAAGGTGTCAACCGAATGGTTGATCTTCGCGGCACTGACGAGCCGGAGCCTGATCAACTGGCCTTCTTCTTCTGGCTGGAGCCGCTGTCCTTCGAGGAGTTCTTCGAAGAACCACCCTTCGCGGGACCCTGAGATCCCTCACCTTTGGAACCCTCAGACTCCCCAGCACCCTTCCCCGAGCTCTTCCGCCGGGAGTCCACCGACTGCTTCAGCGCCTCCATGAGGTCGATGACGTTGCCGTCGCCGTCGTCCTCATCCTCGACGTTGCCGAAGGTCGCGTCGGTGTCGATGTCCTCCCCGTGGGCGAGCTTCTCCTCCACGAGCGTGTGCAGCTGGTCCTGGTATTCGTCCTTGAACCGCTCCGGGTCGAAGTCCTCGGCGTAGGCGTCCACCAGCGAGGTGGCCATCTCCTGCTCCTTCTTCGTGAGCCGCGACTTGGGGATGTCGAAGTCCGGTTCGCGCAGCTCATCGGCCCAGCGCAGCCCTTGCAGCACGATCACGTCCTCACGGACCCGCAGCACCCCGAGCCGGGTCTTCGTGCGCAGCGTGAACGTCACGATCGCCACTCGGGAGGACTCCTCCAGGGTTCGACGCAGCAGCACATAGGCCTTCGCAGACTTCCCCGCGGGCTCGAGGTAGTAGGACTTGTCCAGCACCATGGAGTCGATCTGGTCCTCGGGTACGAACTGCTCCACCGCGATCTCCTTGGAGTCATCCGCGGGCAGCTCCCCGAGCTCCTCCTTGGTGAGCACGACGGTGGACTCGCCTGAATCATAGGCCTTGTCGATGTCCTTGTAGTCGACCTTCTCGCCGCAGACCTCGCAGTGGCGCTGGTAGCGGATCCGCCCGCCGTCCTCGTCGTGGACCTGATGCATGGACAGATCGTGGCTCTGCGTGGCCGAATACAGCTTGATCGGCACCGTCACCAACCCGAAAGACACGTCTCCAGACCAGATCGCCCGCATGGGTCACTCCTGAGGTTGTTCGTCATGGGTTCTTCGTCATTGCTCTTGGGCTAATGACATCACAGCCGTCTGGGTCCGGACAGATAGAGCGGACGATGACGGCGCGGGCTCGGCTGGGAGACGCGGCGGCGGCAGGGGAGCTGGGCCAGCAGGTAGGCCGCGATGAGCAGCATCTGAATGCACCCACACACACGGAGGGGCACTGCCGATGATCGGCAGTGCCCCTCCGTGGAAGTCTGAGATTCAGCGCTTCTTGCCGTTGTTCTCGTACTGCGAGAGTGCCAGGCCCAGTCCGAAGAGTGTCGGCGCCCACTGGCCGACGAAGATGCCCCATCGGTCTGCCTGCGGCTTGGAATCGTCATTCTTGTAGCGGGAGAGCGCCCAGCTGCCGAAGGACAGCCCCACTGAGACCAGTGCGGCGTTGTAGGCGTGCTCGGAACGTAGACCCAGATTATGCAGTGTCGTCAGCATGTTGACTCCTCAAGAACATCGTTGTCAGTACCCGGACAAACTCGGCACCTGACTTCAACGTATGGGCGCCGCCTGGTGACTCCATGTTTTTTACCTCCGCCTAGGCTTTGCACGCCGGAGTGCCAAGCCTAGGCGCGCGGCGGTCAGCTCAGCGCCGAGTGGTAGGCCGCCAGGCCAAAAGTGCCCAGCACGGCCGAGACGTCCCGTGGGGATCGAACACCAGCCGACGACGGCGGCAGGTGGGCTGCCAGATGCACCCACTCCCCTGCGTGGTTGGGCAGGGAGAGCATCGAGCTGTATCCGCGCTGCGCGCCGGCGGCGGTGAGCTCCCAGCCCGAGAGGGTCTGGTGCGGCACTCGTTTCGGCCCGAAGCCTGGGAGCGCCGCGGCCAGGCCGGCGGGTTCGAAGACCTTGCCCATCCAGCCGTGGAGCCGGTGACGGGTTTCGGAGGAGACTCCCCCGGCTGCGGCTGGACCGTTCCCGGTTTCGCCCGGGGTCCCAAGCGCACGCAGCAGCTGCAGGTTTGCGGAAGCAGTCGTCTCACCGACGAGCCCCTCGCCCCATGATTGATCGCGCTCCAGGCCGGTCAGCCGAACAGCATCGAGGCCCAGCTTCGCGACCAGGCCCTGGGCTTCGGTGAGCAGGTCGACTCCCTCGGACGCGGCGAAGTCCAGCAGCGCGAGCACACAGGCGCCGTCGCCGGTGGAGAAGACCAGTTTCACCGCGTCGTCAACACTGAGCGTCAACTCCCCGGCCATCAGTCGCAGCGTGCCCGAGCGGGCTCCGACGCGGTGATCAGAGGTCACTGTGAGCGGACGCCCGAGGAAGCCCCCGTCCCCCTCGGCGAGGAGGGCCAGGGTCAGGCCGAGCAGCAGCTTGCCCGTGCCTGCCAGGTCGTGCGGTTCATCCGCCCGGGATTCGGCACCCACCCCAGTAGATTCAGCAGACCCAGCGGCGCCCACGGCGAAACGCGCCTCCGGATAGGTCGCCGCACATTCCTCAAGGCTCAGCATCTTCACCTCAGCGACCAAGGGCCCACTCCTGAACTGCCAGTCCCAGCTCGGCGAACAGATCAAACGCCGCCACCCGCCCGGGGACCCCGGAGGGCAACACGGTCGGGATGTTCTCGGCGTAGGCCGCGACTGCTGCCAGAGGTGCACCCGACGCCGAGAGCGCCAGTCCCACCTGGGAGAGGCTGCGCAGCCCGCGCCCGTTCTTCTCCGCGAACCGGATCTGAGTACAGGCGACCCCCAGCGCCGGGGTGAAAAGCCCGAGCATCGCATCACGCGCGAACTCGCACAGCTGCTGCGACAGCATCAGCTCAGCGGCGGCGAGGTCATCCACGCACCCGCGGCCCAGCTGCTCCAGCAAGCGGGACTGATCCCGCGCCGTCGTCGTAGTGAGAGTGTCCAGTGAATGACTCCAGGTCAGGTCTCCGGTGCGGGGGAAGATCTCGCGGTGCAGGGTGGCGTGGAGGCCCATCCAGGCGCAGTAGTCGTTGACCCATTGCAGCGGGTCAGGCCGGACGGAGCCGATGGCGGCGAAGACCAGCTGGGTGCAGATGTTGTCCGAGGTGCTCATCATCTGCAGCAGGCAGTCGCGCAGGCTCAGCGAGATCCCAGCGGAGAGGCTGCGCATGATCCCGGCCTGGACGCCGTCCTTCATCTCCTCGGTGATCACCGAGCGGTCTTCCAGGCTCAGCTCGCCGGTCTCCACCAGTGCGAGGCAGGCCAGCAGCACGCTGACCTTGCGAGTGCTGAAGGAGGCGGCGGCGCGGGTCGAGTCCTGGCCGACGACCTCGCCGGTGCCGATCGGGCGGATCTCCCAGGACAGCGCGAAGGGCTGGTCTGCGGCTAAGCGCGTGACCGCGGATTCGAGGTGCTGCAAGGACTGCTCCACAAGGCTCCTCATCACTGCGGGCGCCGGACGAGTCCAGCATAATCGCGAGCGCTGACCTGTCCGCGCGCTGTACGCCTCACGCGTCACGCGCCCGGTTCACTCGGAAGCACCTAGGTCGGACGGGCCCGCTCCAGGGCGTCGATCACGGCGTCGATCCGCGGGTTGCCGCGCGAGCCTGCCCGGAAGGTCAGCATGATGCGGCGGTGCGGTCGATGCTCACCGGCGAGCGGGACGCGTCGAACGTGCGGATGTGAGATCTCCTGCGCGATCCGCGGCACCGCCGAGATGCCCAGACCCGCGGCCACGAGAGCCGCCGTCGCGGTGAGGTCCTGTGCGTAGTGGCTGGATCGCGGCGCATAACCCGCTGATCGGGTCGCCGCGTAGAGCTCCTTGTAGGAGTCCTGGTGCGGCAGACCGGTGATCCACTCCTCGTTGCGCGCCTCTTCCAACCGCACCTCCTCCCGCGAGGCGAAGGCATGAGACTGGTGCACCAGCAGGTCGATGGGATCGTCCATGAACTCCGCGACCTCAAGGTAGGCGGGGAGGCGACTCGTGGATTCATCGGCCACGAAGAGGCCCACATCGATTGCGCCGGTCTCGAGAGCTCGTGTGATCCCCTGCGAATAGATCTCCTTGGCCATGGGCCGCAGCAGCTGGTGATCCTCCCGGAGTCGCACCACGGCCGGGGTCACCACTGAGGTCAAGACCGTGGCGAAGCCGCCGATCGACACGGGTCCGCAGAGCTCGGTGGCGGCCGAGGCTGTGTCGCTGAGCGCTGATTCCCACGCGGCGTTCAACGCCCGGGTGTGCTCGACCAGCCGATGGCCTGCCGCAGTCAGTTTCACCCGACGCCCCTCGTGCTCGAGAAGGTCGAGGTCGATCTCCGCCTCGAGCTGTTTGATCTGCCGTGACACCCCCGAGGGGCTGCGAAACATCGCTTCCGCAGCGGCCGTCACCGTCCCGTATTCACTCACGGCGACCAGGAGCTGCAGGCGGGAGTCGATCATGAATCAATACTGCACGATCATCGTGACTATGTGAACCTGGACGCAGGCTTCTGAGTCCGTTGAACTGGGCCCATGCCCCACTCCACAATCTCCACCGTCTCCCGGCAGCACGAACCCCCGATCTCTCTGGCCCGCCTGACCGGGATCCTGGCGGTGTTCACGGTGGTGCTGGTCATCGGCGGGACCGATATGACCAAAGTGGCTGTGGCGCTGCCCGAACTCACCGAACAGCTGTCGCTGGGCCCGGTCCAGGCGCTATGGGTCGCCGATGCCTACGCCCTCACCACGGGCATCGCGATCATTCCCAGCGCAGTCCTTGCTGATCGCTATGGACGAAGGCGCGCCTACCTTGCCGGGCTGACCGTCGCCATGGCAAGCGCCCTTCTCGCAGGGACCGCTGCCGATCCCACGATGCTGATCATCGGACGGATCGGGCAGGGGGTCGGGTCCGCCCTGCTCATCGCGGCCACCGTGGCGATCATCCGCGTCTCATTCCCCACCGAGAGATCTCGCGCCTTCGCCTATGGCCTCTGGGTCTCCAGCTTCAGTGCCGGCGTCGGTCTCGGACCGCTGCTGGGCGGCGTCCTGGTGGAGCACCTGCCCTGGGCGTGGATCTTCTGGGTCAACGCACCGGTCCTGGGCCTGTGTCTGCTCGCTGCGGCCTTGGTGCTGCCCGAGTCGAGGAACGCACATCCCCCGGGCCTGGATCCGTTCAGCATCGGGTCCTCGACGATCGGAATTGCGGCTCTGATCCTGGCGCTGAAATCGATGCCGCGGGACGACTCCGTCGTGATCGCGCCGGCACTCCTTCTAGGAGGCGCGGTCGCCCTGACTGCCTTCTGCGTCCGGCAACTCCGACTGCGCCGGCCGTACCTGGACGTCGCGCTGTTCAAGAACCCGGTGCTCGCGGTCTCGGCGCTGAGCATCGCGGCCACCACGGGACTCTTCAACGGCACCCTCTACCTGCTCACCCAGCAGCTCCAGCTCGTTGACGAGCGGTCCGGCATCGAGGCCGGCCTGGTGCTCCTGCCCCTGGCCGCGGCCAGCGTCCTCGGCGGCGTGCTGAGCCCTGGACTGAAACGGTGGATCTCCGAGCCGTACCTCTTGATCTCAGGGTTCCTCTGCACGGCGTCGGGTGCCCTGCTGTTGATCTCGTTGCCGCAGACAGCCCACCCTGCGAGCCTGATGCTGCTCGGACTCGGTGCCGGCACGGTGATGGCCATCGCGTCGAACGCCTTGATGAGCTCCGCTCCGACCACCCGCACAGCCGATGCCGGCGCGATCCAGGAAAGCGCCTTCGCCCTGGGTGCCGGGATGGGCATCGCCACCCTCGGGGTGCTGTCCCTGCACTTCAGCGCGCTGGACGGTGACGATCTGGGAATCGGGATCCACTCTGCCCTGGGAGTCGGCGCGTTCATCTACGCCTGCCTCGCGATTCCAGCAGCCCTCATCTCCTTGGCACGACGGCGCTGAGCTGCGGCCTGCGGAGCCTGGACGACGGCGAGGAAGCAGGCCTCGATCATCTGGCAACGCTGCACGGGGTGGGTCCCAAGGTGATTCGCATCCTTCGGGAAGCGCGGCAGGAACAGCTCGAGCAGCTGTTCAGATGTCGTCCTCGTAGGCAGGTCCGCCCTCGCTCTCCCAGCGGCCCAACTGACGAGCCTTGGAGGCGTTGTACTTGCGCCGCACCCCGTAGCCGCCCTCGTCGTCCTCATCGAAGAAGACGGCGCCGAATCGCTCCAACGCCGCCCGCAGCTTCTTCTTGGCTTCTGGGTCCAAACCGGATCCGCGGTGTTCGAAGTCGCGGACCCTCGCGGGCTCGAGCGAGGCCTCCTCACTGATCTCTTCGACGGACACCTGTGTGAGCGCGCGAGCTGCCCGGGCCAGGTCTGGGGTCAGCGGAGCGAGATATCGTTTCATCTTCCCAGTGTGTCAAATACCACACCTTTCGGGAATGGCCATGAGAATGGCATCGCCGTCACCCTCAAGAGATCGGAACAAGCACCATGCAGAAGACCTCACTGATCGCACTGGCACGGCATGAACTTGAGCAGGCTCGTAAGGCGTCCAGCGGCAGGAGCGCGAAGACGGTGTTCGGGGGTCATGAGCATCAACTGCGGCAGACTCTCATCGCCCTACGGGCAGGTGAGGAGCTCTCCGAGCACGAGAACCCCGGGGAAGCCACCTTGCAGGTGCTGGAGGGCCGAGTCTTGCTGAAATCCGGTGAGGCGTCCTGGAACGGATCACCCGGAGATCTCCTGACCATTCCGGACGGACTGCATTCGCTGGACGCCGTCGAAGACGCCGTCATCCTTCTCACGGTGGTCAAGCAACGCTGAACGCAACTCCGCGAAGATCAGGCTGAATCACCTCACCGTCCGGCAGGTGGGGGCCGCGGCCCGCTGGGCGCATTAGGGTTGGATCATGATCAATGAAGACGCACGACTGCCCCAGGACATCCTGCACGCACTGCCCGGCTCCAACGCGGTGATGAAGCACGGTGTTGATGTCGACGCCGCCCGCTGGCGCGCCGAACTCTCCAAGCGCGGACTCCCCACGCTGACCGGCATGCTCGGCAGCCTCGACAAGGTCTCGCTGACCCGCCGCGACGTGTTCGAGATCGGCGACCGCGAGCGCACCGCTGACAACGCCTTCCAGCTGTTCTATTACTCGCTGTCATGGGGTCTCGGGCCCAAGGTTCCGCGGCTGCACCACCGTCTGGACAACTTCGCCTCCCACCGCGACGAGGCCTCCGAGCTGCTCGTCAACGCGTGGAACTCGGTGCGCAACGGCGATTCCGCCAAGGACGCCTTCAGCATCCTGACCACCGACGACGGCGCCGGACGGATCCCGTGGTTCGGGCCTGCCTTCTCCACGAAGTTCCTCTACTTCGCCCAGGGCGCGGCCGCTGAGCCGAAGCTGGTCAGCCTGGACCGCGACGTCGCCGCGAACCTCGCGCGCGACGCCTGGCCCGACGCGACCACCGACGTCTGGGTTCCCGAGGTCTACCAGCAGTACTGCACGCTGATGACCGAATGGGCCGACGAAGCCTCACAGGACTCCTCGGTGGATCGCACGGTCCGCGCCGATGAGATCGAACTGGCAGTCACCCGCCGGGCATAAGTCACTTCCCCTCTTGAGGGACACCACTGTGGCGGGCGCTTCTCGACGCAAGCGCCCGCCACAGTCATGTCATGACCCGGCGCAAATTAGCCTTACTCAGCCAACGCCCAGGCTCCCCCACCAAGGTTGACCCATGGCAAGCAAGCGGCAGCAGACTGTCACGGTCGCCGGTCACAAGCTGCGGCTCTCCAACCTGGACAAGGTCCTCTTCCCCGCCTCGGGCACCACCAAGGCCGAGGTCATCGAGTACTGGCAGACCGTGGCCCCGGCGATGCTCCCGCACACCAGGAACCGCCCGGCCACCCGCAAGCGCTGGCCCGACGGCGTCGGGTCAGAAGAGAAGCCCAATGAGCCGTTCTTCCGGAAGAACCTCGAGGACTCCGCCCCGGCCTGGGTACCGCGCGAGGAGCTGGAACACTCCGATCACAGCAACACCTACCCGCTGGCGAATGAACCTGCCGTGCTCGCCTGGTTCGGACAGGTCGGCGCCCTGGAGGTCCACGTCCCGCAGTGGCGGTTCAGCCCGGACGGTGAACCGCAGAACCCCGACCGACTTGTCCTGGACCTGGACCCCGGCCCCGGTACGGACCTTGCCGACTGCGCGCGGGTGGCCCGCTGGTGCCGCGAGATCCTCGATGAGATGAACCTGCCCTCGGTCCCGGTCACCTCCGGGTCCAAGGGCATCCACCTCTACGCCGCGCTCAACGGCAGCTACACCTCCGAGCAGGTCTCCCAGGTCGCCCATGAACTGGCCAAGGCACTGGAGGCCGATCACCCGGATGAAGTTGTCAGCGATATGAAGAAGTCCCTGCGCCAGGGCAAGGTGCTCATCGACTGGTCGCAGAACAACCGCAACAAGACCACCATCACCCCCTACTCGCTGCGCGGCCGCCCCGGATCCGCCGAGGGTCCGCATGTCGCCGCCCCGCGGACCTGGGAGGAGCTGGAGGATCCGGACCTCGCCCAGCTGGACATGCACCAGGTGATGGAGCGGATCGCCTCCGGCACGGATCCCTTGGCTGACTTCACCGCCGACGACGACGCCGCGGACGTCCTGACGCCTGCCCAGGACGCGCTTTCCACCTACCGGTCCATGCGCGACGCCGCGAAGACCCCTGAACCGGTGCCCACCGACTCCCCCGCCGCCCGGACAGGGGATCCGATCTTCGTGATCCAGGAGCATCACGCCTCCCGGCTGCACTATGACACCCGGCTCGAGCGCGATGGGGTGCTGGTCTCCTGGGCCGTGCCGAAGGGCCCGCCGCTCAAGAGTGGTCAGCAGCGACTGGCGGTGATGACCGAGGACCACCCGATCGAATACGCCCAGTTCGAGGGGACCATCCCGAAGAATGAGTACGGCGGCGGGGAGATGTCCATCTGGGACTCCGGCACCGTGAAGATCGAGAAGTGGGAGATCGGCGTGGGCAGGTCCGGGAAGGTGGTCTTCGTCCTGACCGGTGCACCCGAAGGCGGGTTGGGCGGGGTGCCGCGGCGCTACGCGCTGGTGCAGACCGATGAAGCCGGCAAGGACTGGCTTATGCGGATGACCAAGGACCAGCCGCGGGCCGCCATGAGCGCTGCTAAGCCGTCCGCTGAGTTGCCGGAGAAGCCCGAAAAGTCTAAGGAGTCAGCCGACGCATCTACGAAGAAGTCAGCGTTCCCAGACCCACTCCCCTCCCCCATGCTCGCCTCCCCCGGCAAGCCCACCGACATTCGCGGCAACGGGTGGGTGCTGGAGGGCAAGTGGGACGGCTACCGGGCGATCGCCGCGGTCCACGCCGATGGTCGCGTGGAGATCCGCAGCCGCAAAGGCAAGGACTTCACGCCCACCTTCCCCGAGCTGGGCGAACTGGCGGACCTGGCCCCAGCGGGAACCGTGGTCGACGGCGAGATCGTCGCGCTGAACTCCGGCTCCCGGCCCGACTTCGGACTGCTGCAGCGTCGCGGCAAGCTGAGCAAGCCCAAGGAGATCGAACAGACGGCCAAGAAGATCCCGGTGCACTTTATGGTCTTCGATGTGCTTTACACCGCCGAGCACGGTGACCTCACCGCTGAGCCCTATTCGCTTCGTCGGGAGATTCTGGAACAACTCGCCGAGAGCGGCAAACACGTGCAGGTCCCAGGCGACCTGGGTGATTCCCTGGATGAGGCCATGGAGGTCAGCCTGGAACTCAAAATCGAAGGACTGGTGGCCAAACGCGCCGACAGTCCCTACCGCTCAGGGTGGCGCTCCGAGGACTGGCTGAAGCTCAAGCACGAGAGCCACGCCGATGTGGTGATCATCGGCTGGCGCCAGGGCAAAGGCGGGCGCGCGAAGACCTTCGGCTCGCTGCTGCTGGGCATGACCGACGACGACGGAGAGCTCCACTACGCCGGACGGGTCGGCACCGGCTTCAGCGACGTGGAACTGACCGATCTCCGCGCCCAGCTGGAAAAGCTGATCCGCAAGACCGCCCCGGTGGATGACGTCCCAGCCGAGGACTCCTCGGACGCGACATGGGTGACTCCGAAGCTGTCCGCGGAAGTCCGCCATTCCGGGGTGACCAGGGACAATCGGCTGCGCCACCCCACCTGGCGGGGCATTCGGGCAAAGAATGGACCCTGAATCGGCTCAGCGCGGACGCGCTGCACTCAGCACCTCTGATCCGTAGACTGCGAACAAGACGCTCATACCCAACACAGGAGAACAATATGACTGACATGACTGCGAACGAACTCGTCAAGAAGCTGAACAGCATCGGCACCTGCATGTTCACCACGGTGGACCAGAACCACCGGATCGTCTCCCGCCCGATGGGCGTCACCGAGATCGATGACCAGCACAAGTTCTGGTTCTTCACCCCGCTGAACTCGGACAAGGTCGAGGACATCGTCGGTGAAGGCGAGGTCAACCTCGGCTTCGTGGACGCCCACACCTGGGTCTCCATCGCCGGCAGCGCCCAGATCATCGATGATCTCGAGCGCAAGAAGGAGCTGTGGGACCTGGGACCAAAGGCCTACTTCGAGGGCGGCCCCGAGGATCCCAATGCCGTGCTGATCGAGGTCACTCCGGAGACCGCCCAGTACTGGGAAGGCCCAGGCAAGGCTGCGGCTCTCGTGAAGATGGCGAAGGCTTCGCTCTCCTCCGAGACCCCCAGCATGGGCGACCAGGGACGCGTAGATCTGTAAGTAGCTCAGACTTGAGAGGAGGCGGGTCACTTTGGTGGCCCGCCCTTTCGCTGTTGCTAAACAGAACTCTCCACTTCACCCCTTCCAGTAGGAACCCCACCACAGAGGCAGAACACTTCAGCAGATCTTCAGGGCGAGATGGCGCTCGGGTCCGCATCCCAACGTAGGTGAAAGAAGTTGAAATCGGACTCTCGTGCGATCGCCACCGGCAACGCTGGTCACGCCATACGATGTGAGTACGCACCGCTGACTTGGAGGGAAAGTTGATGGCACGGTACTCACACGTGGACCGAACCGGAATTGATGCGGTCGCCGATCGCTGGAAGCGACACTCGCTGCTGAATGACGCATCCTTCCTACGGCCTGAGGAGTTCCCGAGTTGCTGGTCGTTGGAGAATATAGAGGAGCTCTACCGATTATTTGTCGAAAATCCCATTCTGGGTGCCGAAGGCGGCGGCACATTCGCTTCCAAGTGGGACACACAGCTAGAAGGGGCCAGCGTGGGAGTCCGACTGCTGGCTGCCGAGTGCCTCATCGTGTACTACATCTTCACGGAAACCGTCGGGTTCAAGCGGAAGCTCCAGATGGTCAACGACACCATCCAACAACAGGACCTCCGGATCGACCCAGAACAAGGTGATCAGGATGTGCTACATGCATTCCAGAACTCACTCGCAAATCCTGGCTCGCGCTACAACACTGGTCAAGACATTCAGCTCACGTACCTCATTGACTTCGGTCTCCGATTTAAGAGCGAGTCTGACCCGAAGCGAAGAGAGCTACTCGACGACAATCCGTGGGAATTCGCCACTTTCGCTGATTCAACGGACAAGCCATTGGACGCAATGCGCCACGTCGTGTGTCACCTGATCTACCCTGACCATTTCGAGAGAATCTCCTCGAACCGGCATAAGTCGCAGATCCTCTCCGCTTTCAGGGGCCTTCACGCTGCCTCCGAGGACGAAGGAATCGACCAACAGCTCTACGGGGTCCGGCAAGCCCTTTCGCGAACACTGACAAGAGACGAAGCACAGCGAGACTTCTACGAACCGACTCTGGAACCTATCTGGCGACCGGTCGCTGAGGACACTGACCAAATCTCGCCATTGACTGCCCTCCGGCGAAAGAAGCAGATCGTATTCCACGGCCCTCCCGGCACAGGCAAAACCTACCAAGCGCGACGTGTTGCAGAATCCCTCATTCGTTCAAGTGGAATTCAACGTTGGGGAGTTGAAACTTACTTCTCCAGTTCGAGCGCCGTCGAACAGCTTGTGGAATCCAACATCACGCATCTTCAGCTCCACCCTGGCATTGACTACTCAGAGTTCGTCGTCGGCCTTCGACTGGGTGAGCACGGCAGGACGGAGTACCGCAACGGGATTCTCCTGGACCTGATTGAGAACATGCAGAGGCAGCAGGCGCAGCAAGACCTGCCACTCCCCCACGTCCTCATCCTCGACGAGATCAACCGCACAGATCTCTCCGCGATGCTTGGGGAAGCCTTCAGCGCAATGGAGGCCGATAAGCGAGGCAAGTCCATTACATTGGCTGCGACTGATGAGCACGGCGACCGCCTGAGCCTGACGATCCCTAAGGATCTCTACATCATCGGAACGATGAACGAGATCGATCACTCCGTAGAGTCGCTCGACTTCGCCTTGCGACGGCGCTTTTTATGGTTCCGTGCGACGTTCGACGCCGACGCCCTGCGCAGCATCTGGCAAGATCAGTGGCGAGAAGTAAAGCCAAGAGTTGCCCATGGTGACGCCGAGGACCAACTCGAACAACTGATCCGTAATATCGAGACATTCAACGAGGCCATCGCGGAGACGGCGGACCTTGGACCGGTTTATCGGATCGGACACGCCTTCTTTAACGACCTACCGTTCTTGATCGCAGAGGCCTGGCCAGGGCGCAGGCCGAATAGAAATCGGGTTCTGTGGGGTCCGTCCGGAAAGTCACTGCCCCCGCTGGATAATTTGTGGGCGTTCTCGATCCGCCCCCTCCTCGAGCAGTACCTTTCAGGTTCAGATGTGCAGCGAGATGAGCTAGAGCGTCTGAGAGCCCTGCTGTTCCAAGCGCCCGCGGGTCACGGATGAAAATGGTAGAAGACTGTATCCATCTCAGCATCCCAGATCTTACGAGCGAGAGTGCCTGGCCCAACCAACCTTTACCAGAGGACCAGCAGTGGCTCCGGTCTATCGCACGGTTGAAGCCCGAACAGTTCTTACTCGATGTCGGAGACCGTAACGGCGCTGGAGCTGACCCCGCGCCGATCCTCGACGTGGACCTCAATGGATGGCGCGCAGGACGCTACATCGGCGAAATCCATCACCAGGGCCGCACCTTGCAGATACGGCCGAGGCTAGGAATCGAGACCGTCGCCCAGTGGATCAGCGCGATCCACAACGTCCACGTCTTGCCCGACGTGGCTGGGGGTTCCCGGTCGTACCAGCCACTTGTGATACAACTTACTGCCGCGCTGTGGCGCGCCTCCATCTTGGATGCGGGGCGGCACACCCTTGCCCGAGAGAAGGTTAAACGGAAGTCCGCCGGCCTACGGGTGCGAGGGAAGCTCGACGTCGCTGCCACTGGCAAGCTACGCGCCGCCGGTGACCCCGAACTGGTCTCCAACAGCACCTTCCGGACACTTGATAACTCGACCAACGCCGTCGTCGTAGCTGCCGACCGAGTGATTAATTCGCGAATGGGCAGCCCTAGATGGCGTGGTCCCAGGATAGAAGACCAGCTCATCGTGCTGAAGCGGGCCGTTGGAAGCAATCCCCAGCTCCCTTCCCGAGGTGAGCTCAAGCGAGCCCGCTACTCTCCCCTCGAGGTCAAGTGGAGAAAGACCGCGGAGCTCTCCCACATGATCGCCTCAAACCGGTTGCTTCGCCACAACGCCGAGGCCTCCGATACTTACGGACTGCTGATCGATGTCGCAGAGCTTTGGGAGCGTTTCGTGTTGCACTGCGCGAGCGAAGCGTTTGAAGCACCTGTAATCCACGGCACTTCGACGACAGTGGAACATCGATTGTTGAGCTCCGTAGCGCACCCTGACCGAGGCATGGGCCGCCTCTACCCGGACATTCTCATAAACCCGTCGACCGAGACGAACTCTTACCGGTGCATCATCGACGCCAAATACAAGCCTCTGACTCAGCCTCGAGGTGTCGATCGCGAGGACCTGTACCAAATCCACGCCTACTCCCAGGCATTCAACGCCCAGCGCTCACTACTCGCCTATCCGGTCCTGGACGGTGACACTGCATTCGCTCAGAGATTCAGCCCGTGGGACACCGGCGCGGACGCCGAGATTTCGTTCCTCCGACTCCCTATTGAGCAAACGGAATGTGTAGCTGCCCTTCAGGCCTGGGACAGTGGAGCCTGACTCCCGGGCACGATTCTGGCTAGGCCACCATCATTGGCCAATGAAGATCCCACTACGCTTGTGCACGTGTCAGGTCCAGGCCAAACCCTCTCTCGATGAGATTGAAGTCTTCTCAACCCGAGGGTGATGTGCGATAATAAGAGTAATTCGCAATAGCCGGTTCCGAGTACATTCACTCCCCCTTCGCGAAGTTTCCACATGATCACAGTCCCGCGCGGACTCCGACTCCATGTCAGTCCTCGCCGGTAGTGTGGAATCCAATACAAAGCATCACGTAAATCGCGCTCGCTCAGCTGCGCATCGAGGGGAAACAACACATGGCGACATCGGTCCCAGGGGAAACTTCAGACGGACACGAGGAGTTGCTCGCTCAGCTCCGTGACCTGGTGCCGAGTGCCTTCTCAGACGGCCAGCTCGACCGAGAAGCACTTCTGGGCGCGCTGAATCTCCGTGATGGCTTCAAAGAGAGCTTCCAGTTCACCTGGCCTGGATTGGACCAAGCCAGGAAAGATGCGCGCGCAGCAACCACGGCCACATTGGTCCCTGACGAGGGAGCTTCCCTCAACTGGACGACCGCACGTGACGTGTTGATCGAAGGCGACAACCTCCAGGTGCTGAAGCTCTTGAAGAACGGTTACTCACGCTCTGTGAAGCTGATCTACATCGATCCGCCCTACAACACTGGTGACACTTTTACGTACAACGACGACTTCGCCGTGCCGGAGGCGGAGTACCTCACCACCACCGGACAAGTCGATGATCAGGGTCAAGCGCTCTCTAGCAGAGTTGAAACGAAGGGGCGAAAGCACGCTCCCTGGTTGACCATGATGTTCTCGCGCCTGGTGCTTTCGCGCCAACTCCTGAAACGAGACGGAGTCACCCTCGTCTCAATCGACAACAACGAAGTACATCACCTTCGACTTCTCCTGGACGCGGTGTACGGGGCTGAAAATTTCGTCGACATGATCACTTGGCAAGGCGGACGAAAAGGTGACGCAAAGCTGACAAGTGGAGGTCAAGACTACATACTCGTCTATGCGCGGGACCGGTCTTTCTTGACTGCGAACGATGTGCGCTGGCGTGAACGAAAATCAGGGCTGGACGGTGTTTACGCGATGGAGAGTGAACTCCTAGAACGTCACGGTAAAGATTTTGAAGCTGCGAAGAAAGAGCTCCGGGACTGGTTCGCCGCACTCCCGGAAGGCCACCCGTCAAAAGCACACGCACACTACAGCTTCATAGACGAAGACGGAGTGTGGACTTCGGACAATAGTGCGAGTCCAAACTACCGAGCCAACCTTGTCTACGACTTCAAGGGCTACAAGCCCCCGGAGAAGGGCTGGCGCTACGAAAAAGCCACTATGGAGCGTCTCCACGCGGAAGGACGGCTCATATACCCGAGTGGTCGCGCAAGCCGTGTGAGAATCAAGAAGTATCTGCACGATCAGGAGTATTGGGCTCCCGGTTCTTCATTCGTAAAAGACCGAAGCGGTGCCTCGAGTGCACTCGATCGGCTAATGGGCTCGAAAGTCTTTGACGATCCCAAAAGTACTGAGGTTTTGGCCCGCTTGTTTAGCTCCATGACCAACGAAGGCGACACGATTCTCGACTTCTTCTCTGGTTCTGGGTCCACTGGCCAAGCAGTGTGGGAGCTCAACGCTCGACAGGGAGGGTCTCGTTCGTGGGTACTGGTACAAATACCAGAGACACCAAATACGGACGAGCCATCCGGCGAAAATGCAGCTAACGCAGGGTACGGCACAATCTTCGAACTCACGGCTGAACGTATGCGTAGGACAGCCAAAGAGTTGGCTCCGCTCCACGGGACCCAGGAATTTGCCTTCCGCGTCTTTCGCGCCCGGACCACAAATCTTGTCGTCGAGAAACCTCTGCTCGCGATTCCTGAAACTAGTGAACAGGCATACTTCGACCGCGTGCTGTCTGCCGCTTACGGAAGCCCGGTACTCCCCCACTCCACTCCAGAGGCTGTGGCATGGGAAGTGGCCCTTAAAGCGACCGACACTCGCCTTAACAGTGGGGTCATTGCACATGACGTGGACCATATAACGACCTATGAGTTCCGCGCGATCGGTGCCGAAGAGGACACGGGCCGTTTGCTGGTGTCATTGGATGCATTCACTTTGGAAACTGCTGATGCTCTGGAGCTGTCGGACGACGACACGTTGATTCTGCGTGGCGACAAGGTGGATGACTCGGTGACGCTGACACTCGCTCCGCGCTTACAGTCAAAGCTGATCTTGCTGGAGAGGATCCCTCGTGAAGTTTCGCTTTGACGACCAGCCGCACCAATCGGCCGCTGTATCGGCGGTCGTTGACCTCTTTCGAGAGGGCGGCCTCCGCCCACCGCTGGACGTGCTCGCTGGACAAGCACCAGGATCCGAGGGGCACCTCGGTTTCAAGCTGGATTCCACTGTTCTGAGCGGAAACTTGGCCCAGATAACCAAACGAGAGAACGTCGACCCGCAGTCCAGTCTGCAGCTACTCAGCGAAACCGATCTGCTGGGTGTCCCTCGTGAGTTCCCCAACTTCTCAGTGGACATGGAGACTGGCACGGGCAAAACCTACGTCTACATCTCCACTGCCCTTCGTTTAGCTGAGCTCTACGGACTTCGAAAATTCGTTATCTTGGTCCACTCTGTCGCCATCAGAGCCGGTGTGAGGAAGACCTTCGAGCAAACTGAGCAGCACTTCCGCTCGAAGTACCCGTCCGTTGAGTTCAACTGGGGCGTACTCGGCGAAAACTCCGGCCTGAGCGACTTTTCTCAACCCTCAAGCACGGTGCAGTTCCTGGTAGCTAGCGTGCAGGCTCTAGACAAGCCGGAAACCAACACGCTGTACTCCAGCGCCGAACAACCGCGCCTCTGGGGCGTCGGCGAGACAGGCGTGGATGAGATCGCCCAGACTCGACCAATCGTGATCATAGATGAACCCCAGAATATGGGCACTGATCTGCGCCGTCAGGCAATCTCTACACTCAATCCCCTGGTGGCTCTTCGCTACAGTGCCACACACAAAGAGCCATTCAACTTAGTCCACCGTCTCGGGCCCCGAGAAGCGGCGGATACCGGACTCGTCAAGCGCGTGTCGGTCAAAGGCATCATCGCGGGACAGGACGGTCGACCGTACATCCATATCTCCAAAGTACGGTCGAAGCGGAATACGCTATTCGTCGAAGCGACTATCGATCGCAAGTACGCGGATGGCGCACGACGCGTACCGGTAGTGCTGCAAAACGGCAGCGACCTATTCGAAGATTCCGACGGCGTTGCTGAATACCGAGGTCTAGTAGTCGATCGGATCGACAGGAAGCCCGACCGTGTGACCTTCACCAACGGTCAAGTAGTCCAAGTTGGCGAGGAAAGTGGCGTCGACCGGCAACTGGTGTGGCGTGATCAGGTCAGACACACCATCCGCCAGCATTTGTCTCGCCAGGATCAAGTTGACTCCGCGGGTCACGATGTCAAAGTTCTGTCACTCTTCTTCGTGGAGCAAGTGGCTGACTATGCAGGATCCGAGGGGGTCCTTCCGGGCATGTTCGACGAGCTCTACCGTGAAGAGTGGCTGCGCGCCGGAAAAACCGAGTCCGAGATGCCTGATCCTGCTTCCGTGAGGGTGGCCTATTTCCCGTCCACGAAGACCGGAGTTCTCAAAGACACTAAGGGTCGGGCGTCCGACGCCGAGTTCGAGGCGCGCGCCTACCAGGAGATTATCGCGAACAAAGAACTGATTCTTACCAAGAGCAATCCCCGAGCGTTTATTTTCTCCCACTCTGCACTCAAAGAAGGCTGGGATAACCCGAACGTCTTCCAGGTCGGGTTCTTGAGGCACACCCGGTCGGATCTCGAGAGACGCCAACAGATCGGTCGAGGCCTTCGCCTACCAGTCAACCAATCGGGTCGCCGCGTGAAAGACCAAGCAGTCAACAAGCTCACCCTTGTCGTGGACGAATCGTTCGCGGAGTTTCGGGACGGCTTGAACGCTGAGTATATTTCCGCTGGAGGATCCAGTGGCGAGACCGCTGATCTTGAGAATGCCGACAACGAAGTTGTACTGCGGCGTCGCCCCGCCCTATTCGAGAGCAATGAGTTCCGTGAGCTTTGGAAGCGTATACGTTACAAAGCACGCTATCGAGTAAGTGTCATCCCCCAGTCGCTTGCTGCGGTGGTGGCCGCTTCTGACCACCTGGACCATCTACGCTTTATCCAGCGCCGCGCCAACGTCGTGCAGTCTGCGAATCTCAAATACGACAATAACGGTCAGGTCGTCACCGAGGACGCAGAGGTGTCCGAGAACCGCGGGGAGCGAATCCTCATGACCGGCCAACGTCTCCCGGATGTTGTCCAGCTGATCGAAGAGCAGCTTCAGTACGGGAAGTTTCCTTTGCAACTTACCCGTCAGACAATCGCACTCATCGTTCAGCACATTATTAGCTTCCCTGAAGGCGACTACGGTCGTCACGTGCTCGACGACCCTGAGTACTGGGCAAGGATCGTCGCAAATGCGATTCGCTGGGAAGCCATCGAGCAGATGATTGACGGCATCACGTACGAACCTGTGGACGAGGCGGAATGGTACGACGCGGAGGTTGTCTTCGTTGACGTGGAGTCCAAGACTCCCGTGCAACCCTCTAAGGGTAATCCTGATCCTCAAGCCGGAGTTATCGAGGACCAAGGTGGTCGCAGTCTTTACGACCACGTCGACTACGACAGTCACGTTGAACGAGCGTTCGCACGGCAGCTTGAGAATGACACGGACCGAGTCAAGCTGTTCACGAAGCTGCCACGAAGGTTCAAAGTAGCCACGCCCGTGGGCGAATACGCCCCAGACTGGGCCATCGTCTACGAGGAGGATGGAGCTGAACGACTTTACCTAGTTCGGGAGACCAAAGACACACGCAATCTCGAAGATCTCGACTGGGACGAGAAAATGCGTATCAAGTTTGCCGGGCGACACTTCCATGCTGCTCCGCGTGGCCAAGTCGGCTACCTGCACACCACGGAGAAGGACGGCGTTCTATCCCTCCCCGACAGGAGCAAGGAATGAACCGCGTGAGTGTTGAAGTGAACCTGAGCTCCTACCTAGAGGTGGAACGGAGATAGCGCATGCACATATCCAAGATATCGCTGACGAATTACAAGAACTTCTCCAGCACGTCCGTCCTGCTGCATCCCGGCGTCAATACAATCGTAGGAGAGAACGGCTCCGGAAAGACAAACCTCTTAAGGGCACTGCGTCTACTTCTCGATGAGAATATGGTCGGACGCTCGCACTCACTGAGCGAGACAGACTTTCATCGAGGACTCGAAGACTGGAGAGGGCACTGGATCTCGATCAGCCTGGAGTTCTCGGACATCGGACCAGACGAGAGTATGCAAGCTCTGTTTCAACATCGAGCTGCCGATGACCAAGACGAGTCATTGGAGATAGCCACCTATGGTCTTCTGTTTCGACCAAACAAGTACACCCGCAATCGGTTCGCGAGTCTAAGGGCCGGCGATAGAACCGCCTTGGAACTCTTGCAGCAATCCATCACTATTGATGACTACGAAACCGTGATCGCAGGCAAGATTTCGGTCGACCTGACCGACCCTGATGAATACAAACGAATCGTGGGGGATTTTGATGCCGTCGAATTCCCGTCAGACCTACTAGGGATCGCACCTGACTTCCCAGAGCTCGGAATTCCAGTCCCACGTTATTTCTCTCTGGTTAAAGAGTTCTCATTTTCTTACATACCAGCGCTTCGCGACGTGGTTAAAGATTTTCAGATGAATCGTAACAACCCATTACGGACGCTACTAAACGTCAAGAGCGATGAGATCCCCGAGGGGGATTTCGACTCGATTCTCGCCAAGGTCGATGAGCTAAACAACGCGATCGAAACTAGGTCGGACGTCACGGACATTAGAGATGGCATACGTGAGACGTTCAAGGAAACCGTGGGAGAGACCTACTCTCCTACTTCCATGAGCATCAAGTCAGAACTCCCCACAGAAGCGAGTCGACTGTTCCAGTCTCTTAAGCTGTACGTCGGAGAACATGGCGAAACATACGAGGGGGGCGTTGAGGAGCTCAGCGTCGGCGGTGCCAACCTAATGTTCTTGACGCTGAAGTTATTAGAGTTCCAATATCGAACTGCTCGTAAATCAATCGCTAATTTTCTCGTCATCGAGGAACCAGAAGCTCATATACATACTCACATCCAGAAGACACTCTTCGATCGTGTGCGCTATGACAGCACCCAAATAATTTATTCGACACACTCCACTCACATCTCAGAAGTTAGCGAGATTGAGCGCGTGAACATTCTATCTAAGGAGGGATCCGGTTGGTTCGCGTATCAGCCCGCTACGGGTCTTGACCCGCAACAGGTGGAAGGTGCAGAGCGCTTCTTAGACGCTATCCGCTCCAACTTGTTATTCGCGCGGAGCGTCCTGCTTGTCGAAGGTGACGCAGAAGAGATCCTCATCCCGTCTCTTGTAAAGACCGTTTATGGCGTAAGCCTCGACGAAATCGGCGTGAGCGTTATAAATGTGCGTAGTACAGGGTTCAAGAACCTGGCAAATCTGTTTCACTGTGACCGTATACGGAAGCAATGCGCCATCGTCACCGACTCAGATGAAGCGTTTTTTAACGTAGAAGAAGACCCTGAAGATGACCAGGCCGACCAGGCGAAGAAATCTAAAGCTCGGGCCTCGCAAGATTCCGGCCGCGGACGCGTCGCAGATCTGGACGCCTACACCGCGGAGAACGATTTCGTAAGCAGTTTCTACGCCGAGCACACCTTTGAGGTAGATCTCGCTTTTGCGGACGCAGCGAACCGGGAGCTTCTCGTCAATCTCGTTGATCGCGTGTACACCAGACCCTCAAGTCGAACCTGGCATAAAGCTGCCCTCAATTCCGGGCGCACAGCCAAGTCGGGATACACCACTCTCAAGATGGCCGATAAGGCAGGCAAAGGGTGGTTTGCGTTATTGCTCAGCGGTTATTTGACTGCGGATATGGTCGTACCCTCCTACATTATCGATGCCCTTGGATTTAGCGTCTCAGTACTTCCCACAGAGACGTGGTGCCGGTTGTTCGAATACCGGATTGCCACTTGGAAAGATCTGAGTGATACGGAATTCACCAACGCCAAGTCTTTTGTGGACCAACTTAGGCGGAGCGAAATCGGTCCGCGAGAGTGTGCGCGTCTGCTCGAATTCATTGAGGACGACGTTCAGCTGAGGGCACTCGTCGGGGCGTTCTTGGATGAGTGACTCTCTAGATAAGCTCAATGCGGAACAACTTGCGGCAGTAAATGCTGATGGCAACATCCTGCTTGTATCCTGCCCTGGCAGCGGCAAAACTCGCACCCTCATTCACAAAATCGCTCGCGAACTGGCCGAAGTCGACAGCCACCGGCAGTTTGTGATTGCACTGACCTACACGCATGTAGCTGCCAACGAGGTGGAAGATCGCATCAGCGGTATGGGCATCAGTACCGATCAGCTGTGGGTGGGCACTATCCACAGCTTCTGTCTGGAATGGATTATCCGACCCTACGCGATCTATCACCCGGCCCTCCGGGACGGTTTTAGGGTGATCGACACTTTCGATCAAGAGGTTATGCTCGACTCAATCGCCAAGCAGCATGGCCTACGCAGTCGCTTCGATTGCTCGCATTTCGCCACATCAACTGGGTACGAGATCGACCTAAGCACCTCGCAAAGGAACCGCCCGCTAGTTATTGCTGCGGTCGAGCAGTACCACGAGGAGCTTAACGCCCTGCGAGCGATCGACTTCGAGATGATGCTCAAGTATGCCGCGGACCTTATTCGTGACAACAAGCAGATCGCGCAAAGATTGAGTCGCCTGTTTCGTCTGATCGCCGTTGATGAATACCAAGACACTCGCGAAATTCAGTACCAGATCCTTGCGTGCATTTTTCGAGCGACCGGATCAAGTGCCCGTCTGTTCATGGTGGGTGACCCCAATCAGGCGATCTTCACCTCGCTCGGAGGTTTGGCGCTTCCCCACGAGGAGCTGACCGGTATGACTGGATTGACAATTTCGGAAATGTCCCTCAGCCAAAACTACCGATCGTCCGAAGAGAGAGTGGACTACTTCAGCAGGTTCCAAGTCTCCCCAATGGACATCGTAGCTTCAGGACACCTTCGCGACTGGTCCGGAAACGTTACCTACAACCGGACCGTAGACCGTTCGCAACTGCCAACACACCTTGAAGAATTGATCCGGTACAATATCGAGACTCTTCATATCGATCCGTCCGAGATCTGTGTGGTGGCTCCATTCTGGATCCACCTGGCGTCAGTAACACGGGCCCTTGTCCGAAGCATGCCAGAGTATGAATTTAATGGACCGGGCCTCACACCGTTCGGAGAGAATCGCGACAACTTTTGGTTCAAGCTAGCTCGCATTTCGCTGACGGAAGCGTCCCCCCGTCACTTCTATACAAGACTCCGCTGGGCGCAGGAAGTTATAGATCTTCTCGTGGAGTGCCGTGCGACCACCGATGACTTGGCACCCAGGACACTTTTGCGCTTTTCAAACTCTGTGTCGCTAGATACTCAAGATGGCGTTAAATTCCTTCGAGACTTTTTCGATGCGTTTCTAAATGAGTATAGTATATCTCTAGATACGCATGAAGGACTAAAACACCAGCACGATAGTTTCTTTGAAAGAATGCATAATAGAATCTCACGTGTCGAGAGAGACGAGGGTGTGAGTCTGAATGATCTTGAGACGTTCAAAAAAGTATTCCGCCCCAAATCAGGCGTCACTGTATCGACCGTCCATGGTGTCAAAGGGGCAGAATTCGATACGGTCATAGCTTTTGCGTTATACGAAGGCGCGCTCCCGCACTTCAATGAGCCCGACAAAACAACTGCAGCCAACCGATCGCTGTTCGTAATAAGTTCACGGGCACGAAAGAATTTGCATCTAATTTCAGAGAGAGGGAGGTTTGACTACAGGGGTGACGAGCAACGCCCCACTCAAGTCCTTGCTGCCGCGGCATTTGATTACTCCAACGAGGTCGCGTAGCAAAATCAGAAGGGTGTAGATGCTCCTCCCGAGTCGTCGGTGGAGCAGAGCGTTATCTTACCCGACGACGTATACTTGACCGGAAGATATTCAGACTCTTTAGTTTCATGAATCGAGGAGCCTCAGGCCGTGAAAAATACCTGCAGAGACCTATGGACGGCAGACTTTATTTCTGTTATTCGGGCTCTTTTTTTTGCTTTCTTTGTACTTGTTGGAACAATTTTTGGGATGGCGGAAGAACCCTTCTCGTTTATCCTGGCGGCGCTGCTGACAATAGTCGGGGGCTGCTTGCTCTGGCTGGCACACTCCATCGCGCTCAAGAATGCCCCTCCGCCCGACGCTCCCCAAACGAGCGTGGTCATCTGGCGAACGCTGGGGAGTGGTTTCCTGAGCGCTGCTGCTGGAACCACCGCTTCAGCCTTTATGAACAGAGAGATACAGACGGGTGGCAATGTCGTTCCAGTACTGCTCTTCGTTATCGCCTTTCTACTAGTTTCCATTCTGGTGGTACAGCGAAGACTGCATCGCGGGTAAATCTGAGCACCCTGGGACTTATCAAGTCGAACGAGGTCAAGTCTCTACTTGAGCTCAGTGCAGCTTCGAGACCGAAGCGGCTCATGCATTTAGCGGCTATGAATGCGGACCGCGCGTTTCACCCCCCTTTAACCAAATCACTCATCCGACCAACCCCAGAGTCCTGCGGGACTCCCTCGTAAATACCCGCGCTCTTCAGCCTCCGCCTCACCGTCTTGGTAGTGAAACCCAGTCGCCGTCCTATATCCCCGGTGCCCACGCCACGCTCGTAAAGACGAATGATTTCGGCAACTTGCTCTGGGGCAACCCTGGACTTCTTCGGCCGGTGGACTCCAGCTTGCGCCGTGTACTTCAAGACCGTCGCGCGATGGCAGCGGTACTCGGTGGCCAGGTCCTCGACGCTGACTCCGGCTGCGTAATCCGCGGAGAGCCGCTTAATCTCCTCCTCTGTGAACGCCTTACGGCGGGGTCTACTACCCGACTCCACTGCAGTGGGGACACTCACAGGGTCAACGTTTTCTCTTGTTACCGACATCATGAGTTGGTCGAGGCAACTCACTGTGGTGCTCAGTTTGTTTGCGTAGTCGCCCGACATGCCGGGGCGACCTGCTCTACTCAAACACTGGAACTCGCGTCCAACGACCGTGAGACCTGCCGATTACGTGACTCTCCGAAGCAGCCTTCGAAATCTATTGACTATCGATAGATAATCACTGAAGCTTGATGTATGATAGGTCAACGCTGGGTTGTTGCCACCCTCAAGGCATCACTGGTCCTGCTCTTCGGACTCCTGCTCCTTCTCCAGGCGATGTCTCTTCCAAAGCAGTTCGCCTATATGGCGCAGGAGTCGCCCGACATGGCGTTCCTTCGCTGGCCCCTCACGCTGATCTCAATCTTCTGGGTGCTATGCGTCCAGGTGGTCATCGTCTGCATCTGGCAGCTGCTCACGCTGGTGCAAAAGGACCGCATCTTCAGTCCCACCTCGATGCGCTGGGTCAACCTCGTGCTGGGTGCGATCGGGGCCGCATGGCTTGTCCTGGTCGGAGTCTTTCTCTACATCGGGATCAAAGCCACCGATCCTGGGATCCCTCTGGTGCTCGCGCTGATGGTGGCGGTTGGCGCCGTCGTCGGCCTGGTGGTCGTGGTGATGCGGGCGCTGCTGAAGCAGGCGACCACGCTGCGCACCGACATGGAAGCCGTGATCTGATGCCGATCATCGTGCGGATCGATGTGGAGCTGGCCAAACGGAAGATGAGCGTGGGTGAGTTCGCCGAGCGGGTCGGGATCACCCCCGCGAATGTGGCGGTGTTGAAGAACGGACGCGCCAAGGCGATCCGATTCAGCACGCTGGAGGCAATGTGCGAGGTCCTGCGGTGCCAGCCCGGAGACCTCATCGAGTGGGTGGAGGAATGAGCGGCCGGGTGCGGCAGACGGATGTGCTCGTCGTCGGAGCCGGACTCGCGGGGCTGCGCGTCGCGACCAGGCTGGCGGAGCGCGGGCACTCGGTGGTGGCCATCGACCGGCGACGGGACCTGACCACCTCCATCAGGACGACTGGGATCTTCGTGCGGCGCACTTTGGATGACTACGACCTGCCCGATCATCTCCTCGGACCAGCGATACGCCGGGTGGTGCTGTACCCACCGAGCCTGCGCGATCCGGTGGAGCTGGTCAGCGAGCGCGATGAGTACCGCGTAGGTGAGATGGGTCCGCTCTACGCGGCTGGGGCCCGGGCCGCAGTCTTCGCCGGGGCTGAACTGATGCTGGGCACCCGCTACCTTGGTGGCTCGGATGGCCGATACGAAGTGACCGGGCCTGACGGACCCACCACGGTGCATGCCCGCTTCTTGGTCGGGGCGGACGGTGCGCGGTCGCGGGTGGCTAGGGATCTGGGACTGGACCGCAACACGCAGCTGCTAGTCGGCGCGGAGAATGTCTTCACCGTCTCCGAGCCGGTGGGCTCCCCCGCCTTCCACTGCGTCCTGGATCCCCGGCTGGCGCCCGGGTACATCGGCTGGGTGATCAACGACGGAACCCACGCCCACGTGGGAACCGCCGGGTACTCCCGCCGCTTCACCGGCGGGGTGCGCAGCACGCTGGACGAGTTCGCGACGCGCGCTCCAGGATTGACCGAGGCGGACCGCCCCCCTGCCGAGGTCGAGCGCCGCGGCGGCCCCATCCCGGTGGGCGGGCTGCTGCGGCGGATCAGTTCACCCAATGGGCTGCTCGTCGGTGACGCGGCCGGCGCGGTGTCACCGCTGACCGCCGGCGGACTGGACCCCTGCCTGCGACTCTCCGACTACGCGGCCACCGCGCTGGATGAGGCACTGCGGACCGGCCGGCGAGAGGCACTGCAGGACTACGACGGCGGCGCGCTGCGCCGGAAGTTCACCGGACGGTTGGCGATGCGCCACGCACTGGCCCAGGTGAAACACCCTCTGATGGCGAGCGCCGGATTCGAGGTGCTGCGGACGCCCTTCGGGCGGGCAGCGGCGCGGAAGGTGCTGTTCGAGGATCGGTCGTTCCCAGACCCACCAAACCCGATACGTCTTGGGAAGGGAAGTGAACCTGGAACCGGATACACATCGACGGAGACAATGTCGCGTCCATCATGATGGCTGATCCCGACGTCGGCGGAGGCTCTGCTGAATTTTCGAGTCCCTTCCCAGATCAGCGCCTTGCGGCATAGGGTTGAACATACATAAGCGTCGACACCGGAGTGAATCATCGTGAGCAGCTACAGCACCGATCCGTCGCAGACCACTACCTCTGCTCCCCCGTTGAACGAGCCGCTCTACGGAGCCACACTCGGCCAGGCCGTGCGCGCTTCTTCGGCAAGTACGCGCACTTCAAGGGCTACGCCTCGCGCAGCGAGTACTGGTGGGTGCAACTCTTCATGACCGTAGTCGGCGGGCTGATATCAATCCCGCACATGCGCACCTACGATCCCGCGCTGGGATACTTCGACCTGACTCAGGGCACCGGCAACGTCGAGGGACTGGTTCTGGCGAGCTCGCTCGCGGCCTTCGTCTGGGGCGTCGCAACGGTTCTTCCGATGCTCGCGGTGAGCTGGCGCAGGCTGCACGACGCAGGACTCCCAGGACCCGTCTATTTCCTGGGACTGATCCCCTTCATCGGCCCCTTCATCGTTCTGATCCTGATGATCTTGCCGACGCGGTTCGATAAACGGCACCCGAAGTGGGAGTACTCGACGGAACCAGCGCCCGAGGCGCAGGAGGCGGGACGCTCCCTCCCCTAGGCTTTCCACCTCATCTGTGAGACCTCACGACTCCAGCAGCCGCTTCCGCTCGGCCTCCACGTCATAGTCCGCTGCGGGCCAGCGCAGCTTCAGGTCAGAGAGCGCGGCGATGAGCAGCTCCTGGACCGCCAGTCGGGAGTACCACTTCCGGTCCGCGCCGATCACATGCCAGGGCGCGTGGTCGGCGTCGGTGGCTTCCATAAGGTGAGAGTAGACCTCCTGGTAGAGGTCAAACTCGGCCCGGGCGTCGGCGTCGGAGGGGTCATACTTCCAGTGCTTCTCCTTGCGGTCCAGCCGGGAGACCAGCCGGTCCAGCTGCTCCTCCTGGGAGATGGTGAGCTTGATCTTGATGATCACGAAGCCCAACCGGACCAGTTCGCGCTCGAAGAGCATCAGCGCCTCGGTGCGGCGCTCGAGCTCCTCCGCACTCTCGCTGCCGAGGATGGTGGGCACCAGCACGTCCTCGTAGTGGGAGCGGTCGAAGACCCCCACATGCCCGGGGCGTGGGAGCCTGCGGATGATGCGCTCCAGGTAGTGCTCACGACTCTCCGCTGGGGTGGGCTTGCCGAACCCGGCCACGTCCACACCCATCGGGTCCATGGAGGTCACGACCTGCTTGACCACCCCGCCCTTGCCGGAGGCATCCATGCCCTGCAGCACCAGCAGGATCCTGGGCCCCCGCGCCAGGTTGCTGAGCGCCTTCTCCACCTCGGGTGAGAACAGCTCCTCCCGGCGGGCCTTCTCCGCAGGTGTGCGCCGAGGCACTCGGCCGGCGATGGCCTTGGCCACCTCGCGCTGGTCCTCTTCAGACGCTGAGACGACATGTGCCCACATCAGCTCCTGCAGGTCGGCCAGCATCTCGGCGCGTTCATCGAGCGCGTCCTCGCCGTCGTCCTTCTTGCCCTTGAACCCGACCTTCTCGCGGGTGGGGGCATCTGCAAGTGAGAACGGGGACGGGTATTGGTTCACCCGCCAGAGCTTGCGGGGGTCGCCCTCGAACGGGGTCTTCTTCGCGCCCTTGGGTCCGCGGACGCCGTCCAGGGGGACATCGAGCCGGTGGGCATTCTTCTCATTCTTGGACACGGTGTCTCCTTGTGGCAGATGCAGCGGCGATTTCAGGGGGCAGGAAGGTCAGTCGGTTGTGCGCGGTGAGCGGCGGATGAAGTCATCGGCGATGTCATTGAACTGCGCCCACTTCACGCCTTCGTGGGAGTTGATGTGTTCGATCAGCCGCTCCAGCATCAGCAGCACCTGCGGGCGTCCGGAGACGTCGGGGTGGATGGTGATGGTGAAGACCGCGTAGTCGCTCTCCCGGTAGACCCAGTCGAACTGGTCGCGCCACATCTCTTCGAGCTGACGTGGATTCACGAAGCCGTGGCTGTTGGGGCTGGACTTGATGAACATCATCGGCGGCAGGTCATCGAGGTACCAGGAGGCGGGAATCTCTACCAGGTCGGTCTCCTCGCCGCGGATCAGGGGCTTCATCCAGGAGCTGGCGGGCTTGTCGTAGTCGATCTTCGAGTGCTCCCAGCTGTCCCCGACGCGCACGTAGTAGGGCTCGAAGTCCCGGTGCATCAGCGAGTGGTCATACTTGATGCCCTGTTCCAGCAGCAGCTCGTTGGTGACCGTCGAGAACTCCCACCAGGGCGCCACATAGCCGGTGGGGCGGCGCCCGGCGCGCTTCTCGATCAGATCGATGCAGTAGGTGAGGATCTCGGTCTCCTGCTCGCGGGTCATCGCGATCGGGTTCTCATGGCTGTAGCCGTGGACTCCGATCTCGTGCCCGGCGGCGACCACCTGATCGAACTGCTCGGGGAAGGTCTCGATGGAGTGCCCTGGCCAGAACCAGGTGGAGGGCAGGTCGTACTTGGCCAACAGGTTGTTCAACCGGGGCACCCCGACCTCACCGGCGAACATGCCGCGGGAGATGTCTCCCGGGGAGTCCTCGCCGCCATAGGAGCCGAGCCAGCCGCCGACCGCGTCGACGTCGATGCCCAGTGCTACGTAGATCTCTTTGGCCATGATGTGAGTACCTCTTCCGTGTCTGGTGCAGTGCGTCTGAAGTGTTCTAGGTCTGCGGGTTCAGCCGTGCGTCCAGCTGGTCTCTGGCCTGGCTGGGTGAATGGGCGCTCAGCAGCAGCGCCATCAGGATCCGGGCCTGGGTGGCGGGCAGGTCTGAAAGCGGGACAGCTCCGGCGGCGACGGCGTCCACGGCTCCCCCGCCTCCGTATATCACCGCGACGGGCCCGGCCCCGGTGCGGGTGCCCAGACCCACCAGGACACCCTGAGCGGTGGCCTGCGCGATGGCATCGGTGAGCGGAACACCGGGGTTGCCTGCCCCTGCGCCGAGCACAACGACACCGGTGGCCCCGGCCTCGAGAGCTGCGTGCATCAGCGCGGCGTCGGCCCCGGGATAGCCCAGGACCATGTCCACCCGCTGATCTTCGAATGCCGCGTTGGGCAGCGGGAGCGGCTCGGGTGTCAGCGCCTGGGCGAAGTAGCTGGTGCCGGAGCCGACGACGGCGCCCAGCGCGCCTGCACTGCGGTGGCCGAAGGGCTGCGGGGCCAGGGTGTGGTTCTTGCGCAGACCCAGTGCGCTGTGGATCTCCCCGCCGAAGACCAGCAGCACGCCTTGGTCGCGGGAAGCTGGCGAGGCCGCGGTGTGGATGGCGTCGTGGAGGTTGCGTGGGCCGTCGCCGTCGGGGTGATCGGGGCTGCGCTGGGCTCCGGTGAGCACCACCGGCCGCGGATCATCATGGGTGAAGCCCAGCAGCGCGAGGGTCTCTTCCATGGTGTCGGTGCCATGGGTGACGACTACGCCGTCCACGTCTTCCCGGCCCAGGATCCGCGCGACCTCGTGGGCGATCCGGGAGAGGTCGGCTAGAGAAAAGTTGAAGGAGTTCTGCACCGCAACGTCCTCGGACTCGAGTTCGACGCCGGCTCCGAAGTCGTCGAGTCCGTGCGTGCTCAGGGCGCTGATCAGGTCTGCGGCGCTGTCCTTGGCGCGGGACCCGCCTGCCGAGCTCTGACGGGAGGAGATGGTTCCTCCGGTGGCCAGCACGACGATGCGGGTCATGTCAGCCTCGATTCTTGTGGTCGCCACTGTCTTCCTTGAGTCCATCACAGACCAGCGGTGAGGACAACGACGTTTGCTGTGGTTACGCTCGAGGTGACGCCTCGTACGGAGCTCTCCCTATATGGGCCTGGCTCCGCGCGGGGATATAAGGAGGAGCACCACACATGTCATCATCCGACACCCCCATCCGGGTGATGCTGGTCGCGGACCCGGGAGTGGCCGCCCGCCGGATCAGAAAGATCGAAGCAGTGTTCACCGCTGAAGCGCGCGAAGTGCTGGCCGACGACGTCACTGTGGAGATCGAGACTCGAAGCGTGCGGATAAGCCCTGACGGGACTCTGGACATCAAGGCGCTGGGTGAACTCGACGCCGAGCACCTCGATGCCGACGCCGTCCTCATGCTCACCGAGGTGCCCCGCCATGACGAGGGACGACCGCTGGTGGCGGAGATCTTCGCCGAGAACAGGACGGCGATCATCTCTTATCCAACCCTGGGCATCTGGGCGACCAAGCGGCGGATCCGTGAGATCTTCATGGACTGTCTGTTGCGGCTGCTGCCTGATTCCCACGGGCCGCTCCAGGAGAAATATAAACAACGATGGACTCACTGGAGGCCGGCAGAAGGAAAAGAACGGCACCGGTTGTTCGCCCGCTCCGGCACCGGCGACCTGCGAACGATACTGGGCATGACCGTCGCCAATGACCCGTTCCGGACCGCTCCGAAGCTCTCCGGCGCCCTGGCCGGTGCGGCGGCGGTGGGCGCCTTCGGCATCTTCTACTACTCGATCTGGCAGATGGCTGACGCGTTGAGCACGGCACGGCTCCTCTCCATCGGGGTCACCGCGATCCTGAGCATGGTGGTCTGGCTGATCTTCACCAACAGGCTCTGGGACAAACCTACGAACCGACACCTGGCTCGGGTCGTCTGGCTGTACAACGGGTCCACCGTGCTGACCCTGCTGATCGCAGTGTCCGTGCTCTACACGGCGCTGGTGGTGACCATTCTGATCGGCGCTCTCGTCGTCATCGACCCGGATTTCCTGGCTGAACTCATCGGCAACGAGATCAGCTTCTTCAACTACCTGGACATCGCGTGGCTCAGCGCCGCCATGGGAGTTGTGGCAGGAGCGGTGGGATCCACCTTCGACTCCAGCATGGACATCCGCCGCATCACCCATGGCCAGCGCGAGTCCCAGCGTCGGTATTCGGAGGAAGAGCTGGGCTAGGTGCGGTTCTTCGTAGGTTCTGATTCATGTCCGTGGTCATACCTAGGGTGATTCTCACTGGCACAGAAACTGTTTTTCTCAACGTGTCAGATCTCTGGATAGGCCAGGGAATCACTCGAGGAAGAGGGACACGATGAATCACTCGCACCAGGATCAGCACCAGTCTTACCCACCGGCTGCAGGCGGTGCGGACTCACCGGAGAAGCCCAGGAAGAGCCGTCGCTGGCCGTGGATAGTCGGCATCGTAGTGGCACTTATTGCGGGGGTCGGTATCGGCAGCAGCGGAGAGCCCGAACCTGAGATCGTCACCGAGACCGAGACGGAGACCATCACCGAAGAGGTCGAGGTGGAAGTCGAGGTGGAACCGGCAGACCTCGAGGAGCGCCGCGAGGTCATCGCCGAAGACGAGGAATCCATCGAGACCCGGGCATCCGAGCTCGAGGACCGTGAAGATGCCCTGGACGCACGGGAGGAGGAGCTGGCATTGCAGGCCGAGGAGGAAGCCGAAACGGAAGCGGCCGAGCAGTCCGCACAGGAAGAGACATCAGCCTCGGATTCCGGATCCATCCCGGGCTCAGGAACGTTCCTGGTCGGCGAGGAGATCCAGCCGGGCACCTATCGCACCGAGAGCACCTCAGGGTTCTGTTACTGGGCCCGACTCTCAGGACTCAGCGGTGAGTTCGACGACATCATCACCAATGGACTCCCCGAGGGACAGGGATTTGTCACCATCGCCGAGACGGATGTCGCCTTCGAGACCAGCGACTGCGGCGAATGGACTGCACAGTAGAGATCCCGTCGACATCACCGGGTGAGTCCGGGTGCCCGGACTCACCCGGTTCCACGCTCAGAATGAGCTCTCGATGCCTGACTCAGGTCCTTGTCGCACTTCACCGCGACAGATGTGAAGGTCGACTTTTTCGCACACGACACTTGAATTGAGCTGTGCGGCAGATCACTATGGAGATAGGCAAAATTGCCGTGCAGTCTTTCCCCTCCCGAGAGGTCACCACATGTCCACCACCTCCACGCTTGACACGACCACACTCCTCGACGACGTCCGCTGGGACAGCAAGGTCTTCACCGGCCAATGGCAGACCGGCGGGGGTGAGCTGATCCCGATCACCGAGCCCGCCACCGGCGACAGCCTCGGCACCGCCGGCGGCGCCTCCGTCGCCGACGTCGAGCGCTCCGCCACCGCGGCGGCCGCCGCGCAGAAGAAGTGGTCCGCGATGAAGCCCTCCGAGCGCGCCGCAGTGCTGCGCCGCGCCGGAACCCTCTTCGAGGAGCACGCCAAGGAGATCGAGACCTGGATCATCCGTGAGACCGGCGGAGTCCCGGCCAAGGCCGCGCTGGAATCCCACGTCGCCGCGGCCGAGTGCTTCGAGGCCGCCGCACTGCCCTCCGCTCCCGCCGGTGAGGTGCTGACCACCGAGCAGCCGCGCTGGTCCTTCGCGCGGCGCCGCCCCGCCGGCGTCGTCTCGGTGATCTCCCCGTTCAACTTCCCGCTGATCCTCTCCATCCGCTCCGTCGCTCCCGCACTCGCGCTGGGCAATGCGGTGCTGCTGAAGCCGGATCCGCGCACCACCGTCTCCGGCGGCGTGACCATCGCCCGGATCTTCGAAGAAGCCGGCCTGCCCGCCGGCGTGCTGCACCTGCTGCCCGGTGGCGGCGAGGTCGGCAAGGCGCTCACCGAGGCACCCGAGGTACGCATCATCTCCTTCACCGGCTCCACCGCGGCCGGACGAATGGTCGGTGAGACCGCGGGCAAGCTGCTCAAGCGCGCCCACCTGGAGCTCGGCGGAAACAACGCCCTGGTGATCCTGCCCGGTGCCGACCTGGACAAGGCAGCCTCGGCCGGTGCCTTCGGCTCCTTCCTGCACCAGGGTCAGGTCTGCATGACCACCGGACGCCACCTGGTGCACGAGTCGCTGAAGGACGAGTACATCGCAAAGCTGAGCCAGAAGGCGAAGAACCTTCCGGTGGGCAACCCGGCGGAGGACGGCATCGCCATCGGCCCCATCATCGACGCCAAGCAGCTCGACCGGATCCACTCGATCGTGGAATCCTCCACCGCAGACGGCGGCACGGTCGAGGCCGGCGGCGTTTTCACCGACCTCTTCTACTCCCCCACCGTGATCTCCGGGATCACTCCTAAGAACCCGGCCTGGACCGAGGAGATCTTCGGCCCCGTGGCTCCGGTCATCTCCTTCTCCACCATCGAGGAGGCCGTGGAGATCATCAACAGCAGCGAATACGGGCTCTCGGTGGGCGTGCTCGGCGATGTCGGCCTGGCCATGAAGATCGCCGACCAGGTCGACTCCGGCAAGGTCCACATCAACGAACAGACCGTGGGCGACGAAGCGAACGCGCCCTTCGGCGGGGTCGGCGATTCCGGCACCGGCTCCCGGCTCGGCGGCGCGAGCGCGAACATCGAGTCCTTCACCGAGACCCAGTGGCTGACTGTGCGCTCGGAGATCGCGTCCTACCCGTTCTAGATTCAGCCCTCGCTGATGCTGACCTGGGCCTTCTCCTCGCGGCCGAAGGCCCAGAGCAGCAGCTCCTCGGGCGCGCCCTGGATCTCCTGCACCGGGGCGGAGGACGGTCCGCTCGTCGTCGCGCCGTAGCCGGGGCTGATGAACGTGATGCGCCGCTTCGCCTTGCGCGCGGCCATCGCGAACATCGCCGTGGCACCCTGCTTCCAGAGTCGCCTGCGCAGCTTCTCGGAGATGCGGCGCGGGCTCTTCGGATCGAAGTCCGACTGCGCGCGCAGCACGTCCTCGGTGTGGATGTAGAACTCCGCGGTGTTCATCAGATCGTTGAGCGGTGGGAGGCTCTGCGGGAAGTAGAGAGGCGGCCCGGCCTCCGCCCGGTTGACCAGCGACTCATACCCGGTGGCGCGCAGCTTATCCAGGGTCCTGCGCGCCGCGTCGCCCACCAGCGGCAGCGCCGGACCGATGATCAGGTCCGGGCGGGAATCGCGGATCACGATGTGCAGAGCCAGGTCCTCGGCGGCCCACCCTTCGCAGAGCGTCGGGGCGTCGGCGGGGACACTGCGCAGTGCAGTGACCAGGGCTTGGCGTTGCTCAGAAGCTGTAGAGGTCATAGGCCCAAGTGTATGGTCGGGGCATCACTTGGGTACGGAAGGACCGTGAGATGACTCCGCACGCACGCACCGAAACTTGGCTCGATCCACATGGCACCCCGGACTCCACGGTGAAGCAGCTCATCGCGCTCATCCTCTTCGTCGGGATCCCGCAGGCAGTGGGGTTCCTGGGCAACATTCTCACCGCCGATGAGACCGACGGGTGGTACGCCGACGCGGACAAGGCCGCCTGGACCCCGCCGGATGCGGTCTTCGGTCCGGTCTGGACCGTGCTGTATCTGCTGATGGGCGTGGGCGCCTGGCTGGTCTGGCGCCGTCGGCACAGCGTCAACGCCACTCCGGCACTGGCGCTGTTCGTGGGGCAGCTGGTGCTCAACAGCATCTGGTCCCCGCTGTTCTTCGGCGGCTATCCGCTCTTCGGCACCGCAGCTCTTTGGGCCGCGATGGTGCTCATCGTGGTGTTGATCGTCGCGATCGGGCTGACCATCTGGCGGTTCTGGCCGATCTCCCGGGTGGGGGCATACTTGCTGCTCCCGTACTTGGCGTGGACGCTGTATGCCTCGACGCTGAACTTCTACATCGCGCTGATGAACTGAGCGTCCAGGGCTTGCGCGGGACTCGACTACCCGAACCCGGTGCCCAGCAGCGTGCCGATGATGAACGTGGCCGCGAGCGCGATCGCTCCGCCGATCACCACCCGCATGGTGGGCCGCAGCATCGGACTGCCGCCGAGCCGAGCACCTAGCGCCCCGGTCAGCGCCAGGGTCAGCAGCACCAGCGCGAAGGTCGCCGCGATCCGGATATCAGGCGGCAGCAGGATCGCGGCGAAGGGAATGGTCCCGCCGACGGTGAAGGCCGCGGCCGAGGCGAACGCCGCCTGCCACGGGCTGATCAGGTCCTCCTGATCGATGTTGAGCTCGACGGAGAGGTGCGCCGCCAGCGCGTCATCCGCGGTGAGCTCCTCGGCGACCTTGCGCGCGGTCTCGGCGGAGAGCCCCCGCGCTTGGTAGAGGCCGGTGAGCTCGTCGAGCTCCTGCTCCGGCATCTGTGCGAGCTCTCCGCGCTCCTTCTCGATCAGCGCCTTCTCACTGTCGCTCTGGCTGCTGACCGAGACGTACTCGCCCAGCGCCATGGAGATCGCGCCGCCGACCAGGGCGGCGGTGCCTGCGGTCACGATGGGCGCGAGCTGGTTGGTCGCTCCAGCCACGCCGACGACGATGGCCGCGACGGAGATGATCCCGTCGTTCGCGCCGAGCACCCCGGCGCGCAACCAGTTCAGCCGTCCCGCGATGCCTGCGGTGTGCGGCTCTCCGGCGTGGACTGGCATATTCATCCGGCGTCCCTCAGGATTCGGCAGCTGGTCGGGCAGATCTGCTGCGCCCATTGGACCGTAGACCTGAGGCTCAGCTCAAGAGGTCGCGCCCAGCTCCCGAAGCTTGGCCTCGACATCGGCGTTGGAGGGCTCCACCTGGTGTGAGCCGTCGGGGTAGACGACCACGGGAATCTGCTTGCGTCCGGAGATCTCCTCGGCCACCTTCGCGGCGGCGACGTCGTGCTCCAGGTCGATGTAGTCATAGTCCAGCTCGAGCGCGTCGAGCTGGGCCTTGGTCCGCCGGCAGTCCCCGCACCACTGGGCGCCGAACATCCGGATCTTGGTGTCTTCTGTCATTGGGCATTCTTCCTTCTCTGGACCAGGGTCAGCTGTCTGACGGTGTCAGCTGCCGAGCACGTGTTCGAGGGCCTCTTGCAGGGTGTGGTGGCGGAACGCGTATCCCAGGGACTGGGCCTTCACCGAGGTGACCTGCTGATCCGCGCCGACGATCTCCTTGGCACCCTGCTCACCGAGGACCAGCTTCGGACCGAAGGTCGGCACCGGGATCGCCGAGGGGCGGCGCATGACCGCGGCCAGGGTCTTGGAGTACTGCTTGGCGGTGACCGGCTCAGGCCCGACACCGTTGACCGGACCTTCGGCGTGCGGGTTCAGCGCCAGGTGCACGATCAATGAGGCGATGTCATCGATGCTGATCCAGCTCTGCCACTCCTTATCACCCAGCGGTCCGCCAGCACCGAGGGTGTAGAGCGGCAGAAGCTGAGAAAGCGCGCCGCCGGCGGGGGTCTGCACGATCCCGGTGCGGACGATCCCGACCCTGACCCCGGCCTTCTTCGCCGGCGCGGTGCTCTCTTCCCACTTCTTGCAGACGTCAGCGAGGAAGTCAGTGCCCGCAGGTGAGTCCTCGGTCAGGATGGCGCTGCGGCTGGAGCGATCGGCCGGCGTCGCACCGTAGTAACCGATGGCGGAGCTGCTGATCAGCACGCGGCCGCGCTGATCGGCTTCTTCCAGGTGCGCGAGGGTGGTGGCGATCAGCGAGGTCCCCTCCACGCGGGAGTCGAGGACCTTCTTCTTGTGCTCATCGGTGAAGCGGGCGGCCAGCGGGTGTCCGGCGAGGTGGATGACGGCGTCCACGTCGCGCAGCGCCTCCGGGTCAAGGGTTCCGGCCTCGGGATCCCAGATGATCTCTCCGGTCTTTCCGCCAGAGGAGTCCCCGTGGCCGCGGACCATCCGGCGGACCTCGATGCCGGCACCGCCGAGCAGCGCGCAGACCTGGCGTCCGATCAGCCCGGACGCGCCGCTCACGGCGACCACCTTGATCGGGGCGACCTCGGGCACGTGGTGGGGGTCTTGGTTCAGCTGTGAAGCCAGGCGGCCGTGGGACTGGTGGAAGGCCAGGTCATCGCTGCTCTGTCGGCCGCGGTAGGCGAAGATCCGGTTCAGTTCGGCCTCGAACTGGCGAGCGACCACCTTCTGCACCGCGGCGGGGAGCTTGTCCACCAGGGGCAGCTCGTAGGTGACCTTTTCACGCAGGACCATCCCGGCGCCGTCGTCCTCGAAGCTGCGGTCATGCCGCCAGGACTTCGCGGGACCCGAGATCATCTCATCGGAGAAGCCATGTCCAGGCTTGAAATTGGTGTGCCGCGAGCGCCATTTGGTGTACCCGCGCATCGGCAGCGAGCTGGCCGAGCCGGCCATATCGGCGAGGGAGGACAGGGTGGTGCCGAAGAAGCTGGGCATGTTGATCCCGAGCACCGACTCCGACCCGTCCTGCAGACCATTGGTGGGCTCCTCGATCACTCGGCCGGCGAAGGGCGGATGCAGCCGCACCAGCGCACCCGGGCGGGCGTACCAGTCGAAGACGTCTTCACGGGAGAAGGGCAGGTGGGTCTCGTACTCGAAGATCGGCATAATGCCTCCTGGTAGACCTGGCGCGGCAGCTTAGCCGGAACGCTACCAGGCCTCACTGCCCGGTGTCTGGGAGTTTCTTCCGGCCTCCGCGGTGCTAATCTCGGGCCATGCCGGTTCGTAACACTCGCCGCGTCCGCGCCGCGCGCCGGCGGACCAGACGCGTCGCCGCCTCGGGAAGCGACCTGACGAAGGACCAGTGGTTCCGCATCCTCCAGGCGTGGGCGCGCTGCGCCTACTGCGGCGCCGAAGGGGCTCCTCTCCAGAAGGACTGCGTATCCCCGATCTCCCGGGGTGGGCGCTACACGATCGACAACGTGGTGCCTGCCTGCCGTTCCTGCAACGCGAGCAAGTGCAACGACGAGGTCACCTCCTGGATGCGACGACGGCGCCTCGACGAGCCGGCGTTCCTGCGCCGCTGGGTCGAGATCACTCGAATCCTCCGCGCGGAGGATGCAGCGGTGGAAGATGCAGCAGTGGATGATGAAACGGCGTTGAGCTGATCACATCTCGTCCCGGAAGCCGTGTCATAGGGCTGTGACAGAGTGGTCACGTGAGCATCCCCAGCACGAACACAGCCAGCCCTGACTCCTCCGCCGCCGAGCGCGATCCGGCCTTCTACACCGAGGCCCGCGAGCGCCTGGCCGCGCTGGCCGGAGCCGAGGTGGACTTCCGTGACGGCCAGTTCGAGGCGATCTCCGCGCTGGTGCAGGAACGACGCCGGGTGCTGGTGGTGCAGAAGACCGGCTGGGGAAAGTCTGCGGTCTACTTCCTGGCCGCTCATCTGCTGCGCAGCCGCGGACGCGGGGTCAGCCTGATCGTCTCCCCGCTGATCGCGCTGATGCGCGACCAGATCGCCGCCGCCACCCGCGCCGGGGTGCGCGCCCAGGCGGTCAGCTCCGCCAACGCCCACGAATGGGACTCCATCATGGAATCCCTGCGCAATGACGAGCTCGACGTGCTGCTGATCTCCCCCGAACGTCTGGCCAACCCGCGCTTCCGCGACGAGGTCCTGCCCGGGCTGCTGCAGCGCATGGGCATGCTGGTGGTCGATGAGGCTCACTGCATCTCCGACTGGGGTCATGACTTCCGGCCCGACTACCGCCGCATCGGGGAGATCGTGCGCAACCTCCCCGCCGAGGTCCCGGTCCTGGCCACCACCGCCACCGCGAACTCACGGGTGGTCGAGGACATCGCCGCCCAGCTCACCCCTGCCGGGGAAGCTGCCGGACCTCAGGGGGCTGACAAGGAGGTCCTGGTGCTGCGCGGCACGCTCAGCCGTGAATCCCTGCGCCTGGGCGTCCTCTCGCTGCCCGACTCCGAACAGCGCATCGCCTGGCTCACCCAACATCTGAAGGACCTCACCGGCAGCGGGATCGTCTACGCGCTGACCATCTCCCAGGCCACCGACCTCGCCGCGCACCTGAATTCGCACGGCTACAAGGTCGCCGCCTACACCGGGCAGACCGACCCGGATGAGCGCCAGCAGCTGGAGCAGGCGCTCAAGGACAACACGGTGAAGGCGTTGATCGCGACGAGCGCGCTGGGCATGGGCTTCGACAAGCCGGACCTCGGGTTCGTGGTCCACCTCGGCGCCCCTTCCTCCCCGGTCTCCTACTACCAGCAGATCGGCCGTGCAGGACGCGCGGTAGACAGCGCCGACGTGCTGCTGCTTCCCGGCAAGGAGGACATCCGCATCTGGGAGTACTTCGCCCAGGCCTCCATGCCGACCCAGGAACGCGCCGATGCCGTGCTGGGCGCCCTCTCCCCCGAGACCACGCTCTCGGTGGCCAAGCTCGAGGCCATGGTGGAGATCCGCCGCTCCCCGTTGGAGCTGCTGCTCAAGGTCCTGGAGGTCGACGGCAGCGTCCGCCGGGTCTCCGGCGGCTGGCTCTCCACGGGCAGACCGTGGACCTATGACGCCGAGCGTTATGACACCATCCTGGCGATGCGCCGGGCCGAGCAGCAGCTGATGCTCGACTACGAGCGGCTCCCCGCCGGGGTCTGTCGAATGGTCTTCCTGGCCCACGCCCTCGACGACGAGGAAGCCCAGCCCTGCGGTCGCTGTGACACCTGCGCAGAGACCTGGTTCCCGCATGATGTCTCCCAGTCGGCCCTCGCCGAGGCCAAAGACAGCCTGGACCGCGTCGGTCTGGAGATCGCCCCGCGCAAGCAGTGGCCCACCGGGCTGGACGCACTCGGGATCAACCTCAAGGGAAAGCTCCCGGCCGAGGCACAGTCCCAGCCGGGACGAGCACTCGCCCGGCTGAGCGACCTCGGCTGGGGCACCCCTGTCCGCGAGGCGCTCCAGGGCGCCGACGCGGAGGTCTCCGAACAGCTGGTGCGTGGAGCGATCCGGGTCCTGGCCGAATGGGGCTGGGCACGGCGACCCGACGTCGTCGTCTCGATGCCCTCCCGGAAGCATCCGGTGCTGGTGGACTCCATCGCCCGGGCGCTGGCCCAGGTCGGTCGGCTGCCCTACGCCGGAGCACTGGAGTGGGTCGACGGCGGTCCCACCAGCACCCCGGACACCAACAGCGCCTTCCGGCTGGCCGGGCTCTTGGGGAAGTTCGCGGTGCCGAAGGAGCTCGCCGAGAAGATCAACGGCGCCTCGGTGCTGCTGGTCGACGACGAGGTCGTCTCGCGCTGGACGCTCACCGTGGCAGCCCGGGAGCTGCGCGGGGCGGGTGCGGCAGAGGTGCTGCCCTTCGCGCTGGGCATGCGCGGCTGATCCCGACTCCCTGCAGGTGATTCGGGCGGGATGAACAGGCGGAGGGTACGGGCGTGAATGCTGGATACTCCCAGCTCCAGCCACCAGGATGAGGACCATCGCCGGGACTCCGTTCCCGGCCACCGGCAGCAGCCTGAGGAAGGACGACCTGTGAACTCACAGAGCCCGCACACCGCCTATGAGCCCTCGAACACCCACCGCTCGGTCTGGCTGGACACCTACTCCCCCGAGTCCATCCCCAGCGACTCCTTCACCGAGGGCGCGCACTATGACACCGTCGTCGCCGGAGCGGGCCTGACCGGTCTGACCACGGCGGTGCTGCTGGCCCGGGCAGGGCACAAGGTGGCGGTGCTGGAAGCCCGAGCAGTCGGGGTCGTCGCCACCGGCAACACCACCGCGAAGCTCTCTCTGCTGCAGGGCACCACGCTCTCCAGCATCCGCAGGCACCACTCCGCTGAGGTGCTGCAGGCGTATGTGGACGGCAACGATGAGGGCGTCTCCTGGCTGGTCCGCTATATGCAGGAACACGGGGTGCCCTATCAGCATCGCACCGCCTACACCTACGCCACCACAGAATCCGGACTCTCCTCGGTGCAGGAGGAGTTCGCCGCCTGCCAGGAGGCTGGGTTGCCGGTGACCTGGACCGATCAGACCGATCTGCCGTTCGAGGTCAGCGGCGCCGTGGCACTGGCGAAGCAGACTCAATTCCACCCCATGGAGGTCCTCGCCGCCCTGGCCGAGGAGCTCCGTCAACGCGGCGGGGAACTCATCGAAGGGGTCAGGGTCACCGGGGCGACCTCCAACGGCTCCGCGGCTGGTGACGCATCCGACACTGCCGGGGGCGCCGGTGCGAGATCCCGTACGGGAACTCCCCGGGCCTCGGTGGAGGACGACACCGAAGGCTCCCCTCTGGACCCGGCAGTGGATGAGGCGCCCCTGACCGTGGAGACCTCCCAGGGTCAGGTGACCGCGGCGCGGCTGATGCTCGCCACCGGGGTCCCGGTCCTGGATCGCGGCGGCTATTTCGCCAAGCTCAAACCCAACCGCTCCTACGCGATGACCTATCGGGTGCCCGGCGCTCCGGTCAGCATCCCGAAGGGCATGTATCTCAGTGCCGACACCCCTGGCCGAACCCTGCGCACGGTCCCGGTGAACGGTGAGGAGCTGCTGCTGATCGGCGGCAACGATCACGGAGTGGGCCGTTCACCCTCCGAGCGCGCCGCCGTGGATGATCTCGAGGCCTGGGCGCAGGCCCATTTCCCCGGCGCGAGGCGCACCCACGTGTGGTCCGCCCAGGACTACCGCACCGCGCAATACGTCCCGTTCTTCGGCGCGCTGCCCCGCGGCGGCGGAAGGATCTATCTGGCCACCGGGTACAACAAATGGGGCATGAGCAACGCGGTGGCCGCGGCGCTGGCCATCTCGGCGCAGATCCTCGGCGGGCACATGGCCTGGGCCGAGACGCTGAGCAAACGGATGGTCACGCCTTCGGACGTGTTCACCGGGATCAAGGACAACCTGGAGGTGGGCGGGACCCTGGTGGCCGGCTGGGTGGGCGCCGAGCTGCGCTCGCTGCCCGAGGACACCCCCGAGGAGGGCGAGGGCAATGTGGGTCGCGACCATGGGAAACCTGTCGGGGTCTCCACCGTGGACGGTCAGACGTGCAAGGTCTCCGCGATCTGCCCCCACCTGGGTGGGGTGCTGAAATGGAACGACGCGGCCCTGTCCTGGGACTGCCCGCTGCACGGCTCACGCTTCGCCGCCGACGGGGAGCTTCTGGAAGGGCCCGCGGTCACGAATCTGTCGCCATTGTGAAGTCCCGCGGGTAGGAGGCCTGGGCGCCGAGCCGGGTGGTCGTGGCGGCGGCGAACCTCGAGGCGATGGTCGCCGCCGTCTTCAGACTGTCTCCGCAGGTCAGCCGTCCGAGCAGGGCACCGGCGAAGGCGTCCCCGGCGCCGCTGGTGTCGACTGCCTGCACCTGGACGCTGGGCACATGCACCGGTTCCAAGCCAGATTCATGGATGCTCGCCCCGGCTGCTGCGCGCGTGACGATGAGGGTCTCGATGCCCAGCGCGCCGGTCGGGTCTTCGGGTGTCGGGGCCTGCGAGTGACGGTGGGCAGCGCCGGCATCCGCCAGCAGCTGGTCGGCCTCACCTTCATTGACGATCACCAGGTCCACGTCGCGGAGATCCAACGTCTGCTCAGACAACGGTGAGGCGTTCAGCGCCACCCTGGTCCCTGCCGCGCGGGCGCGGGCAGCCACCTCCAGGACGGTGTCCAGCGGGACCTCCAGGCTGAGCAGGATCCAGTCGGCCTGGTCCAGCAGCGCTTCCGGGCAGTCCTGGGCTTGGAGTTCCGCGTTGGCCCCGGGGACCACCACGATGGTGTTCTCCCCGTCAGCGCGCACGGTGATGAAGGCCATCCCCTGGGCGCCGCGGCCCGGAGCGACGGCGTCGACGTGAACCCCTGCCTCGCGCAGCGCGTTCACCGCTTCGGCCCCGGCGGCGTCGGACCCGCAGCGAGCGATCAGCTGCGCCTCGGCGCCGACCAGCGCTGCGGCCACTGCCTGGTTCGCGCTCTTGCCCCCGGTGGCGGTCTGCGACGCGGTGGCCAGCAGTGTCTCCCCGGGCTGTGGGAACTCAGGCAGCCGCGCGGTGATGTCGCGGTTCACCGATCCCATGACGAGCAATGTCATATGTGTCCTCTCCTGTGCAGTGCAGCTGAGTCCCATGATGCCAGCGATGCACAGGGGCCTGCCGCCAGAGATGAGCACGGCTCGGAGCGGGTGCGCGGCAGCGTCTGGAATTGTGCCGCGGCGGCGAAGAACCCGATGCGAACGATCACGCGCGAAAGGCCCAGCCGATGTGCGGCTGGGCCTTTCGAATGTATGCACGGCGGTGAGCACGTCCGGCGTCATGCAGCCGGGAGCACCTCGGTGGCGCTGCCCTGACCCGCAGCCCCGGCCTGCTCAGCTCAGGAGAGCGAGAGGAAGAGCTTCTCGAGCTCCTCCACGGTCAACCCGTCCTCGGTCTCCGCCGCCCGCTCAGGGTCGGTGACGCAGAACTGCATCGCCGAGGAGACCACGCTGAACCCGGCGCGGTCCAGGGCGGTGGACACCGCCGCGAGCTGGGTGACCACGTCGCGGCAGCTGCCGCCGTTCTCCACGGCGTTGATCACCGAGTCCAGCTGGCCGCGGGCCCGCTTCAGGCGGTTCACGATCTTGCGCTGTGTCTCCGGATCGGCTTCTCTCATGATTCTCTCCCTGTTTCTCGCACTGATTCGTCTCTATGTTGCCAGCTGATCTCCGCGCCGGCGGTACAGCAGGGTCCCGAGCAGCACCACGATGGCCGCTGCGGCACCCAGGCCGTAGGCCAGCGGCAGCTCCTGGAGGAACACCACCACGCCCATGGCCAACACCAGATATCCGAAGGCCTTCTTCAGCGCCTTCTCTGGGACGTGCTTGCCGAACGCGGTGCCGATCAGCGCGCCGATCACCGTGATCACGGTGATGATCAGCACCGGGACCCAGTCGATGCTCACCGAGGTCAGATACCCGGCGAGCCCGGTGAAGGACTTCATCGAGATGATCAGCAGCGAGGTGCCCACCGCGGCGGGCATCGAGAGCCCGCCGAGCAGCACCAGCGCCGGAACCACCAGGAACCCGCCACCGGCACCGACCATGCCGGTCACCAGACCGACCACGAGTCCTTCGATCAGGATCTTGGCCAGAGGAAGCTTCTTCCTAGGCTGACCAGAGGCTTTGGCGCGACGGTCCAGGATCATCGCCAACGCCGTGGCGACCATCATGATGCCGAAGGCCACCATCAGCACGACGCTGGGCAGTCGGCTCCCCAGCAGTCCGCCGCCGAAGGCTCCCACCATGGCCGCGGCGCCGAAGATGAACCCGGTCCGCCACTGCACGTTTCCGCGCTTGGCATGGGCGACCACGCTGACCGCGGAGGTGACCCCGATGATGAACATCGAGGCGGCGATCGCCTCCTTCGGCGGCATTCCCGCCACGTAGGTCAGAAGCGGAACCGCAAGGATCGTGCCCCCGCCGCCGAGCAGGCCCAGCGAGATCCCGATGATGACGGAAAGGATCATCGCCAGGATGAGACCGGTACTCACCCCCGCGACGCCGGAGTCTGGATCTGCGTGGAGCGAGGAATCTGCGCCAGGAATGCCTCCACGGTCGGGTCAGCCTCCACCTTGTTCCACGGCATCTTGTTCAGCGCCGCGGCCATCGCACAGGAATCGGTCGCCGCGGAGAAGGTCAGCCCCGCACCGATCGCGCCGGCGACGTAGCCGACCTTCGGGGAGATCAGCTTGCCGCCGAGGAACCCGGCGAGCACCAGCGATCCGGCGACCATCCGGACCTGGCGATCCATGGCCCAGCGCTGCTGGCCACGGTGCGTGTGCTGGCTGTGCTGCGCTTCCATGGCGACGACGCCGCCCTCGAGCACCCGTGCCGTGTCCACTCCTGCAGCGCGCAGGTGCTGCAGGGCCTGGTTGGCGCGGTTGCCGGTCTGGCAGATCAGCACGATATCGCCGTTGAACTGCTCGGCCAGGGTCTCCTTGTTCTTCTGCAGCAGATCCAGCGGGACGTTGTGGGACCCGGGGACCCGCAGCGACTCGTGCTCCGCAGGGGTGCGCACGTCGACGAGCAGCGGGGCGTTCTGTGAGCGGAGCTTCTCGACGAGTTCGGTGGGGCTCATCGGGGATGCGGCCGCCGTCGTCGTCGGGTTCAGGGTGCTCGTGGTGGTGTTAGCCATAGGGCTGGTGTTTCCTCTCGAAAAGTGTGTGGTGCTGCTGAGACCAGAACAGTCTGATCAGTGTGATTTGTTCCAGTCTGACCAGCCGGCATAGCTGCCGACGAGTTCGCGGACGTCATGGCCCTGCCGGCGCAGCGCGCTGGCGGCCACCGAGTTCCGGACCCCGGACTGGCAGTAGGTGACGATCGGGCCGGAAGCAGGAAGCTGATCCTGGTTCCACAGCACGCGGCCGGCGCTGAGCTGCTTGGAGCCGGGGACGTGGCCGTCGGCGTGTTCGGACTTGTTGCGCACATCCAGCAGCAGAGCCGGCTCGAAGTTCTCCAGCTCGGCAGGGGTGATGGTGGCCGGCTGAGTCTGCGGCAGGTCGGCGATGCTGACCGTGTAGCCCTTGACCGCATCGATGCCCACTCGCATCAGGTGATTCCGCATGTCCTCGGCCTGGTCCTGATCCGCGGCCAGGAGGATCAGCGGCTGCTGCTCCTTCTCCGGGTCGTAGGCCCAGGCGCCGTAGCTGGCGAACTTGCCGCCGGCGGGGATGTTCAGCGCAGCGAGGACGGTGCCCTGCTTGACCTCGTCGTTGGTGCGGGTGTCCACGAAGATCGCGCGGTCCTCTTCCAGGGCGCTGCGCACCTGGTCCGAGGTGAAGGCCTCGAGGGGGCTCAGCGGGCCGAGCACTGCGGGGCCTTCCTTGTTCTCGCGCTTCATCCGACCGAAGTAGGCGTGCGCGTCTGGCTGGCCGTCGAGCAGCTCATCGATGAAGCCCTGTTCATCGTCATTGGCCAGGTGCTTGGACCACCAGGCGTTGATCCGCTCGTAGCCGACCGTGGTGGCGGGAAGCGCGCCGAGTGCCTTGCCGCAGGCGCTGCCGGAGCCGTGGCCGGGGTAGACCAGCACATGATCGGGCAGCGTGAGGAACTGCTCTTTGAGGCTGGTGAAGAGCTGCTTGGCTCCCACGAAGCGGGTGTCCACTCCCCCGGCGGCTTCATCGAGGAGGTCGGGGCGGCCGAGGTCTCCGGCGAAGACGAAGTCTCCGGAGATCATGTAGCCGGGGTCGTTGCTGAAGGCGCCGTCGGTCACCAGGAACACCAGGTGCTCAGGTGTGTGGCCGGGGGTGTGGCGGGCCTCAATGGTGATGTTGCCCAGCTTGATGGTGTCCCCGTGGGTCAGCCGGGTGGCGTCGAAGCCGTACTGCCAGTCATCGCCGCCCTCGCCGGAGACGTAGGCCTCCGCGTTCGCGGCGGCAGCGAGCTCGCGGGTGCCGGAGAGGTAATCGGCGTGGATGTGGGTCTCGGCCACGGCGGTGATGCGCATGCCGTGGCGGGCGGCCAGTTCGAAGTATTCGCTGTTGTCGCGGCGGGCATCGATGACGATGGCCTCGCCCTTGGACTGGCAGCCGATGAAGTAGCTGGCCTGAGCCAGGTCCTCGTCGTAGATCCGTTCAAGAAGCATGAGATCCCTTCCTTTGAAAGTCAATGGATACCCCAGGGGGTATGTCACTACTCTCGCACATACCCCCTGGGGTATACAAATCTAGCCAAGTCGCCCGGGCTCCATAGCGCTCTGGACCTTGCCGATGCGAGCTGGGAGAGGACGTCCTCACTGGTCATGCAGGCGTGCAGCCACTCCGGAGGCCACCAGGCCAGGGCCTGTGTCTACAGGCAGCTCGGTCAGGCGCCACTCCAGCATGCCCTCATGCAGCCGCCAGGCAGTCCGGCCGGCGGCACGCAGGAGATCCACCGCTTCGTACGCGAGCACGCAGTAGGCGCCACGGCAGTATGCAACGACGTCCTGACCGGACGGCAGCTCGTTGATCCGCCGAGGAAGCTCCTCCACCGGGATGGACACGGCACCTGGGATATGGGCGGCCACATACTCCTCGACAGGACGTACATCAAGCACCGTGACCTCGCCCGCGGCAACCCTGGCCAGAAGCTCGTCCCGGCCAACCTCGTCCCGCTCACCCGGGGCCCCGGCAGCCCGACCGCTGACCAGATAGTCCTCCCGGGCGCGACCCACATCAGAGACTCGTTCACCGGCCACATTTCGAAGCTGCTCATAGAGCCGGATCACATCCAGGCCCGCCAAGCCGTAGTGCACCCGGGTGCCGTCCCGGCGAGTGGTCACCAACCCAGCCTGCTTGAGCACCTGCAGATGAGCCGAGGTGGTGCTCAGCCCCAGCTGAGCTGCAGCCGCCAGGTGCTCGACGCTTCGCTCGCCCTGGGCAAGCAGATCCAGCAGCTCCAGGCGCTTGCCGCTGCCCAGCGCCTTCCCCACTCGAGCCAGCTGCTCGAACAGCACGGTCTTCTTCTGCCGATCACCCAATTGATCCTCCAGACTTCTTTGGATTATCATAACAACCAGTATTCTAGTTTTCTTTGGAATACGAGATCAGCCCGACTCCTCGGGCAGCGCCGGCCTAGGAAGGGCGAGCCTCATGAAGGGTTCGGGATGCACTCACATTCGCAGGAACGCTGGGGCCGCCGTCGAGCGGACCCAGCGCTTCACGGCGAGCCCGCAGGTGGAGACATGAGCGCGCGTCGGTCCCCCGCAGGGCCACCGACGCTGGGACTGCGCGCCAACATCTCCCAGTTCACCCTCCTCGTCGCGGTGAACGCCCTGGTGGGAGGCATGGTCGGCCAACAGCAGACGGTGCTCCCGCTGCTCGCGGAATCCGAGTTCGAGCTCACGGGCTATACGTTCATCTTCACCTACGTCGCCGCCTTCGGCGTCACCAAGGCCATCGCCAACTACTTCGCCGGGACCCTGTCGGACAGGTACGGCCGCAAGCCGGTACTTCTCATCGGCTGGCTCTTCGCCGTGCCCGTTCCGCTGATGTTGATCCTCGCGCCGGACTGGGGCTGGATCATCGCCGCAAATGTCCTGCTGGGCATCAACCAGGGGCTCACCTGGTCCACCACAGTAGTGATGAAGATCGACCTCGTGGGGCCCACCAAGCGCGGCTTGGCCATGGGGCTGAACGAAGCCGCAGGGTATGGCGCTGTAGCCGTGACCTCCCTGCTGGCGGGATACCTGGCGGAGCAGTTCGGGCTGCGCCCGGCACCGTTCCTGTTGGGCCTCGCCTACACCGCCCTGGCGCTGCTGCTCTCAGGTGCGTTCGTGCGCGAGACTATCGGGCACGCCCACTTGGAGGCCGCCGAGCATGTGGCCCGTGCCGACGGCACCCACGATCACCTGCACGCAGACCTCACCAGCCGGCAGGTCGCAGTCCAGACGAGCTTCCGGGAACCGGCCCTCTCTTCGGCCAGCCAGGCTGGGCTGGTCAATAATCTCAACTTCGGTCTCTCCTGGGGTCTCTTTCCCCTGCTCTTCGCCACGGCCGACCTCTCGGTAGGCGAGGTCGGGCTTCTCTTCGCGCTATACCCAGGCGTGTGGGGAGCGGGGCAGCTGGTCACCGGCGCGCTCTCGGATCGGATCGGGCGCAAACATCTGATCACCGCAGGGATGTCCACGCAAGCCGTGGCTCTGATACTGATCGCCTCGGGTGATGACTTCAGCAGCTGGGCCGCGGGCACGGCTCTGCTCGGGGCCGGCACTGCGATGGTCTACCCGACGCTGCTCGCCGTGGTCGGCGACGTCGCCCACCCGGCCTGGCGCGGTCGAGCGGTAGGCGTCTACAGGGTCTGGCGCGATCTCGGCTACGCAGCCGGGGCTGTGCTGGGCGGGATCGTGGCCGACCTGATGGGACTCTCTGCCGCGGTATGGGTGGCTGCCGCCGTCAGCGCAGTCTCGGCCGCGATAGTGGCGGCACGGATGTACGAGACCCACCAGAGGCCCTCGGTGAGCAGACATTGAGCTGCGCACAATTCAGTTTCGACCCTCGACCCGTAGCCCAGGAGGCCACAATGCAGGAAGTCTCACCTTCAATGACGTTCAAACGGATGGAGACGGCTCAGATCGTTGACGTGCGAGAAGATGAAGAAGTCAGCGCTGGCATGATCCCGGGAGCCCTCCATATACCCCTGGGACAGCTGCAGACACGACTGCCGGAACTCGACTCCGCACGGCCGACGATCACAGTGTGCCGCAGCGGTCGGAGAAGTCTGACGGCGGCGCAGACCCTGAGCGACGCAGGATTCACCGTCGAGAGCATGGAGGGCGGGATGAATCTATGGGCCAAAGAGGGTCATCCGACGGCGCTCCGCTGAGAAGCCTCTGCAATTCCTTGAACTCAGCACCTCCTCACCGGCACCCCTGGCGTCCCTGGGCACGAGGCTGATGTCCACCGGTGGCCCTCTCTTCAGACAGCCCCTGCGCCGAGGAAGCCCTCCGGCGCGCGACGCGTTGAGCGCCGGAGGCAGGAAGTGCAGATGGCGCCAGCTGAAGGACAGCCGGTACGCTGAGAACTCTGCCCTCCCCCGGCCCGGTCCAGCTGCGGCCGCATCGCGGGAGCGCTGACATTTCGTGTATCTACCTGTCTCGGCGGCGGCCTCGCTGTGGAGTCAAGGCGGCACTGAGCACGCGAGAGCCGACTCCCGGAGGATCCACCACCATGCCCGCGCACCAGTCCGACGCCGTGCAGCCGCGACCAGCTGCTGAGCCAGGCACTCGTCCCGCACCCAGCTTCCCCGGCTCCGACCCGCGGCAGACCCTGCGCGGCGCCGTGGGTCCCGCCTATTTCCCGGTGGCCCTGCTGGCGCGCTTCCCCTACGCGATGATGGTGGTCGGGGTGCTGACCCTGGTGGTGGCCGCACGGGATTCCATCAGCCTGGGCGGACTGACATCGGCCATGGTCGGTCTGGGCACCGCGATCTTCGGCCCGCTCATCGGAGCCGCGGCGGACCGCTGGGGCCAGCGCCGGGTGCTGCTGATCGCCGGCTCCGCCAGCAGCCTCTCGCTGCTCGCCATGGCCTGGGTGGTCTATAGCCCCTTCGGCACCTGGGCCGTGCTGACCTCGGCCTTCTTAGTGGGAGCCACCGCTCCGCAGGTCCCGCCGATGTCGCGCAGCCGGCTGGTGGGCGTGATCTTCCGCGAGCTGCCCCCGGCACGGCAGCAGAAGACTATGAACTCCACGATGGCGTATGAGTCCGCCGCCGATGAGATCACCTTCGTCTTCGGTCCGGTCATCGTGGGCCTGCTCGCCGCCACGCTCGGCGGAGCGGCACCGATGATCGGCGCCGCGATCCTGACCCTGTGCTTCCTGATCACCTTCGCGCTGCACCGCACCGCGGACGTAGTGCCCAAGAACGCCGCCACCCACCAGGAGCCCGCACCGGTGCGGTCACTGTTCGCGCCGCGGCTGCTGGTGCTGATGGCCGGCGCGCTGGGCATCGGGCTGATCTTCGGCTCCACATTGACCACGCTGACCTCCTTCATGGCCGACCTCGGCTACGCCGAACGCGCCGGGCTGGTCTACGGCGCGATGGGCATCGGCTCGGCGGTCTTCGCCCTCGCCGCGGCCCTGTTCCCGGCGAGCTTCAGCCTTCAGGCGCGCTGGCTGAGCTTCGGCGGCGTGCTGCTGCTGGGCACCATCGGACTGCAGTTCGCCTCGGCCCTGCCGGTGCTGCTGCTGGTGCTGCTGGTGATGGGGGTGGGGATCGGCCCGACCCTGGTCACCCAGTTCAGCCTGGTGGCCGAGCGGAGCCCGCGGGGGCGCTCCACCACGGTGATGTCGCTGCTGACCACGGCGATCGTGATCGGTCAGTCGTCCTCCTCGGCGATCACCGGGTATCTGGCTGAGGGCTTCGGGACCCAGGTCGCGGCGCTGGTGCCGCTGGTCGCCGCGCTGCTGATCATCCTCGCCGCGGTGGCCAATGCGCTGGGTGTGAGCAACGCGCGGGACTACTCCCGGGACTGACCCTCAGCCTGGTCGTGGTGCTGATCCTCCGCCTCGTTGCGGCGCTCCGCTCCCCCCCGGCACGTCTTCGGGATGCTCTCCGGCGCGCGCGTCGAGGGTCGGCCAGACCCCGGCCGTGCCTGTTCGCAGCACCGGGCGCAGCACCGAATCCTGCAGCGAGGATCCGCGGCGTCGTCGTCGGAGGGCCAGCACCAGGCGGACCACCACCGCCCCGCCGAGCACGACCCAGAAGCCGAGGAACAGCCATCCCACCACATGGTCCATGGGACCCACCTTGTCATGGTCCATCGAGCCGCTGAACCCCCGCCGCCTCACTGGGTGAGATACAGCTGCGTCCGGGCAGGCTGGAACCCCGACAGCCTTCATCTACTGGGCGATTTGGGCGCTTTTTCCGCCCTTCTGGGGCCCAGAGATCCCTCAAATCGCCCACTCGATGCGCGACAGAGCAGCTGGAGAGGGCACTGGTCCTGGGACCCCCGTGACACGAAGACGGCCGGTGAGGTCCCCGTCAGGGGAGCCTCACCGGCCGTCTCTTTGGCTCAGCTTCTCAGCTGGAGCCGTTGACGCAGAAGCTGATCACGCGTCGTCGTTGTCCGACTCCGAGGAGCCGTCACCTTCGACGACGGGTGCCAGGCTGAGCTTTCCGCGGTCATCGACCTTGGAGATCTCGACCTGGATGCGCTGGCCGACGTTGACGACGTCTTCGACGTCATCCACGCGCTTGCCCTCGTTGAGCTTGCGCAGCTCGGAGATGTGCAGCAGGCCATCCTTGCCCGGGGTCAGCGAGATGAACGCGCCGAACGTGGTCAGCTTGACCACGGTGCCCAGGTACCGCTCGCCGATCTCGGGGACCTGCGGGTTGGCGATCGCGTTGACCGCGGCGCGGGCTGCCTCAGCAGCTTCGCCGTTGGTCGCGCCGATCAGCACGGTGCCGTCATCCTCGATCGAGATGTCGGTGCCGGTGTCCTCCTGGATCTGGTTGATCATCTTGCCCTTCGGGCCGATGACCTCACCGATCTTGTCCACGGGGACCATCACCGAGATGATGCGCGGTGCGAACTCGGACATCTCATCCGGGGTGTCGATGGCGGCGGCCATGACGCTCAGGATGTGCAGGCGAGCTTCGCGGGCCTGCTTCAGCGCTGCGGAGAGCACCGAAGCGGGGATGCCGTCGAGCTTGGTGTCCAGCTGGATGGCTGTGACGAACTCGGAGGTGCCGGCGACCTTGAAGTCCATGTCGCCGAAAGCATCTTCGGCGCCGAGGATGTCGGTCAGGGCGGCGTAGCGGGTCTCACCGTCGACCTGGTCGGAGACCAGGCCCATGGCGATGCCTGCGACCGGAGCCTTCAGCGGCACACCGGCGTTGAGCATGGACAGCGTCGAGGCGCAGACCGAACCCATCGAGGTGGAGCCGTTGGAGCCCAGGGCCTCAGAGACCTGGCGGATCGCGTAGGGGAACTCCTCGCGGGACGGCAGCACCGGGGTGATGGCGCGCTCAGCAAGAGCACCATGTCCGATCTCGCGGCGCTTGGGTGAACCCACGCGGCCGGTCTCACCGACCGAATACGGCGGGAAGTTGTAGTTGTGCATGTAGCGCTTGGTCTTCACCGGCGACAGCGAGTCGATGTTCTGCTCGAGCTTGAGCATGTTCAGCGTGGTGACACCCATGATCTGGGTCTCGCCGCGCTCGAAGATGGCCGAGCCGTGCACGCGGGGAAGGACCTCGACCTCGGCGGTGAGCTGGCGGATGTCCGTCAGGCCGCGTCCGTCGATGCGGACCTGGTCGCGCAGGATCCGCTGGCGGATGACCTGCTTGGTCACGGCGCCGAAGGCCTTGGCGACCTCGCCGCCGCGACCCTCGAACTCCTTGCCCTCGCCGGCGAGGTCCTCGCGGACCTCGGCCTTCAGCTCGGAGTCGGCAGCGTCGCGCTCCTGCTTGTCAGCGATCTGGTAGACCGCGCTCAGACGCTCCGAAGCGGAGGACTCCACCGCGGCCAGCACGTCGGACTCGTAGTCCACGAAGGTCGGGATGTCGATGGCGGGCTTGGCGGCGCGAGCTGCCAGGTCTGCCTGTGCGTCGCAGAGGACCTTGATGAACGGCTTTGCAGCCTCGAGGCCCTCGGACACGATGTCCTCGGTGGGCGCGGTGCGGCCCTGCTCCTTGATGAGCTTCCAGGAGTCATCGGTGGCTTCGGCCTCGACCATCAGCACGGCGATGTCGTCGTTGACGACTCGACCGGCGACGACCATGTTGAACACGGCGTCCTTGAGCTGGGAGTGCTTCGGGAAGGCGACCCACTGGGCGCCTGAGCCGGTGTCCACGAGGGCCACGCGCACTGCACCGATCGGGCCGGAGAACGGCAGACCGGAGAGCTGGGTGGACATCGAGGCGGCGTTGATGGCGACCACGTCGTAGAGGTCATCCGGGTTGATCGAGAGGATGGTCTCGACGACCTGGACCTCGTTGCGGATGCCCTTCTTGAAGGCGGGGCGCAGCGGGCGGTCGATCAGGCGGCAGGCCAGGATCGCGTCGACGGAGGGGCGACCCTCGCGGCGGAAGAAGCTGCCGGGGATGCGACCTGCGGCGTACATGCGCTCTTCGACGTCGACCGTCAGCGGGAAGAAGTCGAAGCCCTCGCGGGGTGACTTGCCCACCGTGGTGGCCGAGAGCAGCGTGGTGTCCTCGTCCATGGTGACCAGGACGGAACCGGCGGCCTGCTTGGCGAGGCGGCCGGTCTCGAAGGAAATCGTGCGTGTACCGAATGATCCGTTGTCGATCACGGCTTCGGTGTAGTGAATCTCGGGACCCTGCATTACAGGTGTCTCCTCTCAGTAGCGTGCATTGCTGGCGAGCCAGTGAGAGGAAAGAATCTGCGTACATACGGTCGGTCATCGATCGAAGCCCACGGGCCTGGCACGTGTCGTGCCTCCCGGAGGCTACTACCGAGGACCGGAACATATGAGTTCGATCCCTCTCACTGGCGGGTGCGCCACCCACTATCCTCGCATACAAAGCAGGCGGCTCCTACGGTCATGAAGACCGTTTCAGGAGCCGCCTGTTTCGTTGCTTGGTGATCAGCGTTTGACGCTGAAGCTCATCGGCGGATACCGAGACGCTTGATCAGCGAACGGTAGCGCTCGATGTCCGTAGCAGCAAGGTACTTCAGCAGACGACGACGGCGACCCACCAGGATCATCAGACCGCGACGGGTGTGGTGATCATGCTTGTGCACCTTCAGGTGCTCGGTGAGGTCGGAGATCCGACGCGTCAGAACCGCAACCTGAACCTCGGGTGAACCAGTGTCACCCTCGGAAGTTGCGTACTCCTTGATGATCTCCTGTTTGACAACGGGATCTAAAGCCATGGAAGAGCTCCTTCATTGTTGTACCGCGAACAGGACCGGGCTTTGCCCGTGAGGGCCAGGGACCAGTGTCAGCCACCGCGGACTGCAGCATGACGACGTCGCCGAAGCGACCTTTCTACGATACAGGAGCGCCTGGCACACGGGAAACGCTGGTGTGCAGCACGGTCAGGTACGGCAGCGCGACCGGCTCCCCCGGGGTGAGCTCCAGGTGCTCGTCGAGGTACCAGTCCAGGTTGGCCCGGCGGCGGGCTCGGGCGGGCTCTTCGGCGGAGAGCCAGGAGCTCAGCGTGGTGGAGAGCTCCCGGATCTGTTCAGGTGTGATCTGCCGCTCCCACCGGGTCTGCGTGGTGTCCCAGGCGATGAAGCGTGCCGGGTCCACCGGCGGGGTCCAGCCCGGCCGGTAGACATCCCCGGCGCGCATGATCCGGGTCAGCCGGTGCACCCAGGGCACCGAGGTGTCCAGATAGTTCGCGACCACCCCCAGCACTCCCTGCGGCCGCAGGATCCGGCGCACCTCGTCCTGCACCAGGGCGTCATCGAACCAGTGCCAGGCCTGGGCCGCGACGACGACGTCGCAGCTCGCCTGCTGCAGCCCTGTCGCCTCCGCCGTGGTGCGGTGCACCTGAAGGCGGTGCGGCGGGCGGGTCTGTCCGGGGCTCTGCTCCGGATTCTGCTCCGGATTCTGCTCGACGCTGCGGGCGCACATGACCTCGGTCATGGCCGCAGAGGGCTCGACCGCGTGGACGCTGGCACCTCGGGCCAGCAACGCCCGGGTCAGGATCCCGGTGCCGGCGCCGAGGTCTGCGACCACCGGCGGCCCGACGGAAGCGCAGGATCCAGCCGCGCGCAGCAGCTGGTCCACCATCTCGTCGGGGTAGCGGGGACGGACCGCGTCGTAGCGCCGGGCCTCCTCGAGCGAGGTGTCATCGGCGAAGGAGGCGCCCAGGCGACGTCGTCGTTCTGGGTCGGAGATCAGCGCCTGCTGGGCGGGCCGTGGCTTGGGACGGGAGGGCACGTGCCGAATCCGGTCTACTCGACGGAGAGGCGGGCGAGGACCTGGCGGGTCTGATCCACGTCCTGGTACATCTGCTCGACCAGCTTCTCCACGCCTTCATAGGCGACCATGCCGCGCAGGTGCTCGACGAACTCCACCCGCACGTGCTGGCCGTAGAGGTCGAAGTCCTCCACCGCCTCGGTGGGCCGGTCGATCACGTGGGATTCCACCACCCGCTCGACCCCGTGGAAGGTCGGATTCGAGCCCACCGAGATCGCCGCGGGCCAGCGGGCGCCGGCGGCGTCGACCAGCCAGCCGGCGTAGACGCCGTCGGCGGGGATCATGCCCTCGGAGTCGCGGCCCAGGTTCGCGGTCGGGAAGCCCAGGTCGCGTCCGCGGGCGGCCCCGTGGACCACCTCGCCGAGCACCGCGTGCGGGCGTCCGAGCACCTCGGCCGCCGCGGCGACGTCGCCGGCCTCCAGGGCCTCACGCACCCAGGTCGAGGAGCAGCGCCGCTCGGTCTCGGCCACCGAATGCCCGATCAGCGCGAAATCATCCACGCCGAGCACGCTGAAGCCGTAGCGTCGGCCCAGCTCGACCATGGTCTCGAAGTTCCCGGAGTTTCCGCGGCCGAAGCGCACGTCGTGGCCGATGACGACCACGGAGGCGTTCAGCGTGTCCACGAAATAGGTCTTGACGAACTCCTCGGGGGTGAGCCCGGCGAGGTCGAGGTTGTAGTGCAGCACCAGCAGCGCGTCGATGCCGGTCTCGGCCAGGCGCTGGACCTTCTCCGCGGTGCCGGTGAGCATCTCCGGGGACTCTTCGGGGCGGTGGACCTGCAGCGGGTGCGGATCGAAGGTGATCGCCACGGCCTGGGCGCGCGGAGAAGCGTCCACTGCGGCACCATCGGCCGGCCCGTGGGCGGCGGCGACCAGACGGGTCAGGACCTCCTGGTGACCCAGGTGGACGCCGTCGAAGTTGCCGATGGTCACGGCGGTGGGTCCGAGCCCGCGGGGGACTTCTTCAAGACCATTCCAGAACTGCACGCCGATCAGCCTATCGCTCATCACTGGGTGTCCCGCGCGGCCTCGGTGCCCGGCCGGTGCCGCAGCAGCCAGAACAGGCCGATGAACGGCAGCAGCAGCGGCACGAACCCGTAGCCGGCACCGAAGTGGGACCACACGGTGGCCTCGTTGAAGAGCTCCGGATCAAGGTAGGTCCACAAGCCGACGCCGAGCACCCCGGTCAGCTCCACCAGCACCGCGATCAGGGCCACCAGCCAGGCGCGGGGGCCGATCCGAGCCAGGGCAAGGGTGGCGACGATGTAGACGGCGGCGGCGAAGGCGCTGAGCGAGTAGGACACCGGGGAGGCGTCGAAGTCGGTGAGGATCTGATACAGCGCTCGGGCGAAGGAGGAGACGGCAAAGATGCCGTAGGCGGTGATGATCAGCATGCCGACTCCGCGATTGCGCGGAGTGGGCGAGGCGTTGGCCGGCACGTCCGGCGACGGCCGGGTCATAGCGCGCTTCCCCACCAGATCTCCTCCAAGCGGTAGACCATCACGAACACGACAAGTCCGACGAAGCTCATCACCAGGTTGGACCAGCGGGTCTTGTCGATCATGGCCCAGATGAACACTCCGACCGGAAGCAGAAGTGCAGTCAGGATATAGCCCCAGAACTCCCACGCCTCGCCGGCCACCGGAGCCCCGGCGATCTGCCGGATCCCGGCGTAGATGCCGTAGGCGATGAGGTAGAGCTCGATCGCGGCCAGCGAGATGATCGAGGAGTCCGCGGGGTGGTCGCGGGCCGCGGTCATCACCCAGCAGACCAGCACGGAGAGCCCACAGACGATGGCGCCTATGAGGAACATCACCGTCATTCGGAGGCTCCGGGCGGCTGTGTGACGCCGGTTCCGGCGGGCTGAGCCCCGGTTCCGGCAGTCTGCGACCCTGAATCCGCCGATGCTGAATCGGTCGAGCCAGGTCCGGTGCTGATCGCGAAGACCAGCTCGGGCTTGGCCTGGTAGTCGATGGAGTCGGAGTCCGCGGCATGGGCGGCGTCCGGTGAGGCCGAGGCGCCCTTCTTGGCGGGCACATCGATGAGCAGCGCGACCAGCTCGCCGTCGGGGGCGAAGGCCGCGGTGAGCTGCGGGTCCTCGCCGGTGCCCGAGGCGGTGATCCGCCGGCCGTAGCCGAGGTTCTCGGTCTCCTCGGCGGTGAGCTGACGCGCCGGGAAGAGGTGCTCGGCGGCTTCGGCGAGGCCGATGTAGCCGAAGTCCTCGCCCAGCTGGTCCAGGGTCAGGGTCTGGTCGATGCTGTAGGAGCCCACCGCGGTGCGGCGCAGCGCGGTGAGGTGACCGCCGACCTCGAGCGCCTCGCCCAGATCCCGGGCCAGGGCGCGCACGTAGGTGCCGGAGGAGACCCGGACCTCGATGTCGACGTCGACGAGCTTGCCGCCGTCGATCCGGCGGATCTCGAAGACCTCGAAGTCATGGACCGTGACGTCGCGGGACTTCAGCGCGACCTCTTCGCCGGCGCGGGCCCGGGCGTGGGCGCGCTGGCCGTCCACCTTGATCGCGGAGACCGTGGCGGGGACCTGTTGGATCGCGCCGGTGAGCTTCGCGATCTCGGCCGCGATGGCCTCCGGGGTCACCGCATTGGCGAACCGGGTCTGCAGGACCTCGCCCTCGGCGTCGTCGGTGGAGGTGGACTGACCCAGCCGCACGGTGGCGGTGTAGGTCTTGTCGACTCCGACGATATGGGTCAGCAGCCTGGTGGCGCGGTTGATCCCGACCACCAGGACGCCTGTGGCCATCGGATCCAGAGTCCCGGCATGGCCCACCTTGCGGGTCCCGGCGAGCTTGCGGATCCGTCCGACCACGTCATGGCTGGTCAGGCCGGCCGGCTTGTCCACCAGGACAAGTCCGGAGCCGACCTCCAGCTCTTCAGGCTTCTGCTTCTTCCCCATGCGTATCCAGCCTCAGCTTCCGTGCGCTCAGCGATCCGCGGAGCTGGAGCGGCCGGCGTCGTCGTCGTCGGATGCGGCGTCGTCCTGCGATGCGGCCGGCTCCTCCTCGACCTGCCAGCGGTAGGGCTTCTCCTCCGAGGCGGGCTGGGCGTCCTTGCGCAGGGCGGCGACCTGCTCGTCCTGTTCGCGGGCCTTGCGCAGGAGGTCCTCCATGTGCGCGGCCGTCTCCGGGATCTCGTCGGCGACGAACTCCAGAGTCGGGGTCAGCCGGATGTTCAGCTGCCGACCGAGCTCGTAGCGCAGGGTGCCCTGGTTCGCGGCCAGGACGGCCTCGGCCCCTGCCCGGGACTCCTCGTCCGGGGCCATGACGGTGTAGTACACCGTGGAGTGCTGGAGATCATTGGTCACCCGGGCGTCGGTGACGGTGATCAGTTCTGCGCGCTCATCCTTGACCCGGCGACGCAGCGCCTCGGCCACGATCACCTTGATGCGCTGCGCCAATCGGGCGGCGCGTGCTGGATCTGCCATGATGCGCTCCTTTCAGAAGACTTGTGTGTCCCTGGCCTGGATCCGCGCTTGATGCGGGGCCAGGTGGGTATGGTCTGCGGACAGGTCCGGGGACCCCGCCTGTGGCAGGGTCCCCGGAGCTGTCACCGGTGAAACCGGCGGGCCTGGTCAGGAGCGCGGAATTTCGCGCATCTCCCAGGTCTCGATGCTGTCACCTTCGCGGATGTCGTTGAACGATCCGAGGCCGATGCCGCACTCGAAGCCGTCGCGGACCTCGGTTGCGTCGTCCTTGAAGCGCTTGAGCGACTCGATGGTGAGGTTGTCTGCCACCACGTTGCCATCGCGCACCAGGCGCGCCTTGGCATTGCGGCGGATGAGGCCGGAGCGGACGATCGAACCGGCGATGCTGCCGAACTTCGAGGAGCGGAAGACCTCGCGGACCTCCGCGCTGCCCAGTGAAGCCTCTTCGTACTCTGGCTTCAGCATGCCCTTCAGGGCTGCCTCGATGTCATCGATCGCGGCGTAGATGACCGAGTAGAAGCGCATGTCCACGCCTTCACGCTCGGCCAGGTCGTTGACGCGCTCCGCAGGTCGGACGTTGAAGCCGATGATCACTGCGTTGTCCACAGTGGCCAGGTTCACGTCGTTCTGCGTGATCGCACCGACGCCGCGGTGGATGACGCGCAGCTGCACATCGGCACCCACATCGATCTTGAGCAGCGCATCTTCCAGGGCCTCCACGGCACCGGAGACGTCGCCCTTGAGGATGAGGTTGAGCGTGTCGATCTTGCCGTCGGCCACAGCCTGGTCGAAGTCTTCCAGGCTGATGCGCTTGCGGCGCTTGGCCAGCTGAGCGTTGCGCTCCACGGCTTCACGCTTCTCAGCGATCTGCCGAGCAGTGCGGTCATCGGAGGTGGACAGGAAGGTGTCACCGGCGCGAGGCACCGAAGACAGACCCAGCACCTGCACCGGACGGGAGGGCAGGGCCTCCTTGACGGTCTCGCCGTGCTCATCGAACATGGCGCGGACGCGGCCGTGAGCCGTGCCGGCGACCATGTTGTCGCCCACCCGCAGCGTGCCCGACTGGACCAGCACAGTGGCCACGGCGCCGCGACCCTTGTCCAGGTTCGCTTCGATGGCCACGCCGCGAGCTGCCTTGTTCGGGTTCGCGGTGAGCTCCAGGGCTGCGTCTGCGGTGAGCAGCACGGCCTCGAGGAGCTCGTCGATGTGCAGGTGCTGCAGCGCGGAGACGTTGACGAACATGGTGTCGCCGCCGTACTCCTCGGGCACCAGACCGTATTCGGCCAGCTGACCGCGGACCTTGTCCGGGGAGGCGCCTTCCTTGTCCATCTTGTTGACCGCGACGACGACCGGCACGTTGGCGGCCTTCGCGTGGTTCAGCGCTTCGATGGTCTGGGGCATGACGCCGTCATCGGCGGCCACGACCAGCACCGCGATGTCGGTGACCTTCGCACCACGAGCACGCATGGCGGTGAACGCCTCGTGACCGGGAGTGTCGATGAAGGTCAGGCCGCGCTCGACGCCCTCGTGCTCGACGTGGACCTGGTAGGCACCGATGTGCTGGGTGATGCCGCCGGCTTCGCCTTCGGTCACCTTCGCGCTGCGGATGGAGTCCAGGAGTCGGGTCTTGCCGTGGTCGACGTGACCCATGACGGTCACGACGGCGGCACGGGCGGAGAGCTCGTCGGAGCCCTCGGCTGCCAGCTCATCTTCGATGTTGATGTCGAAGGTGTTCAGCAGCTCGCGGTCCTCGTCCTCCGGGGAGACGATCTGGACCGGATAGCCCAGCTCATCGCCCAGCAGGTGGAAGGTCTCTTCGTCGAGGGACTGGTTGGCTGTGGCCATCTCACCGAGCTTCATCAGCACGGTGACCATGGCTGCCGGCTCGGCATTGATCTTCTCGGCGAAATCGCCCAGCGAGGAGCCGCGGCGCAGCCGCACGACGGTGGTGCCGTCTCCCTTGGGAACGCGCACGCCGCCGATCTCGCGGGACTGACGCTGCTCCATCTCCTGGCGCTTTGCGCGCTTCGACTTGCGAGCCTTGGCCTTGGAGCCGCCGCGACCGAAGGCACCTGCTGCGCCGCCACGGCGAGGACCGCCGCCGCGACCGCCGCGTGGCGGGCCACCGGCGGGGGCGCCGGGACGACCACCGGCAGGAGCCGGGGTCTGGCTGGGCATCATCGACGGCTTGGGACCGCCCGGACGTGGTGCGGCTGCGGGGCGGGCTGCGCCGCCTGCTGCCGGTGCGCCGGGACGTGAGGCGCCGGCCGGGCGAGGTGCACCCGGACGCGGAGCGCCGGCTGGTGCACCCTGACCGCCGCGGGGACGGGGTCCACCGCTGCGCTCATTGCGCATGCCCTGCTGGGGTGCGAACGGGTTGTTGCCCGGACGGGGTCCAGCCGGTTTGGGACCGGGGCGGGGGCCGCCGGTTCCACCGGGACGCGGGGCCTGGCGCTCGGCGCCCATGCCCTGGCTCGGCGCGTAGGGGTTGTTGCCCGGGCGGGGACCGCCGGGCTTGGCGCCTGATGCGGCGGGCTTGGAGGCGGGCTTCTCAGCCGGAGCCTCCGTGCTCGCAGCGGGCTTCTCGGCAGCCTTGGGAGCTTCGGCCTCAGGAGCCGGGGTCTCGGCCTTCGGGGCCGACGCCTTGGGGGCAGCAGCTGCGGGGGCTTCGGGTTCGGGCGCTGCAGCAGGCTTCGGGCCGGGCCGGGGGCCGGGCTTGAAACCGCCGGGCCGTGGCGCGGAGGATCCTGATGCGGCGGGCTGTGCCGGGCCTGAGCTGTCAGCGGCGGGCGCGGAGGCACCGTCGGACTTCTTCGGACCTGGGCGGGCAGCGCCGTTGGACGCGGGGGCGTCGGCGGCGGGCTTGGCGTCAGGGAATGCCTGACGCAGCTTCTTCGCCACCGGGGGCTCCACGGTGGAGGAGGGCGACTTCACAAATTCGCCCATGCCCTGCAGTTTTGCGAGGGCTTCTTTCGAGGTGATGCCGAGCTCTTTGGCGAGCTCGTGTACGCGGGCCTTGGCCACATTTCTCCTTGTCTGGCCCACGCTTCCCCGCTGGCACCAGCGGGGCTGATGTCAGCGGTTCATCGGCGAAGGCCGTTTGAACTGTTCTGAAACCGTGACGGAGTTGCTGTGATGGGTCATCGCTGCGAACTCATGCGTCGGTCTTCATCGGGGATCCATCTCTCTGAACCCGCTTTCTGGTCTCCTCCGACTGTCCGCTGCATTGCTGCAGCCCCAGGCGGCGTCAACCGTTGGTGCCAATAATGTCGTGCAGGTCGAGCGTCCTCGGGTCCACGGTCCGGCGGAAGGCCCGGTTGAAGGCCTTGCGCTTGACGGCGGTCTCGAAGCACTCACGCTGCGGGTGCAGCCAGGCGCCTCGTCCGGGCAGGGCCCGATCGGTGTCCCACACCACCAGCGGCGGTGCAGGATCGGCGTTCCGGGCTGCGCTGAGTGCGAGCCTTATTGCCTTGTCCTGAGCGACCTCACGGCGACAGCCGATACAGGTACGCACTGGAACCATGACAGTCTACCCCTTCCGGCGGCGTCGAGCAGAAACGTGGGAGTGGGCGGCCGGTCAGGGTGCGGCGAGCGTGGCGTCGGAGACGATGTCGATCCGCCACCCGGTGAGCTTCGCGGCGAGGCGGGCGTTCTGACCCTCCTTGCCGATGGCCAGGGAGAGCTGATAGTCCGGGACGACCACGCGGGCGCTGCGGGTGGCCTCGTCCAGGATGGTGACCGATTTCACCTTCGAGGGTGAGAGTGCATGGGCGATGAACTCGGCGGCGTCGTCGGAGTGATCGATGATGTCGATCTTCTCGTCGTTGAGCTCGTTCATGACCGCCCGGACGCGGGAGCCCATGGAGCCGATGCAGGCACCCTTGGCGTTGATCCCCGACTGGTGGGCGCGCACCGCGATCTTGGTGCGGTGCCCGGCCTCACGCGCGATGGCCGTGATCTCCACGGAGCCGTCGGCGATCTCGGGGACCTCATGCTCGAAGAGCTTCTTCACCAGGCCCGGGTGTGAGCGCGAGAGCGTGATGGAAGGTCCGCGCATGCCGCGGTGGACGTCGACGACGAAGGCGCGGATCCGATGACCGTGGACGTATTCCTCGCCGGGGACATGCTCCTGCGGGGGCAGCAGCGCCTCGACGCTGCCCAGGTCCACCTGGACCATGTTGGGGTTGCGGCCCTGCTGGATGGTGCCGGAGATCAGCTCGCCCTCGCGGCCCTTGAACTGGCCCAGGACCTGATCGTCCTCGGCGTCGCGGATCCGCTGCATGATGACCTGGCGGGCGGTGGAGGCGGCGACCCGTCCGAAGTCCCGGGGGGTGTCGTCGAACTCCCCGATGAAGGTGCCGTTCTCGTCCTGCTCCTTGGCCCACACCGTGACGTGGCCAGTGGACTGATCGATCTCAGCCCGGGCGTGCTGCAGCGCTCCGGGCGATTTGTGGTAAGCCAGCACCAGCGCCTGTTCGATGGCGGGGATCAGCCGCTGCAGCGGGATCTCTCGCTCTTTGACAAGCATGCGCAGTGCGCTCATATCGATATCCACTTGTGCCTCCGGTTAAGCCAGTATCTACTGCGTGTGGGAAAACTCTACCTGCACTCGTGCGTGGGTGATCGCCGCGAGACTGATCTCCGCGGGATCTCCGTACTTCACCGGCATCCCCTTCTTGGGGGTCGGCTTCTGCTCGACCACGGTGATGGAGCCGTCGCTGACCGCCTGCAGCCGGGCCAGGATCGGGCTGTGCCCGGCCTGGGTGATCTCCAGCATCCGGCCCAGGTTGCGCTCGAAGTGCCGCGGTGTGGTCAGCGGGCGGGTCGCGCCGGGGGTGGAGACCTCGAGGTCATAGCTGTCGAGTTCGGGCAGGACGTCGTCCTCGTCGAAGCGGGCGGAGATGGCCTGGGACAGTTCGGCGATGGTGTCCAGATCCACCTGGTCGGTGCCGGTGAGCAGATCCACCGAGACCTTCAGCGTGGTGGTGGGCCCGTTTGCGGCGAGCTCGATCTCCTCGAGGTACAGCCCCTGCGCGGTGATCGTGGGGGTGATCAGCTCGGCGATCTTCGCGGCGCGGGCATCCTGGAAGCGCTGCTCACCGGTGGGGCGGGGGGCGGTGGCCATGACGGTCCTATCGGTGGTGGTCTGCGGTGCGTCTCTATTGTGCCTGAGACTCGCCGCACCGCCTACCGGGCCCTGTGGGTGCGCCCCGCTCAGCCCCGGCCCGCTGGCGGACCGAGTCTCCGGGAACGTCGGGGGTGATCGCTCGGCGGCGGCGCAGCGGCGGTTCAGCGGCGGCTCAGCGGAGGAGCTTGCCCTTCGCGGCCGCGAACTCCTCCTCGCTGAGCAGACCCGATCGTCTCAGCTCGGCCAGCCGCTGCAGGTCATCCATGAAGCTCGTGCCGCTGGGAACTGCCAGCGGCACAGGTGCGAGCGGGGCCGGAGGAGCGGCATGGGCGATCGCCGCCAACGCGGCTGCCTCGATGCGCGCCTGCTGATGGGCGGCGGCGTAGTGCTCCTGGTCGTCGCGGTCCCGTGCCCGACGCTGCTGATAGACGTCCCCCTCCCCGGTCAAGGCCTGGGTGGCGCCGAGCAGCACAGACGTTCGGGCAGCCAGTCCGATCAGCCCCGGGCGTCCGACACGTTCGATCGTCACGGCGGTCCTCCCTCCACGGGGTCATACAGGTCGATGAGTGCGTTGACGACCGGGGCCGGTACTCGCGTGGTGTGCAGGACCTCCGCCTCCCCCTGGGCCAGCCGGTCTGCGAGCATCAGCTCGAACCTGAGCTCCAGGGCCAGCACCACCGCCGAAGACCCGCAGGCCAGCGGCGCGGCGAGCTCGATGAGGTCCTCCTCGCCGATCAGCCCCTCGGTCACCGGGTCCGGCCCCACGCTCAGTCCCAGCCGGTCGCGTCCCGCCAGGTCGAGCATGGCCGCTCGTCCGGCCTCGTCCTTGCTCACCGCGACCAGGTCAAGGAGTCTCACCGCGCCGGTGGAGAGCACATCGGCCAGAGCGGTCAGGGCACCGGGGGCCGGCTCTTGTCCCTCGAAGGCGAGCAGATAGATCTCCACGGGGCCGTATCGAAAGTCAGGCATGGTCTTTTCCCTCTCCGGTGATCTCCGCGATCCGGCAGAGCCCTGCAGCACAGGGGGTGTCTGATCCGATGCTCGCAGAGCCGACCGCGCGGCGGCGTTCTGCTCACCCGGAACGGGTGATTTTCAGTCCACCCGCCGCGGGGTCTGTGTGACGCTCAAGGTGTCAACTCCTCGACGGCGGCAGCGTGCACAGAAGGGCAATGTCATGGAATTCTGGGAATCGTTCTGGTCCATCATCTGGTGGTTCATATGGGCCTTCGTGTTTGTGGCCTATCTGATGGTCATGTTCAGCATCATCGGAGACATCTTTCGGGACAGGAAGCTCGGCGGGTTCTCCAAAGCGGTCTGGGTGTTCTTCTTGATGTTCCTGCCCTTCCTCACCGCATTGATCTATCTCATCGCTCGTGGCGGCGGGATGGCTGAGCGCGGCGCCGCAGCTGACCAGAGAAGCCATGAGGCGATGCTCGCGCGGCTGCGGGAGGTGGGCGTGACCAGTCCCAGCGTCGAGATCGAGAAGGCGGCCCTGATGCGCGATTCGGGCACCATCACCGAGGAGGAGTTCAGGTCGCTCAAGGCCAGGGCCCTCGCCTGAGGCTCCAGGTTCAGGGCGCGAGCTGCTGAGCCTCGCGGCGGGTCCGGACCCCCAGCTTCCGGTGGATCGCTCGCTGGTGGGTCTTGACCGTGTTCACCGAGACCATCAGCGCGTCCGCGATCTCCTGGATCGTCTTGGAGGTCTGGAGCAGGCGGTACACCTCGACCTCCCGGCCGGAGAGGGCCGCGAGGACCCCGCGGCGGCTCTGTTCAGCCGTCAGGGCGCTGGCGATGAAGGCCTCATGGGATGTGCGTCGGGTCAGATGGTCCGTGAGCAGCAGGCGAAGATTCAGGTCACCGTCGCAGAAGGGCTGGCGGATGTCTTCGCGCTCCGCGATGTCCAGGGCGTACTCACAGTATTCGTGGGCGACGTCCGGTTCCCCGCGCATCCGGTGGACCAGGGCAGCTGAGATTCGTGCGGAGATCGCCACATAGGAGATTCCCATGAATGCTCGATGCCGGGACAGCAGGCGGAATGCGCGAGCGGGATCCCCGGCTCGCCGCAGAATGCCGGCCAGCACGACCCCGATCATCGGAAGGTCTGCCGCATCAGGGTGTCGCTCCACCAGCGCCAGGGCCCTCGGCCGGTGCCCCGCGACCTCCTCCAGCACGGCCTGCGCCGCATCCCGGAAGATCGGCCACTGCACCCCCTGGGCCTCCTCCCGTGACACAGCCTCCAGCTCGAGGGCAGCCCTTCGACACAGGGCCGGATCCCGGGCACCCGCAGCGCTGAAGGCCAGGAACGTCCGCACCGCGCCGCCGAGAGGAACAGGGGCGTCCCCCGCCTCGATGACGCGACCGAACCATTCGGTGGCGCTCTCGAAGTCTGCAGACCAGTACGCCAGCAGTCCCATCGCGGTGCCGAGCGCACTGCCCTCGTAGTGTGTCCATATCGAGGTCGATGCCTGAAGCGGAGCATCGACCTCGCTCAGGATGCGACGGGCGCGGGCGTTCCTGCCATCCCACAGATCGACCATGGCGAGACTGCCCAGTGCGCTCCGCTCAAGCTGGGCCTCCCCCATCGCTCCCCACTCGCGGGCGGCGGCAGACATGATCTCGGGGGCAGACTCAGGGTGCAGGCGGAGCCGCAGCTCGGTCCAGGCCAGCAGGAACAGCACCCCGACCCGCTCCCGTCCCTCGAACTCCCCCGAGACAGAGAGCCGCGCATGGACGTCCCGCGCGGCCGTCAGCGCCGCTCTGGGGTCGTCGGTGAGAAACAGTCGCGCGACCCGGAGCACGGACTCCACACCCTCGTCCGTCGCGTCATCGGGCAGCGAGTCCAACACCTTGCGGAATCGGGTGCGGGCCACCTGATGCTCGCCCATGACATCTTCGGCGCAGGCGAGGATGAGCTGTGTCGTGGCCGCGCCGGATAAGCGCTGCGGAAGGCCCGCGCAGAAGGTGGCGACCTGTCGGGCGTGGTCCCCGATGATCAGCTCCAGCCAGTTCGCGACCAGCACCTGATGGGCACGATCATGATCCTGAGCCGCCTGGAAGTGGCGCAGTGCGCTCAGGGGGTTGGTGGACGACAGCTGCTCCCCTGCCCTGAGGTGGAGCAGGTTCAGCGCCGTCGGGTCCTGACGGCGCAGGATCTGGGTGCACTGCCGCGCGAAGATCGGATGCCACCGGTAGGTCGGGGTCTCGCCCGATTCGCAATGCCGACTCAGGAAGATGCCGCGGTCGACCAGCTCATCCAGCACCGCGGCAGCGTCGTCTCGACCGGACAGTGCGGTGGCGAGCTCGGCCGTCAGCTCCGTGCAGGCAGTCGTGGTGAGGATGAACACCGCCAGCGATTCACCCAGCCCGTCAAGGATCTGGGTCTGCACGTAGCTCCTCAACAGGTCCTCGAGGCTGTCTCCCGCTCCGGGAGGCCGCTGGCTGGCCAGCGCGGCCGTCTGCACGGCGATAGGCCATCCCTGCGTGCTCTCGAGCACCTCGCGCGAGTCCAGGCTGTTTCCGAATCGCTTCAGCAGGCCCTCGGTCTCTGACCGGTCGAAGGCCAGATCCGCTGCGGAGAGATGGACGGCCGAGCCCTCCAGGATCTGCTTCGCCAGCCAGGCCTCGATCGGGGTGGTTCCCAGGAACACCAACCGCAGGTGTTCGGGGGCGTCGTCGACGAGCATGCCCAGCAAGCCGGCCCTCAACTGACCTGCGGCTCGCTGGGCATCGTCGATCACCAGCACGGAGACAGACGCAGGCTGCTCGAAGGTCCGGCAGACCTGGTCGTAGAGCGTGTTCGCGTCGGAGGCCGGATCCAGCTCACCCAGCGCCTCACGCAGATCGTCGTCGGCGTGGAACAGTCCGCGCAGGGCAGTGATGACACCCGACGTGAGCGCCGCCGGTTCATCGTCGGCCGGACCCAGGCAGAGCCAGGCGACCGGACGCGGCTGATGCCTCGCCCATTCGGCGGCGGCCCGAGTCTTGCCGTGACCGCTGGGGGCGCTGATGACGGTCATCCGGTGTCCTGTGACCGCGCGCTCAATGGCCGCGGTCACGCGGGGACGCGGCAACAGGTCCGGCCGACTCGCCGGAATGCGATAACGGGCCCATGGCACTGTCGGATGCGCTGGCCTCGAGGCGGCCACGCTGGGAGTATATCCACGTCGCGCGACGGCGCGGGAGGGCTGGTCGACGACGCGTGGGAGCTCATCTGCGAGCGCCCCTTAGACTTGGGCCGGTAGAAGATCCCTCACCGGAAACGAGTTCACCTGTGCCGCTCCGCCTGTCTCACCTGTTCCTCCGCACGCTGCGCGACAACCCGGCCGACGCCGAGGTCGCCAGCCACCAGCTGCTGGTCCGCGCCGGCTACATCCGCCGCGCCGCCCCGGGCGTCTACAGCTGGCTGCCGCTGGGGCTGACCGTGCTGCGGAAAATCGAGGCGATCGTCCGCGAGGAGATGAACCGGATCGGCGCCCAGGAGGTGCACTTCCCGGCACTGCTGCCCAAGGAGCCCTATGAGGCGACCGGCCGCTGGGACGACTACGGCGACGGGATCTTCCGGCTCAAGGACCGCAAGGACGCGGACTACCTGCTGGCACCCACCCACGAGGAGGTCTTCACCCTGCTGGTGAAGGACCTCTACAGCTCCTATAAGGACCTGCCGCTCTCGATCTATCAGATCCAGACGAAGTACCGCGATGAAGCCCGCCCCCGGGCAGGCCTGCTCCGCGGCCGCGAGTTCATCATGAAGGACTCCTATTCCTTCGCGCTGACCGAAGCGGACCAGAGCGCGGCCTATGCGGCCCACCGCGAGGCCTACCTGCGGATCTTCGACCGGCTCGGCCTGCCCGTGGTCCCGGTCAACGCACAGTCCGGCGCGATGGGCGGCTCGGCGTCCGAGGAGTTCCTCTTCCCCTGTGACGTCGGCGAAGACACCTTCGTGGAGTCCGAGGGCGGCTTCCGCGCCAACGTCGAGGCGGTGACCACTCCGGCTCCCGAGCCGCTGGACTTCTCCGGACTGCCGGAGGCCCAGGTCCACCACACCCCCGGCACCGACACCATCGCCACCCTGGTCGACGCCGCGAACACCCACCAGCCCCGGGCCGACCGCGAATGGACTGCGGCGGACACGCTGAAGAACGTCGTCGTCGCGGCCGTGCTGCCTGACGGCACCCGCCGGATCGTGGTGCTCGGCGTGCCGGGCAGCCGCGATGTGGACCTCAAGCGCGCCGAAGCCACCATCGGCGGCCTCCTCGGCGTCGGCGGCGAGGTCGCACTGGAGGCCGCGAACGAGGCGGACCTGAAGAAGCACCCCGGACTCGTCCGCGGCTACATCGGCCCCGGACTCTCCCTGGACGCCCCGGTCCTGGGCGAGGAGTCCAGCACCGGCATCAGCTACCTGGTGGATCCCCGCGTGGTGTCGGGCACCAGCTGGATCACCGGTGCCAACGCATCTGACCAGCACGTGTTCGGCCTGGTCGCCGGGCGCGACTTCGGCTGGGACGGCATCATCGAGTCTGTGGTCGTGGAATCCGGTGACCCGGCCCCGGACGGCTCCGGTCCGCTGCGCACCCGCCGCGGCATCGAGATGGGCCACATCTTCCACCTCGGCACCCGCTACGCCGAGGCGCTCGGCCTGCAGGTCCTCGACGTCAATGGAAAGCTCGCCACCGTGACCATGGGCTCCTACGGCTTCGGCGTGACCCGCGCGCTGGCCGCCATCGCCGAGGCCACCCACGACGACAAGGGCCTGATCTGGCCCGCCGCGATCGCTCCGGCCGATGTGCATCTGGTCGCCACCGGCAAGGGCGAGGAGGTCTACGCGGCCGCCGAGGCGCTGATCAGCGAGCTCGAAGCCGCCGGCCTGACCGCGATCTACGATGATCGGCCCAAGGTCTCCCCCGGCGTGAAGTTCGGCGACGCCGAGCTGCTCGGGGTCCCGATGCTGGTCACCGTGGGCCGCGGCCTGAAGAACGGCACCATCGAGCTCAAGGACCGCCGCTCCGGTGAATCCCACGAGGTCCCGGTGGCCGAAGCCGCGGCGGCGGTGCTCGAACACGTCAAGGGTCTGCGCTGACCGAGACCCTCGAGGCCGCCACTGATCTCGTGATCGGTGGCGGCCTCGAGATCACCTGGGTGACCCTGCTGCTGCTGGTCATGGCCGGCTTCGCGGCCGGGTGGGTGGACGCCGTCGTCGGCGGGGGCGGGCTGCTGCAGCTGCCGGCGCTGCTGATGGTCCCGGGGATCACCCCGGTCCAGGCGCTGGCCACCAACAAGCTCGGGTCGATCTTCGGGACGACGACGTCGGCGATCACCTACGCGCGACGGGTCAGGCCCTCGATGACCACGGCGCTGCCGATGGCCGCGGCGGCGCTGCTGGCCAGCTACGGCGGCGCGGCGGTCGCCGCCTCGCTCCCGGAGCGGATCATCCTGCCGCTGATCCTGCTCGCGCTGATCGGCGTGGGCGTGTTCACCGCAGTGAAACCCCACGTCGGGCAGCTGGAGAGGCTGCGGCACGCGGGGATGGGCCACCTGGCGCGCGCGGTGACGATCGGGCTGATCGTCGGCTTCTACGACGGTGTGCTCGGCCCAGGCACCGGCACCTTCCTGGTCATCGCCCTGGTCACCGTGCTGGGCTACAACTTCCTGAACTCCTCGGCGCAGGCGAAGGTGGTCAACGTGGCCACGAACCTCGGCGCGCTGCTGTATTTCTTCCCCGCCGGACACGTGTTCATCGGTCTCGGGCTGGTGCTGGGTGCCGCGAACATGGCCGGGGGCTACCTCGGCGCGCGGATGGCGATCGCCAAGGGATCCAAGTTCATCCGGGCGGTGTTCCTGGTGGTGGTCTTCGCGCTGGTGATCAAGCTGGGCTACGACGTGGCCATGGACCTCTTCGGCTGATCCTCGACGGCGCGCCCTCCGTCGGCGCCGGCCAGGTCCGCACCGTCTCGATCGACGTCGGCTAGACCGACGCCGGCCTGATGTTGTGGTTCAGCCGGAACAGGTTGGTCGGATCGTAGCGAGTCTTGATCTCGATCAGCCGTCGGGTCTTGTGCCCGCCGTAGACCTCCTGAACGGCCCCCGTCGGATCGGTCTCATGCTCAGCGCCGAGGAAGTTCACATACTGGCCGTCGTCGGCGTGGGGTTCCACGGCGGCGTGCGCCCGCCGAGCAAACGCCGTCAGGCGAGAGTCCTCGGACGGGTCCTGCCAGAATCCGTAGATGTTGAGCCAATAGCGGGCCGAGCGGTTGGGAAAAGCGGTGGCATCCTCGGCCACCCGGCCGAAGGCGCCGTCCATATGATGGATGTCGAAGCCCGTACCGATCCAGGTGAGCTCCCCGGCGATCTCCAGCAGCGCGTCGATGACCTCGTCATCGAGACGCGAGAAGGAGGCGTTCTTCCAATAGCCGCGCGCGCCCTTGGGGAAGAGCCCGTCCATTGCGGACTGCCATGCAAGCCATTGGACCGGCTCGATCTCCTCGGCGTCGGGCGGGGCATGCTCGCGCAGCCGGTCCACCAGTCGCGAACCCTCATCCAGGTCTGCTCCGACCCAGGCGACCCCGATGACCAGCACCGGCTCCTCGCCGACCCCGTACTCCGAGGGCAGCCGAATGATCGAGAGGATGCTGGTCATCTCGTCGGGCAGGTCCTCGGTCCACCGGGCGAACGCCTGCAGCGCCTGCCGCCAGTGGGGCCGGCCGTAGACCAGGTTTCCACCCAGGACCTGTTCCGGCAGTCGCTGTGCCCGGTAGACGAAGGAGGTCACCAGTCCGAAGTTCCCGCCCCCTCCGCGGAGCGCCCAGAACAGGTCTGGGCTGTTCTGCGCATCTGCATGCACGTGCTCCAGGTTGCTGGTGATCACCTCCGCGGAGATCAGGTTGTCCAGCGTCAGGCCGCAGGCCCGGGTCAGCCAGCCGACCCCGCCGCCCAGGGTCAGTCCAGCGACCCCGGTGGCGCTGATCACCCCGAGCGGGACCGCGAGGCCGTGCGGGACCGTGGCCGCGTCCACATCGGCGAGGGTCGCGCCGGGCTCGACCGTCACGATCTGAGTCTCAGCATTCACGTCGACGCCGCGGAGCTGGCTGAGGTCCAGGACCAGCCCTGCCTCGACGGTGCCGTGCCCGGCCACATTATGTCCTCCGCCGCGGACCGCGAGCGGCGTTCCAGTGCGTTGTGCGAGGTCGAGCACGGGGTCGACATCGGCGATGCTGCCGGCTCGGACCACGGCGCGGGGATGAACGTCCACCATGCCGTTCCATACCCGGCGCGCGTCTTCGTACAGCGGATGGTCCGGTTCGATCACCACGCCCGACAACGAGGATCTGAGTTCCTGCAAGGACTGGTCGAGGTCTCGATCTGTGTCCATGTCTGCGCCCTCCATGTGGAGGTTGTCTCTTGACGCCGGGCGCCCGATCGCCGGAGCGCTTCAATGCGGCGTGGTGGGGAATGACTTAATTCTGAGCAGGCCCGCGCAGCGCTGTCAACTGTGCATGAACGCTGGGCTGAATCACCTGTGACGGGGGCTTTCATCGACCGCCTGCGGCTGACCGATTCCTGTTTCGAGCAGGAGGTCAGTCGAGGCTCTCGAGGAGGTCGGCGGCTTCGGCCTGGAGCTCTTCGACGGCGACCTCGGCCTCCTCCTCGGAGAGCGCGTCTTCCAGCGGGACCGCCACCGTGACGATGTGCGAGCCGCCGCGCAGGGTGATGGCGGCATTGTGCTCGGTCTCGCCCTCAGCGCTGATCCGCCGGGTGGTGCCCAGTGCGGCATCGGCGGTGGAGGAGACGTCGACGGTGTCCACCGAGGTGGAGGTCTCTGCGGAGTCCTCTCCGCCGCGGCTGGCCGTGTAGGAGTCGCAGGAGTCCAGTCCGTCCTCTTCCGCGGCGAGGTATGCATCCGCGGCGCGCCAATCGCGGAAGGTATAGATCACGGCCTGGCGCGCTCCGGGCAGGTCCACGGTGACGGGCTCGGGCTCGGGCTCGGGCTCGGGCTCTTCCTCGTCCTCGGAGCCGCCGTTCTCTGAGTCACCGGAGTCGTCGGAGTCTCCGTTCCCTGGATCACCGGATGCGCCGTCGCCCTCAGGGTCGGCATCTTCTCCTGACTCGGATTCATCTGCAGAGTCATCTCCGGACTCGTCGTCCTCGGTGCTGGCGAGCTGGAAGCGCGCCCGGTCACCGAACGTACCGGCTTCGGGGTCGCCCTGGGCATCTTCGGGCTCCTCGGGCTGCTCATCGCTCCGGTCCTCAGCAGACTCGGTCGTCTCGTCCGCGTAGGCCACCAGCGCGCCGGCAGGAACCGGCACCGCCGAACGCACCACGAACTGCTTGCACTCGGGCGGGTCGACCACCAGCCGCTGCAGCTCGGTCTCGATGTCGCGCAGTCCCGCCCAGTACTCCGAGGTGTCGCTCAGCGCGGCATCCGGGTAGCGGGACTCCAGCTGCTCACGCATCTCCTCGTGGGAGAGCTGGTTGCCGGAGGGTTCAGGGACCTGCTGCTGGACTCCCCCGGTGCTGGTGTCCGGCTCGGCCGCCGGCGTCCCGGCCTGCTCCGCGGGGGAGCTCTCACAGCCGGTGAGCAGGAGCACTCCGAGGAGCCCGAGCGCTGCGCCGACGGTGGGACGGCGGCGGCGCTGCGCGGCGCGAGTGGAGGGGAAGAAAGTCATCTAGAACAGTATGGTCGCGAACGTCCCCACCTGGGTGAATCCAACACGCTCGTAGGCGCGAATCGCCGCAGTGTTGTAGCTGTTCACATACAGGCTCACGGTGGGCGCCAGCTTGAGTCCGTGCTCGACCACGGCGGCCATCCCCGGCCCGGCCAGGCCACGTCCGCGGTGGCTGGGCCGCACCCAGACGCCCTGGACCTGGACCACCTCGGGGCTGACCGCGCCGAACTCGGCCTTGAAGACGATCTCGGAGGTCTCGGGATCCACCGCGATGATCGAGTGTCCTGCGTTGATGAGTCCGCGCACGCGCTCCCGGTACTGGCTCGCGCCCTGGGCGTAGGGGGAGAATCCCAGCTCTTCGGTGAACATCGCCGCACTGGCCGTCTCCACCCGGGGGAAGTCCCCCGACTGGGACAGCCGTGCCCCCGCGAGCGGCTCCACTTCAGACACCTCGGTGATCGACATCAGCGGCTGGTCCGGCCGGACGTCGCGTGCGCCGGTCCAACCGGTGGCCTCGAAGAGGTGCAGGGCTGCATCGGCGCCCCCGTAGATCGAGGCCACTCGTCGGCGCATCGCACCGACGGCCACCCCTAGGAGTTCTCCCTGGGCGGCGGTTGCCGCCACGGGGATGATGTTGCTGCCCGTCCAGCAGGCGGCGAGCAGCCCGTTCTCGCCGTCGATGCCGAGCACCACGGCGCCGTTGCGGCCCTTGCCGGGCGCGGCAGAGCGGCGGGCACGCACGGTCGCGGTGACCGAGACATTGGCCACCGGATCGGTGGCGAGCAGCTGCTCGAGCGCAGGGGTGTCCCCGTGTCCGAGCACACGGACCTCTCCGCGGGTGGCGCGGTGCACGCGTGCGGCTGCGGCGTCAGCTGACGGAGACCACAGGGGCACTCGCTGCCTGAGCATCTCCATCGGATTCGCGTTCCATCTCCTCGGCCAGCCGGTTGGCTTCTTCGATCAGGGTCTCCACGATCTGGTCCTCGGGCACGGTCTTGATGACTTCGCCCTTGACGAAGATCTGTCCCTTGCCGTTGCCCGAGGCCACGCCGAGGTCCGCGTCGCGGGCCTCGCCTGGTCCGTTGACCACGCAGCCCATGACGGCCACGCGCAGCGGCACGGTCATGCCCTCAAGGCCGGCGGTGACGTCATCGGCCAGGGTGTAGACGTCGACCTGGGCGCGTCCGCAGGAGGGGCAGGAGACGATCTCGAGCTTGCGCGGGCGCAGGTTCAGCGATTCCAGCAGCTGGTTGCCCACCTTGACCTCTTCGGCCGGCGGGGCGGAGAGCGAGACGCGGATGGTGTCGCCGATGCCCTGGGAGAGCAGCGCGCCGAAGGCCACGGAGGACTTGATGGTGCCCTGGAAGGCCGGTCCGGCCTCGGTGACGCCCAGGTGGAGGGGCCAGTCCCCGCGCTCGGCGAGCATCTGGTAGGCCTGGACCATGATCACCGGGTCGTTGTGCTTGACCGAGATCTTGAAGTCGTGGAAGCCGTGCTCCTCGAACAGCGAGGCCTCCCACACGGCGGATTCGACCAGCGCCTCGGGCGTGGCCTTGCCGTACTTGTCCATGACCCGCTTGTCCAGGGACCCGGCATTGACGCCGATGCGGATGGAGACGCCGGCGTCGCTGGCGGCCCTGGCGATCTCGCCGACCTTGTCATCGAACTGTCGGATGTTGCCGGGGTTCACTCGCACGGCCCCGCAGCCGGCCTCGATGGCGGCGAACACGTACTTGGGCTGGAAGTGGATGTCGGCGATCACCGGGATCTGCGACTTCATCGCAATGATCTTCAGCGCCTCGGCGTCCTTATCCGTGGGGCATGCCACCCGGACGATGTCGCAGCCAGAGGCGGTGAGCTCGGCGATCTGCTGCAGAGTGCCGTTGATGTCATGGGTCTTGGTGGTCGTCATCGACTGCACCGAGACGCGGTGATCACTGCCCACACCTACTGACCCGACCTGGAAGTTGCGCGTCTTCCGGCGCGGCGCCAGCACTGGCGGCGGCGCGGAGGGCATTCCGAGATTGATCGCGGGCACAGACTCTCCTGATGGATCTTGAGTGTTGACGTCGGTCAGACGTCAGATTCTTGGGGCATCGGCGAGGGCCACCCGCCTCTCCCATGGTACCGCCCGGTGTGGACGCGGCTAGTCGAAGAGGCGGATCGGGTTCACGATGTCCGCATAGATCAACAACACGCCCATGACCAGCAGCATTCCAACGACCACATAGGTCAGCGGCAGCAGCTTGGAGATGTCGAAGGGTCCCGGATCCGGGCGGCCCAGCAGCTTGGCGAGTCGACGGCGCAGGCTCTCATACAGCGCCCCGGCGACGTGGCCGCCGTCGAGCGGCAGCAGCGGGATCAGGTTGAACACCATCAGCGCCACGTTGACCCCTGCCACCAGGGAGATCAGCGAGGCGAAGCGGGACTCCAGCGGGATCTCCTCCTGAGCGGAGAGCTCCCCGGCGATCCGCCCCACACCCACCACCGAGAGCGGCCCGTCGGGGTCCCGCTCGGCGGAGGTGAAGGTGGACACGGCCACGTCGTAGAGGCGCACCGGCAGGTTCGCGACGACGGCACCGACTGCCTTGGACTGCTCCCACACCACCGGCCCGGCCTCCCAGAACGGCTGCTGGACCAGCTCCTGGTCAGCACCCATTCCGATGAAGCCCACCGGTTCGGTGATGAGCGCGCCGTCGTCGTCACGCTGGGCCCGGCCCAGCCCGTCGCTGATCGGTCGCTCGGTGAGGATCGGGGTCAGCGTGGTGGTGGTCTCCTCACCGGCGCGGACGTAGGTGACCTCGCTGGACTCGTCGGCCGACTCGCGGATCAGCTCGGTGAGCTCGTCCCAGGTGTCCACCGACTGACCGTTGAAGGCGAGGATCTGATCGCCCGGGCGCAGACCCGCCTCATAGGCCGGTCCGGCGGGGTCGTCGGCGGTGCATTCGCTCTGCCCGGCGTCGGCGGCATCGGCGGAGACCACGCATTCGAAGACCTCGCGGACCGTGGTGTTCGGTTCGGCGGTGCCGTGGAAGGAGATGATCCCGGCGGTCAGCGACAGCGCGATCAGCCCGTTCATGGCCGGGCCGCCGAGCATGATGATGATCCGCTTCCAGGTGGGCAGCCGGTAGAACATCCGGTCCTCGTCCCCGGGCTGCAGATCCTCGGCCGCGACCTCGCGGGCGTCGGCGGAGAGCTGCTGGAAGATCCCGGTGGACTGCGAGCGGACGGTCTTGGTCGTCGTGCCGGGCCCGCTGCCGGCTCCGCCGCCGTCAGCACCTGCACTCGACGACGACGCGGCGGGGGCGCCGTACTGGGCGCCGACCTCGCGCAGATAGGGGTCCCGCGGGGCGGCATCCTCGCCCAGGGCGGCCTCGACCGATTCGTGGTCCTCCTCGGCGGGGTGGTTCATCGTCCCGGTCTCATCCGGGGGCGGGTACATCCCGATCATCGCGACGTAGCCGCCCAGCGGGATCGCTTTGACCCCGTATTCGGTCTCGCCGCGGCGGCGGGACCACAGGGTGGGGCCGAAGCCGACCATGTACTGGGTGACGCGGACCTTGAAGAGCTTGGCAGGCAGCAGGTGCCCGATCTCATGCAGCGCGATGGACAGCGCGATCCCGAGGGCGACGATCACGATGCCGGCGATCATCAGCAGCGCGATCATGCGCGCACCTGGACTGATCCGGCGGCGATGCGCTCATCGGCGGCGGCCCGGGCCCAGTGCTCCGCGCCCAGGACCTCCTGGAGCGAAGGTGCGGCGGGGCTGCTCGCGGGGTGGTAGCGCTCAAGCACGGCTTCGACCGTGGCGACGATGCCCGGGAAGCTGAGCCGGCCGGCGTGGAAGGCCTCTACGGCTTGTTCGTTGGCGGCGTTGTAGACGGCCATGTGGGTGGGTGAGGCGGCGCAGGCGCTCTTGGCCAGGGCGACGGCGGGGAAGGCCTGCTCATCGAGCGGCTCGAAGTCCCACTGCATGGCCTGGGTCCAGTCGATGGGCACATCGATCTGCTCGAGGCGTTCGGGCCAGGAGAGTCCCAGCGCGATCGGGATCAGCATCCGTGGGTGGCCCGCCTGGGCGATGGTGGAGCCGTCCCGGAACTGGACCATCGAGTGGATCCACTGCTGCGGATGCACCACGGTCTGGATGTCCGCCAGCTCGATGTCGAAGAGCAGATGCGCCTCGATCACCTCCAGCGCCTTGTTCACCATGGTCGCGGAGTTGGTGGTGACCACCCGGCCCATCGCGTAGTTCGGGTGTTTCAGCGCCTGGGCGGGGGTGACCTCGGCGAGCGCGGCGGCGTCCCAGCCGCGGAAGGGCCCGCCGGAGGCGGTGACCACCAGGCCGGAGACCTCCGAGGCGCCGCTGAGCTGGGAGTTCCCGTGTGCGGGGACGGAGCAGAGTCCACGCTCATGTCGACCGGAGCTCAGCGCCTGCGCCAGCGCGGAGTGCTCGGAGTCCACCGGGACCAGCTGTCCCGGGCGCTGCAGCGCCTCGGCGACCAGCGCGCCGCCGACCACCAGTGATTCCTTGTTCGCCAGCGCCAGGGTGGCGCCGGAGCGCAGCGCGGCGAGGGTGGGGCGCAGACCGATGGAGCCGGTCATCCCGTTGAGCACGACGTCGGCGCCGGACTCTCCGGCGATCTGCACGGCCGCTTCCTCACCGGTGAGGATCTCGGGGCGGCGCCCGGCCGTGCCGACCGCCGGGGCCGAACCCGGCGAGCCGGCTGACAGCGCCCGCTGAAGCTCGCCGGCCGCGCCGTAGTCGGCGATCCCGACCAGCTCGGCGCCGGTTGCGGCGACCTGCTCGGCCAGCAGTGCGGCATTGGACCCCGCGGCCAGAGCCACGACCTCGAATCGGTCCGGGTGTGCGGCGATGACCTGCAGCGCCTGGGTTCCGATGGAACCGGTAGAACCGAGGATCGCCACGCGGCGCTTGGGGGAAGCCATAGCCACCATTATGGCGCACCGAGGTCGCCCGTGATGGGCGTGCACAGTACGCTGGGAGCACAGCAGTTGCAGACCCATGCGGCCACAAGCCGATGAAGGAGCCTCACCGATGATCACACTGCGTGCAGTGGAGACCGAGGACCTGGAGCAGTTCTTCGTGTTCCAGCAGGATGCCGACGCCGCACATATGGCCGCATTCGCCTCGACCAACCCCAAGGACCGCAGCGTCTTCGACCACCATTGGGGCGAGCTGCTGAACTCCGATGACATCATCGTGCGCACCATCGATCGGGACGGCCAGCCTGTCGGCTCGATCGCCGCGTTCGAGGATGAGGACAGCCGGGAGATCACGTTCTGGATCGAGAAGCGCTTCTGGGGCCAGGGCATCACGACCGAGGCCGTGCAGAAGTTCCTCACCGAGTTCCCCGAACGCCCCGTCACCGCCCGCGTGGTGGTGGACAACCTCGGCACGCTGAAGATCCTGGAGTCCCTGGGCTTCACCGAGACCGGTGAAGAGTCCAGCTTCTCCAACGTCCGCGCCAAGGTGGTGCAGGAGAAGATCCTGCAGCTGGGCTGAGCGGCCCGGCGACTCCGCCGGCACCCTTGCCGCGCCTGCACCCTTGCTGCGCCTGCACCCTTGCTGCGCCTGCCGCGCTGAACAGTGTCAAATCGCGAAACACTCATGACATTGTTCTGACCTGGGCCTAGTATGTGTTCAATGCCACTGACGGTGACGTCTTGAACCTAAGGGGGTCCGCGCGTGAACGCCACAGCCGCCAGGGTCGCGATGGGTCGAGACCCGGAGCGCGCGAAGGTGCTGCGCGCGATCTACAGCACTCTTGCCGGGCGGAGTGCCGTCTGCTTCCTCGAGGGCACCATCGGTTCTGGGAAGTCCACGCTCGCGGGCGAGGCGCGGGCCTGGGCGGCCTCCGCCGGACTGACCGTCATGGCCGTCTCCGACCTGACACCAGACGCAGAAGTGGGCGAGGCGCTGCAGCAGCACGGACCGGGCCCGTACTGCCTGGTGGCCGATGACCTGCACCTTGTCGAGCCCGGGATCCAGGCCTCCCTGGAGCAGCTGATCGATCATGGCGCGCTGACGCTCAATGCTGGTCCTCCGGTGCTGATCATCGCTACTGCCTCCCCCACCACCGATCCACTCACCCGTCGGCTCGCGAAGATGGCCGCGCAGACCGGGACCCGGATCACCCTGCGTGGCATCACAGAGCACGAGCTCGACAAGCTGCTGCGCCAGCACGGCCATCGCCTCGCCGAAAAGTCTCTCGCTGTGGTGCACGCCCGTGCGGCCGGAAACCGTGGCATCGCGCTGCGCCTCGCCGGCGCCGGACTGACCTCCGACGCCATGGCCCGCTCAGCGATTCCACAGTCATTCCTGCAGCCCGAACTCGAGCAGATGGCACCATGTCTGCGCACCTTCCTCGAGGTCCTCGCCCTCGACGGCGGCGACTCGTCGACCGGGCAGACCGCGGAGGTCGCCGCACTCGCCCTCGAAGCGGCCACCCGCACGGTGACGGCCGCGTTGGACGTCGATTCTCTGGTCGATGCGCTCAATCCCATCCTGACCGGCAATGGTCGAGAAGTGCGTCTTCACGATCAAGCCTGGCGCGAGGCGACGGTCGCGCTGATCGAACCTGCCAGGCGTCGGCAGCTGCATGATCTCCTCGCCCGGCGCACGAGCGGTCTCGCACAGGCCAGACATCTCAGCGCGGCCTCCCCAGACGGGGACCCCGAGCTCGGCGACACCCTCGAAAGCGAAGGGATCCGAGCGCTGGAAGCGGGAGACTATTCCTCCAGTGCGGAATACCTGGCGCTGGCCATGGGTGTCAGCCGTGGGCCCGAACGGAACCGGCGGATGGTCTCCTCCTGTCTCACCGTGGGCATCGCGGAGAACCCGGGCGGCATGGCCTCCCTCTTCACGGAGGTCGGGCTGCTCGAAGACCCCGCCCTGGCCGCGTTCTTCCACGCCGGACTGGCTTTCTTCACCGGTCGGCTCGCCGAGGCCCGCCGCCTGCTGCTGACCCAGCTGCGCAATCCATGGTCGAACAAGTCCTTGGACGATCTCACTCATTGGCGCATGCTGATCCTGCTGTGCTCTGTGGAGATCGCCGCGGCCGATGCGCGTGCCGCACAGGCCGCCGTCGCGGCGGCACAAAGCCTTGAGGTCGAGCCCGCCACCCCCATCGACAGGGCCCTGAGCCGAGTGCTGGTCATGCACGAGGTCTACGCGCTGTGGAACTCCGGAGCAGTTGAGGAGTCCATCACTCGTCTGAATGCCTTCCTGATCGAAGCCGCCGATACCGCCGAACACACCGATGCGCTCTACTTCCGCGCACGCGCGCACTTCTACGCCGGCCATACGACTGCCGCACTGGATGATCTGGAGCGCGCCGAGGAGGGCCGGCATCGCCGGGTGGTCCCTGCGGCGGCCCAGCGCGGAATGGCTGAACAGGCCATGATGGAGTTCCAGCTGGGACGCTGGACCGACGCGATCCTGCGCGCGGAGCGGGTGATCGCAATGGCTCGCACCACGCACGACTGGCGTGGTCTCGCAAGCTCCCATGCGGTCCTGGCGATGGCCGCCGTCGCCCATGCCGATGAGACCGCCGCTGCCGAACATGCTGACTGGCTGAGTCATCATGTGACCACCTCCAGCGCACTGCCCCTCTATAACGTCATGACCGCGATGGCCTGGACGGCGAGGATGGCTGGGGACCAGGAGCGGGCCCTCTGCGTGATCGCCGATTTTCGGGGCAGCAAGCTGAGCACCTGGACCGAGCGCGTGGGCCTCATCGGGTGGCGGGCGCTGGAGATCGAAGCGCTGCTGGACCTCGAGAATCCAACCCGAGCGCGGCTTGCAGAGGCCGAGCGACTCCTGGCGACGTTCTCGCAGAAGGTGGCCGCGCACCCCGCGCTGCCGCTGCCCTATGGCCACCCGCAGGCGCTGCGGGCCAAGCTCGCCGCGCAGCGCGGAGATCTCATGACTGCCGTGGCGGACTACCGGTCCGCCATCTGGCTCACCGCAGACTTTCCGCACACCAAGGCCCGACTCCACCACAGCCTCGGCGTCGTCCATCGCGAACGCGGAGAGCACACCGAGGCTGACGATCAGCTCGAGGCGGCGCGGGACATCTTCGCCCAGCTCGGCGCTGCTCCGGAGCTGACCGCGGTCAAGGGCAGACTTCTCTCCGTGGCTGGCCGCTATGCCTCGCTCACTCCGCGGGAACGGGACATCGCTCACCTGATCTCTCAGGGGCGGACCAATCGTCAGATCTCCGAGAGCCTGTTCGTCTCGCAGAAGACCGTGGAGTATCACGTGGCGAACCTGCTGCCGAAGCTGAGGATGGACTCCCGGCGTGAACTCTGGACCGCGGCGGCGGTGACCTCGCAGCGCACCAGCCCCCCGGAGCAGACGCCGGGATTCGCACCCGGCGTCCGCGCCTGAGCCGGGACCAACCAGCTCAGTCGTAGGCTCGCGCGACATCATCGGCCCCTCCGGCCGCGAAGGCATCTCCCTCCTCGCGCGCATGCCCTCCCAGGGCCGTCCGCAATGATCTCAGCCCGTAATACATCCGCGTCCGCAAGGTCGCGACCGGAACCCCCGTCTGCGCCGAAAGCTCCGAATAGCCGACGCCGTTCAGCTGAACAGCGGCGATCACCTGGCGGTGCTCGTAGGTGAGTGTGGCCAGGGCCTCATAGAGGACCAGCCGCTCCACAATGAGGATGTCCTCCGTCACCTGCTCGCTCGGCCACTGCATCTTCTCCAGATCCGACGGCGCCGGGCGCCGGGCGCGGGCGCGCAGGGAATCGATGATCAGGTTCCGCGTGATGGCGAACAGCCATGTCCGCACCGAACCCCGTTCGCTGCGGTAGAGGTCTCTGTTTCGCCAGGCGCGGATGAAGGCCTCCTGAACACAGTCCTCTGCCTCGGCTCGGTCACCCAGGGCCTTGCGCGCGAAGGAGAAGAGAGCCCCTCCGTGCGCGGCAAAGGCGTCACGGACGTCCAACTCTGTGTCATCTTCTGCCCGCATCGGAGGCACCCCCTCGTGTGGCGGTGGAGCGCTCCTGGCAGCTGCGGGTCGAGAACTGGTCTTGACTGGAAGGGAGTGGGCTGAGGGCAGGCGGCGGGGCAGTCACGGCGGAGCTGGGAGGAACAGGCATAGCGAAGCATCCCGGAGATCTGGCAGGGAGTCCTGCAGGGGTGGATCCACCGGCGAAGGGGCCGGCGGGCCCTTGTTCACTCTAGAGACTAAAGTCCACACCCCCCGGGGTGCCCTGGGGTGCCACCCTAGGGTTTTGCCGCTGCGCAGACCATTGTCCGAACCAGCAGCCTGAGGAAAACTCCTGCTCGGTGTATTCTCAGGCCCATGACTGTGAGCCACGCAACGCCGGCGTTTCCGGAAGATTCTCCCCTCGACTCCGCTCGCTCCGCCGAGACACAGGTCGAGACACACCCCGCGGCCCCCGCTCCACGCCCGGGTTCACTGCGCTGGGGCATCCTGGCCACCGGGTTCATCGCCGGGCAGTTCACCTCCGATGCGCTGATCGCCGGCCTCGACGTGCGCGCCGTAGGCTCCCGCTCTGCGGAGTCCGCGCAGCGCTTCGCAACCACCTATGGGATCCCCCGCGCCCACGACTCCTATGAGGCGCTCGTGGCGGACCCCGAGGTCGACATCATCTACGTGGCCACCCCGCATCCGATGCACCGCGAGACCGCCGGGATGGCGCTCGAAGCGGGCAAGCATGTGCTCGTGGAGAAGCCGTTCACGCTCAACCGCGCCGAAGCCGTGGAGCTGCGCGACCTCGCCGCGCGCCGGGGACTGCTGGTCATGGAGGCCATGTGGACCCGATACCTGCCGCATATGCGCCGGATTCGCGAGATCATCGCCGCCGGCGGAATCGGCGAGGTCCGCACCGTCTTCGCCGATCACACCCAGTCCCTGCCCACCGACCCGGAGCATCGGATCAACGCGCTGACCCTCGGCGGCGGCGCCCTGCTGGACCTCGGCATCTACCCGATCTCCTTCGCCTGGGACATCCTCGGCGAACCGATCAGCATCCAGGCCGCCGCACATTTCGGTGCCACCGGCGCGGACACCGAGGTCGCCACCGTGATGACCCACCTCTCAGGGGCACTCTCGACGACGACGACCTCCTCGCGCGCGAAGGGCCCCAACACCGCCCATATCGTGGGCACCGAAGGGCGGATCGACATCGACGGGGTCTGGTACACCTCGACGGACTTCAGCCATCGCGCCGCCGACGGCACGCTGCTGGAGCGCTACGAGTCTGCCCGCAACGGTGTGGGCATGCAGCATCAGGCCCTCGCGGCCGAGGACTACGTGGCCCGCGGGGTGCTCGGAGGCGAGCGGCTCAGCGTGGACGATTCGGTGCGGATCATGGGCACCCTGGATGAGATCCGTGCCCAGATCGGACTGCGCTACCCGGGCGAGCCACGGCTGCGCTGAAGTTCAGCTGCACCTGAACTTCAGGTGCACCGAACTTCAGGTGCACCGAGCTTCAGGCGCCCTGACCTTCACGTGCACCGAGCTTCAGGCGCCCTGCTTCTCGGGCCGGCTGCGCGTCAGCGGCCCGGCCGCAGCGCGGCGAGCTCAGGCGTGTGCAGCCGTTCCATGACCGCATCGGTGTGACTCGGCGGCTGTTGACGACCGAACCTGCTCACCAGCACCGTCACCGCGAAGGCCAGCGGGACGCACCACAGCGCCGGGGAGACCAGCAGCTGCATCGCTCCGTCCTGCACCGGGCCCTCCCCCAGGGCCAGACCCAGCACCTGCGCGGTCAGCGAGCTCACCGCGCCCACCGTCATGCCCCAGAACGCGCCCTGCGCGGTGAGCCCGCGCCACCACACCCCGAGCAGCATCACCGGGGCCAGCGCGGAGGCGGTGAAGGTGAAGACCATCGCCACCGCACCGGCGAGCGCCAACTCGGAGGTCGCCGATCCCACCACCAGCGGGACCGTGATCGCCAGCAGCGCACCGAGCCGAAATCCGCGCACGGTGCCGGAGAAGAACTCCTGCGAGAGCACTCCAGACACCGAGACCACCAGCCCCGAGGTGGTGGAGAGGAACGCAGCGAAGGCTCCCCCGGCGATCAGCGCGGTGAGCAGGTCGCTGGCCAGACCGTCGAAGACCGCGGCAGGCAGCCGCAGGATCGCGGTGTCGTGGCTCAGACCACCGGTGCCCGCCAGCGCACCGGCCCCCGTCGTCGTGCCCCAGACCATCCGGGCGATGACCCCGAGCAGCACCGGCAGCAGGTAGAACAGCACGAGCAGGCCCAGCAGGAAGGTGGTGGTGCGGCGGGCGGCGCCGCCGTCGGGGTTGGTGTAGAAGCGGACCAGGACGTGGGGCAGCCCGAGGGTGCCCATCATCAGGGCCACCATCACGGAGAGGCTGCGGGAGAACTCCCCCCACTGGTCCCCGGAGTCGCTCAGCGAGGCCAGCCCGGCGGACCAGGCGCCGTTGAACTCCGGCAGCTCCAGCCGCTCCCAGAACCCGACCTGGAGCAGGATGAACACCGTGGGCACCAGCAGCGCGGTGAGCTTGACCCAGTATTGGACCGCCTGGGCGAGGGTCACCGAACGCATCCCGCCGGTGAGCACCACGAAGAGCACCACGAGGGCGACCAGCAGCGGTCCCACCCAGCCGGGCGCCCCGCCGGTGGCCGAGAGCGCGATCGAGGCGCCATGGAGCTGCGGGACGATGTAGAGCCAGCCGGCGGCGACCACGACGATGACCGTCATCCTGCGCATCATCGCGGAGCGGAAGCGCAGCACCACGAAGTCCGGGATCGTATAGGCCCCGGATCGGCGCAGCGGGGCGGCCATGAACAGCAGCACGATCAGGAAGCCTGCGGTGTAGCCGACCGGGAACCACAGCCCGTAGGTCCCGTGGGCCAGGATCAGCCCGGCCACGCCCAGGAAGCTCGCTGCGGAGAGGAACTCCCCGGCGATCGCCGAGGCGTTCATCCAGGGCGGGACCCGGCGTGAGGCCACGAAGAAGTCCCCGGTGCTGCGCGAGAGGCCCGGGCCGCCGAGCAGCAGGGTCACCGCGCACACCAGGGCGACGGCGCCCAGGACGGCGATCTGCTCACCGGTCACCGCGGGTCCTCGGCGGTCGGGGCCGTCTGGGCGTTCGGGGCGGTCTGGGCGGTCTGGGCGGTCTGGGCGGGTGAGGCTACGGCTGCTGTGCGGGGCCTGGCGCCGGGGCTCTGCAGGCTGAGTCCGAGCACCTCGGCCCACAGCTGCTCATTGGCCTCTGAGCGCCGGCGGAAGTACCAGGCCAGGCCCAGCAGCACCGGGAAGAAGCCGACGCCGGGGACGGCCCAGGTCAGCGGCACGCCCCAGAGCGTGAGCGATCCGAGCCCGGTGGTGACCAGCAGCAGGCTGGTCACCACCACGGTGCAGAAGAATCCGACGCCGAGGATCAGCGCGAGCCGCAGCTGGGCGCGGATCAGCGCACGCACCGCCTGGGCGCGCTGATCGGAGTCTGCTCCGGCGGTACGGGCGTGGTCGGCGGCCTGGCTGCGGGTCAGCAGCGCCTCGCGCACGGTGGGCACCGCCTCGGGGCCGCGCACGGCGATCCGCAGGGCGGCGGGGCCGGTGGGGCCTGTGTCGGAGTCGCTCATCAGCGGCCGGTCTCCAGGCGCTCGCGCACCTGGGGCATCAGCCGTCGGCTGACCTCAAGCTCGGCACCGGGCACTTCGATGAGCATCCGTCCCTGTCGGCGGGTCACCCGCTGCACGTGGATGAGGTTGACCAGGGAGGACCGGTGGGTGCGGATGAACCCGTGCTCCTCCCAGGCCTCGGCAAGCTCCGCGAGCGGGGTGCGCAGCAGGTAGGTCCCGGCCTGGGTGTGGAGCCGGGCGTAGTCTCCATGGGCCTGGACCCAGCGGATGTCCTGCAGGTTCACCAGCACCGTGGAGTCTCCCTGCAGCACCGCGACCCTGACCGGCTCGGGCCGATCCTGCGCGGCGGTCTCCCGGGCCGCCGCCGCCCGACGCAGCGCCTCGGCCAGCCGCTCGGCGCGCACCGGTTTGAGCAGATAGTCCCGGGCTTCGAGCTCGAAGGCCTCCACCGCCGGATGGGCATCGGCGGTCACGAAGACCACCTGCGGTCCGGCCTCAGCCTGGGGCTCGACCGCCGGGAGGTCCCGCAGCCGGCGCGCCAGCGCCAGACCGCTCATCCCGGGCATGTGGATGTCCAGCAGCACCACATCGATCCGTCGCTGCTGCAGCACCTGTTCCGCGCTGCGCGCGTCCGCTGCGGTGAACACCTCGCCCGCCTGGGGTTCGGCGGCGAGCAGCCACTTCATCTGAGACAGCGCCAGCGGTTCGTCGTCGACCACCAGGACGGTCAGGCCCTGCGGATTCATGCTCGCTTCCATCAGGATCCTCCCTGGGGCTCATGACGCTGGACTGGCTGCTGCTCTGGGCGGTCTGGGTGGTGCTTCTCGGGCTGGAACGGATCGGGCTGAAACTTCGGGACCCGCATGGAGACCTTCATCCCGGCCCCGAGTGCGGTCTCCACCACCAGCCCGGCGTCGGCGCCGTAGGCCTGGCGCAGCCGCAGATCCACATTGCGCACCCCGATGTGGGCGTTGCCAGCCTCCCCGTGGAGCACCTGATGCATCGCTTCGGGATCTGCGCCGTGCCCGTCGTCCTCCACGCTGATCTCGGCATGGGTGGCCGTGTCCGCGGCCCGCAGCCAGACCGTGCCGGATCCGGAGTCCGAATCCATTCCGTGGCGAACCGCATTCTCCACCAGAGGCTGCACCGCAAGGAAGGGGATGCGCACGCCGAGCACCTCCGGGGCGATCTGCAGCTTCACCTGGATGCGGTCGCCGAAGCGCGCCTTCTCCAGCAGCACATAGCTTTCGACCGCGGCCAGCTCCTCGCGCAGCGTGGTGAACTCCCCCTCGGCGCGCAGGCTGTACCGGGTGAAGTCTGCGAAGTCCAGCACCAGCTCACGCGCCCTGACCGGGTCGGTGGGAATCGTCGCGGCGATGGCGTTGAGGCTGTTGTAGATGAAGTGCGGGGAGATCTGCGCGCGCAGCGAGCGCAGCTCTGCCTCGACGAGCTGGCGCCGCAGCTGCTCCTCCACCGGCGCCTCGCTCAGCTGTGCCCGGATCTCCGGGCTGATCACCGCATCCCGGGTCGAGGCGGGGCCGGCGTCGTCGTCGTGGGTGCGGTAGAGCAGGACGGCAGCCAGGATCACCCCGACCACCAGGGCCAGGGCGAGCACCAGGGGGGCGAGCTCTGCCAGGAAATTCATCGTGCTCATCCTATGAGGGCGCGGGTCGATCTGTTGCACAGCTCATGATCCGACCGCCAGGCGCAGCCCGATGACCACTCATCGCTAATCCAGTGCCGCTCATCGCACAACATCGCGCTGAGGCCGATCGTGACCCGGGTCACACTGCACTCTGGAGGTACACACATGTGACCGAGGCCCGCTTCCGCGTGCCGACGCTACTTTCTAAGGAGCCGCAATGACACAAGTCAATGCCCCCGACGCGGGGCCCGTTGACTACCAGGAGGTGCAGGCGCGCGAAGACTTCCAGGAGCTTCGCCGGACGCACCGGAGCTTCGTCTTCCCGATGACGGCGTTCTTCCTCATCTGGTACATCGCGTTCGTGATCGTCGCCGCGTTCTTCCCGGACGTGATGGCGATCCCGGTCTGGGGAAACATCAACCTCGGCCTGGTGCTCGGACTCGCGCAGTTCGTCACCACATTCGTGATCACCGGACTCTATGTCTGGTTCAGCAACTCGAAGATGGACCCGAAATCCTCGGCGATCCGCATCGAGCTCGAAGCCCGAGGCGCGGGCCTTCCTGAGGAGGACAAGCACTGATGAACTCCCTGATCAACGCATCGATCACAGATGCCGGACTGACGCCGCTCGCGACCGCGGCCGCGGAAGCGGGCTCCGACGTCGGCAGCCCGCTGGCGAACATCTCCATCTTCCTCGTCTTCGTGGGCGTCACGCTGTTCTTCGTGATCCGCGCGTCGAAGAACACCAGCACCGCCGCCGACTACTACGCAGGCGGACGCTCCTTCTCCGGCACGCAGAACGGCACCGCCATCGCCGGCGACTACCTCTCGGCGGCGTCCTTCCTGGGCATCGTGGGCGCCATCGCGATCTACGGCTACGACGGCTTCCTCTACTCCATCGGCTTCCTGGTGGCATGGCTGATCGCCCTGCTGCTGGTCGCCGAACTGATGCGCAACACCGGCAAGTTCACCATGGCCGACGTGCTCAGCTTCCGTCTGCGTCAGCAGCCGGTCCGCATCGCCGCAGCCATCTCGACCCTTGCGGTCTGCTTGTTCTACCTGCTCGCACAGATGGCGGGCGCCGGCGCGCTGGTCGCGCTGCTGCTCGGCATCGAGAGCGGGATCGGTCAGTCACTGATCATCGCTGTGGTCGGCTCGCTGATGATCTTCTACGTCTTCATCGGCGGCATGAAGGGCACCACCTGGGTGCAGATCATCAAGGCCACCCTGCTGATCGCCGGCTCTGCCGTCATGACCGTCTGGGTCCTGGCGCTCTACGGCTTCAACTTCTCCGAGCTGCTCGGCGCAGCGGTGGACAACACCGGTGAAGAGGCTCTGCTCGAGCCCGGCCTGCAGTACGGCGCGGATCTCTTCACCAAGCTGGACTTCATGTCCCTGGGCATCGCACTGGTTCTGGGCACCGCCGCCCTGCCGCACGTGTTGATCCGCTTCTACACGGTTCCCACCGCCAAGGACGCACGCAAGTCCGTCGTGGTGGCCATCGCCCTGATCGGCGCGTTCTACCTGTTCACCCTGGTGCTGGGCTACGGCGCAGCGGCACTGCTGGACACCGAGACGATCCTGGCAGCACCCGGCGGGCAGAACTCCGCGGCACCGCTGCTGGCCTACGAACTCGGCGGGACGTTCCTGCTGGGCTTCATCGCCGCCGTCGCCTTCGCCACCATCCTCGCGGTGGTCGCGGGTCTGACGATCACGGCCTCGGCCTCCTTCGCCCACGACGTCTACGCCCAGGTCATCAAGAAGGGCAAGATCGACTCCGCCGGCGAGGTCAAGGCTGCCAAGATGACCGTGATCGTGGTCGGCATCCTCGCGATCCTCGGTGGCATCGGTGCACAGGGGCAGAACGTCGCCTTCCTGGTGGCGCTGGCCTTCGCGGTCGCCGCCTCGGCGAACCTGCCGACGATCCTGTTCTCGCTGTTCTGGAAGCGCTTCACCACCCGTGGCGCGCTGTGGTCCATGTACGGCGGACTCGGCTCGGCGCTGCTGCTGATCGCCTTCTCCCCCGTGGTCTGGGGCCGCGACACCTCGTTCTTCCCGGAGATCGACCTGGCGCTGTACCCGCTGACCAACCCGGGTCTGGTCTCGATCCCGCTGGCCTTCCTGCTGGGCTGGATCGGTTCGCTGACCTCGAAGGTGGCGGAGGATCCGGCCAAGCAGGCCGAGATGGAGATCCGCTCGCTGACCGGTGTCGGCGCCGAGAAGGCCGCCGACCACTAGGCCTTCTTCACCCCCATTCGTTGAGGGGCGGATTCTACGAGTACTTCATGCCGGAAACGGCAGAGGCTGCTCGGAGAATCCGCCCCTCAACTGTGTGCGGTGGGATTTTCGGGACGCCAGCCTTGCTGCACCAGGACACACTGGATGCGTTGGATCCCACGGCGCCCCTGATCCCCCATGTGGTCCGCGGTGATCCTGACCTCGAGCCAGCCCAGCTGCTCGGTGATCTCGCTGCGGCGCACATCTTTGCGGACGCTGACCGGTGTGGAGTGGAGCTCCTCCCCCTCGTACTGGATCGAGACGCGGAACTCCGGGATCGCCAGGTCAGGCTCGAACCACGGGTGCCCGCTGGGATGCCGGATCACCGGATTCACCCGCGGTTCAGGCAAGCCTGCGAGGTCGACGATGAACCGCTCAGGCACCGTGATCCGGTGCCCCACAACCAAGTCAGGCCGCTGCACGCGGGAACCTCCTGCGGGGCTGCTGATATGGAACGGCGGCGCGGCATGCCGGAGGCCAGGAGACGCGCCCGTCGTCGTCCTGTCGCCGGCACGAACTGCGCGGGTCGGCGGCGACCATCCCGGGGCAGGTCCAGTGACTCCACGGTATTCAGTGCACACCCGGGCAACGCGCCAGGGGCGGCCGAGGCCTCGGCTGTGGAGCCGGAGCAGCTGATCCGGTCCTGGGGAAAACTCCGCGGAGCCGGGTCCCAGGACCCTCAACGAGAAGAGAGAAAGGAAAGGGTCAGCCGACGGAGGCCATGATCTCGGTCATCTTGTCCAGGAAGGCGTCCACCTGGGCCTCGTCGTAGCCGTTGTGGCCGTGGGCGCCGCTGAAGGTGATGGTGCGGACCTCGTCGACGCTCATCGGGTTCTCACCGTCGAGGTACTGCTCAAGCTGGCGGCAAAGCTCGTCGACCTGCTCCTTGCGGTAACCGTTGGAGGCCGAGTGCGCGGGCTCTCGGAAGCGTCTGCCGTCCGGGCGGGAGAGCCGTCCGCGCAGCGGCTCAGCGCGCTCGGCGAGCATCTCGTACCAGGCGTCCTCGCCGTGGGCATCGATGTACTTGTCCCGCTCGGCGCTGGCGAAGGCGTCCTCAAGCCGGTCCAGCGCGCCGTCCACCTCAGCAGGGTCATAGCCGCCGCCGGTCATGGAGAAGCTGACGTCACGGATCTCCGACAGGGCCATGCCCTCGCCGGAGTCATAGGCCACGCGGGCCCGAGCCATGAATTCGTCAACCTCGTCGCGGTTGTACCCCTGCTCCTGGTCGCTCAGAAGCGTGAACAGTGCAATCTCGTTCGCCATGGTCATAATCCTAGTGGCACTCCGCCGGCATCCGCGTTAAGCGCCACGATCACGAAGAACGCGGTGGGCATCGCGAAGACCAGCGAGTCCAACCGATCCATCACTCCGCCGTGACCTGGGAGGAGTCGAGACATGTCCTTGATGCCGAGCTCGCGTTTGACCATCGACTCGGAGAAGTCGCCCGCGGTGGAGGCGATGACCACGGCGACAGCGAGCACCGCGCCGATGTAGACCGGCTCGTCGAAGATCAGCCAGGAGGCCAGCACCCCGACGCCGGTGGCACCGAGCAGCGAGCCGCCGAAGCCCTCCCAGGACTTCTTCGGACTGATCTTCGGCGCCATCGGGTGCTTGCCGAGGAACACCCCGAAGATGTAGCCGAAGGTGTCGTTCGAGACCACCAGCAGCACGACGACGACGAGGCGCCAGTCACCCTGGTCGAGGTTGAGCAGCAGCACGGCGAAGGACATCATGAACGGCACCCAGCTGGCCACGAAGATCGAGGACAGGATGGAGCGCCCCGGATCCCGGACCTTCCAGAGGGCTGCCGCGACGACGATGGCCAGTCCGGTGGCGATCAGCGCCAGCGTCAGCGCCTCCACCCCGCCGAAGTAGGCGGCGGTGGGCATCGCGACGGCACCGAGGAACAGCGGAATCTTGGGGAGCCGAAGCTGGTGTCCGTTGGGGGTCACGCGCGTCTCAAGCGCGCGGGCCACCTCCCAGACACCCATCGAGAGCAGGATCGTCCAGACCAAGATCAGCATCAGCTCGAAGAAGAAGATCCCGAGCAGTGCGGGTACCAGCAGGACGACGCCGGTGATGATGGCTGCGGGCAGATTCCTCCCAGCTTTGCCCGACATCAGACTTCGAGCAGCTCAGCTTCTTTGCGCTTGCTCATCTCGTCGATCTTCTCGACGTAGGTCTTGGTGAGGCTCTCGAGCTCCTTGGTGCCCCGCTCGCCGTCGTCCTTGCCGACCTCGCCGTCCTTGATGGCCTTCTCGATGATCTCCTTGGACTTGCGCCGGGTGTTGCGCACCGAGACCTTGTGGTCCTCGCCCTTGGACTTGATCAGCTTCACGTACTCCTTGCGGCGCTCCTCGGTGAGGTCCGGGATCGTGATCCGGATCTGTTTGCCGTCGTTCGAGGGGTTGGCGCCGACCTCGGAGTCGGAGAGCGCCCGCTCGATGTCGCGCATCGCGGAGACGTCGAAGGGGGTGATCAGGATGGTCTTGGCATCCGGGGTGGCGAAGGAAGCCAGCTGCTGCAGCGGTGTGGCGGAGCCGTAGTAGTCCACCAGCACGCGGGAGTAGATCGCCGGATTGGCTCGGCCGGTGCGCACGGTGCTGAAGTCGACCGAGGTGGCCTCGATGGCTCGTTCGAACTGCTCCTTGGCATCTGCCAGGGTCTCATCAATCACGGGGGTCTCCTTAGGGGATGACGTTGAGGATGGAATTGAGGTTCAGTCTAGTCGGGGCCACCAGGTCAGGGGGTGACCAGCGTGCCGATCTCCTCGCCGAGCAGGGCACGGGTCACGTTGCCCTCCCCCTCCATGCCGAACACGCGCATGTTGAGGTCGTTGTCATTGCACATGGTCATCGCGGTCTGGTCCATGACCCGGATGTTCTTGCGCAGCGCATCGGTGTAGGTCAGGTGATCCAGCTTCTGCGCGTCGGGGGTGGTCTTCGGGTCCGCGGTGTAGACCCCGTCGACCCCGGACTTGGCCATGAGCACCATGTCGGAGTGGGTCTCCAGGGCGCGCTGGGCACAGACGGTGTCGGTGGAGAAGTAGGGCATGCCCGCGCCGGCGCCGAAGACGACCACCCGGTCCTTCTCCATGTGGCGCACGGCGCGCAGCGGGATGTAGGACTCGGCGACCTGGCCCATGGTGATGGCGGTCTGCACGCGGGTGGGCTGGCCGGCCTGCTCCAGGAAGTCCTGCAGCGCCAGCGCGTTCATCACGGTGCCCAGCATGCCGATGTAGTCGGCGCGGGCCCGATCCATGCCGGCCCGGGAAAGCTCGGCGCCGCGGAAGAAGTTGCCGCCGCCGACGACGACGGAGACCTCCACCTTGCCCTTGACCGCGGCGATCTGCTCAGCGATCCCGCGGACCGTGGCCGGATCGACTCCCACTGCGCCTCCGCCGAAGACCTCTCCGGAGAGCTTCAGGAGCACTCGGCGGCGGTGTGTCGGTGTCTCTGCGGTCATGGGTGTCCTCCAGGGGATCGTGGGGCGTCGGTGGTGCGGTCTTCCGGGCTGCTGGGACCCGGTGAGGCCGGTGTGGGCACAGAAAAGGGGGTGACCACCTCGTGTGAAGTGGTCACCCCCTTGACGTCTGAACTGTTGAGCTGCGACCAGTCTAGTGGTCAGCCGCCCTCCACTTCAGCTGCGTTGAGTATCAAGCTCCGACGCGGAAGCGAGCCAGACCCTTGGCAGACGTGCCGGCGGACTCGAGGACCTGGGTGACGGTCTTCTTCGGGTCCTTGGCGAACGGCTGGTCGACCAGCACGTTGTCCTTGAAGTACGCGTTGGTGCGACCTTCGATGATCTTGGTCATCGCCTGCTCGGGCTTGTTCTCGGCCCGGGCGGTCTCCTCGGCGATGCGGCGCTCGTCTGCCACGGTCGCTGCGGGGACCTCGTCGCGGGTCAGGAACTGCGGGGACAGCGCGGCGGCGTGCACCGCGATGTCGTGAGCAGCCTCTTTGGCCTGATCCGAGTCGGCGTCGACGGCGAAGAGCACGCCGACCTGAGCCGGAAGGTCCTTGGAGGTCTTGTGCAGGTAGGCGTCCACGAAGGCACCCTCTACCGTGGCAAGACGACGCACGACGACCTTCTCGCCGAGGATCGCACCCTCTTCGGTGACGAAGTCGACGAGCTTCTTGCCCTCGACGTCGGCCTCCAGGAGTGCCTCCACGGTGGTCACGTCGTGGGCGACAGCGGTCTCGAGGACCTTGTCGGCCAGTGCGACGAACTTCGCGGACTTGGCCACGAAGTCGGTCTCGGCGTTGATCTCGACCAGGAAGCCCTTGGTGCCGTTGACGACCTTGGCGGTGACCAGGCCCTCAGCGGCGGAACGGCCTTCGCGCTTGGCGGCACCCTTGAGTCCGCGGATACGGATGGCCTCGAGGGCCTTCTCGGTATCGCCGTCGGTCTCGTCGAGAGCCTTCTTCACGTCCATCATGCCGGCGCCGGTGCGCTCACGCAGGGCCTTGATGTCTGCAGCGGTGTAGTTCGCCATAGAAAAGCAGTTCCTCTCTTTACTTGACTTCTTCAGCCGGAGCTTCGGTGGACTCGGTGGACTCGGCAGCGGGCGCCTCTGCGGCCGGCTCGGACTGCTCAGCCTTGGCGGGCTCGGCGGCCTCGTCTGACTGCTCGGTCTTTGCTGGCTCTTCGGTCTTGCCGGACTTCTCAGTCTCGGCGGACTTCTCAGTGGCGTGCTGCTCGAGCAGCTCGCGCTCCCACTCGGCCATCGGCTCTGCAGCCGTGCCGGAGCCGCCGCCGCGCTTGGATTCGCGAGCCATGAGGCCATCGGCCACGGCGTCGGCGATCACGCGGGTCAGCAGGTCCACGGACCGGATGGCGTCGTCGTTGCCCGGGATCGGGTAGTGGACGTCATCGGGATCGCAGTTGGTGTCGAGGATGGCGATCACGGGGATGCCGAGCTTCTTGGCCTCATCGACGGCCAGGTGCTCTTTGTTGGTGTCGACGATCCAGACCGCGGAGGGGGTCTTGGTGAGGTTGCGGATACCACCGAGATTGGACTGCAGCTTGGTGAGCTCGCGGCGCATCAGCAGCAGTTCCTTCTTGGTGTGACCGGAGCCTGCGACGTCGTCGAAGTCGATCTCCTCGAGCTCCTTCATGCGCTGGACGCGCTTGGAGACCGTGGCGAAGTTGGTCAGCATGCCGCCGAGCCAACGGTGGTTGACGTAGGGCTGACCGACGCGGGTGGCCTGCTCGGCGATGGCTTCCTGGCCCTGCTTCTTGGTGCCGACGAAGAGGACGGAGCCGCCGTGGGCGACGGTCTGCTTGACGAACTCGTAAGCAGTGTCGATGTAGGAGAGGGACTGCTGGAGGTCAACGATGTAGATACCGTTGCGCTCGGTGAAGATGAAGCGCTTCATCTTCGGGTTCCAGCGGCGAGTCTGGTGACCGAAGTGGACACCGGAGTCGAGCAGCTGGCGCATGGTGACGACAGGCATGGTATTTCCTTTCAATGCCGGGCTTGGAACATGGAGGACATGCCTCATGCAGCTCCGGCTGGGTTTCTCGGTTGGACAGTGGCCCGGTTCTCTCGGGCTCCTGGCAGAAGAGGGAGGGGACTCGCGTTCTCTCCGCACGGCTGTCCCAGAGTAGAGAACAGCTGTCATGCGGACCGATGAGAAACGCCCCGATCGCTCGGGCAACCTCTGCGCGTAGTCAGCTGATTCAGGCATGCCGAGGCACGAAGAAGTCAACTGCTGGGGTTCAGCTTAGCGGCTCGACGCCGTTTTCCCCAACCGCCACAGGGATCCGCCAGCGCCCTGGATGCTCCACACATCGGCGGACTCGCGGGGATCGGAGTTCGGGGTGGTCGAGGCTGGGTGCATGGGCAGGCGGGGGCGAGGATTCACGGAGGCGAAGGTCGCGGCGCTGAGTGTCGCGCTGCTGATTGTTCTGGGCGGGCTGACGCCGGCCTCGGCGGGGTCATCGGCGGTGGAGCCCTTCTCGGCGGGGCGCTCTTCGCCAACGATGGCACAGGCGCCCTGGCGGCTGCCCGTGACCGCGGATGAGCTCCGGCCCTTCGCCAGGCCCCCCTCCCCCTGGGGTCCAGGGCACCGCGGGGTGGACCTGGGGCCGCTGAGCGTCGGGGCGACCATCAGGGCTCCGACGGACGGTGAGGTCAGCTTCACGGGCGTGGTGGTGGATCGTCCGGTGCTCTCCATCCGACACGGGAAGGGGTACCTCAGCTCCTTCGAGCCGGTGGAGACCACTCTGGAGGTCGGCGATCGGGTCAGCGCCGGGGATCCGGCGGGGACGCTCGCTGCCAGCTCAGGCCATTGCGATGCACCCTGCCTGCACTGGGGCGTGCGGCTCTATGGGGAGTACATCAACCCGCTGCTGCTCACCGGCGACGTCGAAGCTTCGGTGCTGCTGCCGCTGGGCGACGAGTGATGGTGCCGGTGGAGGGCATCGAACCAGATCTAGTAGGCTCTTGTCCCCCGATCGCCGACCAAGACCCCGAGGAGCACGCGTGGCCCGACGTTCCCAGGAGGAGACGACGAACCGCAGCCACCAGGACGCGAAGAACACCCCTGGGCGCAGCCCGGCATCTGAAGGGGATGCCAGGAAGATCCGACACCTGGTGCAGCGGCCGGAGTTCCTCACCGATCTGCTGCAGATCCTCAAGACCGTGATCGCAGGCACCGGTGCCTGGTGGGTCTCCACCTCGGTGCTGGAATCCGAGCTGGCGTTCCTCGCGCCGTGGACCGCGCTTCTCACCGTCCACGCCACGGTCCATCGTTCGCTCTCCCGCGGCATCCAGACCACCATCGCATCGAGCCTCGGCGTCGGTCTCTCCTTCCTGATCGGCTACTTCCTCGGCGTCAGCCTGTGGACCTTCGCCCTGGCCCTGCTGGTCGGGGTGGTCGCGGCTCGGATCTCCTGGATCCGCGATGAGGGGATCGCGATCGCCACCACCGCGATCTTCGTGCTCGGCAGCGGCTTCGATGATCAAGCGGGGCTGCTCGATGACCGGATCCTCGAAGTCGCCGTCGGTGTGGCCGCCGGCCTGCTGGTCAACCTGCTGATCGTGCCGCCGCTGCGAGACAAGCAGGCCAGCCGCTACGTGGACAGCATCAATGAGCGCATGGGCAGCGTACTGGTCAGCATCTCCCAGGAGTTCTCCGATTCATGGGACACCGATCAGGCTGAAGCATGGTTCCGGGAGACCGAATCGATGACCGAGGAGCTGAACTCGGCCTGGACCGTGGTGCGCTTCGCCCGTGAATCTCGCCGGGCCAACCCCCGCGCGCGGCAGGGCATTCAGAGCTTCGAGGTCAGCAGCTGGAACTCCGAGCAGGCAAGCTACGAGGAGATCCTCGAACGCGTCGACGAGGGGATCTCCCATCTGCGGCACCTGGCTCGCACCCTGCGAGAGGCGACCTACACCGACGGGGAATGGGACCATCGCTTCCGCGAACAGTGGGCACAGATCGTCGGAGACGCGGGCCGGGCGATCGCAGATCCCGATGCCGAGGTCGCATCCATGCACGACAACCTCAGCTCCCTCTCCACCGAGATGTCAGAGGGCGAGGGACTGCCCGGAGACTCCTGGCCGCTCTACGGCTCCCTGATCTCCAGCGTGCGCCACATCGTCGTCGTCGTCGACGACGTCGCCTCGGCGCGCCAGGCGCGTGAAGCGACATCCGAGAACCCGACCGTCTCGCACTGATCCGCGCGAGACACCCTCCGGGGTCAGCACGAGACAGTCCACCTGGGTCAGCGCCGGGCCGCCCGCCCGTGCCCGGCGAGGCGCTCCCCCAGCGCGACCAGCGCTGAAGCCGAGTCCGCCCAGGAGAACTCCTGGCTTCGCGCCCGGGCCGCGATCGAGGCGCGGGCGAAGGTGGCAGGGTCCTGAAGTCGGCGCACCGCCTGGGCTAGGGCTTCAGCATCCTGCCCGGGGACCACCTGGGTGCCGGCCTCCGCCATCGCCGCTCCCCCGATCTCGCGGAAGATCGGCAGGTCGGAGACCACGCAGGGCGTGCCATGGGCCATCGCCTCCACCACGGGCAGACCGTAGCCCTCCGCCTGGGAGAGCGTCACCAATGCGCTGGCCCGCCGCAGCAGGGTGCGATAGTCGGCGTCGGAGATCCCGTGGTGGAAGACCAGCTGTTCAGGGTCGGCCGCAAGGGTGCGGAGCTGCGCCTCGCGGGCGGCCTGGATCGGGCTGCACAGGTGCAGGGTGTATCCGGGCAGCCGGTTCAGGCCCGCGATGACGGATTCGACGTTCTTGTACCCCATGAAGGACCCCATATAGATGAGCTCCTTCGTCGGCGCCGCGCCCGGTTCGCGGGGGCACTCGACCGCGGGCGGAGCATTGGAGATCAGCTCCACCGGCCTGCGGGTGAGCCGGTGCCGGCGGATCAGCCCGCGGGTGGTCTCGGAGACGGTCGCAACGGCGTCGGCCTGGTTCAGCACCAGCCGCTGAGGCAGATAGGAGAGGTGGTAGGCCCGCCAGCCGAGGCGCACCAGTGCGGGCAGATCCCGCGGCGGGGTGCGGTGTGCGTAGTAGATCAGGTCGTGCAGGGTGAGGATCAGCGGGTAGTTCCGGCCCCGTCCCCCCATGGTCTGCATCGGGGAGAACACCACGTCTGGGCGGTGCGGATTGATCTGCCGGGCGACCCAGGGCTCCCGAGCCGAGGTCGGCGAGGAGATCTGCAGATGAGGAAGGGCTGGGAGCAGGTTCAGCTGCTGCGGATCGCTGATCAGCATGGTGACATCGGCCTGTTCGGCGGCCGCCTCCACCAGGGAGGCGGTGAACCTGGAGATGCCGTCGTGGACCTGGGTCCGGGTGTACCGGCAGTCGAAGAAGAGCTTCAGCACATGCCGATTCTGGCACAGCCGTCGACGGGGCGACGGAGTGGACGGCTCTGGCATGATGAGTGTCATGAGCGAGTTGCGTTTCACCGGTGTCAGCGCGGATGTCCAGGGCCACGGCCAGACTCCCGAAACCTCTCGCCAATATTGGACGGAGTCCGCCGACACAGGGGCGCTGCGCGATGTCCCACTCCCGTCGCCCCGCCCCGGCGAGCTGCTGATCGAGACCCTGCACAGCGGCATCTCCCGCGGCACCGAGTCGCTGGTCCACCGCGGCGAGGTGCCCGCGAACATCACCGAAGTCATGCAGGCCCCCTTCCAGCTCGGCGAGCTGCCCTTCCCGGTCTCGCACGGCTATCTCAACGTCGGGGTGGTCCGGCAGGGCAGCGAAGCGCTGATCGGGCGGACGGTCTTCACCCTGGCCGGGCACCGCGAACATGTCGTCGTCCCCGAGTCCGCCGCCCACGTGCTCCCCGAAGACTGCCCCCCGCAGCGGGCGCTGCTCGCCGGGATCGGCGAGGTGGGACTCAACGGCCTCTGGGAGGGGCCCGTGATGGTCGGCGACCGGGTCGCCGTCGTCGGCGGCGGTCTGATCGGGCTGACCACGGCGCTGCTGGCCTCGAAGACGGCGCTGCAGCGTCTGCAGGTCGTGGAGATCGACGCCGAGCGGCGAGCCTTCATCGAATCCCTGGGCCTGGACGCCGTCACCCCCGAGGAGGCTGGACTCGACAACGATGTGGTCCTGCACAGCTCGGCCAGCTCCTCAGGGCTCGCCACCGCACTGCGTCTGGCCGGTGACGACGCCGTGGTCGTGGAGCAGTCCTGGTACGGCACCGGAGATCAGCAGATCCCGCTGGGTGCCGACTTCCATGCCCGCCGGCTTCGCATCGTCGCGACCCAGGTCGGTCAGGTGTCCGGCCCACGGCGGATGCGCCGCACCCGCGGCCAGCGTCTCGCCATGGCCTTAGGCCTGCTCGACTCCCGCTTCGACATGCTGATCAGCGGGCACTCGCCGCTGGCCGAGCTGCCTGCCGTGATGCAGGACGTCGCCACCGGTGCGCCCTGGACCCGGGAGCAGATCCTGCACGTGATCGATCACCCGCTCGCCGCGCACTACGCCTTCGGGTGAGGCTCGCGCAGCGACGATTCCCATCCACCACCACCTAGGAGAGCCATGAGCCGATTCCGCCTGACCGTCGATGACCACATCATGATCGCGCACAGCCTGAAGGACCCGTTCTTCGGACCGGCGCAGAACCTCCATGGCGCCACGCTGAGCATCGAGGCCAGCTTCTTCCGCGAGAGCCTCAACGAGTACGGCGTGGTCCTGGACATCGGGGCCGCCACCGAGCTGCTCGCCGCCACGCTGGAGCCGCTGCGCTATAAGAACCTCGACGAGGTGACCGAGCTCGCCGAGAAGTTCACCACCACCGAGGTGATCATCGAGCACATCGCCGAGAAGCTGGTCGCGGGACTCCCCGCCGACCATGGGCTCACGGCGCTGGAGGTGCAGGCCGAGGAGCACCCCCGGGCCCGCGCGTCGGTCAGGGTTCAGCTCTGAGCGGGCAGGCTCGGTAGTATGTCGGAGTGTCCTCGCGACTCGACTCTTCATCGTGCGCGCGGACCCGAGGGGCGTTAGCTCAGTTGGTTAGAGCAGAGGACTCATAATCCTTTTGTCCTGGGTTCAAGTCCCAGACGCCCTACCGTCGAAAGTCAGGTTCAGGCGGGCTACGTCTGCTGGCGAGCCACCGTGACCTATGTCATACGTTCCGGCCGGGCACACGCTTGAACTAGGGTCGGGTCATGGGACGTCTACCTGCGATATCTGCCGGAATCCTCACCTCTCTGCTGCTCGTCAGCTGTGCCGAACCCTCCACGGAGCAAGCCGGCGACGGTGCTGAGACCGGCACCGACGCGGCAGACTCTCAATCCACAGACCCCGAATCACCAGAGGCCGAATCACCGAACTCTGAAGCACCCGACGCGGACCCGAGCCCCGACTCTGACGCTGCGCCGTTCAGCATCGAAGAGCAGGGCAGCTATGACGCCCCCTGGGCGCTGGAGTTCCTGCCCGGGACCGAGCAGATGCTCATCACCAGCAGATACGGCGAGCTGTTCCTGCGCAGCGCGGACGGCTCTGCCGCGCCGGAGGACTCTGCGGACGCCAATGACATCAGCGTGAGCGGCCTGCCCGAGGACATCGTCGTCGAGGGTCAGGGCGGCCTGGGCGACGTCGTCGCCGCCCCAGACTTCGACGACAGTCAGCGCGTCTACCTGAGCTGGATCAACGCCTCGGAGGCGGGCACCGGTGCCGTCGTCGGACACGCGCAGCTGGTGGACTCCGGGGACACTGCGACGCTGGATGACCTCACGGTGATCTGGGAGCAGGACCCCAAGACCTCCGGCGCAGGGCATTTCTCGCACCGCCTCGCGTTCAGCCCGGACGGAGAGCACCTCTTCGTCACCTCCGGGGACCGTCAGCAGCTCGACCCGGCGCAGGATCTCTCCAGCGGCCTGGGCAAGGTGATGCGTCTGACCCCCGAGGGCGAACCGGCTCCGGAGAACCCCTTCACCGAGGACGGGGACGTCACCGAGGAGATCTGGACCTATGGTCACCGCAATCCGCTGGGCATCGACTTCGACGCCGACGGGGAGCTCTGGATCTCCGAGATGGGCCCCGAGGGCGGCGACGAGCTGAACCTGCTAGAGGCGGGCGAGAACTTCGGGTGGCCCGAGGCTTCCAACGGCTCCCAGTACGGCGGCGCAGAGATCCCGGACCACACCGAGGGGGACGGCTTCGCGGCCCCCGCCGCCTGGTGGACCCCCTCCATCTCCCCCGGCAGCCTGATGATCTACCAGGGTGAGATGTTCCAGGACTGGACCGGCAGCGCCTTCATGGGGGCGCTCTCGGGTGAAGCACTGGTCCGCGTGGAGCTCGACGGCGATCAGGCCGGGGAGGAAGAGATCTGGGACATGGGGGCCAGGATCCGCGACGTGGAGCAGGCCCCCGACGGGAGCATCTGGATCATCGAAGACGGCGACGGCGCCGAACTGCTGCGCCTGACCCCGGCGGAGTGACCCCGGCACAGTGACCTCGCCAGCGGACGCGACGGCAGAGACGCGACGGCAGAGACGCAGGCCTCCGCTACTGCGGGTGCTTGCTCTCGATCCAGTCCGCGCCGCGGTAGAGCTTCTCGAAGGCGTTCATCGTGGTGTTGAGGCTGTGCCGGCCCGCCCGCTCCCGACTGCGCTCCCCCATCGCGGTGCGCTGTTCCGGGCTCATCGTGAACAGCTGCTCCAACCGTGCCGCCAGATGTGCGGAGTTCCCGGGCTCGAAGAGGTAGCCGTTGACCCCCTCCTGCACCAGGTGAGGCAGCGCCAGAGCATCGGCGAGCACCACGGGAAGCCCGGCTGACATCGCTTCCAGGGAGACCAGCGACTGCAGCTCAGCGGTCCCGGGCTGGCAGAAGACATCGGCTTCGAGGTAGGCGCGGCGCAGCGCGTCCTCGTCGACATGGCCGCGCATCCGCACTCGATCGTCCAGGCCCAGCTCCTGGATCTGTGCGGCGAGCCGATCGCGCTGCTCGCCGTCGCCGACGATGTCCAGTCCGATCCCCAGCCCCGGATCGGTCTTGCCGATCGCGTCGATGAGCACATCCACGTTCTTCTCCACGGCCAGACGGCCCACGAAGAGCACCGTGGGCCTCTCGGGCGGGGTCAGCACCTCACCGGGACGCAGCCGGTAGTTCTCGACGTCGATCCCGTTGGAGAGCGGGAGCACCTTCTTGAATCCTGCCCGCTCCATCATGGTCCGCGCCGCCAGCGGGGTCGGGGTGGTCACCACGGCGGCCTTGCCCATCAGCTTGCCCATGTCCCGCCAGGAGTTCTTCGCCACGATCCGGCGGAACCAGGCAGGGAAGGGCAGGAACGGGTCCAGGTTCTCGGGCATGAAGTGATTGGTCGCGATGGTGCGCAGACCGCGTTCGGCGGCGGCATCGATCGCAGCCTTGCCGATCATGTAGTGGCACTGGACATGGACGACGTCGGGCTGCAGCTCGTCCATCAGCCGCCCCATGGCGGGCTCCACCAGCCCGGGCAGGCAGAGCCGGATGTACTCGTGGGTCGGGGCCTTGAATGACCGGAACCGGTGCACGGTGGCCTCGTCGGTGTGTTCGACCATGTCAGGGCCGCGGCTGGTCCTCGCGGCAGCGATGTGGACCTCATGACCGCGAGCCGCCATGTTCTTCGCCAGCCGGTGGCTGAAGACCGCCGCGCCGTTGACGTCGGGCGGGTACGTGTCGGCGGCGATCAGGATCCTGAGCTTCCCACCGGGTTGCTCAGCGGGGTTCACCTCAGGCATCTCCGCGGGCTTCTCTTCGGGCTTCTCTGCGGGCTCCCCGGCAGGCTTCTCCCCCGGCTCATCACGGCGAGCATCGGCGGGCACGTGGTTCATCATCAGGCGGTCGAATCCTCCTCGGTGTCCGGGCGGGCCTGTTCGCCGCGCAGCCGCGCCGCCTCGCGGCGGGCCTTGATGAAGTAGTCGATTGAAGCAATGATATGCATCGCCGCGCCGAGCGCCAGCAGCACGAAGGCGATGTCAGGAATGAGGCCCTCGCGCAGCATCCCGGTGGAACCCAGCAGGGCCAGCGGCAGCCCGATCAGCAGGCACGCGGTGCGCAGCTTGCCCAGCAGGGTGACCTTCAGCGGAGGTGGTCCCTTGAAGAGCAGATAGGTGTTGACCGAGAGGATCAGGTCGGGGATGACCACGGCGAGCACGACCCAGATCGGCACGATGCCGAAGGTGGCCAGGGTGGCGCTGACGGTGATCAGTGCGAGCCGGTCCGCCAACGGATCCAGCCACTGGCCCACCGTGGACATCTGATCGAAGCGTCGGGCGATGTACCCGTCGATCCAGTCAGTGCTGGAGAGGACGACCAGCACCCAGAACGCAGCCATGTACTGGTCCTGCGCCACGAGCCAGACGAACACGGGGATCAGCAGGGCCCGCAGCACGGTCACGATGTTGGGCGCGGTCCAGAACGTCTCGCGCATGGTGTACTCGAAACCATCCTGGGTTCCGGCACCGATCAGTCTCACCGGGGCAGTTTATTTCTTCACAAGCTCGCGGAGGAAGACTGCACCTGCAGCAGCAGAACCAGCGACGACGGCGAGCGGCTTCCACCGCGCAGCCACGAACTCTCCGGCAGCGTGTGCGCCCGACTCCTGGCCTGCGGCGGCGGGGACGCCCTCGATCTTGGGCTCGGCGGCGGGTGGGACGCGTACCGGCTCACCGGCGGCACCGAGGGTCTTCGGCTTGGGCCCGACCCGGTCGGAGGAGCCGCGGTCGGCCTTGGGCTTCGGCTTGGAACCGCCGCGGGCCTTGGAGCCGATGCTCTCGGCCTTGTCCTTGACGTTCTCAGCCCGGTCCTTGACGCTCTCGGCGATGGTTCGGGTGCTGGAGGTGATCTGGTCCTGAAGCGAGGCCAGGTGATCGCGGCGCAGGCCGGTGCGGCGAAGCAGCTCGCTGTAGGTGGGAGGTGTCGGGGAACCGGCGCCGGGAGTCTTCGCGTCCTTCTTGGCCTGTTCGGCCGCCTGACGCTTGGACTCTTCCTTCTGCCGACGCTTCTCGGAATCCGCCTGATCCAGGCTCTGCGGATCGAAGCGGGTGCCTTCGCGGGCCACTCCGAGATCGAGGCGGAAGCCGCGGATGGCGTCTTCGGGCAGCAGCGGCAGCGTCTTGCGGAACTTGAGCAGCCCGATGAGCGCGAAGATCAGCGCGATCAGCAAGAAGATGCCGGCCACGATGAGCGCGGCGGCCCAGAGTTCAAAGATCAGCGCGAACGCGGCCACGGCGGCGACGATGAGCGCCACCACGAGGAAGGTGAGAAAGACGACGCCGACGACCATGAGGGCCACGGCGATGCCCGCGGCCACACCTTTGGTCTTCATCTGGCCGATGGCCAGCTGGATCTCGTCGTTGATCTGCTTGGGGCCGAGTCGCAGTACGACCTTGATCACATCGAGCAGCGACGTACGGGGCGCCGTGCCCTTTGTGCGGCCGGTTCCGGGCTGAGACAAGACTGCGCCTCCATAAGAGAGATGGTGCTCGAGGGTGGGTGTTCAGTTCACTACAAACTACCACCTATACGATTGAGAACATGGCTGACCAGTACGATTTCGAAGAGCTCTATGCCAACACCTACACCGAGGCTGACCAGCGGGCGTACGAGAGCCAGCCCACCTCGGAGAAACGTTTTGTGATCGCCTGGCTCCTGACACTTCTCATGGGGCCCGCAGGGGCGCATCGATGGTATCTGAACCGCCCGGTGACGGCGTCGCTGATGGTGCTGGTGAGCATCGCCGCCGTCGCGCTGATGGTCTCAGGATCCGCGAATCTCGGGCTGCTCTGCATCACGATCATCTTCACCTGGACGCTGCTCGACCTGATCATGCTGCTCGCCGGGTCCATGCGTGACCGTGCGGACCTGCGACTGGCCGGGCACCGCGAGCGGGCTGGCGTGTGCTCGGCGATCACGATGCTGCTGCTGGCGGTCGGCCTGGTCTTCGCCCTGGTGGTCGGCACCAGTTCAGGGGTGGCGGGCTGAGCCGACGCGGGATGGGCGGAGTCGTCGTTCCTGGTCTCCCTGGCTCGCTGCTCCGCTCTGCGGACCCCGCTCAGTCCTCGATCCGCCCCACCGGGGTGCGCTTCTCGGCCTGGAACTGGTCCTCGATCCGGCCGTTCGCCCAGTATGCGGAAAGTGACATCGCCTTGCGCTCCAGCCCCTTCTGATCCACCAGCATGCGGCGGATCCGCTTCATCTGGGCCCGTTCGCCGTGCACGAAGACCTGCACATCACCTTCCGGGATGGCCAGCTCCTCCAGGTACTCCGCGAGCATCGTGGTCTCCGGGCTGAAGTCGGCCTCGCGGTGCAGCCAGACCAGGTCCATCCCTGCGGGGACATCCAGCGGCTGGCGCTCGGCCGCGTCACGGACCTCGACGACGGCGACCCCGCGCGCGTCCTCAGCCATCGATTCAAGCGCCGAGGCGATCGCGGGCAGCGCGGCCTCGTCACCGGCCAGCAGGTGCCATTCAGCCTCCCCGCGCGGAGCGTAGCCGCTCCCGGGCCCGAAGAAGCTGATCTGCTCCCCGATCTGCGCGTTCTTCGCCCAGACTCCGGCGCGGCCCTCCTCGCCGTGGACCACGAAATCCACCCAGATCTGCGAGTTCTCATGGTCGACGTGGCGGATGGTGTAGGTCCGGGTCGCCGGCATCTGTTCGGTGCGCAGCTGTTCGCGCAGCGCGTCCATGTCATAGGGGCGGCTGAGGTCCAGACCCTCGGGCAGCTGCGCGGCCTCCGCGGCGCTCTGCGGAAGGAAGAGCAGCTTGATGTACTGGTCCGTGGCAGGCGACTCCCCCACGGACTTGAACTCGATCGCCTCGAACCCGGGTCCGCCCAGGACCAGCCGGATCATGTGCGGACTGAGCTGCTTCTTGGCCTCGACGGCCAGGACGTGCTGGATGCGCGTTTTCTTTGACTTGGACACCCCGGCACTCTAATCGAACCGGGTGGCCCGGCGGAGGTGAGCCTCAGCTGCGGAGGCCTGTATTGCGACAGAAGCCCGTGCTCGAATCGTTGTCCAATCCGTCGAAAAAGTTGAGTGCATCATGCTCAACTTGGGAATATACTGGGTGTGGGTTCCACAGGAACCGACGCCGCAAGGCACTGACCCAGTCCTATAGAGCGATGAGCATAAGGAGCTGATTGCCGTTATGAACAACTCTCTGACCCGTCTGGACCCCTTCGCCCTGATCGACGATGTCTTCCGCAGCATGCGGACTCCCTCGATGGATGCGGCCCAGCGCCAGGCCGGCTTCGTGCCCGCCGTGGATGCCCATCGCGAGGGTGAGGACCTGGTCCTGCGCGCCGACCTCCCCGGCATCGACCCGGACAAGGACGTCGCGGTCGAACTGACCGGACGCACGCTGACCGTGTCCGGGGAGCGTCGCAGCGAGACCGAGGCCGAGGGTCTGCGCGAGGTGCGCTACGGGTCCTTCTCCCGCACCATCACCCTGCCGGGCGAGGTCTCCAGTGACGCGATCTCCGCGACCTACGAATCAGGCGTGCTCACGGTCCGCGTGACCGGGGTCTACGCCACCGAGGAGCCGCGCAAGATCCAGGTCACCTCCACCGAGCGCGAGAAGAACCTCGAATCCTGATCCCTCCCTCTTCTCGCTGAGAGGCGGATCCTCCGGCCAGTCTGGGCTTCCCGGCCCGTCAGGCACCCGGAGAATCCGCCCCTCGACGGAGGAGAAGAGCTAGAAGACGATCGTGGTGCTGCCGTTGCGGATGACCCGGTCTTCGCAGTGCCACTTCACCGCACGGGAGAGCACGGCGCGTTCGACGTCGGCGCCGAAGCGGGTGAGCTGGGCCACGTCGTCGCTGTGCGAGACCCGGATGACGTCCTGCTCGATGATCGGACCCTCGTCGAGGTCCTTGGTCACGTAATGGGCAGTGGCGCCGATGAGCTTCACTCCGCGGTCAGCGGCCTTCTGGTACGGGCCGGCGCCGATGAAGGCGGGCAGGAAGCTGTGGTGGATGTTGATCACCGGAGCCCCGACATGTTCGAGGAAGTCCTCGGAGATGATCTGCATGTACCGGGCGAGCACGATCATGTCGACGTTGCCCTTCAGCAGCTCCAGGTGCCGGGCCTCGGCCGCAGCCTTGTCCCCGTTGATCACCGGCACGTGGAAATACGGGATCCCGAAGGGCCGCACATCTTCGGCGAGGTCGGCGTGGTTGGAGATGACCATGACGATGTCCATCGGGATCTCACCGCGGCGGTGCCGCCAGAGCAGATCCAGCAGGCAGTGGTCGGTCTTGGACGCGAAGATCGCCACCCGCTTGGGCTGATCTGCCGCTGCCAGCGAGTAGTCCATGGAGAAGCGATCAGCAAGCTTCGTCTGGATGGCCTGCTCCACCGCGGGCTTCGCCGCGGCGAGTCCGGGCAGGTGGAACACGGTGCGTTGGAAGAATCGGCCGTCCTCCACGCCGGTGGAGTACTGGTCCAGGCTGATGATGTTGCCGCCGACCTCGGCGATCAGCTCCGAGACCGCCGCCACGATCCCTGGCTGGTCCGGGCAGGAGATGATCAGCCGGGCGATGTCGTGGGTCTTCGTCTCAGGGGCGCTCATCAAGTCTCCGAATCAGGTTCACCAGGTCAGGGCGGCGGGACAGCCTTGCATCATCGAAGCGGCCCCGTCACGGACAGCGTCGCACGAAGCACACTATGACATGAAAAACGCCCCCGCCCGTGAGGGCGAGGGCGAATCTGCTCCCCCAGTTGGATTCGAACCAACAACCGCTCGATTAACAGTCGAGTGCTCTGCCGTTGAGCTATGGAGGATTGCGACTACGAAAGTCTAACAGGGGTTCCTGGTCGCTGTGAAATCGCTGTGGAATCATAGATCCGTGACGCCTGTATCTCTCGACACCCCAGCGACTGCCCCTGCCCCGCGGTTCAATGCTCTCACGGTCTTCACCGGTTCCGCCTCCGGAGCTGATCTCGACTACACCGAAGAGGTCCGCCGGCTCGGCACCGCGCTGGCCGGGGCCGGCATCGGCGTGGTCTACGGCGGCGGGAAGGTCGGCCTGATGGGGCAGATCGCCGATGCGGCCCTGGAGGCCGGCGGCGAGGTCCACGGGATCATCCCCGAGGTGCTGATCGGACGCGAGGTGGGACATCATGGGCTGACCTCGTTGGAGATCGTGCCCGACATGCATACCCGGAAGTCCCGGATGGTGGACCTCGGTGATGGCTTCATCGCGCTGCCCGGCGGCATGGGAACGCTGGAGGAGTTCTTCGAGGTGTGGACCTGGCAGTACCTGGGTCTGCACGCCAAGCCGGTGGGGCTCTACAACGTCAAGGGATTCTGGGATCCGCTGTTGGCCATGGTGGACCATATGGTCGATGAGGGCTTCATGTCCGCCTGGCGCCGCGCGGCACTGGTGATCAGCACCGATCCGCAGGACCTGATCGCGAAGCTGCGAGCCTGGACGCCTCCCGCCGGACGCTGAGGCTCAGCCGTCGGGCAGCCGGGCGTCAATCCAGCTCGGTGTCCAGCCAGCGGCCCAGCACCACGGTGTCCTGGTCGGTGTAGCCCAGCGCCCGGTAGAAGTCCTGGACGCCTGCGTTCTCCTGCCGGACCATGAGCATCAGCTTGGGCACCCCGCGCCCGCGCAGCCAGTGCTCGGCCCCGGCCAGGAGCGCCTTGCCGAGCCCCTGGTCCTGATGCCTTTGGTCGACGGCGAGATAGTAGATCCAGCCGCGGTGACCGTCCTGGCCGACCATCACCGTGCCGGCCAGCTCCCCCGCGGCGTCGAGCGCTGCGAGCACCGTGGACTCTTCTCCGGTGAGGGCCCGCCGGCAGTCCTCAAGCGGGTCATTCCAGGGCCGGGTGAGCCCGGCCTGCTGCCAGAGCCCGACGGCGGCATCGAGCAGTTCTTCGGGGAGCTCGGTGACGCGCAGGTCGGTCACGTCTTCCCTGCTATCTCTGCACCGGGCGGATGGAGATGCTCTCCACCATGGAGGCGTCCTCCATGTCCACCACGGTGCGCGCCGCCTCGGCGATCGCCTGCGGGGAGATGTAGATGCCCCCGTCGTAGTCCTCGTTGCCCATGGACTCCTGCAGGGCGACCTGCATGTCGGTGTCCACCCGGCCTGGGTGGATCGAGGTGACCCTGACCCGGCCCCGCTCCTCCTCGCGCAGCGCGTCGGTGAGCGCACGCAGCGCGAACTTGGTCCCGGAGTAGAGCGAGCTTCCGGGTCCGGCGGTGAATCCTGCCCCGGAGTTGATGCTCAGCACCTGTCCGGTGGATTCGCGCAGCAGCGGCAGCGCGGCGCGGGTCAGCTCCGCGACGGCGAAGACGTTGACGGTGAACATCTCCTGGAACTGCGTCGGAGAGGTCTCCGCGACCGGGTTCATCCAGGCGAGTCCGGCCGAGTGGACGAGCACGTCGAGTCGGGCGAGCCCGGCGGCCTGCAGCGCGGGGGCGATCGCGTCGAGGTCGGTCAGGTCCAGCAGGAACGGTTCGGCGCTGGGCAGGGTCTGCACCACGGCGTCCACGGTCTCGGGGTTCGTCCCGCCGACCAGGATGTGGTGGTCCCGGCCGAGCTCGGCGGCGATGGCCTTGCCGATCCCGCGGGAAGCCCCGGTGATCAGGGCGACTGGACGAGTGCTGGCGGTCTGCTGTTGGGTCATGAAATCAGCTTAGAGGATCCGCTCCGAGGGCTGCCGTGGCGGCGCAGCAGCTCAGGCGTCCAGACCCACGCAGCTCAGCCGTCCAGCAGCCAGCGGTGCAGCGCGGTGTGGCAGTCGCGCAGCGCCTGCGCGGTGACGTGTTCATCGTCGGAATGTGCCAGCAGCGGGTCTCCGGGGCCGAAGTTCACCGCCGGGACGCCCCTGGCCGAGAACCGTGCCACATCGGTCCAGCCGTACTTGGGCATCGGCTCTCCGCCCACGGCGTCGATGAACGCCTTGGCCGCGGGATGGTCCAGCCCTGGCCGCGCGGCCGCGGAGCTGTCGGTCACCTTCTGCTGAGCCGCGCCTATTCCGGCCTCGGCGAGGACCTCGCGGACATGGGTGTGGGCCTGCTCCTCGGTCTTGTCCGGGGCGAACCGGTAGTTGATCTCCACCACGGTGGAGTCCGGGATGACGTTTCCGGCCACCCCGCCGCGGACCCGCACCGCGTTGAGCCCCTCGCGGTAGTCCAGGCCCTCCACCGTGATGGTCTGTGGCGCGTACTCGCTCAAGACCCGGAGCAGCCCGGCGGTGCCGTGGATCGCGTTCTCCCCCATCCAGGCCCGCCCGGAGTGCGCGGCGACCCCGGGGATGGTCACCTCGAAGCGGCAGGTGCCGTTGCAGCCACCCTCGACCACGCCGTGGGTGGGTTCCAGCAGCACCGCGAAATCGCCGTCCAGCAGCTCCGGCACGCGGTTCAGCACCCGCCCCAGCCCGGACTTGCTGGCCTCGACCTCTTCGTGGTCGTAGAAGACCCAGGTGATGTCGCGGTCCAGGGAGCCTCCCGCGGCCAGGCGCGCCGCGACGTCGTCGGCGAGCTTCAGCTGCACCGCCACACCGCCCTTCATGTCTGTGGCGCCGCGGCCGTAGAGCACGTCTACACCCTCGGTCTGCTCCCAGCGCGGCGGGACGGTGCCGCGGGAGCCCGGAGTGGTCGGCAGCGGCACGGTATCCAGGTGCCCGGCGAGGATGATCCGCTGCGCCGCACCGGTCTCGGTGCGCGCGATGATCGTGTCGCCGTCGCGATGCACGCGCAAGCCCTGCAGGTCTTGAAGCGCGGTCTCCACGGCGTCGGCCAGGGCCGTCTCGTCGCCGGAGACGGATTCGCAGCCGATGATCGCCTCGGTGAGCGCGGCGACGTCGCCGGAGAGCAGTCCACGGATATCCATCCGCCCAGCCTAGGCGAACGCCCCCGCGCATGGGACCCGCAACAGGACGCTCCTGGGCTCCAGCGCCGGAAAAAGTAGGATGGTGCCATGAGCACTGACATTCGAACCGCATCCGGCCATGGCCTCGCCACGGTGACCACCGACGGCACCGTCCTGGACACCTGGTTCCCGCGCCCTGTGATGGCCCCCCTGTCCGAGAACGACGACGCCGAGCTGATCGCCGCCCTGCAGGCCGCGACCGGCGAGGATCCTGACCGCGGGGTCACCACCCAGGTGGTCTCCGTGGAGTCCGCCCTCGACTCCGAGGCGAGCTCCGCCTCCGACGTGTGGCTGCGCCTGCACCTGCTCTCCCACCGGCTGGTCAAACCGCGCACCATCAACCTCGACGGCATCTTCGGTCACCTGAGCAACGTGGTCTGGACCAACTTCGGGCCCTGCGCGGTCGCCGACTTCGAGACCACCCGGCTGAAGCTGCGCTCCCGCGGACACGTCAGCGTGCACTCGATCGACAAGTTCCCCCGCCTGGTGGACTACGTGACCCCCTCCGGTGTGCGCATCGGCGACGCGGACCGGGTGCGCCTGGGCGCGCACCTGGCCGAGGGCACCACCGTGATGCACGAGGGCTTCGTGAACTTCAACGCCGGCACGCTGGGCACCTCCATGGTGGAGGGCCGCATCTCCGCCGGGGTCGTGGTCGGCGACGGCACCGACATCGGCGGCGGCGCGTCCATCATGGGCACCCTCTCCGGGGGCGGCAGGGAGAAGATCACCCTGGGTGAGCGCGTGCTGCTGGGCGCGAACTCCGGTGTGGGCATCTCGGTCGGCGATGACTGCGTCATCGAGGCCGGGCTCTACGTCACCGCCGGCACCAAGATCTCGGTGCTCGCCGATGACCGCACCGTCATGGACACGGTGAAGGCCTCGGCACTCTCCGGCGTGCCGAACCTGCTCTTCCGCCGCGACTCCGTCACCGGCGCAGTCCAGGCAGTGCCTCGCAAGGGCCAGAAGGTCGAGCTCAACGCTGCCCTGCACCGCAACTGAGCCGACACCGGGTCGACGCCGAGTCGACCCAGAGCTGAAAGGTCTGGATGAGTCCCCGCGCTGATCGCCCCATCACCGTCACCCGCACCGTGCACCGACGCCGTCGTCGGGTCAAGGCCGTCGCGGCCATCACCGTGGTCGCGGCCGCCGTCGGCGCGACCGGCTACGGGGCCTGGCAGCTGATCGAGGAGAACGAGTATCTCCTCGATGAACGCTGCTCCGTGACGGTCGGCGAGATGGAGCATCGGCTCACCCCGGCGCAGACCTACTCGGCTGCGCAGCTCGCCGCCGCGGCCGCGGAGCTGGAGCTGCCGGTTCAGGCCGCCACCGACGCGATCGCGATCTCGCTGCAGGAGACGAACCTGGACAACCGGGCAGACCCTGTGGAGGAAGACGCCGAGGAGGCGGAGAACGGCGACGAGGCGGAGGCTGCTGATTCCGAGCAGGGGCAGGCTCCGCCGTCGCCGGTGCTCTTCGCCGACGGCGGCCCGCAGTGGGACGCGGTGAAAGCCACCAGCTCCACCCCGATCACCGCCGAAGACTTCTACGCCCGGCTGATCGACAGCCGCGACGGCGACGGCGAGGGTGAGGGTGCATGGTCGCCCGACCTGGGACTCGAGCAGGTCGCCGAGGCGCTGGGCCGACCGCAGAACCCGACGTTCTACCCGCAGCACGAGGAGCTGGCCCGGGCCTTCGCCCGACCGCTGACCGGCCTGCAGCCCATGGTGATGACGTGTCAGCTGAGCCAGATCGAAGTCCCCGGCCCGGACGCCGAGGGGCTGCGCGGTGAGCTCCAGGGCTCGCTGTCCGGGATGCTCGGCGCCGAGGCGGCGGCCGTGGAAGGCTCCGGCGAATCAGCCGTGGTGCGGATCTCGGTCAGCGCTGTCCAAGACGAGGCCGGCGCCACCGAAGATGATGCAGACGGCGCTGCCGAGGACCCAGCGACCGAGCACAGCGAGCCGGAATGGCTGGTGGCGCAGTGGGCCGTGGCCTCCGCGGAGACCTACGGGGTCCAGTCGGTGCACGCCGGCGCCTACGAGTGGCACCGCGATTCGGGCCGCTGGGAGCGCGCGGAGACGGTCAGCGAGGACGCCGTGGTCATCGGCTTCTCCCGCCGCTGACCCCTTAACCGCGTTGAGCGGCGGATTCTCCGACCGGTTGAGGCCGAAAAGGCGCTCAGATGGTCGGAGAATCCGCCGCTCGACGACGGGAGGGAGGGTCAGACTCCGGGGTAGTGGCGCTCGGGCTCGCCGATGTAGATCTGGCGGGGCCGTCCGATCTTGGTGGACGGATCCTCGATCATCTCGCGCCACTGGGCGATCCAGCCGGGAAGCCGGCCCAGCGCGAAGAGCACGGTGAACATCTTCTCCGGGAAGCCCATCGCCTTGTAGATCAGGCCGGTGTAGAAGTCCACGTTCGGGTAGAGCTTGCGCTCGATGAAGTAGTCATCCTCCAGCGCCTTCTGCTCCAGGCGCTGGGCGATGTCGAAGAGCTCGTCGTCGCCGCCGAGCTTGGCCAGCAGATCATCGGCGATGCCCTTGACCACGCGGGCGCGCGGGTCGTAGTTCTTGTAGACCCGGTGGCCGAAGCCCATGAGCCGGACGCCGTCTTCCTTGTTCTTGACCTTCTCCATGAAGGCCTCGGGGCTGACGTCGCCGGACTGGATCTGGCGCAGCATGCCCAGCACGGCCTCGTTGGCGCCGCCGTGGGCGGGGCCGTAGAGGGCGTTGATGCCGGCGGAGACCGAGGCGAAGAGGTTCGCCTGCGAGGAGCCGACCAGGCGCACGGTGGAGGTGGAGCAGTTCTGCTCGTGGTCCGCGTGCAGGATCAACAGCGTGTCCAGGGCCTTGACGATGGTGGGGTCCAGCTCGAACTGCTCGGCAGGCACGCCGAAGCAGCCGCGAAGCAGGTTCTCGACCAGGGTCAGGTTGTTGTCCGGGTAGAGCATCGGCTGGCCGATGGACTTCTTGTAGGCGTAGGCCGCGATGGTGGGGACCTTCGCGAGCATCCGGTAGGTGGAGCGCTCCACGTGATCCTTGTTGAAGGGATCCAGCGAGTCCGGGTAATAGGTGGACAGCGCCGAGACCGCGGAGGAGAGCACCGGCATCGGATGCGCGTCACGGGGGAAGCCGCCGAAGAAGTCGCGCAGCTCCTCGTGCAGCAGGGTGTGCCGACGGGTGACGGTGTCGAAATCGGTGAGCTGCTGCTGGGTGGGCAGCTCGCCGTAGATCAGCAGGTAGGAGACCTCGAGGAAGCTGGACTTCTCGGCCAGCTGCTCGATGGGGTAGCCGCGGTAGCGCAGGATCCCTTCATCGCCATCGATGTAGGTGATCGCAGACTGCGCGTTCGCAGTGTTCATGAAGCCGGGGTCATAGGTGACAGCGCCGGTGGTCTTCAGCAGCGGTGCGATACCGAGACCGACATTGCCCTCCACGGACGAATGCACGGGTAGTTCCAGATCTCCCCCCTGATAATTCAGGCGGGCAGAAGACTGCTCAGTCATGGGTCTCCTTATCAGACACACTAGGGGGACATCATGACAAACCTACCGCTTGGTCACGGTCGGTTGCCAGTTGTGTCATGGTTCACGCCTCGGGGTGTGCCTTTCGCGGGCCCGGGCCCGAGAGCCCGGCTCAGCCCGTGAGCCGGTTCGCCGCGGCGGCGATGCGCTCATCCGTGGCTGTCAGCGCCACTCGGATGTACCCGTTGCCCTGTTCGCCGTAGAACACCCCGGGGCCGACGACGATCCCGCGCTGCGCCATCTGATCCACCAGCGCCCAGGTGTCCTCCGCCGTGGCGGCGGAGGGGTCTGACTCCGCCGCGCGGCACCACAGGTACAGACCGGCGACGGATTCTTCGATCTGCAGGCCGGAGGCCTGCAGCGCCGGCACCATCAGCGCACGACGCCGGCGGTAGAGCTCGCGCTGGGCCTGCACGTGGGCGTCGTCATTCAGCGCCACGGCAAGTGCGGCCTGGATCGGGGCGGGCACGATCATTCCGGCGTGCTTGCGAGTGTTGATCAGCCCACTGATCAGCTCCGGGCAGCCCGCGGCGAAGGCGGCGCGGTAGCCGGCGAGGTTGGACTGCTTCGAAGCCGAGTAGACCGCGAGCAGTCCCCGGTGGTCGGCCCTGCCGGTCTCCGGATCGGTCCCGCAGACCCGCGGGTCCAGGACCGAGGGGACGTCGTCGTCCTCGACCTCCCAGGGGAGTTCGGCGTAGCACTCGTCAGAGGCGACCACTGCACCGATGCGGCGGGCGAGCTGGACCACCGCGCGCATCCAGTCGACTCCGGCGACCGCTCCGGTGGGGTTCGAGGGTGAGTTGATCCAGATCAGCTTGACCCGCTGCAGGGTCTCCTCGTCGAGGCTGAGCGGATCATCGGTGGCCAGCGGGGTGGCTCCGGCGATCTGCGCGCCGATGTCATAGGTCGGGTAGGCCACCAGCGGGCGGAGCACGACGTCGGCGGCTCCGGCTCCCGCGCGGGCACCGAGTCCCAGCAGGGTGGGCAGCCAGGCCACGAGCTCCTTGGAGCCCACCGTGGGAAGGATGTTCTCCGGGTCCAGCCCGGTGACCCCCCGGCGGCGCGCGAACCAGCCGGAGATCGCCTCGCGCAGCGCGAGCGTGCCATGGGTCGTGGGGTACCCGGGGGCGTCGGCGGCCGCGGTGAGCGCCGCCTGGATCACCGCAGGGGTGGGATCCACGGGGGTGCCGATGGAGAGGTTGACGACTCCCTCGGGGTGCTGCCGCGCCTGTTCCAGGTAGGGAGCCATCGCATCCCAGGGGTACTCAGGAAGGGTGAGCATGGAGGCCTCCGCTGGGGTGAGTGGTCAGGGCTGCTGGGTCACTGCTGCTGCGGGGGCAGGGCCGCGACGATCTCGTGGTCTTTGGGGATCAGCCCGACCTTCGCCGCGCCGCCGGGGGAACCGACCTCGTCGAAGAACTCCACATTGGCGCGGTAGTACTCCGACCACTGCGACGGGGTGTCGTCCTCGTAATAGATGGCCTCCACCGGGCAGACCGGCTCGCAGGCGCCGCAGTCCACGCATTCATCGGGGTGGATGTAAAGCATCCGGTCCCCCTCATAGATGCAGTCCACCGGACATTCATCGATGCAGGCCTTGTCCTTCAGATCCACGCAAGGAAGGGCAATGATGTACGTCATGGACTCCTCTGTCTTTCTACGAGTGCGTAAGTAGAGTCTACCGAGATGCGGCGCGGTCCCGCACAATGATCCACTTGACGAGGACCATGCTGATAAGGGTCACCGCCGCGGTGCCCAGCCACCAGATCACCGAGGCCAGCGTGGGTCCGGGAAGCAGCGCCATGGCCTCGGGGCTGTAGGGCACCACGAGCTGGTCGGGTCCGGGCCAGAGGTAGGCGATCGAGGCCACGGTGAAGGTGGTCACGCCCATCAGCATCGGCTCCAGCAGCGAGCCGCTCTTCAGCCCGGCCCACAGCTGCGCCAGCAGGCACATCAGCAGGGCCAGCGCCGCGCCCCAGGGCAGCACGGTCCCGGTCTCGGTGGGCCCGAGCATCAGGATGTTGCCGTGGAGCACGGTGCCCAGGATCCCGAGGACCACCCCTGCGGAGAAGCAGACGCCCAGCAGCGCTGGTCGCAGCGAGCTTCTCCGCGAGGGTGTCGCGGTGTCCTGCGGTGCGGTCATTACTGTGAAGCGCTCTTCTTCTTGCGTGTGTCACGCATGCGCTCGGAGGAGTTCAAGATGACCTTGCGGATGCGGATCGAATGCGGGGTGACCTCCACGCACTCGTCCTCATTGGCGAACTCGAGGGACTCCTCGAGGGTCAGCTTGGTCGGCGGGGTCAGGCCCTCGAAGGAGTCGGCAGCCGCTGCACGCATGTTGGTGAGCTTCTTCTCCTTCGTGATGTTGACCTCCATGTCGTCGTGGCGAGCGTTCTCGCCGACGACCATGCCCTCGTAGACCTCTTCCTGCGGGTCCACGAAGAAGGTGCCGCGCTCCTGCAGGTTGATCATGGCGAACGGGGTCGCCGTGCCGGTGCGGTCGGAGATCAGCGAACCGGAGGTGCGGTACTCGATCAGGCCCTTCCACGGCTCGTAGCCTGCGGCGTAGGAGGAGGCGATGCCGGCGCCGCGGGTGTCGGTGAGGAACTTGGTGCGGAAGCCGATGAGGCCGCGGGCGGGCACCATGAACTCCATGCGGATCCAGCCGGTGCCGTTGTTGGTCATCGTGGTCATGGTGCCCTTGCGGGACGCCATGAGCTGGGTGATCGCACCCATGAACTCCTCGGGAGAGTCCACGATCATGTTCTCCATGGGCTCGTGGAGCTTGCCGTCGATCTCGCGGGTGACGACCTGGGGCTTGCCCACGGTCAGCTCGAAGCCTTCACGGCGCATCTGCTCGACCAGGATGGCCAGCGCGAGCTCGCCGCGGCCCTGGACCTCCCAGGTGTCGGGACGCTCGGTGGGGAACACCTTGAGCGAGACGTTGCCGATGAGCTCCTTGTCCAGCCGGTCCTTGACCTGGCGGGCGGTGACCTTCGCGCCCTTGACCCGGCCGGCCATCGGCGAGGTGTTGATGCCGATGGTCATGGAGATCGCGGGGTCGTCCACGGTGATGGTCGGCAGCGGCTTGGGGTTCTCCAGGTCGGTGAGGGTCTCACCGATCATGATGTCAGAGATGCCGGCGACGGCGACGATCTCACCCGGTCCGGCGGACTCGGCGGAGACGCGCTCCAGACCCTTGGTGGCGAGAAGCTCGGTGATCTTCACCGTCTTCATGGTGCCGTCCTTGCGGGCCCAGGCGACCTGCTGGTTCTTCTTCAGCGTGCCGTTGAAGATGCGCAGCAGGGCGAGGCGGCCGAGGAAGGGTGAGGCGTCGAGGTTGGTGACGTGGGCCTGAAGGACCTCTTCGGCGTCGTACTTCGGGGCCGGGACGTGCTCGAGGATGGTGTCGAACAGCGCTTCGAGATCTTCGGCGTCGGGAAGTCCGCCGTCTTCGGGCTGGTTCTTCGAGGCGCGGCCGGCCTTGCCGGAGGCGAAGACCACAGGGACGTCCAGCACGGAGTCCAGGTCCAGGTCGGGGTTCTCCTCGGCGACGTCGGAGGCCAGGCCGAGCAGCAGGTCCATGGTGTCGGAGACGACGCCGTCGATGCGCGCATCGGGGCGGTCGGTCTTGTTGACGACCAGGATCACCGGAAGCTGGGCGTTCAGTGCCTTGCGCAGCACGAAGCGGGTCTGGGGCAGCGGGCCCTCAGAGGCGTCCACCAGGAGCACCACGCCGTCGACCATGGAGAGGCCGCGCTCGACCTCACCGCCGAAGTCGGCGTGACCGGGGGTGTCGATCACGTTGATGGTGACCTTGTCCATGCCGGCGTGCTTGGTGGCGGCCGGGCCGGAATAGAACACGGTGGTGTTCTTGGCCAGGATCGTGATGCCCTTCTCCTTCTCGAGCTCACCGGAGTCCATGACCCGGTCCTCGAGATCGCCGTGGCCACCGACAGACTTGGTCTGGGTGAGCATGGCATCGACCAGAGTGGTCTTGCCGTGGTCGACGTGAGCGACGATGGCGACGTTGCGCAGATCCTGGCGCTCGTCAGTGCCTGCAAGTGTACGAGCGGCAGCAGTGGTCATAAGAGGGGCAACGCCTTCCATAGAGGAGAGTGTGACGTGTCTGGTCGGTCGATGTCATGCCTCGACTCGTCCATGTCACTTCGTGGTTCAACAGTGTGGATTCGGGTGGGTCAGAGCGCACAGCGACACGGCCGTGTCGCGACCACACCTTTCCAGTGTACGGCCTCGAACGGCGAGACCGGCAATGATTGTGGTCACCGGCGCTTGAGCTGAGCCTGGGAGGCCGGCTTCGCGAGGCCTGTGCCGCAGGCGTCACCACGCCTGCGACCCAGGCGCCGGCTAGCCGTGGGAGGGGATGACCTTCTCGTTCTGCTGGGCGTGGTGGCAGGCGGTCAGCTGGGTGATCTGACCGCGCGAGATCAGCTCCGGCTCCTGCGTGGCGCAGATCTCGGTGGCCTTCCAGCAGCGGGTGCGGAAGCGGCAGCCCGAGGGCGGGTTCGCCGGGTTCGGCGGGTCGCCCTGGAGCACGATCTGCTCGCGCGCCCCGCGCAGGGTGGGGTCCGGCAGCGGCACCGCGGAGAGCAGCGCCTGGGTGTAGGGGTGTGCCGGACCGGTGTAGATCTCGTCCTGGGTGCCCAGCTCGGCGAGCTTGCCCAGGTACATGACACCGACCCGGTCCGAGATGTGCCGGACGACCGAGAGGTCGTGGGCGATGAAGATGTAGCTGAGCCCGAACTCCTTCTGCAGGTCGTCGAGCAGGTTCATCACCTGCGCCTGGACCGAGACGTCCAGCGCCGAGACGGGCTCGTCGCAGATGATGACATCGGGGTTCAGCGCCAGCCCGCGGGCGATGCCGATCCGCTGGCGCTGACCGCCGGAGAACTGGTGCGGGTACCGGTTGATGTGCTCGGGGTTCAGCCCGACCAGGTCCAGCAGCTCCTTGACCCGATTGCGGATCCCCTGCTTCGGCTTCTCCTCCGGGTGCAGCTTGAACGGCTCGGCGATGATGTCGCCCACGGACATGCGCGGGTTCAGCGAGGTGTAGGGGTCTTGGAAGATGATCTGGATCTTGCGCCGCAGCCGGCGCAGCTCATCGCCCTTGACCGAGAGGAAGTCCTTGCCGCGAAACTTCACGGTGCCGGCGTCGGGCTCCTCCAGGCGCATCAGCAGCTTCGCCAGGGTGGACTTGCCGCAGCCGGACTCTCCCACGATGCCCAGGGTCTCGCCCTCGCGCAGGTTGAAGCTCACCCCGTCCACGGCCTTGACGGCGCCGACCTTGCGCTGGAAGACGATGCCCTGGGTGATCGGGAAGTGCTTGACCAGGCCGTCGACCTCAAGGACCGAGGGCTTGTCGGCGAAGGGGTCCGCGGCCGCGGCGGGAACAGACAGGCTCATTCTGGTGCCTCCTCAGAGACGTCGATCATGCCGGCGCCGGTGGGTGACGGGCGCCGTGTGCGGGTGGCGGTGCCGGCGTAGACGTCCTCGGCGTAGTGGCACGCCGAGAGGTGTCCCTCGGCCACCAGCCGCAGTTCCGGACGTTCGGTCCGGCAGCGGTCGGTGGCGAACTCGCAGCGCGGGTTGAACGGGCAGCCCGGCGGCATGTCGGTCAGCGAGGGCGGCAGCCCCGATATCGCGCGCAGGCGTCCGCCCTCGTCGTCGATCCGCGGGATCGAGGCCAGCAGGCCCTGGGTGTAGGGGTGACCGGGCTTGGCGTAGGTCTCGTAGACGTCGGCGGCCTCCATGACGCGTCCCGAGTACATCACCGCGATCTTGTCCGCGACGTCGGCGACCACGCCGAGATCGTGGGTGATCAGGATCAGCCCCATGTTGAACTCGGTCTGCAGGTCCTTGAGCAGCCGCATCACCTGGGCCTGGACGGTCACGTCCAACGCGGTGGTGGGCTCATCGGCGATCAGCACGTCGGGGTCCAGGGCGATGGCCATGGCGATCATGATCCGCTGGCGCATGCCGCCGGAGAACTGGTGCGGGAAGTCGCCCGCCCGCTCCTCGGCGCCGGGGATCCCGACGCGCTGCATCATCTCCACGGCCTTTGCCCTGGCCTCTTTGCGCTTCATCCCGCGGTGGACGCGGAACATCTCGGCGATCTGCCAGCCGACCGGCAGCACCGGGTTCAGCGAGGACAGTGCGTCCTGGAAGATCATCGCGATCTTCCCGCCGCGCAGCTTCCGGCGCGACTCCTCGTTCATGGTGAGCAGGTCATCGCCGCGGTAGCGGATCTCGCCGCCGGCGATCCGCCCCGGGGGCATGTCCAGGATGCCCATGATGGTCTGCGCGGTCACGGACTTGCCCGAGCCGGACTCGCCCAGGATCGCGAGGGTCTCCCCCGCGTGCAGGGTGAAGTTCAGCCCGTTGATGGCCCTGGCGACGCCGGCCTTGGTGCGGAACTCCACCTGGAGGTCCTCGACCTCCAGCAGCGGGGCGTCGCCGGGACTGGTGCCGGGGGTGAACCCGGTCGAGGTCTGGGATTCAGTCATGAGATCCAGCCCTTCACTTCTTGGATTTGGGATCAAGGGCGTCGCGGATGGCGTCGCCCATGGTCATGAATGCGAACACCGTGAGTCCCACGAAGATCACCGGGAACAGCAGCAGGTGCGGGACGGTCTGCAGGAACGGCTGCGCATCCGAGAGTTGCAGCCCCCAGGAGATGGCTGGCAGCTGCAGGCCCACGCCGAGGAAGGTCAGCGTCGCCTCGGCGCCGATGATGATGCCGGTGAACACCGTGGCGTAGCCGATCACCGGTCCCAGCGAGTTGGGCAGGATGTGCCGGCGCATGATGGTGATCGGTCCGGCGCCCAGGGCGCGGGCGGCCAGCACGAACTCGGAGTTCACCACCGAGATGACCGAGCCGCGCATCAGACGCGTCATGGTCGGCCACATGAAGATGATCAGCACGAAGGCCACTTCGCGCACCCCGCGGGACTCCAGCACGTTGAGGAACACCAGCGCACCCAGGATGTAGGGCACGGCGAAGACCATGTCGGTGATGCGTGAGATCACGGCGTCGACCCAGGAGCCGAAGTATCCGGCGACCAGGCCGAGGACCACGGCGATGATGAAGGTGCCGATGGCGACGATGAATCCGACGGCGATGGAGTTCCGGGCGCCGTGGATGACTCGGCTGTAGTAGTCGCAGCCCTGCACATCGGTGCCGAACCAGTGCTCGGCCGAGGGCGACTGCCGGCTGCGTCCGAGCAGGCACTCGCGCGGATCGGTGTTGGTGAACAGCTGCGGGAAGATCGCCATCCCCAGGAAGAGCACCAGCAGGACCGCGGAGATGATGAACCAGGGGTTCTTCCGCAGCGAGCGCCAGGCATCGGCGAGCAGGCTGGCCTCCTCGACCTTCTTGGTCGATTCTCCGGCGGGTGTGATGGTCGAGTCGATCGGCTCCCCGCGCGCTTCGGGGCGGTGTGTCTCACTCATAACGGATCCTTGGGTCGAGAAGGCCATAGAGGAGATCAACGATCAGGTTGATCACCACGAAGAAGAGCACGAAGAGGGTCACGATGCCGACGACGACGGTGCCCTCCTGCCCCTGGATGGAGTTGAAGACCTGCTGGCCCAGTCCGGGGAGGTTGAAGATCGTCTCCACGATGATGGAGCCGCCGAGCATGCTCGCGAGGTCGGCGCCGATGAAGGTGACGGCGGGGATCAGCGAGTTGCGCAGCCCGTGGCGGGTGATCACCCGGGTGCGCTTCATCCCCTTGGCGGTGGCGGTGCGGACATAGTCGGACTTCAGCGAGTCCAGCAGCTCGCTGCGCACCAGCCGGGCCAGGATGCCGGTGGAGACCGCAGCCATGGTCAGGGCGGGAAGGATGTAGCTGGTGATGCCGTTGTTGATCCCGGCGATGGGGAACCAGCCCAGGTTGAGTCCGAAGATCAGCTGGAGCAGGAAGCCGATCACCAGGGTGGGCAGCGCCACCATGGCCACGGTGGAGACCTGGACGAAGCGGTCGAAGAAGCGGTCGCGGTACAGGGCGGCGAGGATGCCGGCGATGACGCCCATGATGGTCTGGATCACGAGGGTCACCAGGGCCAGCGTCGCGGTGACCGGCAGGCGCTGTTCGATGATGTCGGTGACCGGGCGGCCGTTGAAGGTCGAACCGAAGTCCAGGGCGGTGACGATCCCCCAGATGTATTTGAAGTACTGGACCAGGAACGGGTCATCCAGGTTGTACTGCTCGCGCAGGGTCTCCCTGACGGCGTCGCTCATCGGGCGGTCCCCGGCGAGGGCTCGGATGGGGTCACCGGGAATGGCGAAGACCAGTGCATAGACGATCAGCGTGGAGATCAGGATGACCGGGATGAACTGGAGCAGACGCCGAATGATATAGCGGGTCATTGCTGTCCTTGTGGGTGCGGGTGGTGGCGCGGGTGCGCCGAGCATCTGTCTCGTCAGAGAGGTCTTCTCTGTGTCGAGGGCGACGCCGCGATCAATGATAGGGACTTGGACCCGGTTTTCCGGAATCCTTGCGCGTCGACATGCCAGAGGCGGGGGGGGGGGGGGGGGGGGGGGGGGGGGGGGGGCGGGGGGGGGTGTGGTTAGGGGAAGGACGACGACCCCAGCACCGCCGTTTGCCGCATGGCGGGCGTTGCCCACGCCCTTGGGGGCGCGCGGGGTGTCCCCGCGCGGCCCGCGCCTCTGAAGGGTTGAGGATTACTCCTCGGTCACCACGACCTGCTCGAGGCGGGTGAAGGTGGCCTGATCCATGAAGAGGGACTCTCCATCGATCCGGTCGCTGTGCACCGTGAGGTAGTTGGTGAACCACATCGGGATCACCGGCATGTCCTCGAGGAGGACGGCCTCGGCGTCGGTGTAGAGCTCGGCCGCCGCGTCGGGATCGGTCTCGGCATTGGCTTCGCCGATCAGCTGGTCGAACTCGTCGGACGAGTAGTCGGCGTAGTTCGAGGAGGCGCCGGTGGAGTAGATGGGCTCCATCGCGTACTGCGCGCTGGGGTAGGACAGGGTCCAGCCCAGACGGTACGGCCCGCTGATCGCCTGCTCGTCGTGGAGACCGAGGTACTGGGCGAACTCGAGGGACTCGAAGGTGATGTCTTCGATGCCCAGGTGCTCGCGCCACTGGTTGGAGACGGCCTCGACCCAGTCTTCGTGACCTGCACCGGAGTTGAAGTAGACGGTCAGCTCTTCAGGTCCGCCGGCCTCTTCGTAGAGGTCTGCGGCAGCCTCGGGATCGAACTGGCAGAACTCACAGGTGTTCTCGTTGGACTCGATCAGGTCCGGCGGGATGATGTTCTCGGCCGGGGTCTGCGCGCCGTCGTAGATGTTGTCGATGATCAGTTCACGATCGATCGCCATGGAGAGCGCGTGGCGCACATCGACGTCCTGGAATTCTTCCTGGTACAGCGGGAAGCCCAGGTAGGTGAAGGCAGAGGTGTCGAAGTCCTGGTAGTTCTCGCCGAAGTCGGCCTCCACCGTGGTGCGGCGGTTCGGCGGGGCGGCATCGAGGATGTCGAGGTTGCCGGCCTGGACGTCCAGGTAGGCGGTGTCGACCTCGGAGTAGATGCGCCATTCGATCCGCTCGGGAAGGCCGGGGTTCTCGCCGGCCCAGTCCTCGTAGCGGTTCACGGCGATCTGCTCGTCGTGCTGCCACTCGCCGTCCATCTGGTAGCGACCGTTGCCGACCGGCGCCTCCTCGAAGGCGTCGATGTCGTCGAAGGCGACCGAGGGCATCGGGTAGAACGCCGTGTAGGTCAGCATGTCGGGCAGCGGGGAGAAGGGCTCGGTGAGCTCGATCTCGAGGGTGTACTCATCGACTGCGCGGACGCCTTCCAGCTCCTCGGCGTCACCGTCGACGACCTCCTGGTAGCCCAGGAAGTTGTCGAAGAAGTTGGCGCTCTGCTGGGCGTTGTCAGGGTCGACGGCCCAGTTATAGGTCTCCACGAAGGTCTGTGCGGTGATCTCTTCGCCGTCGTGGAAGGTCCAGTCCTCACCCAGGGTGAAGGTCCAGGTGACGTTGTCCTCGGTGTCCCAGGACTCGGCCACGCCCGCGGTGGGCTCGTAGGTGTCGAAGTCGGTCTGGGTCAGGCCGGTGAACAGGGAGCCGAGGACCCACGAGCCGCAGACCTCGGTGGAGTTCGCGGGGACCAGGAACTGCGGTTCGCAGTTGTAGGCCGAGACGGTGCCGCCGCCGTCGACGCCTTCGGCGGTTTCGCCGTTGTCTCCGCCGTTGTCGCCACCGCCGCCGCAGGCCGACAGCACCAGGGCTGCGGCTGCGGTCACCGCGACGGCACCCGTCGCGCCATGGCGACGGGATGTCTTGTTGACGTGCATATTCGATTACTCCTCGAGAAGATGCGAGCTTTATGGGCATACGGTGATCTACGCGCGAGTGTTGCGTGGGTCACCTGTGGGAGCGAGTTTAGCAGGGCAGTTTTTCAGCTGCGTTACAGGTTCCGTACATGTGACCGTGTTTCACGCGCAGGCGCGCAGAGCGTCCTGCAGGATCTCCTCAGGCGAGCGCGGCGAGCAGACGCTGCCGTTCGGTGCGTCGTCGAGCTTGGATCTCAGGGTCGGGAACCGGGGCGGCTGCCAGCAGCTGCTGGGTGTAGGACTCCTTCGCGTGGCGCAGCACCTGGTCGGTGGTCCCCTGTTCCACGGTGCGCCCGTTCTGCATGACCATCACCTTGTGTGCCAGAGCATCGACCACGGCGAGGTCGTGGCTGACGAAGAGGCAGGCGAAGCCGTAGTGCTGCTGCAGCTCGGAGAACAGGTCCAGCACCGCCGCCTGCACGGAGACGTCCAGCGCGGAGGTGGGTTCATCGGCGATCAGCAGCGTCGGGTTCAGGGTGAGTGCGCGGGCGATGCTGATGCGCTGCCGCTGGCCTCCGGAGAGCTCGTGCGGGTACCGGTTGAGCACGCTGGAGGGGAGCCTGACGGCGTCGAGCAGCTCCCTGGCCCGCGCCATCCGTGAGTTCTTGTCTCCCTCCTTGTGTACGACCATGGGCTCGGTGATGATGTCGCCGATCGGGAATCGGGGATCAAGCGACGCGGCCGGGTCCTGGAAGACCACGCCGATCTCTCGCTTGAGCGTCTTCCTCTCCTTCGACGGCAGCGCCGGCATGTTCATTCCGCGCACGCGCAGCTCACCTTCGGCGACGTCGAGCAGACCCAGCACCGCCTTGGCAACGGTGGACTTGCCGGAACCGGACTCCCCCACCAGACCCATGATCTCCCCGGGCTGGACGGTGAAGTTGAGGTCATGCACCACCCGGGTCGCCCTGCGGCGGAACTTGTACTCCAGCGCGACGTCCTTGGCCTGAAGCGCCGGCGGCGCGACGCTGGCGGCGCCGTCGTCTCCGTCGCCGGAGAAGCCGTTGGTCGTGCCGTTGGGCGCGAGGCCGTCAGCTGAGGCATCGGCACGCTCGGTGACGCTCACGCGCTCCGGCTCCAAGGATGGGTCTCCCGCCGCGCGCAGCAGCGGCATCGCCGCGAGCAGACGCCTGGTGTAAGGGTGCTCGGGGTGGCTGAGGATCTTGGTGACCGGGCCGGTCTCCACCACCTCCCCGTTGAGCATGACCACCACGCGGTCCGCCATATCTGCGACCACACCCATGTTGTGGGTGATCAGCAGGATGCCGGTGTTGAGCTCCTCCTTGAGTTCGCGCAGCAGGTCCAGGATCTCGGCCTGGACCGTGACGTCCAGTGCGGTGGTCGGCTCATCGGCGATGATGACCTTGGGCCCGCAGGCGATGGCCATGGCGATCACGATGCGCTGCCGCTGCCCACCGGAGAACTGATGTGGATACTGCCGGATCCGGGTCCGCGCGTCGGGGATGCCCACTCGCTCGAGCAGCTCGATGGACCTCTCCAGCGCCTCTGCGCCGAAGGCGACGTCGTGGACCTGCAGGGCCTCGATCAGCTGATCGGAGACGCGCAGCACCGGGTTCAGCGCCGTCATCGGTTCCTGGAACACCATGCTGATGTCCGCACCCCGCAGCCGGCGCCGCTCGGCGGTGGACATGTTGAGCACGCTGCGACCTTCAAGCAGGACCTCACCGTGGACAGTCGCGTTCTCGGGCAGCAGCCCCATGGCAGTGGAGGAGGTCACGGACTTCCCGGAGCCTGATTCGCCGACGACGGCGACGACTTCGCCGGGCATGACGTCGAAGGAGACGCCCTTGACCGCATCCACATCGCCGAACTCGGTGGCGAAGCTGACCCGGATGTCCTTGTAGCTCAGTACTGGCTCGCGCATCAGGAGTCCCTCTTCTCGTCGGTCGGATCGTGGCCGAAGTCTGGACCGTGATCGCTCATTCCTGCGGGCATCTGCAGCTGGGAGGGACCTCCGGAGAGCTCCTTGACCTGCGTGCCGGCCCGCTCCTCTGCGGTGGCCCGGCCCAGCAGGCCGAAGGCGGTCCGCCAGCCGGGACGGCTCGAACCGGTGCGCTTCTGCCGCGGGTCGATGGCATCGCGGAGTCCATCGCCGATGAAGTTCACGCTAAGCGCGATGGCGATGATGAAGAGTCCGGGGAACCAGAAGAGCCAGGGTCGGGTGGTGAAGGCGTTCTGATTGTTCTGGATCAGCGAGCCCAACGAGGTCTCTGGGGGCTGCACGCCGAATCCGAGGTAGGACAGCGTGGTCTCCAGCAGGATGGCCGCGGCGATGGCGAAGGTCGCGTTGACCACGATCACCCCGATGCTGTTGGGCAACATGTGCTTGAGGATGATTCGAGCCGGGTGGGCGCCCATCGCGACCGCCGCCGAGACATAGTCCTTCTCGCGCAGGGAGAGGATCTCAGCGCGGACGAGTCGGGCGGTGCCGGTCCAGGTGGCCAGTCCGATGAACAGCGCCAGCGTCAGCGTCCCCCCGGGCAGGTTCTGCGCATAGGCGCCGAACACCGCGGCGAGGGCGAGCAGCGGGACCACGATCACCACATCGGTGACGCGCATCAGCACCGCCTCGATCCACCCGCGGAAGTACCCGGCAAGAGCACCGACCAGCACTCCGAGGAAGGTGGAGGCGAAGGCCACGCCGATCGCGACCACGAGCGACTGCTGGATCCCGCGCATGACCATGGCGAAGTAGTCCCGGCCGATGCTGTCCTGGCCGAAGGGGTGGTCTCCGAGGAAGCCGTCGTTGAACATGGTGGGGCGGCCGCCGTCGACCGTGATGCCGGTGGCCAGGAAGCTCTTCGACCACCAGCCGGTCCCCTGGCCGGAGAAACCGATGGAGGTCACCGAGATGATGATGATGAAGACCAGCACGGCCATGGAGACCACGGCCGGCTTGTGCGCGAAGAATCTCCGCCGGACCAGCTGGCCCTGTGAGTAGGAGCGATGCGCGCTGGCGAGTTTCGCATCTTCGGCCTCGGCGGCGCTGAGCACGTCCTCGGGCGGGATGGGGGGTGTCTGTGAGCTCATACTCTAATCCTCGGATCCAGGACCGCATACGTGAGGTCCGCAATCAGGTTGAACAGCACCGCTGCGGCGCCGGTGATGAGGGTGAACGCCATGACGGGCGCGGGGTCGGCGTTGCTCAGGCCGGTCACGAACATGTTTCCCATGCCGGACCAGCCGAAGACCTGCTCGACGACGACGGCGCCGCCGATCAGCCCGGCGAAGTCGAAGGCCACGATCGTGGTCAGCGGGATCATCGAGTTGCGGAAGGCGTGTTTGAAGACGACGGTGCGCTCGTTGACGCCCTTGGCGCGTGCGGTGCGGATGTAGTCCTGGTTGACGGCCTCCAGCATGGAGCTGCGGGTGTACCGGGTGTAGGTGGCCACCGAGACCAGCATCAGGATCGTGGTGGGCAGGATCAGCTGAGTGCCCTGGTCCAGGGAGACCTGCCAGAAGTCCCCGCTGAAGTTCGGCGAGGATGAGCCGATCGTGGCGATCGGACGCGGCTTCATGCCCAGGAATTCGGGCCAGGCCCGCATGAAGTGGTCCAGCAGCACCATGACTGCGAAGAGCGAGGCGGTGATCACGCTGACCGCCACAGCCTGCCCCTTCGCGTGGCCGCCCATGGTTCGACCCACGAGCACGGCGACGGTGATGGTGACCACGAAGAGGCCGACGATGCTCAGCCAGCCGCCCGGAGGGTCGATCAGCAGCCAGAAGGTGGCGTAGTAGGAGACCAGGCCGAGCCCGACCACGGTGAGCGCCGAGTACAGCACGCTGCGGTTCCTCAGTCCGGAGAGCAGGGCGGTCAGACCGAAGGCGAGTCCGATGCCCAGAAGCGTGATCAGCGCGGGGCCGAGCCGGGGCTCTCGGGCGTAGTTCAACGAGTCCAGCAGCGGCATGGCGATCATCACGAAGCCGAACATCACCGCACCGGTGAGCAGCCGCCGCCGGGCGGAGCCGCCGATGATCAGCGGCACCAGGATCGCGGCGACCGCCGCGACCATGAAGATCTGCGTCCAGCTGAAGTGTGGTTCACGCAGCCAGTTGTTGTAGGTGATGCCCATCCAGTCCTTGGCCAGCACCGCGGCCCAGAATACCGGGAGCGAGAAGAAGAGGAAGACGAAGAACGAGACCGCGTAGTCCAGGGAGGAGTACTGCCGGATCGCGGTGACGATGCCGGTGAGGATGCCGATGTTGATCGAGAGGATGGTGGCCAGGAAGACCAGGCGCAGCGTGGAGGACGCCGAGTTCGCCACCATGGCGCCGACATCCTGTCCGCTCATATTGGTGCCGAAGTCGCAGGCGCCGACGGCGCAGCCGGCGATCCCGGAGAGCCAGATCCAGTACCTGGAGTACCAGGGCTGATCCAGGTTCATGAAGTCGATGCGCTGCTGGATCAGGAATTCGACGTTGTCGGCATTGGACTCGCGCAGCTCCAGGAGCGGATCACCGGAGTTGATCACCAGGACGAAGACGAGCAGGGAGGCGCCGAAGAGCACCGCGATGGCGCTGAGGAGTCGTTTCAGAACATAGCTGTACACGGGGTGGTTGTACCTTCCACGAGCTGTGGGGGAAGCATCAGTGGGGTTCGATCCGGAGTTCTTCCGGATCGAACCCCACTGATGTCGATGGTCCTGATCAGCTGAGGTGCTCAGCGGAGAGGGACCTGCGGACTGCTGAGATCACTCGGCGCGCTGCCACTGCTCGGCGTTCCACATGATCTGGTCCTGCGACGCGGTGTCGCGGACGTTGCTGATCGTGATGTCCGAGCCGGAGAGCTGCGGGTGCACGTAGAGCGGGATCCCGAACAGGTCGCCCCAGAGCTCCTGCTCGATTCCGATGATGATCTCCTGCTGCTCGTCGGCATCCTCAGTCGTCGCGAGCTGGTTGAACAGGTCGTCCACGGTCTCGTTGGAGTAGCCGCCGTAGTTCTGCGGGCGATCGGTGGAGTAGATGTTCTGCCCCGAGACGACCTGGCCCGAACCGGCCCAGGCGAAGAGCGCAACCTCGTAGTCACCGGTCTCCAGGGCACCGCCCGGAGCGAAGAAGTCCTCGCTTCCCTCGTCGACGATCTCGAAGCCTGCTTCATCACAGGAGGCCTGGATCTCGGCGACGGTGTCCGTGCGACGCGGGTTCGGTCCGGCGTAGCCGATGCGCACCTCGGTGCCGACGGCGTCCTCAGCCTCGAGGATCTCGCGGGCGCCTTCGACATCGACCTCGTCGTAGGTGCCCTCATAGCTCTCGGAGACGATCTCCTCGTAGTTCTCCTCGAAGCTCAGCGACTCGCGGGCGTTGAGCACCGAGGCCTCGGGGTTGACCGGCTCGATCAGGTTGCTGACGATCTGCTGGCGGGGCACGCACATCGCGAAGGCCTCCCGCAGTTCGAGGCTGTCGCTGAAGGCACCGTCGTTGAAGTTGAAGTCAAGGTGCTCCCAGGTGGCGGCCTCACCCTCGTGCAGCACGAAGTCATCTTCGAGACGCTCGAGCTGGCCGCGGGTGTCGACGGTGGCCTGCGGACGGGCGATGTTGAGGTCGCCGTTCTCCAGGGCCTGGACGTGCTGGCCGTCGTTGACGAAGCGGTAGACGATGCGCTCGGTGCCCGGCGCGTTGCCCCAGTACTCCTCGTTCGCGGTGATGGTCAGTGACTCCCCGGCCTGCCAGTTGTCCAGCTTGTAGGGGCCCGTCACGGGAATCAGCTCCTCATCGGGGAACTCACCTGGATCGGTGAACCAGCCGTCGTTCCAGAACTCAGCTGCCGGTTCCAGCGCCTCGGTGTCAGCCTCGCGCACCGCGGTGACCAGCTCATCGAGCTCCATGTCACTCTGCTCTGCGACGACATGAGCCGGCAGCGCCGAGCCCACCAGGATCTCCCAGTCGGCAAAGGGCTCGGTGTACTCGATGGTGAAGGTCTTGCCCTCGGGGTCACCCTGGGGGCCTTCGAGCACGCGTTCGCCGTAGGTCTGGGAGATGCCGTTGAAGAGCGGCTCATCATCGGAGTTGGTGAGCTCGGCGTTCTGATACGCCCAGTCGAGCACGTAGTCCGCGACGGTCACCGGTGTGCCGTCTGACCAGCTGACATCCTCTCCGATGGTGTATTCCACGGTGAAGGGATCCTCGCTGGTGACCTCGTAGGAGCCGAAGTCCTCATTGGGGTACCAGACGTTGTCGGTGCCCCAGTAGCCGAAGCCGTCGAAGAGTCGGTTGACCACGACGGAGTTGTACGTGCTGTAGGTCTCCGGGGTGAACCCCTGGTAGCTGATGAACTCGGTCTCACCGATGGAGACCGAGATCTCGTCATCCATGGTCTCCAGGTCACTGGTGTCTGCCTTGCCGGTGTCCTCCGGCTCGGTGGTGAACTGCTGCCCCTCCGCGGTGATCGCGTCGGTGTTGCCGCCATTTTCGCCGTTGGACGTTTCTTCAGCCTCGGCGTCGTCGTTGTCGCCTCCGGGGGTGCAGCCGGAGAGCACGAGTGCGCCGGTGGCCAGAATGGCCGTCGCCGCAGAGAGTTTCCTCAGTTTCACAGTTGCTCCTCATCCTTCAATGCGATGTGACCGGCGCGATTTCTTCCCCTCATCCCTCGAGAAGGTGACCCATCTAACACCGGTTCAATGTGCGAACCAGACTACGGTCGGCACGACTGGCCGGTTGGCCATTTCAACGCGTGTGATGGAATCGTTACCCGACTCAACCGACTGAGATATGACCCAGATCACGGCTCGATTCTGCGTCCGATCAACCCGCGAAAACATGCGTGAAACATGCAACGGCCACCTGGAGAAAGAGAAACTCCCGTGCGATTCCGCCCAGGGAATCGCACGGGAGTTACCAGGCGGTCACATGTCCGCACGTTATGTGAGGAGCGCCACTTTACCGCTTGAAACACGTAAGCAACATTCGGATCAGACTTCTGCTACTCATTGGTAACGGGGGCTGACCTGCGAATAAGTCAGAGTGTTACGTCGCTGTGCCGGGTGTGGTGCTCAGCGCCGCCAGGAGGCCTCGGGATCGGAGGTCTCACCCTGAGTCATGCGCAGCGCCTGGCCCTGCGCCACGAGGTCCTCATACTTCTTGGACTTCTTCTCTGCGGTGCCCATGTCCCGGGGTGGAAGCATGATGGTGCGCTCGGCCTCGATGCCGCTCTGCAGCTGGCGTCCGCGTTCCAGTTCGGAGTCGAACTCGGCGCCCAGCAGCAGCACCAGGTTCATGATGTAGACCCAGATCAGGAAGATGATGACGCCTGCCAGCGCGCCGTAGGTGGCCTCGTAGTTCCCGAAGTTCGACACATAGAAGAACACCGCAGCAGTCGCGAGCACCATGACCAAGATGGCCAGCACGGCGCCGGCGGAGATCCAGCGGACCCCGGGCTGACGCAGATTCGGCGTGACGTGATAGAGCATCGCGATGCAGATCACAGCCACGATCAGCAGCGCGGGATAGGTGGCCCAGTTGAAGATCGTCACGGCGGTCTCGCCGAGCCCCACGGTGTCCCCCACCGCCCGGGCGATGGGCCCCGAGATCAGGAGCAGGAAGACCGCGGTGGCCACCAGCACGAGAAGCCCCGCGGTGACCAGGTAGAAGATCGGACGCAGCTTCAGCAGCGAGCGGCCCTCTTCCACCTCGTAGACCCGGTTCATCGACCGGGAGAAGGCGTTGACGTAGTTCGAGGCGGTCCACAGCGCGGTGAGCAGGCCGAGCGCCAGCCCGATACCTGCACCCTCCACGCTCGTGATGGCTTCGATGGCCGGTCTGATCTGCTCCATGGTGTCGGACTCGAGCATCTGCGCGGCGGTGGAGAGCAGGAATTCCTGGGTCCGTTCACCCTCGCCGACGAATGACATCAGCGAGACCAGCGCGATCAGCGCCGGAAAGACCGAGAGCACCGTGTAGTAGGTCAGCCCTGCGGCAAGATCCGTGCAGCTGTCGCGACCGAACTCCGTGAGGGTCCGCTTGGCGCTGTACTTCCAGGTGGTGCCGGTCAGCTTCACCGGGGAGGACGTCTTGTGGTCCTCGCTGTCCCCGGAGATGGACTCCTCGAAGTCCTCACGCTGGCGGTTCTTGACCATGAACGGCTGGTCCGCCGCCGCGGAGAGGGTGCCGACGCGCAGCTGGTCACCCTGGTGCACGGTGGCACCGGAGCGGCCCCCGTCCTCGATCTGGTGCCGGGGTGCACGATGGGCCTTCAGGGCACCAGCGGCGCGGCCTGCCGGGTTGGAATTCTTGGGGTGACCCTGCGGGTCGGAATGAGCGCTCATGGACTCAAACTATCGGCATGTGACCTCAGGACCAACTGTTCAACGACCCCCTGACACCTCACGTCTGGTCATAGCCAGCTCGTCGATATGTGTGATCGGAGCGGGCAGGGCGTTGTTGAGGTATCCAGCCCTGGCGATGGCCATGGATCCCACTGCCGAGGTGAGCAGCTGAGCGACGATCGCGATGATCGCTTTGACCAGGTTCAGTCCGCTGAAATCCATCAGCAGCGCGCCGAAGACGATGGACGCCACCCCCAGTCCCGCGGAGGTGCCCACCGCCGAGGCGCGCAGGTAGAGATCGGGCAGCTTGAACAGCCCGATCGCGGAGATGACGATCGTGGCGATGCCCACGAAGACGAACACCAGGCCGAAGATGTCGGCGATGTGATCCGGTTCCATCAGCGGCGACCTCCTGATCCGAGTCGTGCCATCGACAGCGCCGCCATGAAGCCCAGCAGCGTGGCGATGAGGATGATGTCGAAGAGCGCCTCGATATTGGTGCGCAGTCCGATCAGGGCGACGAAGCCGATGGTCGCGAAGAAGATCAGGTCTGCGGCCACGGCCCGGTCCATGGTGCGTGGGCCGATCAGCCCGCGCACGGCGGCGATGACCATGCCGATGGCCAGCAGGATCAGCGCGACCTCGAGAGTCCATTCGGAGATCATCGGCTCTCACCTGCCTCATCCAGCGGACGGACCACCGGAAGCTGGGTCGGACGGCTCAGGTCCCCGGGGACCCGCCGCATCGCGCGCAGCAGCCGGTCCTCCATCTCCTGGATCTCGGCCACCAGTTGCTCGCGGCTCTCCACGAACATCCCGTGCACGTAGAGGATGCCGTGCTCCTTGGAGATGGTGATGGTCAGCGTGCCCGGGGTCAGCGTGATCAGCGAGGAGATCATCGTCCACTCGCTGTCGCTGCGCGAGGCGGCCGGCACCGCGATGATCGCGGGCCGCATCTTGGAACGTCCGCGCAGACGCAGCACCTCGGCGGTCACCGTGTAGTTCGAGATGATGAACTCCTTGGCGTACCAGAAGAGGAATCCGATGATCCGAAATGACCAGCTCATCATGCGCCGCTCACCGCCCTCACATAGTCCAATGGGTTGAGCAGGTTCTCTGCCGCGGTCTCCGACCAGCCCATCAGAAGCTCTGCCCCGAGTCCGAAGAACAGGGTGATCGCGGCCAGCAGGATCGCCGGGAAGATCAGCTTGAAGGGGACCTTGACGGCCTGCTTGCCGGCGAGCACCGCGGTGGTGGTCGCCGTCGGCGGTCCGATGGTCAGCGTGGGGGTCTCGGCCTGCGCCTGCACCCGCAGGTAGCGCTTGCCGTGCATGCGCTGCTGATAGGTCAGCGCGCGCTCCTGCAGGTCGTCGGGCTCTGACCCCATGAACACGCCGGTCCAGATCTTCAGCATCGAGAGCAGCGTGAAGATCGAGACCACCACCGCCACGGCGGCCACCCAGTAGTGGGATTCGGCCAGGGTGGCCTGGATGATCGCGAACTTCGCGACGAACCCGGAGAAGGGCGGCAGCCCGGCCAGCGAGAGCGCGGCCACCATGAAGGTCACCGCGATCAGCGGCTCACGTTTGAGCATGCCGCCGAGCTTGTCGATCTCTCCGGTGCCATAGGTCTCTTCGATCGCGCCGGTGGAGAGGAAGAGCGAGGCCTTCACGATCATGTGGTGGAGCAGATAGAAGATCGCGGCGGTGAGCCCCAGCAGGGTGAACAGTCCGACGCCGATCAGGATGTAGCCGATCTGGCTGATCATGTGGAAGACCAGGATGGACCGGGTGGTCTTCTCCCCCACCGCGCCGAGGACGCCGATGAGCATGGTGGCTGAGGTGATCACCAGAGCCACCCAGAGGAAGCGCTCGTCGCCGTCGAAGAGCAGCGAGTAGATCCGGTAGATCACGTAGATCGCGACCTTGGTATGGATCCCGGAGAACAGCGCGGTGACCGCCGGGGAGGTCATCGCATAGGTGCGGGTCAGCCAGCCGTGGACCGGCACCACCGCAGCCTTGATCGCGACGGCGGTCAGCACCACGCCACCGGCGAGGGCGACGGCGGGGTCATCCTTGCCCGCCCCATGCAGCTCCGCCAGGTTCACGGTGCCCGCGGTCGCGTAGACCAGGGCGATGCCCACCAGAAGCAGCGTGGAGGCCAGCAGGTTCACCGAGACATAGATCCGCGCCCCGTGGGCGCCGAGCTTGGCGCCCATCATGGCCAGCAGGCCATAGGACGGAAGCAGCATGACCTCGATGAACACGAAGAGGTTGAAGATGTCTCCGGTCATCAGCGCCCCGGAGACGCCAGCCATGAGCACCAACACGAAGGGGTGGAAGAACCGAGCCCGGGCCTCGTGGGTGGCCATGGCGAAGAGCACGCTGGCGAAGGCCAGCACCGACATGATCATCAGCACCAGCGCGGAGAGTGCGTCGACCACGAACGGGATCGAGACCCCGTAGTCCCAGAGCCCGACCTGGTGGACCAGCACGGTCCCGTCGCCGGTGGCGATCACCAGCAGCACCGCGAAGATGAAGAGCGCGGCCAGGGTGCCCAGGCTGATCATGTGGCGGGCCAGACGCTTCTTGCGCAGCATGACGCCGACGGCGGCGAGCAGCAGCGGTATGCCGACCGCCAGCGGAAGCAGCGGAGGAAGTATCTCGGTCATCGGGCGTCTCCCTCCTGGGTCTCGGTGGGCGCCGTCGCCTGAGGCGCTGTCGCCCCGGGCTCGGCGGAGGAGGCAGTCCCCGGCGTCTTCTCCGGCCAGGGGTCTCCGGTCTCGTCCTCTCCGCGCTCCACCACGATGTCGCCGGACTCCGTGGTCAGACCGAAGAAGCCGGCGTCGTTGGTGTCGCCGCGGTCAGCGGCGAGCAGCAGGGCCGGCGAGACCTCGACGTCCTCGGTGTCGTCGTCGGTGGTGGTGGTGATCGCCAGGGTCACCATGAACATGGTGATGGAGAATGCGATCACGATGGCGGTCAGCACGAAGGCCTGCGGCAGCGGGTCGGCCTGTTCGCCGAGCTCGCCGGAGCCGATATAGGGCACGCCGCGGTAGGCGGTGTTGCCTGCCGCGAAGAACATCAGGTTCGCGGCGTGGCTGGCCAGGACGAAGCCCAGCACGATCCGCACCATTCCGCGCTGCATGAACAGGTAGACGGCCGCGGCGGTGAGCAGCCCGACGGCGATGGCGATGCTCATCGGTCGTTCACCCCTTTCGGTTCGATGTCCGGGTGAACCCCGGGCCAGGACTCATCCGCCTGCACTTCGAACGGAAGGTCGCCGGGGTCGGCGTGATAGCCGGCGGGGACCTTCAGCGTGGAGAGCTCAGATTCGCTGGTGCCGCGCGCGCGGCGGTGTGCCTTGAGCAGCTCCGCAGGGTAGCGCTGCGCCTGACCGAGCCGGTCCAGCGCGACCAGCACCGCGCCGATCACGGCGAGATAGATGCCGACGTCGAAGATCAGCGCCGTGGTGAGTGAGAACCCGGCCTCGGAGCCCCAGGGCATCGGGAGTCCCTCCACGATCACGATCGGGCGCAGATAGGAACCCTCGAGGAAGCCGGCGAAGCCGATGGCCGCGCCGGTGATGATGCCGCCGACGATGACCAGCGCATAGTCGAAGCGCAGCTTCACCGAGGTGTCGGAGGGGGCGACCAGGTAGCGCAGCGCGAAGAAGCCGCCGGCGACCAGCGCGGCGATGAACCCGCCGCCGGACTCGTAGTGGCCGCGCAGCAGCAGGATCAGCGAGAGCAGCACGATGAACGGCGCCATCCAGTTGAAGACGCTGCGCATGGCGGTGGTGTTGTCCCCGGCATGATCCAGCGGGGTCCCGGACCATTGCCGCGAGGCGGGCGGCTCGTTGTCCGAGGTGGCGAAGGAGGAGTTCAGCAGCGCCAGGATCGCGAAGCCTGCAACGCCGAGCACGGTGAGCTCTCCGAAGGTGTCCAGCGCGCGGAAGTCCACCAGGATGGAGTTCACCGCGTTGAGCGCGCCGGTCTCCTCGTAGGTGTTGAGCAGGTACCACTCGGCGACCGGGGACTGTCCGCGCCGGCCGGTGAGTGCGAAGGTGGCGGCGAAGGCCATCACGCCGAAGGACAGGGCCACCGCGATGGCGACGCTGCGCCGGGTGCGGGTGACGTTGTGGAAGCGCTTGGGCAGCTTGCGCAGCACCAGGACCAGCACCACCACGGTGAGGATCTCCACGAGCAGCTGGGTCATGCCCACATCCACCGCGCCGAGCGCGAAGTACCAGGCGGCGACCACGAACCCGGCGCCGCCGGCGAGGACGACCGCGGCGGCGCGGTTCTCGGCGATGACCGTGCCGGCCAGGAAGAAGACCAGCAGCCCGATCAGCACCCAGTCGGTCATCCGGGTGTTGCCGGGATCGAACTCTCCGACCACCGGCGCGGCGACCAGGCCGGCGATGAACACGCCGGCAAGCAGGATGCCCGGAGGGGCGAGGTGCACCGCGTGCACGTCGCTGCGCGTGATGTCTCCGACCCGGCGGCCGAAGTTGATGGCCCCCAGTCGCATGGACTCGGCCAGTTCGACGCCGGTGAACGGCAGGATCCTGCGCGGAATCAGGTTGTCCAGGCGGGCTCGCATCGCGACGACGAGCAGGCCGCCGCCGACGATCACCGCGGAGAGCATCAGCTCGGTGTTGAAGCCGTGCCAGAGCGCGAACTCCGCCGCATAGGTCCCGGTCTGAGCATCCTCGCCGGCCCGGGTGATCAGCCCGTCGAAGACGAAGGGGGTGAAGCCGAGCACCAGGCCCGCGGCGGCGGGCAGCAGCGCCGGCAGGTAGAAGCTGGCGGGCGCCTCATGGGGCGTGGTGGGGTCGATGGGCTCGTGGTATTCGTCCTTGGACCCGGTGCCGGTGTAGCTGGTGAACGCGCCGAGCACGATCCGGCCGCAGTAGGCGAAGGTGCCGATGGCGGCGAGAACGGCCATGCACGTCAGCGTCCAGGTCAGCGCGGCGGGCATGTCCGCGGAGAGGAACCCGGCGAGCAGGTGCTCCTTGGAGACGAAGCCCAGCAGCGGCGGGACCCCGGCCATGGAGAGTGAGGAGATCAGGGTGATGACCAGCGAGATGCGCATGGTCCTGCTCAGTCCGTTGAGCCGTCGGATGTCTCGCGAATGCGCCTCGTGCTCGATGATGCCCACCATCATGAACAGCGCGGACTTGAACAATGCGTGGGCGACCACGTGGATCGTGGCGGCCACCAGCGCGGTGGGGGTGCCGATGCCGATGACGGCGACCAGGAAGCCCAGCTGCGAGACCGTGGAGTAGGCCATGATCTCTTTGATGTCGTGGCGCTGCAGGGCGAAGAGGGCGCCCATCAGTGCGGTGGTCAGACCACAGCTGATCAGGAGCACCTGCCACAGCGTGGACTCTTCGAAGACCGGAGAGAAGCGCAGCAGCAGGTAGATGCCGGCCTTGACCATGGCCGCGGCGTGGAGGTAGGCCGAGACCGGCGCGGGGGCGACCATCGCATCGGGAAGCCACAGGTGGAAGGGGAACTGCGCGGACTTGGTGAAGGCGGCGAAGGCGATGAGCACCGCGACCACCGAGGTGAAGGTGGTGTTGTCCTGCCAGGCGCTGTGCGTGAGCGCCTCGGACATGGACGTGGTGCCGGTCTCCACGATGATCAGCAGCACCGCGGTGAGCAGGCCCAGCCCGCCTGCGGCGGTGATCAGCAGCGTGCGCTGGGCCGGGGCCGGGGCCTTGTCTCCGGAGCGGTTGATCAGGAAGAAGGAGCACAGCGTGGTGAACTCCCAGAACACGAAGAGCAGGATCAGGTCATCGGCGATGACCATCCCGCTCATCGCGAAGACGAACATCAGCATCCACAGGTAATAGTCCGAGGTCTTCTTCTTGACCGAGAAGTAGCGGGCCGAATAGGCCATCACCAGGGCGCCGATGAAGAGGATCAGCAGCAGGAAGACCATCCCGAGCCCGTCCAGGCGCAGGCTGAGGCCGACGTCGACCGTGGGGATCCAGGGAAGGTGCTCCTCGATCACTCCCCCATCCAGCAAGGTGCTCAGCCACGGCAGCGTGGCCACCCCGATGCCGGTCAGCGCCACGGCGGCGAAGAAGCCGGTGTCGCGACCGAGGGCGCGGTGGACCAGGGCGGCGATCGGGACCAGGGCCAGAGTCAGCATCAGGAGCACCATGAGCGTCATCGGCGGACCACCGCCGGCGCGCATGAGCGCATGGAAGGTCTTCGCGAGTGCATGGTGCCTCCAGTCGGTGCGGGTGAAACGGCGCGGTGAAGCTCATCGCCGACCAGTCTTCCCGGCACACCAGTGTTCGACTATATCTATGGGGCTGATCTCTCAGCAATCGAGTCGTGCTCATGGAGTGCGGACCATGCTCCGGTGTGATCCGTGCTACGGCAAGTGTGTCCTACTGCTCCTCGACGACGCCGCAGGCCACGCGGCTCCCGGAGTCTCCACTGGTCAGGGTCTCGGCGTCGGGGCCGAAATTGCGCTCGGGGACGTTGCCATGGTTGTCCGCCTGGGCGTGGATGATCACGGAGCTGCCTTCTGCGCTGAGCAGGTCCTCCGGCGCGAGTCGATCGCTGACCAGGCTCAGCCAGCCGGTCCGGTCCTGGTTCACCAGCAGGTTCGGCAGATCTCCGGCATGGCCGGGGTGGGTCACTGCTTCGGGCTCTGCGGGCGGGACCTCCTCGGTGAGGTCATTCAGGTCGGTCTCCGGAGCTTCCTCCTGCGGAGCCTCTTCGCCCTCCACGATGCCCATGTCTTCCTCCATGGTCCCTACCAGGTGACCGCCGGAGGACTCGAAGTCTCCGAACACGCCGTCCTCCGAGCTGGACACCGGCTCGCACACGCCGCGTTCGTGGATGGTGATGCCGCGGAAGCCTGCGTCGACGTCGTGGACCTCGGCCTCGATGAGCACGCCGTTCTCGACCTCGGAGAAGCTCACCGTGCCGATGTCGTTGCCCGCCACGTCAGCGATCTCTGCGGAGGCGAATGGCTCCTCGGAGCCGTCCGGACCGGCGCCGCCCGCCTCGCCGTCCTCGTCTTCGGCCTCGGCGAGCTGAGCGTCCCCGGCGTCCGCGTCGTCCGCGTCGTCGTCGGCGAGCGCGGGATCGCTCTGCTCAGCATCTGCATCGCCGCAGCCCGCCAGGGCCAGCGCCGCTGCCAGCGCGATCCCGGCCAGCGGAGCGCCGCGGAACCAGGGGGAGGCGGATCTGTGCGGTGGAATGCTCATGACCGCACAGCCTACCGGGCGCCCGCTCAGGCATGTGCACAGGGGTGGTCGAGGGGGCTGCTCAGGCGTGGGTGTGGGTCTCACCGGCGGCGATGCTGCGCGGCTCGAGCTGGAAGGTGGAGTGTTCCACCGCCACGTCGAAGTGTTCGGCCACGCAGGTCTTCAGCCGGCTCAGCGTCTCCGGCACGCAGCCTTCGCGGAAGCAGGCGTCATCGAGGACCACATGGGCGGAGATCACCGGCAGCCCGGTCGCGACCGTGGAGGCGTGCAGGTCGTGGACCTCCTGGACATGGTCCTGGGCCAGCATGTGCGCCCTGACCTGCTCCAGGTCAAGCCCGCGAGGGGCGAACTCCAGCAGCACTCGCGCGGTCTCGCGCAGCAGCAGCAGCGCACGCGGAATGATCAGTGCGGCGATGGCCAGCGCGGCCACGGCGTCGGCCTGCTGCCAGCCGGTGGTCCAGATCACGACGGCTGCCACCATCACCGCCAGCGATCCCAGCGCATCGGCGGTGACCTCGAGGAACGCGGCACGCATGTTGAAGTTGGCCTTCCGGCCCGAGGCGAGCACCAGCAGCGAGATCACGTTGCCGGTCAGACCGACTGCCCCGAAGATCAGCAGCTCGATGTGCAGAATTGCGGGCGGTGCGCTGAGCCTGCCGATCCCCTCCACCGCGGCGTAGATGCCCACGCCCAGCAGCAGCGTCGCCTGCAGCAGCCCCGCCAGGATCTCCACGCGCCGGAAGCCCCAGGTGCGCTGGGATGTGGCGGCCCGGTGCATCAGTCCCGCCGCGACCAGGGCGACACCGAGGCCGATGCTGTCGGTGAGTGAATGCACGGCATCGGTGAGCAGCGCCAGCGAACCGGTGACCCAGGCCCCGATGGCCTGCGCCAGGACGACACCCACGGTGATGGCGCAGGCGATCGCCAGCCGACGGCGGTGTGAGCGCGTGCGTGCGGCAGTCTCGGAGGAGGCAGGGTCGTCGGCGCGGGCGCCGTGATCATGGTGGTGCATCGTGGCACCATTCTCCTGCGTTCCGCCGAGATCTCCCAAGCTGCGAGCCGGACGCAGAAGCGTTCTCAGCAAGGCGAGTGCGCTAGAGTCCCCACATGGTTGCTCAGAGAAACTATGTCATCAGCAATGCGCACATCCTGCCCATCAGCGGTGAGCCCTTCGACGGCTCCCTGGTGGTCACCGAGGGCCGGATCGCGGCCCTGGGGCCCGCTGTGGACCATCCTGCCGAGCATGAGGTCATCGATGCCGCCGGCGGCTGGGTGCTGCCGGGACTCATCGATGCCCACGTGCACCTGGGGGTCCATGAGGAGGGCGAGGGCTGGGCCGGCGCCGATGTCAACGAGACCACCGATCCGGTGACCGCGGCCGTGCGCGCCCTGGATGCGATCAACCCGGCGGAGATCGGCTTCGCCGACGCCCGGGCCGCGGGCATCACCACCGTGAACGTGAATCCGGGGTCGGCCAATCCGATCGGCGGGCTCGCTGTGGCGCTGAAGACCCAGGGGCGGATCGTGGACGAGATGGTGCTGCGCTCCCCCTCGGGCCTGAAGTCAGCCCTGGGTGAGAACCCCAAGCGGATCTATGGGGAGCGCAAGCAGACCCCGAACACCCGGCTCGGGGTCGCGATGACCATCCGCAAGGCCTTCACCGAGGCCAGGAACTGGCAGGCCAAGGACCCGGCGGACCGGCCCGGGGATCTCGTCTCCGAGGCGCTGGCGCTGGTGCTCGACCGCAAGATCCCCTGGCGCCAGCACTGCCACCGCGCCGATGACATCGCCACCGCGCTGCGCCTGGCCGATGAGTTCGGCTATGAGCTGGTCCTGGATCACGGCACCGAGTCCTATAAGCTCGCCGACGTCATCGCCGATCGCGGCATTCCGGTGCTCTACGGGCCGATGATCGTCTCGCGCTCCAAGGTGGAGGTCCGCGACCGCAGCCCCAGGGCCCCGGGGATCCTCGCCCGCGCCGGGGTGAAGGTCTCGATCATCACCGATCATCCCGTGGTGCCCATCGAGTTCCTGATCCATCAGGCGGCCCTCGCGGTGCGCGAGGGCATGGACCCGGTCGAGGCGCTTCGGGCGATCACGATCAACCCGGCCGAGGTGCTCGGGGTGTCAGATCGAGTGGGGACCTTGGAGCCGGGCAAGGACGCGGACCTCGCGCTCTGGTCCGGAGATCCGCTGGACACCAGGAACCGGGTGCTGCACACCTGGATCGACGGAGCGCTGGTGTTCTCGCACGAGCCCGCCGAAGCCTCGGCCTGAGCCTCCGCGCCGGCCTGAGCCTGGCGCGCCGCGGCGATCCTGTCTCGAGCCACCTGCGGGCGCCTCCCACCGCGCCCGCAGACGGGCGGGACCTGGTGGCTGGACCCTGAGGGTGTTTGACTGGGCGCATGACTGAACCCCTCTCACCTCCCGATTCCGAACAGCCCCTCGCTCCCTCGGGATGCACGACCGGAACCCACGCGCAGATCACCGGTCGGGTGCAGGGGGTGACCTTTCGCGCATCGACGAAGGCCGAGGCCGATGACCTGGGACTGATCGGATGGGTCAGAAACACCGCCGACGGCGCGGTGGAGCTCCTGGTCGGCGGCGACGGTCCAGCGGTGGACGCGCTGCTGCGCTGGGCCGGGAAGGGACCCGAGTCCGCCGAGGTGACCGAGGTGCAGCAGCGTGAGGCGACCGAGGCGGATCTCGCCTCGCTGCCGCAGGCAGGCTTCGAGATCCGTCGCTGACACCAGCACCTCCCTCCCAAGGCGCATCGCTGTGCGACGGATTCCCCGACAGCCCTCAGGAAGCGACGGATGCGGCTGCGCGTCCCGCGGGAGACCCCAGATGCCCGCGGACGGGCTGCTGGTCCGCGGCCGGCGCGGTGAGTCCCAGCTCCTCCGGCAGCGCGGCCGCCTCGCCCAGCAGATGCTCGGCGAGGAAGCCCGAGACCACCTGGTACCAGATCTTCGCGTGCGCAGGGCTGAGCACCCAGTGGTTCTCGTCGGGGAAGTAGAGGAACCGGTGTGCGCTGTGTCCGTCCTCATCCGCCGGCAGCCCCGATTTCGCGAGCAGCTCGTACCAGAGCCGCAGCCCCTCCCCGATCGGCACCCGGTAGTCCTTGTCGCCATGGATGACCAGCATCGGGGTCACGATCTTCTCCACATGCAGATGCGGTGAGTGCTCCGCGGCCATCCGCTCATCGAGCTCGTTGCGCCAGTACGAGGCCAAGTCCGTGGTGGGGCCGAACTGATCCAGCGCCCACAGCGAGGCATGGGTGACGATCGCGGAGAATCGGTCGGTCTGCCCGGCGATCCAGTTCGCCATGTACCCGCCGAAGGAGCCGCCCATCGCGGCGGTGCGCGTCGGGTCGATGTCCTTCCGCGCCTCGGTGGCGTCGGTGATCGCCATCAGATCGGTGAAGGGATGTCCTCCCCAGGAGTTCCAGCCGCGCTGGATGAAGTTCTGCCCATAACCGGTGGACAGCGCCGGGTCGGGCAGCAGCACCGCGTAGCCCTGCTCCACCATCAGCCAGGGGTTCCACCGCCAGGTCCAGGCGTTCCAGGAGTTCAGCGGCCCGCCGTGGATCCAGAGCAGCAGCGGTGCCGGCTGCTCCGTCGAGGCGGAGGCGGGAAGCGCAAGCCAGGCCCGCACCGGCGCACCGTCGGCCCCGGTGGTGGTGACCTCGGTCAGCGTGCCGGGCAGCTCCGGACGCACATGGGGATTCTGCAGCCGCGCGGCCTCCCCCGTGCTCAGGTCGATCGAGACCACCTCCTCGGGGAAGGCGTAGCTGGAGCGCATCCCGTAGGCGGTGTGACCGTCAGGGGCCACGACGACGGCGGAGTAGGTGGCGTCCTCGGTGGTGACCTGCTCCACCGCACCGCTGGTGGCGTCCACGCGGAAGACCGGACCGCGTCCGCCCTGGTCGGCCAGCGCGAGCAGTCCTGAGCCGTCCGGCAGCCAGGCCGCGGGGGTGAGCCACAGGTCAGCGTCCTCGGCGAGCCGGGTCAGCGCGCCGGTGTGCAGGTCCAGAAGGTGCAGCTGCGGCTGCGGGGCTCGCTGCGGCGTCGGCTGGGCAGAGCGCACGACGGCGGCGCTAAGCCCATCGGGGCTGATCCCCCCGGCGCTGAAGGTGTACCCGGGTTCGTCCGCGATGATCCGACGCTCACCGGTGGCGGTGTCCACCACCGCCAGAGCGGTGCGCTGACCGGCCCGGACTTCGGGCACGACGACGCTGATCAGCGCGACGGTGCCATCCGGGCTGACCTCCACGTCTCCGCCGAAGCGAGCTCCGAGACCCTCGGTGAGGTGGCGAAGGCTCGCCTGCTCGGAATCCGTGGGGAGGGCCGCGGCGTCGGCCGTGGACTCCAGGGCGAACAGGCTCGGGCGGGCCGGTCCGAGATCGTGGTCCCAGAAGCGGATCGGGTATCCGGTGTGCAGGATCGCCTTGACCGAGGCCTCCTCGCGCTGCCGGTGCAGCTGCTCGTGCGCCTCCTCGGAGCCGGCCCCGGGGAGCAGCGGCGCGGTGAGCAGGATGGTGGACCCCTGCTGGGCGCAGTGCGGCTGACTCACGCCACCGGCGCGTCGACTGACCAGCACCGATTCACCTCCGTCCGCGGGGAGCCTGTACAGGGCGGAGCTCTTCTCCTCGGGCTTCTCCCCCGGGCGGTCCGAGGTGAAGTAGAGATCACCTGTGGCAGAGAACCCCGGAGCACCCTCGCCCTTGGGGCTGCGGGTGAGCCGGCGGGCGGGACGGGCGCCGCTGGGGTCGATCTCCCAGAGCGCACCGGTGTAGCCATCACCTGCGGTGTTGACCGTGGAGACGGTGGTGACCAGCCGGGACCCGTCGGGGCTCAGCGTGAGACCGCCGAGGCGGGGATGGGTGACGAAGTGGTCCAGGTCGGAGAAGATGCTCGAGCTGTGCTGTGTCATGGTGCTGTTCTACCAGCGACCGCCAGCATATGGTTGCATTGTACAACTACCGGCGTGGTGGACAGCGCTACCCTGGTGCTGTGACTTCTGACGCGACCCCCGAGACGACTCCTGCGACGACCTCTGCGATGACCTCCGGACCCGCGATCGGCCCCGACGGTCTGCCCCGCACACCCTGGGCGCTCGGCAGCGCGATGATGCTGCGCTACTACGACACCGAATGGGGGATGCCGATCCGTGCCGAGCACGGCCTCTTCGAACGGCTGAGCCTGGAGGGGTTTCAGGCCGGCCTCTCCTGGTCCACCATCCTGGTCAAGCGGGAGAACTTCCGTGCCGCCTTCGCCGGGTTCGATCCCGAGGTGGTCGCGGACTACGCCGAGGAGGAGATCCTGCGGCTACTCGACGACGCCGGGATCATCCGTCACCGCGGGAAGATCACCGCGACCATCGGCAATGCCCGGGCCACCCTGGCGCTGCGTGACCGCGGTGGCCTGTCCGCGCTGATCTGGTCCTACAAGCCCGAGCAGACCCCCGTGCCGCAGACGATGGAGCAGGTGCCCACCCGGTCAGCGGAGTCAGAAGCCCTGGCCAGGCGGCTCAAGGCGGAAGGGTTCCGGTTCGTCGGTCCCACCACCGCGTTCGCCCTGATGGAGGCCATCGGGATGGTGGACACCCACCTGGTGGGCTCGCACCGCCGGGGCGCCTCAGGGATCGCCTTCACCAACCAGCCCGGCTGAACCGGACGGCGCCGACCCAAGAGGGATGATGCAGCACTGAGTCAATGCGGGCGCTGGAGCTCGATGACCCGGTCCATGTCATCATCCGGTGCGAGCCGGTTCCGATCCACCTGTCCGCACCGGGTGCAGCGGTGGAGCAGCAGAAAGCCCTTCTTGCCGGTGTGGTCCACCCCGATGGGTTCCATCGCCGCCCCACAGTCGGCGGCGCGATCGCCCGGGGTGATGTCCACATGCCGGGAGTACAGGCAGCGCGGGCAGTGGTTCCGGTAGCTGCCGCCGAGCTGTCTGGGAATCGGCTGCCCGCAGTGGATGCAGTCGAAGCCGGTGTTCTCGGCCTCCCTGCTCATGCCGTGGGCGCGCTCTCTCCGGCGTCGGAAGTGGCCTCGGCCGAGAGCGCGTGCTGAGCCATCGCGGTGGAGTACATGCAGACCGTGGCCGCGGTGGCCACGTTCAATGATTCGGCAGCTCCGAAGAGCGGGATCGCCACGCGGTGATCGGCGAGCTCGCGCTCAGCGTGGGTCAGTCCGTGGGCCTCGTGGCCGAACAGCCACAGGGTGGGGGCCGCGGGGTTGGCCAGCTCGGCGAGCTGGGTCTCACCCCGGCCATCGGCGGCGAGCACCTGGAAGCCCTTGGCGCGGGCCGCCTCGGTCAGGTCGGCCGGTTCGACCCCGGTGAAGATCGGCACGTGGAAGTGTGAGCCCGCGGCGGAGCGGACGACCTTGGGGCTCCACGGATCCACGGTCCCCGCCGAGAGCACGACGGCGCCGGCGCCGGCGGCATCCGCGGTGCGGATGATCGTGCCGGCGTTGCCCGGGTCCTGCAGCCGAAGCATGGCCGCGACCTGCCCGGCACCCTGGGCGATCTGCTCGAGCTGGGCGTCCAGAGCTTCTCGCCGGGTGGAGACAGCGGGGATGCGGCAGACCGCAAGCATGCCCTGGGAGGTCTCGGCGTCGCCCATTGCGCGCAGCGCCTCCGGAGTGGCTTCGCGCAGAAAGACCCGGGCGTTCGAGGGCAGCTGAGTCTCGGGGTTGAAGAGCACCCCGCGCATCCGGTCCAGCAGCGCGAGCACATCGGGGTGGCGCTCCAGGGCTGCGGGATCGAAGAAGAGAGCGTCCAGTTCGGGGAAGGGCTGCGGGCCCTGTTCCTGCTCCCACTGGCGCAGCCAGATCGTCAGCGCCTCGCGGACCGGCTGGGGCCCCTCGGCCAGGAAGAGTCCCTGCTTGTGGCGCGCGGACCGCCCGGCAAGAGCCGCCACGCGGCGGACGCGGTCAGACTTCGGGTTGTCGACGAGCTCGGGGTCGGTGTGCTGGGACATGATTCTCTCTTCTCCTGCTGAATGGACTGCTCATGCATCTCGGGGTGCTCATAGGTTCAGCACGGTGGAGCAGGTGCTGCGTGAATGGTGCTTCGCCAGCGGTGCTGGCACAAAGAAGGCGCCGCCCCCGGTGAGGAGACGGCGCCTTCTGTCACACTGCGTCGAGTCAGACTCGAGCGGCGTTGACGTCCTGCGGGAGCGCCTTGCGGGCGGTCTCGACCAGAACGCCGAATGAGTTGGCGTCGTAGACGGCCAGCTCAGCAAGCATGCGACGATCAACCTCGACTCCAGCGGCCTTCAGGCCCTGGATGAAGCGGTTGTAGGTCATCCCGTGCGAGCGGGCAGCGGCATTGATGCGCTGGATCCACAGGCGGCGGAAGTCACCCTTGCGCTTCTTGCGGTGCTGGTAGTTGTAGACGTACGAGTGCAGCAGCTGCTCTTTTGCCTTGCGGTAGAGGCGTGAGCGCTGTCCGCGGTAGCCGGAGGCCCTGTCTAGGACCTTGCGGCGCTTCTTATGGCCATTGACGGCCCTCTTTACACGTGCCACGTGATATCTCCTTGAGTCTTAAAGTCTTCGGTGATGAAAGTGCTGAGGCTCAGATGCCCAGCATCCGCTTGATGCGCTTCTCGTCAGCCTTGGTGACCAGTTGGTCCCCGGCCAGGCGGCGCTTCAGGCGTGAAGACTTGTGCTCCAGGTAGTGGCGACGGTTGGCCTGCTGGCGCTTGAGCTTGCCAGAACCGGTCAGCTTGAACCGCTTCTTGGCCCCGCTGTGGGTCTTCATCTTCGGCATGGTGCCGTTCTCCTTATGTCGTTCGGACCTGCAACGCCTGTGCTCTCCAGCGACGAGCCGAAGCTCATCTGCTGACGCGGCGGCGCAGAGGTGGGTCATCGACGCGCGGCCGAGGCTGCTCTCGCAGCGACGGAGATCCACGCATCAGACCCCTTTTGGGTGGTGGCGACAGCACCTTGCAGCGCTGTCACACAAACCAGCGCACCAGTCTACGTCATGAGAATGGTGCGCGGGTTCACCGTGAGGAGAGAAGGCCTCTAGAGGTTCTTCAGCTCATCCGGCAGATAATCGGCCATGGAGTTCGAGAGCGGGGTCGCGTCCTTCTTCTCCGTGGGCAGGCGCTCCGCGTTCTTCCGCGAGCGGCGCTCGTTCTTCACCTTGGGAGCCTCGGCCTCGGCGTCAGCCTCGGTCGGCTCCTCCTTCTTGGCCTGGTTCTTCGCCATCGCCTTGGCCTCGGCCTTGGTCTTGAGCGGACCGACGACCATCACCATGTGGCGGCCGTCCTGGCGCGGGGAGGATTCCACGGCGCCGAGGTCGGCGACGTCCTGGGAGAAGCGCTGCAGGAGCCGAACACCCATCTCGGGGCGCTGCTGCTCACGACCGCGGAACTGGATCATGGCCTTGACCTTGTCGCCGGCATCGAGGAAGCGACGGGCGTGACCGACCTTGGTGTTGTAGTCGTGGTCATCGATCTTCAGCCGGAAACGGACCTCCTTGAGCACCGTGGTGCTCTGGTTCTTCCGTGATTCACGAGCCTTGACCGCTGCCTCGTATTTGTACTTGCCGAAATCCATCAGCTTGCAGACGGGAGGTTTGGCCTGGGGCGCAACCTCTACCAGATCCAGATCGGACTCAGTGGCGAGACGCAGGGCGTCTTCAATGCGCACGACGCCCACCTGCTCCCCCTGGGGGCCGACAAGGCGGACTTCTGGTACGCGGATGCGTTCGTTGATGCGTGGTTCGCTGATCTGTCTAGCTCCTGTTGTGAGGAATTCGGTGAATGGGGAGTCACCGGCCAGTGCGCCCAATGAGCTCAACTGGGAGGTGATCGCCGTGTTGAGTGCGTTTAGCGCGGCCGATGAGACTGTGACAAGCTTACCAGCATGCAGAGTGAGCAGAATAACCACGCCGAGAATCCCGATCTCGCCCAGGCGGTCAACCAGCGGTCCCGCGACATCTCCGAGGTGCCCGCGGTGGAGCTGATCAACACCGTCGCCGTGCACCTGATGAGTGCCGCCGCGGTCAAGACCGGCCTCGCCGATGACCCCAAGGCGGAGGAGCTCAAGGACCTCGATGAGGCCCGCAAGCTGATCACCGCCCTTGCAGGTCTGATCACCGCCGCCGCCCCCGAGGTCGGCTCGACCCACGCCGCGCCGCTGCGCGACGGGCTGCGCTCGCTCCAGCTCGCCTTCCGCGAAGAGTCCACCGTCCCGGATGCACCCGGGAAGGGTCCCGGCGAGAAGTGGACCGGCCCGGTCAACTGACCCTTTCATGAGAACCAGATGAGATCAGGATGAGAGAACTCGGAAGAGACTCTCATCCTGGTCTCATCGTTGCTTCACCTGCGGTGACCAGAGTGGTCTTCCATGAGCATCACCGCAGTCCTCTATTCACACGACTCAGTCGGACTGGGCCACGCCCGCCGCAACCGGGCCCTCGCCCACGCCCTCGCCGCAGACCTCCCGCGGCTGACCGATCAGCCGGTGCGCGGACTGCTGATCGCAGGGCATCCGGACGCGACCGCAGACTCGCTGCCCCAGGGCTGGGACTGGCTGGTCCTCCCCGGGTTCACCCGCACCGCTGAGGGCTACGCCTCCAGGAACCTCGATGTGAGCAATGAGCGGCTCTCCTCGCTGCGCCGCTCCACCGCTGCCGCCGCCATCAAGGCCTTGTCCCCCGATCTGTTCATCGCAGATCGGCACCCGTTCGGGGTCGACGGGGAGCTGCTGGACTCGCTGGCCTGGCTGCGTGCCCAGGGCACCCGCTGCGTGCTCGGCATGCGCGAAGTGCTGGACTCCCCCGCTGCCGCTCGCACCGAATGGGCCCGGATCGGCGGAGCATCTGCCGCCGCGAAGTTCTATCACGCGGTCTGGGTCTACGGGGATCCCCTGATCTACAACCCGATCACCAGCGGTGAGATCCCTCAGCCGCTGGCAACCCGGACCCGGTTCACCGGCTACCTCAGCCACGGGCGCCCCACCGACGAGCTCTCCGACTCCAGCGTCCGTGCTCGTGAGCCCTATGTGCTCTCCATGGTCGGCGGAGGCTCCGACGGCGGTCGGCTTGCCCTGGCGGCCGCGCAGGCTCGGGTCCCGGCCGGGCATCGACACATCATCCTCACCGGACCACAGATGCCCCTGGGTGACCACACCAGCGTGGAGCGCGCCGTCGCTGCCTCCCCAGACTCCGCCAACATCCAGGTCACCCGGCTGGCACCGCATGTCCCTGCGCTGGTGCGCGAGGCCGCCGCCGTCGTCTCCATGGCGGGGTACAACTCCACGGCCGAGATCATGGCCACCACCACCCCAGCGCTGCTGGTGCCTCGGGCCACCCATCGGGCGGAGCAGCCTCGCCGAGCTCGGGCGCTGGCCGCCGTGGGCGCCGTCGACATCCTGGCCGCCGGGGAGCTCAGCGCAGCGGCGCTGAGCCGGTGGCTCGGCGACGCGGTGACCCGGCGCAGCGACCGCGGCGCGGTGGACCTTGACGGGCTGACCCGGATCGGAGCGCTGGCGGTCGCGGAGCTGGCGCTCGGACCCGCGGCGGTGCGACGCGCGGCTGCCGATCACACCCAGCAGCCCGCACCCGTGACTTCTCCCGCGAGCGCTGCAGCCGCTGCTCGTGCCCACGCGCCGTCCCCGGCGCCCTGCGCCGCCACACCCCTGACTCCCCAAACTGCCGAAGCGAGGTCCGATTCTCATGTCCGTTGAGCACACCGTCGAGACAACCCCCGCACCGACCCATGACCCGTGCAACGGCACGCCCGCGGTCCCGCGCGATCACGTGGTCGGGTATGTGCTGAAGATGTATCCGCGCTTCTCGGAGACCTTCATCGTCTCGGAGATCCTGGCCAGGGAAGCCGCCGGTGAGCAGATCGTGATCTTCTCGCTGCGGCCGAGCACCGACGCCCGCTTCCATCCGGAGCTGGCCCGGGTCAAGGCTCCGGTGATCCAAGTGCCGCGCAGCTCCACCTCCTCGAAGCTGTGGGCCCAGCTGGCCCTGGCCGCTGCGTCCCCCGCCTTGGCCCCCGGGCTGCAGCGCAGCCTTCCGGAGCTGCTGGCGGCCGGACACGACGACGCACAGCAGGCCGTCGGTCTGGCCCATGCCGCCCACCAGGCGGGAGTCACCCACCTCCACGCGCACTTCGCCTCGATCGCCACGACGGTGGCGCGGCTGGCCGGCCGGATCAGTGGTCTGCCGTATTCGTTCACCGCCCATGCCAAGGACATCTTCCATGAGGACGTGGACCAGCATGAGCTCCAGGCGAAGCTGGCGGAGGCTCATCACGCGATCACGATCTCCGGCTACAACCTCGACGACTTGCGCACCCGATTCCCTGCGGCGGCCCAGCGGCTGCATCTGGTGCGCAACGGCCTGGAGCTCTCTCGCTTCCCCTTCACACCGAATCTCGGAACTCAGCCTGCCCCAGACCCCAGCCTCGAGAGCCCACCGCGTCCTGCCCGACTGCTGGGCATCGGCCGGCTGGTCGAGAAGAAGGGGTTTCATCTGCTCATCGAGGCGGTGGCCAGGCTGCGCGACGAGGGCCTGGACGTGCAGGCCGACATCGCGGGGGACGGGCCCCTGGCGAATCATCTGCAGCAACAGATCGACGACGCCGGGCTGAGATCCTCGGTGCGCCTGCTGGGGCCCTGCACCCAGCAGGAGGTGGCTGAGCTGCTGGGCTCTCATGACGTCTTCGTGGCCCCGTTCGTCATCGGGGCCGATGGGAACGCCGACGGCCTGCCCACCGTGCTGCTCGAAGCCATGGCGCGCGGCATCCGCTGCGTGGCCGCCGAGGTGACAGCCGTGGGCGAGGTGGTCCGCCCCGGTGAGACCGGGTGGCTGGTCCCCGCCGGGGATGTCACGGCCCTCACCGCCGCGGTGGCCGAGGCGATCACGACCGACCCGGGGCATCTGCGCATGCTCGAGGCCGGGCGCACCCTGATCGAGCAGAACTTCGACTCCGCCGCTCAGTCACGCCGGCTGCAGGCCCTGGTCAGCGATCCCGCGTCCCCTGCGGCGCAGAACCGGCTCGCCGCAGTGCAGGAGCCGGTATGAGGATCGGCTACCTGCTCGCTGACCCCGGCATCGGTCTCTTCGGCTCCAAGGGCGCGAGCGTGCACGCCCAGGAGATGATCCGCGCGTTCAGGACACTGGGTCACGAGGTCACCGTCTTCTGCACCAAGCGCGGCGATAAGCACGATGACCCCACCACCGTTTCGGTCCCCGCGGATCTCGCGGACCTGCCGGTCTTCGTGGTCCCGATCTCCGGGAGCGAGGGTGCTGCCGCCCGGGAGGTCGCCGTCGGCCGCAACGCCGCCAGAATGGCCGACCTCGCTGTCGAGGGCGACTTCGATCTGCTCTACGAGCGGTACTCCCTGTTCTCAACCGCCGGCGTCGAGGCCCGAGGGCGCAGCACGGCCCGGCTGGTGGTCGAGGTCAATGCTCCATTGCTCACCGAGCAGCAGCGGCACCGCAGCCTCCACGATGTGGCATCCGCAGAACGGTCCACCCGGGAGACCTTCGCCCAGGCTGACCTGCTCTCCTGCGTCTCCGCGCCGGTGGCGGACTGGGCGCGGGGGATGCTCTCCGCGGAGCCCCACGAAGGGGCCCCGCCGGTGCGGGTGACCCCGAATGGAGTGGATCCGGCACGGTTCTCCGCACGGCGCCCTGACCTGCGACGCACAGATGCAGGGACGACTCAGCAGGACACCGTGACCATCGGGTTCCTCGGCACCCTGAAACCCTGGCACGGCACCGACCTGCTGCTGCGCGCGTTCGCCCAGGTCCTGGAGCGCAGACGTTCCCAGGCTCTCGGCGCGGATGCGCCCCAGCCGGATCTGCGGCTGCAGATCATCGGCGGCGGACCCGAACGAGAGCGCCTGGAGTCCCTCTGCGCCGAGCTGGGCATCGGCGAGCGCGTGGAGTTCAGCGGATCGGTGGCCCCGGCACGGGTGCCGCGGCTGCTGTCCGGCCTGGACATCGCGACCGCTCCATACCCCGCCACCAGCACGCGGGACGAGCACTACTTCTCCCCGTTGAAGGTCTACGAGTACCTGGCCGCCGGGGTGCCGGTGATCGCCTCCGCGCTCGGTGAGCTGACGCGGCTGCTCGAGGGCGGCTCGGCGGGAGCGTGCGGGGAGACGGTTCCGCCCGGTGACCCTGACGGACTCGCGCAGGCGCTGATCCGGTTGGTCGAAGACCCCGCGCGGCGTGCCCGGATGGGGACCGCCGGGCGCAGCCTCGTGGAGGACGAGCACAGCTGGGTGCAGCGCGCACAGGACCTGCTCGCGGAGCTCCCTGCCCTGGAGGTGACCAAGCGATGAGTCGACGATCCGACGCCAGGTCCTCCCGCACGCTGCACCGCCGCGGGGTCATGCGCACCTTGCGCATGGTGCTGCCGCACCTGGGAGAGCACAAGCTCCTGATCGCCCTTGGACTGCTGGCACTGATGGGCGACGTCGCGTTCCGCGTGCTCGAACCGTGGCCGGTGAAGTTCGCCGTGGACGCAGTCTCCGAGGCGCTGGGGGCCCGGGTCGAGGAGACCATCGACTCCAGCCACAACGTGGAGGGGATGATCATCTTCTGGGCGTTCGCGCTGGCGCTGATCGTCGGCGGCCGGGCGATCTGCAACTACGCCTCGACCATCGCCTTCGCCAAGACCGGGGTGAAGGTCGCCGCGAGACTGCGCAGCAGGGTCTTCGACCACATCCAGTCGCTCTCGCTGCGGTATCACTCCAAGGCCTCCATCGGTGACACCTCCCAGCGACTCGTCGGGGACATGGGCCGGCTCCAGGAGGTCGCCGTGACCGCGGGTCTTCCCATGGTGGGAAATCTGCTCACCCTGGTGACCCTGCTGATCGTGGTGCTGATCCTGAACCCGCTGCTCGCGCTGATCGTGATCCTCACCGGCGTCGGATACCTGCTGGCGAGCAGGGTGCTGAGCCCGAAGATCACCTCGGCCTCCCGCTCCACCCGCAAGGGTGAGGGCCAGCTGGTCGGTGATGCCGCCGAGGCGCTGGGCGCCATCCGCGTGGTGCAGTCCTACGGCCTGGAGAAGACGGTGGCCTCCGGCTTCGCCGCCGGCAACGCCAAGGCGCTCAAGGCCGGTATCCGGGCACGGAAGCTCGCCGCCCGGCTGGAGCGCTCCACCGATCTGCTGGTCGGCATCGCGACCGCTGTGGTGCTGGGCTTCGGCGGTTGGCAGGTGCTCCAGGGGTTCATGACCCCCGGGGACATGGTGCTGTTCCTGCTCTACCTCAAGATCGCGATGAAGCCGCTGCGCGATATGGCGAAGTACACCGGCAGGATCGCCCGCGCCACAGCCTCCGGTGAGCGCATCGCGGATCTCCTCGACGAAGAGATCGAGATCCAGGACCCCGAGGATCCGCTGCCGCTGGGACGCGCCTCTGGAGAGCTGACCTTCTGGAACATCAGCGCGAACGACCATCGCGGCACGCCGTTGTTCGAGACGCTCAACCTGAGCATCCCGGCGGGTCAGCGCGTGGGGCTGCTGGGGCCCTCCGGCGCGGGGAAGTCCACCCTGGCCGGGTTCCTCCTCCGCCTCGCCGATCCGGAGGCCGGCTCGGTGCTGGTGGACGGGTACTCCGCGCGCAACGTCACCCGAGCCGACCTGCGGCGCAACATCGCGATCCTGCTCCAAGAATCGGTGCTCTTCAGCACGTCAGTGCGAGAGAACATCCGCTACGGCCGGCAGGACGCCACCGACGTCGACGTCGAGGAGGCGGCCCGGCGGGCCGGTGCCCATGACTTCATCATGGCGCTGCCCGAGGGGTATGAGACCGAGCTCGGAAACCGCGGGGACACGCTCTCCGGCGGGCAGCGTCAACGCGTGGCGATCGCCCGGGCGCTGGTCCGCGACGCGCCGATCATCCTGCTGGACGAACCCACCACCGGCCTGGATCCCGCCTCACGGGGAGTGGTGGAGAACTCGATCCGCGAACTGACCCGCGGACGCACCACGGTGGCGATCACCCATGACCTCAGCATGATCCAGGATCTGGACCGGGTGCTCTGGCTCGAGGCCGGACGCATCCACGAGGACGGCACCCCCACGGAGCTGCTCGCCGATGCACACTCGCGGCTGGCGCAGTGGGCGGCCACCCAGCGCAGCGCCGCAGACTCCGGGGCCGGGACAGCGGAACAGCTCAATCCACCGGATCCGACCGCGGCTGCGGGTGGGACTGAGTCAGCAGAGCAGACGGTGCCGACGGACAGGACAGCGCAGGTGAGTCGATGAGCCAGCCTCACACAGAATGGACCGCCGCCGATGAGGCTGCCGCTCAGGCGTCGCGCATCCCGGGGGCCCGCACGCTGCTGGACCCCCACGCGCTCTCGGAGCTGCTGGACCAGCCGGCCACCATCACCCGGGTCAGGATCAAGACCGGACATTCGGTGGTCGCCGCCTTCACCACCGACGACGCCGAACCCGGGTGGGCGATGCTCACCGTCCACGAGGACAAGCTCAACAAGGCCCGACAACGGGCAGCCGATGCTGATGGGCTGGCGCGGTTCTGCGTGCACTCGGAGCACCCGCCGCATCTCTTCAGCGGGAGCCTGTGGGCAGACCCCGTGCTGGGCAAGGACCTCACCGAGGCGCGCCAGGCGTTGAACGGTGCGACGGCTGCCGAGGCGCCCTGGAAGATCCTGCGATACAACCCTCGTCGACGGGTCGTGGCCGCGGTGCCGCCCACCGGTCCCGGGCACGGCGAGAAGATCCTGCGGGTCGCCGCCAGGGGCACCGCCCCTGCGTTGTCGACGGCTCAGCGCTGGCGAGAGCTGGGCCTGCCGCTGGTGCGCAGCACCCCGGTGGGCGGGCGCGGCACCGCCACGAGTGCGCCGCTCTGGGGTTGGGCCGACCTGAGCAGCAGCGCGTATGCTCCGGCCGCGACCACGGCGGGGGCGGCTCTGGGCCGGCTGCACCGGCACACCGCCGGATCGCGGCGAGACCGTCTTCCGATCCAGCCGAGCGGTTCTGCGAGCGCCGTCGCCGCCATCGCGCCGTGGCTTGCGGATGCCGCCTGGGGCCTGGCGGACCGGGTTCGCGCCGCAGTCGACGCGCTGCCCCCGGGCCCGGACTCGGAGCTGCACGGGGATCTCTCCCCCGATCAAGTGGTGATGGCCACGCCTGAGAGTCACAAGATCAGACTGATCGACTTCGACCGCTCCGGCGTCGGTGATCCGATGCGCGATGTGGGCAGCTGGGCCGCCTCCTGCCGCCGGCTGCGGCTGGAACCGCTGATCAGCTCTTTCCTGGAGGGCTACTGCGCGGACGAGGCTCCTGACCTGCGGCGGATCGCTGTCTGGGAGGCCTACGCCCAGCTGAGCTCCGTCACAGATCCGTTCCGGCACCGTGAGCCCGAATGGGCTGACCGGATGCAGACCACGCTGAGCCTGGGCGAGGAGGCGCTGAAACGATGACCAGACTCCCGATGACGAACTTCGCGCTGCCCCCCACCGTTCTCACCGACCAGGGCCGGCCGATGCGTGTGACCCGGGCCTGGCCGCGCCCAGAGCAGGCAAGGCTCTCCTTGGAATGCGAGGACGCAGGCCAGCGCCGCGCCGGTATCTGGGACGGTGCCAGCGCAAGCCTGCAGCCGCTGGGCGCCGATGCTCGGCTGGCCGACCTCGAGGAGTTGGCCCGCGGCGGCGTCGTCGTCTCTCACCGACCCGGAAAACGGGCGGTGGTGCGGCGCGAGGACCAGTTCATCAAGGTGGTTCGGCGCGGCCGCACCCGAACCATCCTGGACGGGATCGAGCGGGCGGACGCGTTCACCGAGTACTTCCGCACCCCCGCGGTGCTGGCGCACACCCGGTCCACGGTGACCTTCGGCGCGCTGGAGGGATCCAGCCTGCACGAGCCGAGAAGGCTGGGTCCGCAGCGGTGGGAACGAGCCTGGGCCGAAGTGCTCAGCGCCTGGTCCCGGTCGGTCTCCTCCTCCGCCGCCGAGGCTTCCAGCAACGGGGGTTCCGACCTCCCCGGCATCCCGGAGCACTCGGCGGATCAGGAGATCGTGGTGCTGGCGCACTGGGCCCGGCTCGTCGAACCCTTTGTCCATCCCGCAGACCAGATGTGGCGCAGCGTCGAACGCATCAGCGAAGACCTCGCGCAGCTGCCTCAGGGGCAGCTGCGCCCGGCCCACCGCGACCTGCACGACAAGCAGCTGCTCTGGAGCCCGCAGAACGGACCGGGACTGCTCGATGTGGACACCGCCTGTCTGGCAGATCCGGCCCTGGACCTGGGCAACCTGCGAGCCCATGCTCGACTGCGGATGCTCCAGGGCATCTGGGAGCGGCACGCAGCCAGGACGGTGGTCAGCGCGGTCGACGCGACGGCGGCGCGGCTGAAGGTGCCGGGCAGGTCCTTGGCCGTCTATGAGCGTGCCGCGGTGCTGCGTCTGGGATGCGTCTATGCCGTGCGGCCGGCCTACGTGGAGGTCGCAGCCGCGATGCGGGCCCACGTGGCGCTGCCATAGCGAGCCGCACCCAGTCGCAGCGCTGAGGGAAGATGAGAATCTTCTCATCCTGGTCTCACGCCTCGCTCACCATGCAACACGATCATGGAAGATGAGATGAGGAGCCGCTGGTCGGCGTCGAGCAGAGAGGACCTGCGCATCATGAACAGGCAGACAGGCTGGATCATCACCGGGGCCCTGAGCATCGCGGCGCTCGGCGGCACGGTGGCCGTGGCTGAGCTCAGCGGTCCCGACCAGACACAGGATCTCGGCGACGCCTTGGAGGTGACCGGTGAGAGCGAGTCCGCCTCCTCCACCGATCGGTCTACCGATTCCTCCGCCGGCGAGCCGGCTCGCGCCGGCTCAGCACCCTCCGCCACGTCGCCGACCTCAGCACCCTCGGCGGCATCGGCCGAGGAGTCCGCTTCCCGGAGCCCCGCCGCCGTCACCCCGGCACCGCCTTCGACCTACCAGCAGCCACCGCTGGAATCAGCATCCTCCTGGTCCCCGGTCAGTCCGCTCTCCCCGGAGAGCTGGTCCCCGGTGACCCCGGTCAGCTGGTCCCCGGTCTCGGCCGTCAGCTGGTCAGCCGCGTCAGCGGCCAGCTGGTCCCCACCCTCGGCCCCGAGCTGAGTCAGTCTCTCCCCGCCTCAGTGCGGCCGGCCGCGTCAGACGTCGAGCCGATAGCCGACTCCGCGCACGGTCTGGATCGCCCCGGCACCGATCTTCGCACGCAGGTATCTGACGTAGACGTCCACCAGGTTCGATCCCGGATCGAAGCTGTAGCCCCAGACCCGTTCAAGCAGCTGCTCGCGGGAGAGCACCTGTCCGGGGTGGCGCATGAAGGTCTCGGCCAGGGCGAACTCCCGGGATGAGAGGTCATGCTGCTTCTGCGCCACGGCGATCCGCCGCCCATGCAGATCCAGCACCAGCGCGCCTACGGTCAGCTTGGTCGGCTCCTCCGCCGAGCCTCCGCGCAGCCGCAGCCGGATCCTCGCGAGGAGCTCATCGATGCTGAACGGCTTCGGCATGTAGTCATCGGCCCCTGACTCGAGTCCGGCCACGGTGTCGGCCGGGGTGCTGCGGGCTGTCAGGATGATCACCGGCGCTCCGAAGCCCTGACCGCGCAGTCGTCCCAGCAGGCGCAGCCCATCCTCATCGGGCAGCCCGAGATCGAGGACCGCGAGGTCCACCGAGTTGTTCAGCGCGTATTCGAACCCCTCCGACGCCGAGGCGCCGCGCAGCACGGCGTAGCCGGCCGCGCGCAGTCCCTTCTCGACGAAGGACGCGATCCGGTCCTCATCCTCGATGAGCAGAATCTGGGTCATCCATGGCTCCTTGTATCGATCGGCAGCGGCGCGGTGGCGTCGTCGTCGGGGGTCTGTTCGGCGTCCTGGCTCGGCTCCCGGATGTCAGCGGCGCCGCTGTCGCGCGGGATGACCACGGTGAAGCGTGCGCCGACGCCGGGCGCGGACTGGAGGTCCACGCGCCCACCGTGCGCCTGCGCGATCGCGGCCACGATCGGAAGCCCAAGGCCAGATCCAGGTCTGGAGGTGTCGGTGCGCCCGAAACGGTGGAAGATCCGCTCCTGGTCCTCCGCAGCGATTCCCGGTCCCTGATCGCGGACGAAGATCCGGATCTCTGTGGCGGTGAGCTCCGACCCCAGCGCGATCACCGAGCCGGGAGCGGAGAACTTCACCGCGTTGGCCGCCAGCTGCAGCCAGGCCTGGGTCAGCCGCTCGCGGTCCACCCAGGCGGCGCCCTCGACGCGTGACTCCACGATCCAGCGGTGCCGGCCCAGGGCGAGCGCCTTGTCATAGACCTCGTCGGTCAGCGTCCCGATATCGGTGGGCGCGCGCTGCACGAAGCCCGGGCGACCGGCCTGGGCGAGCGTGGTGAGGTCATCGATCACACGGTTCATCCGGGTCAGCTCGTCCAGGGTCAGCTCGCGGGTGGAGGTCACGTCCTGCCGGTCACCGGCGTCGAGGACCTCCAGGTGTCCACGCACGATGGTCAGCGGGGTGCGCAGCTCATGGCTGACGTCGTGGATGAGCTGGTCCTGGGCCTGGAACGACTCCTCGAGCCGGTCGAGCATCTCATTGACAGATTTGGTCATCTCGGTCAGGTCGTCCCTGCCGGTGACCGGGATCCGTTCGGAGAGGTCTTCGCGGCCGATATGCCGGGCGGCGGAGGCCAGCACTCCCACCGGGTGCAGCAGTCGTCCGGCGATCGCGCCGCCCACGATGGCCACCACGCCCAGGGAGAGCAGCGCCACGGCGGCATAGATGAGAAAGCCCTCGGCGAAGACCCTCTTCTCTGCGGTGATGTCATAGGCCATGACCAACGCGCCCACCTGCGGCTCCTCCGCGGTCTCGGTCGACTCGTCAGCGGCGGGATCTGGTGCGTCGGGGTCCGGGGCGTCTGCTGCGACGTTCCCCTGTACCGGGACGATCGCCGTGCGGTAACTGGTGGTCGCAGTCTCGATGGTGACCACGGTGGCCCGTTCGCTGAGCGCATGGGACTCCAGGGCGCGCAGCAGCTGCTCGTCCTCCTCCAGCCGCACCGGGGTGACCGGCGAGGTGAAGGCCACCTCCCCATCCACCAGTCCCACGATCCCTTCATTGCGGGTCGGGATGATCCGCTCCATCGCGGTGCGCACCAGCTCCGCCGGGGAGCTGAACGGCTCACCGGTGCCGGGGTCCACGCCGACCTCATGCAGGACCCGGAACTGTTCGGCGTCGGCCGCCAGCTCGGCGTCGATGCGCCCTTCAACCTGCGCCTGCTGGATCGCGAACGCGGTGTAGCCCGAGACTGCCAGCGCCAGCGCCGCGAGTCCGACGACCGCGGCGAGGATCCGCGCCCGCACGTTCAGCGGGCCCGATCGCCATCCGCGGGGCACACTGCGCCGTGGGCCCGGGACCTCGGCGGACTCCGGACCTGAGTCAGCATCAGGCTGGCGTGAGTGGCTCATCGTGTTCAGTTTCTCATTCAGATCGCCTTGAAGAGGCCCTTCATCGATGAGAGTTCTTTCATCTGTGTGCGAGAGGATGGCGCCATGGCTGAGCATCAGGTGCGCGGGGATCTGCTGGGCGTGCTGCGCGGGCCCGAGGCCGAGACGCTGCTGCGGCAGTCCCTGGACACCTCCGGCATGGAGATGCGCAGCTGGGAGCTGGAGCAGATCTACGCCCGGCCCGGTGCCGAGATCTCGGCCCGGTACCGAGTCCAGTGTGCCGCTCCCGGCGCCGAGGCCCCGACCGGGCCGACCGCGGCCGCCGAGCGCAGGGAGCTGACCGTGGTGGCCAGCACCGTGGCGCTGACCCCGCAGCAGCGCCGCAGCATGGGCGCAGTCCGGGCCGACTCCCTCCAGGGCACCGTGCACCTGTGGGTGCACCCGGTGGACCCGGAGCTGCCGGGGCTGTTCGTGGTGGAGCACCCCGCCGCCTCCCCCGGGGGTGGTCTGGGCAGCCGCGAGCTTCCGGGCGATGCCGAGCTGGAGTCACGGCTGAGCATGGTTCTCGGAGAACAATGCAGGCTCAAGGGTCTGCAGATGCTGGTGCTTCGTCCCCTGCGCCGGGCCGTCTACCGGGCGTTGGTCTCCTCGGCCCGGGGTCAGCGCGTGGTCTACCTGAAGGTGGTCAGACCCGCGCGGGTGCAGCAGCTGCTCGAACGTCACGGCTGCTCTGTGCTGATCCCGGCCATCGCCGACGCCGGGGACGGCATCCTGGTGATCGACCAGGCGCCCGGGCTGGCTCTGACCCATCACCTCTACCGCCCCACCTCCCAGGCCGACTCCCCGGTCGACATCGTCCTGCCCGACCCGCAGGTGCTGATCAGGGCGCTGGAGACGCTGCGACCAGAGACTCTGAGAATGTCGCCCCGGGTGCCCGCGGCGCAGCGGCTCGACGGTCTCGCGGAGTCTGCCACCGCGGCGGGGGCTGATCCGCACCGGGTGCAGCGGCTGCGCGAGCGCATCGGCTCAGCCCTGCGCGAGACGCCTGGCCCGGTCGTGCCCACGCACGGGGACTTCCACCCGGCCAACCTGTTCCTGGATGAGGCGGCGCAGCACCCGATGGGTCTCATCGATGCGGACACCGTGGGACCGGGCTACCGGGCCGACGACCTCGCCACCATGCTGGGGCACCTGCTGGTGCTGCCGAGCATCGACGCGGAGGGGTACGCCGCAGTGCCGGAGTTCGCGCAGCGCTTCCACTCGCGCTGCCTGATCGACACAGACCGCATGGATCTCGGCGCACGCACAGCGGCGGTGCTGCTCTCCCTGCTGCCGGGGGCGCGCAGCCCTGAGCAGCGCGAGCATCACCTGCACTGCGCGGAGACGCTGCTGCGGCCGCTCAGTCCTGCGGGTCAGCCTCGCTGAGCCAGACCTGCGTGGGACGGATGAAGAGCAGCACCAGCGCCACAGCTGCCGGCGCCAGGACGGCCAGGCCGATGAGGCTGGCGCCTCCGGAGAAGAAGCTGAAGGAGAGCACCACGATCAGCAGCTGGAGCACCATAGCCGGAGTGCGGGCACCCTGGGCACCGAGGAAGATCCTGAAGCCCAGCACCACCATGATCAGCCCGAAGAGCACATAGAGCACCACCAGGGCGATCTGACCGGCGGTGTCCAGCACCTGCGGCGGTGAGGCCACGGCGCCGGCGATGGCGTTGAAGGCCACCGTGAGGCCCTGGACGAAGAGGATCAGGAAGATCACCCACACAGCCAGCGGTCGGGGCCGCGCCTGGACGAAGCGCCGCGGCGGCCGCGGGGCGTTGAAATCCGGCTGGACGGAGTCATCTGAGGCCATATCTCCATTGAACCACCCGCGGACCGCGCGCAGGGCCGCCGCACTCCCGCGCACCGGGCCCTAAAGAGGACCCTCTGACGTGGAGCTTCTCTGCAGCCTGGGAATCCTGTGACAAAGTACACACTGTTTCGGGGTCATTTCAGTAGTGCGAAGTCTTGTTTGCCAGCCGTTAACATGCCAACGTTGATTGCGTACTTATTCGGGATGGCAGAACACCTCACCCGAGGTCTGGAGCCGTACAGCAGTCCAGGCACTGCGGATCATCTGGACCGTGGAACATTCTGTCGCCTGGAAGCGGATGTGACTCCCTGGAGACTCATGCTCGAGCACCTCACCATGAGGCTCGGTCGAGGAATCGCCGCTGAACACCCAATGACCCGAACATCGGCGCCCTCGAGGCGCCCTAGGAGTAGTGATCCCATGGATTGGCGCAGCCGAGCAGCCTGCCTGGACAAGGACCCGGAGCTTTTCTTCCCCGTCGGCAACACCGGACCGGCCCTGCTGCAGATTGAAGAGGCCAAGAGCGTCTGCCGCCGGTGTCCAGTGATGGACACCTGCCTGCAGTGGGCGCTGGAGACCGGTCAGGACTCCGGAGTCTGGGGCGGCATGAGCGAGGACGAGCGCCGGGCGCTCAAGCGCCGGGCCGCACGCGCCCGCCGCGCCTCCTGAGTCTCACCCACCACTCTTCAACGACGCGGCGAGTATCGGCGCACGGAGCTTCACCCGTGTCCCGGTCCTCGCCGTTTCTGTGCCCGCCTGAGGTTCCGAGCCGACGGCGGTGCCGCCCTCGGACGCGTCGCTTGCGGTCTCCCATTCGATGGATCCGGAGAGCTCCCCGCGGACCAGGGTGCGCACGATCTGCAGCCCCAGCCCAGGTTCCCATTGCTGCTCCGGCAGTCCCACACCGTCGTCGGTGAGCTCCAGCTCCAGGCGCTGACGCCCGGCGGCGTCGGCATGGCGCTGCACGCTCATGCTCACGTGCAGCTCCCGGTGCGCCGGATCCGGGCCGAATCCGTGCTCCACCGCGTTGGCGACGATCTCGGTGATCACCAGCGCCAGCGGGGTGACCATATCGGGGGGCAGCTGCCCGAAGCTGCCTTCCAGCGCGGTGATCACCTGCCGGTCTGACTGGGCCATCTCGGCCGCCAGGTGCAGCTGGCGGCGCATCAGCTCATCGACGTCCACCGTCTCTTCCAGGCCCTTCGAGAGCGAGTCATGGACCATCGCGATGGTCTCCACCCGCCTCATGGCCCGGCGCAGACCCTCCCGGCCCTCCTGGGAGTCCATCCGCCTCGACTGCATCCGCAGCAGCGCCGAGACGGTCTGCAGGTTGTTCTTCACCCGATGGTGGATCTCCTTGATCGTGGCGTCCTTGCTCATCAGCTGCTTGTCGCGGCGACGCAGCTCGGTCACGTCGCGGCAGAGCACCAGCGCCGCAAAATGCTCGCCGCCACGAACCTCGCGGGCGCCGTTGCCTGACGAAGCGGCCGACGTCGCGCCGGAGCCGGGCGCCGGGCGGGAGGCCCGGTAGAGCGGGATCGAGCGCAGCGTCACCGCGGCGCCGTGGGCCTCCAGCTCGGCGCGCATCGCACGTCGGCCGGTGAGCATCATCGGCTGGGACTCATCGACCACCACTCCGGTGGCCCGCTGCAGCTCGGACCCGATGCCGGCCAGCGAGCGTCCCTCCAGGGTGTCGGAGACGCCCAGGCGCAGCAGCGCCGAGACCGCATTGGGCGAGGCGAAGGTGATCCGGCCCTCGGCGTCCAGTCGCAGCAGCCCGTCGCCCACCCGCGGGGCGCCGCCGTAGCCGGTGAACTCCTGGCTCGCATCGGGCCAGCGGCCCTCCGCCGCCATGACCAGCAGATCCTCGGCGCAGCGCCGATAGGTCAGCTCCAGCCGGGAGGGGCTGCGCATCGCGGCCACGGCGAAGTGCAGCGTGATCACCCCGACCGTGCGGCCGCGGTGCAGCAGCGGGATGGCCTGGACCCGCATCCGCGCCGGTGATGGCTGGCCCTGATCCGAGGAGTTCGTCTCCACCTGAGAGGTCCAGGCCCGCTCCACCATCGGCTTCAGGTCCGCGCGGATCCGATCCCCGACCACATCGCGGTGGATCAGGGTCTGCGTGGTCGAGGGCCGGGCCTGGGCCAGCGCGATGAAGGAGCGCTCCGCGGCGGAGAGGAACCCCTCCTCGGTGTGCGGGAACCACAGCACCACATCGGAGAACGCCAGATCCGAGATCAGCTGCCAGTCCCCCACCAGCGCGTGCAGCCACTCCACATCATCCTGGGAGAGGTGACGGTGTCCGACGAGCGGATCCTGGAAGACAGCCATATCAGGGCTCCTCGGTGCAGGCGGTGGTGGGAGAGACCAGACGACGACGGCTCACGAGTCGACCAGACCCCGCAGGTGCCGCAGCAGCACGGTCAGCGAGGCGATGTTGTCATCGGCCAGCGCGTCCACCTCGGCCACAAGCTTCTCGGCCCGCGCCAGCTTGGCGCCGTTGTCCTGCTTCCACTCCTCGAGCCGCTGTTCCGGCTCGGCCTCGGCGGAGGTGGCACGCAGCACCGACGAGGCGATGTCCGCCATCGCGCCGTAGAGCTCGTCGCGCTGAGCTCCGCGGGCCAGGGCCTGCCACTTGTCCTGCCGGGGCAGGTTGGTGATCCGGTTCAGCAGCGAATCGGCGCTGAAGTCGGCATAGACCGCGTAGTAGACCCCGGCGACCTCGCGGGAGTCCAGCTCGAGGTCTCGGGCGAGGGTCGCGATGTCCAGCAGCGAGAAGGCCTCGAAGAGCTGGGAGACCCAGGTCGCCAGCTGCTCGGGCATCCCAGCCTCCAGCGCCTCGGCGTGGAGCCGCTCGACCCGTTCACGGTCGTCGCCGCGCAGGTAGCTGGTGAGCTCGCCGTAGAGCGGGGTGATGTGTTCGGAGTAGGTCTTCACGTCCTCGCGGACCGAGGTGCCGCGGCTGACGTGGTTGATGAACCAGCGCACCGCGCGGTCCAACAGCCGGCGCATGTCCCGGTAGGTGTTGGCCCAGGCGTCCCGGTCGAAGCTGACCGGCAGCTCCCGCATGGCTGCGTCGAAGTCCTCCAGCGCGAAGAGCTCACGCACCGCCACGAAGGAGCGCACCACCTGCTCCTCGGCGGCGAAGGTCTCCTCGATGGCACGAAAGACGAACGCGGCTCCGCCGACGTCGATCACATCATTGGCCACCACATTCGCGATGATCTCGCGGTGCAGCGGGTGGCGGACGAGGTGATCGGGGAAGCGCTCGCGCAGCGGGGCCGGGAAGTACTGCTCCAGGGTGACTCCGAACCAGTCGTCATCGGGGACCGAGTTCTCCACCAGAGCGGCCTTGAGCTGGATCTTCGCGTAGGCGGCCAGCACCGAGAGCTCCGGAGAGGTCAGGATCCGCTGTCCCGCCGCGGCGCGCTCGGCGAAGACCTCATCGGTGGGCAGCACCTCGAGCTCCCGGTCCAGGCCCACGGTGTCCTCCAGCCAGCTGATCAGCCGCTGAAAGCTCGGCGACCACTCCCCCACCCGGTGTCGGTCGGTCATCAGCAGCACGTTCTGGTCCCGGTTGGTCTCCAGCACATGGGCGGCCACGTCTTCGGTCATCGAGCTGAGCAGCTCGCTGCGCTCGTCCGCGTCGAGGTGACCCGACGCCACCAGCTGGTCGATCAGGATCTTGATGTTGACCTCATGGTCAGAGCAGTCCACCCCGGCGGAGTTGTCGATGGCGTCGGTGTTCAGCAGCACCCCGTTCTGGGCCGCCTCGATCCGGCCTGCCTGGGTGAACCCCAGGTTGCCGCCCTCGCCGACCACTCGTGCGCGCAGCGACCCGCCGTCGACCCTGATGGCGTTGTTGGCGCGGTCGCCGACCTGATCGTGGGTCTCGGTGGAGGCCTTCACGTAGGTCCCGATCCCGCCGTTGTAGACGAGGTCCACCGGCGCCTTCAGCAGCGCGTTGATCAGCTCCGGGGGCGTGAGCTGCGTCTGCCCCTCGGGCAGGTCGAAGCGGCGGCGCATCGGCTCGGTGACCTCGATGGTCTTCGCGGTCCGCGAGAAGACCCCGCCGCCCGCGGAGATCAGCTCCAGGTTGTACTCCCCCCAGCCGGAACGCTGGGCCGCGAAGAGCCGCTTACGCTCGGCGAAGCTGTCCGCGGCGTCGGGGTCCGGGTCGATGAAGATATGCAGGTGGTTGAACGCCGCGACGAGCCGGATGTGCTCGGAGAGCAGCATCCCGTTGCCGAAGACGTCACCCCCCATATCGCCGATGCCCATGACGGTGAACTCCTCGCGCTGGGTGTCCAGGCCGAGCTCGGAGAAGTGCGACTTCACCGATTCCCAGGCGCCCCGGGCGGTGATGCCCATGGCCTTGTGGTCATAGCCCACCGAACCGCCGGAGGCGAAGGCATCGCCGAGCCAGTGTCCGTACTCCTTGCTGATCGCGTTTGCGGTGTCGGAGAAGGTCGCCGTGCCCTTGTCGGCGGCGACGACGAGGTAGGCGTCGTCCCCGTCATGGCGGATGACCCGCTCGGGGTGGGTGATGACCATCTGCCCGTCGACTTCGCTCTGGTTGTCCGTGATGTCCAACAGGGCGCGGATGAAGATCTTGTAGGCCGCCTGGCCTGCCTCGGCCCACGCCGAACGGTCGACGCTGGGGTCCGGGAGCTGCTTGGGAAAGAAGCCTCCCTTGGCCCCGGAGGGCACGATCACCGCGTTCTTCGCCATCTGCGCCTTCACCAGACCCAGCACCTCGGTGCGGAAGTCCTCCCGCCGGTCGGACCAGCGCAGACCGCCGCGGGCGACCTTGGCGAAGCGCAGGTGCACGCCTTCCACCTGGGGCGAGTAGACCCAGATCTCGTGGGCCGGGCGAGGTGCCGGTGCGGCGTCGATGGTCGCCGGGGTCAGCTTCAGCGAGAGCCAGTCGCGACCCTGGTAGAGGTTGGTGCGCTGGGTGGAGTCGATGAGGTTCAACAGGGCGCTGAGCACCCGGTCCGCGTCCAGCGTGCGGACCTGCTCCAGCGCCTCGACGACCCGCTCGCGCGCCGTCGCGCTCTGGGCCTCCCGGTCGCCTTCGAGATCGGGATCGAACCGGGCCTTGAAGTAGTCCACCAGTGCGGTGGCCATCTCGGGGTTCTGCAGCAGCGAGTCGGCCACGAAGCTGTAGGAGTTGGTGCTGCCGAGCTGGCGGTAGTACTTGGCATAGGCGCGCAGCACGGTGACGCTGCGGATGCTCAGGCCAAGCCGCAGCACCAGCTGGGAGAAGATGTCCGACTCTGCCCGACCCATCAGCACCTGCTGATAGGCCTCCTGCAGCAACCCGATCGTCGCGTCCACGTCGACCGACTCGGGATAGAACAGCCCCAGGTCGTAGAGGTGGAAGGTGGCACCGTCGGGACAGTCGAGCGTATAGGAGCGCTCGTCGAGCACCTCGAGCCCGAAGTCATCGATCACCGGCAGGGTGTCCGTCAGCGTCTTGGGCTCGGTGAGGTAGAGCTTCAGCCGCATGTCTGCCACACCGCTCTCCCCAGAGTGGTAGAAGCTCATCCGCGGCACAGCCTGACCTTCGGCGGCGGCTGACTCCAGGGCCTCGAACTGGGCGGCGTCGGCGAGCGCATCCTCGACCTCGTAGAGCACCCGGTAGTCGTCCGGGAACGCCTCGCCCCACCGTGCGGCGACGGCCTCGGCATGGGAGGAGGAGTATCGGCTCCGAGCCTCGGCGGCGATCCCCTCAGACCAGGAGCGCACCGCCCGAGCCAGCCGCTGCTCCAGCTCCTGCTGGGTGCCGGTGGGCTCAGCGGCGTCGTCGGCCAGGCGAAGCCGGAAGAAGACCCGGGCCAGCACCGAATCGGTGAGCCGGACGTTGAAGTCGATGGACTCCGCGTCGACATGCGCCAGCAGCTCCTGTTCGATGCGGAGGCGCACCGCCGTGTTGTACCGGTCCCTGGGGAGGTAGACCAGAGCCGTCATGAATCGGCCGTAGTGGTCCCGGCGCAGGAAGAGCTTGACCCGGCGACGCTCCTGAAGCTGCATGATCTGCCAGGCGGCCTCCTCGATCTCTTCGATCTCCATCTGCAGCAGCTCATTGCGCGGATAGGTCTCCAGGATCTGCATCAGGTCGTTGCCGGAATGCGAGTCCGGGGCGAAGCCGGAGCGGCGCAGCAGCTGTTCGGCGCGGGAGCGCAGCAGCGGGATGTTCACGATCGATTCGCTGTAGGCGCGCTCGCTGAACAGCCCGATGAACCGGCGCTCGCCCTTGACGGTGCCGTCCGCGTGGAAGGTCTTGACGGCCACGTAGTCCATGTAGGTGCGACGGCGCACGGTGGAGCGCGAGTTGGCCTTGGTGATGACCAGGGCGCGGCGCTGCCCGGCGCGCTGCCGACCGGCGGCGGAGAGTTCGGTGGAGCGCCGGGTGATCGGCTTGCCGTTCTTGTCGGCGAGGATCCCGAGGCCGGTCCCGGTGACCGGATCCAGGTGCACCGACCCGTCGGGATAGTCGGCGAGCTCGTATTCTCGATAGCCCAGGAAGAGGAAGTTCCCGGCGCCCATCCACTCGAGCAGATCGGCCGACTCCTGGGACTCTGGGAGGTCGCTGGCCTCGCGCAGCGAACGACCGGCGGCCTGAGCCTGGGCGACCATCCGGTTCTGATCCCGGTGGCTGGCTTTGACGTCGATCAGGATCTTCTGGAGTCCGGCGACCAGGGTCTCCGCGTCCTCGGCAGAGATCACCCGATCGAGCTCGATGGTGATCCAGGATTCGATCTTGACCAGGTGCTGCTCATCGAACACCGCGGTGAGGTTGGGCAGGGTCTGGGTGTCGCCTGAGGAGACCCCGCGGTGCTCGGACGGCAGGGACTTCACCGAGACCAGCTGGCCGGTGTCGGTGCTGCGGCTGCTCAGCAGGATCGGGTGGACCACCAACGAGATGCCGTGGCCGTGGCGGGTGACCTCTGCGGTGACCGAGTCCACCAGATAGGGCATGTCATCGGTGACGACCTGGACGAGGCTCTTGTCCCCGACGCGGGCCACCTGGACGACCGGGGAGGAGCCGGTCCGGGTCTCGGCGAGGTGCAGGTGTTCGCGCACCCGCTGATGCTGGCGGTCGGCGCTGACCTGGTGGCGATCCTCACTGGCGATGTGGGCGTAATACGCATCGGTCAATGTCTCAAGATCGGCGTCATTGCTGGTCCAAAGAATTGTCTCGGCGGGCATGTGTACTCTCACTCTTTCTGCAGATTTGGAGTACGCGTGGTCCCCCGCTCCGGAGCCGGAGACCGCGCGTTGCCTGTGCCGCTCAGCCTACCGTCTGCCCCGCCGGAACAGGCCTCGACGGCGCACCGAGAGATCGACGCCGGCGAGGCGGGCGATGCTGCGCCGCAGCGCTGAATTCGGGGCGGCCTCGGCGAGGACCTGCCCGGCCAGCAGGGAGGCATCACAGCCCGCCGCGTCCCAGGGCAGGAACGCGTGGATCTGGGCGGCGGGGCCGAGCCGGATCCAGGTCTGGCTGAGCTGATCCCGTGGTGAGCGTCCGATCACCTCGCTGCGCACCTTGTTGATCACCACCTCGGGCTCGGCCAGCGTCGAGGACTCGACGGCGAGTTCCAGAGCCTCCACCGCCTTGACCAGTCGCGGGAAGCCCACCGGGTCAGCGGCCCCGACGGCGAGGATCCTGTCCGCGAGTCCCAGGCAGGTCAGGGTCGCGGCGTTGCGCTGCGGGGCGGTGGTGTCGAAGCTGAGCTCCTCGTCCTCCTCGACCGGGGCGGCGACGTCGATGATCACATGCCCGTAGTGGTTGCGCACCAGTTCCAGCACCGCGGTGAGGCTGCGTTCGCGCAGCTCCGGCCAGCGCTGGGCCCGCGGCAGTCCGGAGAGCAGGCTGAGCCGTGCGCCGCTGATCTGCACGGAGATCGTCGCCGCGTCGAGCGCGGCAGAATCGAGCCTGCCCAGGTCAGCGGCCCGGCAGACCCTGGCCAGTCCGGCGGTCTCCTCCATCAGTCCCAGCTGCGCCACCAGCGAGGCGGCGATGGTGTCGGCGTCGATCAGCAGCACCGAGGCGCCCTGGATCGCGAGCTCGGCCGCGAGGTTGACCGCCACGGTGCTGCGACCGGGGCTGCCCGGGGCGCCCCAGACCACGGTGATTCCGGGTGCCGCATGGCCCAGCGTGGAGGGCGGCCCGCCGTCGTCGTGGTCTGTCGGGTCGTCTGTCTCCACGCCGCCGGGATGGACTCCAGCACCGTCGGCGGTCTGGAGCGTGCTGGGGCTCGCATCGGCAACGGCGGAGGGGCAGCCGCTGGTCGGACCCAGACCGGCGGCGGCGAACTCTGTGACGGTTCCGTCGCTGAGCTCTCGACCCTGCAGGGCCTGCGCCAACGCCGCCGGGCCGACCTCGTCGGTGAAGGTGGGCACCCCGAGCCGCTGCAGCCGGCTCCGTTCCTCCGCGACGTGTGAGACGACCACGACGTGCCTGCCGCCGGCCTGGAGCTCACCGAGCACCGTGGCGGTGAGCTGGTGGGTCTCCCCGATGACCAGCGCGGCATCGGCCCGACCGGCCCGGCAGACGGCGATCAGCTCTGGAAGGTCCGCGCAGCGTCGCTCGATCGTGACGGGACCGTGGAGGCCTTCGACGGCGGCGATGTGGTCCACGCTCAGCCGACCCATGGTCACCACGGCCCACCGACTCATCTAGGCCTCGTCCTCTGGCTCTGGCTCAGGACCTGTCTCTTGCTCCTGCTCTTGCTCTTGCTCGGCATCTGCCTCGGCTCCGGCCTCGGCCCCGGCCGGGACCACGGACAGGGTGGAGGCCGAACTGGTGGCGCCCAGCAGCGCGGGCAGCTCCTCCGGCTCCACCAGCAGCTCCACGATGACGCGCTCCTGGGCGCCGAAGGTGCTGCTGGACTCGGTGATCACCGAGACCTGGGCCGCGGCGGCGATCTGCTCCACCCGGACCTCCTGCTGGGCCCCGAGCGCTCCGGCGTCGGCGGCCCAGACGTCGACGAGGCGTCCCGGCTCCACGCCGCGGGCGAGCGTGTGCTCCACCGCGATCGTCATCGCCTGCCGTCCCTGGGGGTCTTCCTCGGCAAGCGCGCGACGCGGGATCAGCTCGCCCTCATCTACCATGGCGATGAACTCGGCACCGTCCGGCAGGCCCCCGCTGACCGTGAGGTATGCCTCGGAAAGCTCGTCGATCTGCACCTGGACCACGCGCAGATCCTCGGTGGCCAGCCGGTCACCCACGGTGAGCAGCCGGTCCGCGGCGTAGACCTCGGTGGTGTGATTCTGCGTGGTCATCAGCGCGATCACTCCGGAGACCGAGAGGGCCACGATGAGCACGCCTGCGAGGAGCCGGGGATCTCTCCAGCTGGGCCGGCGCAGGCGCTGCCCGGCGGGCACGGATCTGGGCGCCCCGGGCGTCTGCGGACGCGTCCGGGAGTCTGCGCTCGGCGGCGAATGGGGCTCAGGCATGGTGTCTCCCTGGCTGACGGCCCGCCAGCGCGGGCGCACAGGCTCAGCGTAGATACAGGCTCCTCAGAAGACAACGGGTGAAGCAGAACCTGTGCAGAAGGTTTGTGCCGCTGCCGCGTGGGAGAACTCGGATTCCGCCGCCATTGCATGGGAGAATGACGTGAAACGACATCAAACGACATGCGAAATCACGGAGGCTCATGATGCGACGGTTCTTGACTCTCCCCGATGTGGCTGAGGCGCTGAACATCTCGATGTCGCAGACTCGGGCCCTGATCAAGACCGGCGACCTGGAGGGAATCCAGATCGGAGGTCGCGGTCAGTGGCGGGTCGAGGAGGCGAAGCTCGATGAGTACATCGAGCGCCAGTACGCGGCCCAGCGCGCGGCCCGATCGGCTGAAGCTCCCGAGACTCCGGGCGCTTCAGCAGCGATCGAGGACCGGTCGGGCTCAGCTCAGTCCTGAACGGGGCGAGAGCTGCTCGACGTCGGCGCTCTCGCTGCGGAGCCAGGCCACCGCGTGAAGCGGGATGACGAGCGCTGATCGCGCTCCCCCGCCCTGACTGCCCCGGGGCAGCAGATCGTCCCGCCGCGTCGGAGCGATCTCCACGAAATCCCGACCTGCCGCGGCGATGAGGCCTGAGGCCAGCAGTCCCTGCGTCCCGAAGACGCTGACCAGTTCGCGGTCTCGAGCCAGTCGCCGCAGCGGCGCCGTGATGCTCAGTCGCCTTCGCGAGGCGCTGGGCTCGCTGCGAGCAGCCGCGCGGGCCATGCCATCGACGGCCAGGATGCTGGTCAGCGGCACCAGGACGCTGTGCGGGAGCACAGCGCCGGCCAGCCAGTCAGCACCGACTGCGCCGACGCGCACCACGAGGCGCTGACCGCCCGCGATCTGCAGACCCAGCTCCCGCTCTCGGTGCGCCCGCAGGCGTTCGGCGAACTCGAGCCGAGAGGCTTCCAGCCTGGAGGCCTCCGCGGACGCGGCAGTGAGCTCGGCGGTCTGCGCGGCCCCCAACTGGGTCTCGAGATCCTCGAACAGTGCATCCCAGCGCATATCGGTCCCATCTCCACGACCTGCTGTCTGGCCCTGAGAGTACACGATCCGCCGTCACCTCTATTGCAGAGCCGATGAGATTGTGTACACTCAAAAAATATCAAACAGTACTAAATAGCACTCATCACTGACCAGGATGGGCACCATGAGCATTCGCAGCCGAGATCTCGCCTCACCATCCTCGGTGAGGGCAGCCCCCGATGGCAGACTTCAGGATCTGCTGCTGAGCGCGGCGTTCATCGCCAGCGGCCCGGTCCTGTGGTGGTGCGGCGCCGCGATCCTCAGACATCAGCCCGATCTCTGGATGCAGTCCGCCCAGCTCCGAGGTCTCCACGGCATCGAGGCGGCGGAGGCCCTGTTGGGACTGCTCGCTGCGGCATCGGGACTGCTCATCAGCTTCGGCGCGAGCATCGCAGTGCTGGCCGTGCTCACCCAGCAGATCGCCCGACGGTGCGGCGCCTGGCGGATGGAACGGGTCCTCGCGAAGTTCAGCCCTGGATTCCTGCGGCGCAGCGCGGCGCTGGCCCTGGGCGCCGGGCTGGCTCTGACCACCGTGGCGGCAGATTCCTGGCCCCGGGCGACGACGACCGAGGCCGTCTCGGTGCTGGACGGCGGGGCGGCGGGTGACGCGGCGGGCGGGGATCCAGACTCCGCCCTGTTCGACACCACCGCACCACACGATGGTCCCAGCCCCGAACCTGACCGAGGCGCTCCATCACACCCGGAGGCACCCGACTCAGGACTGTTCGTCCCCGAGGCGCCGATCCACGATCGACTTCAGGGCCGGTCGCAGCGCCAGGAGTCGGAGCCCGAGCAGGTCGTGGTCCGGCTGGGGGATTCGCTGTGGGACATCGCCGCGGAGCACCTGGGACCTGACGCCACGGATTGGGAGATCGCCGCGAGCTGGCCCGAATGGTATGCGGTGAACCGGGACCGCATCGGCGCCGACCCGGGCATCATCCTTCCGGGAACGATCCTGGACGTGCCGGACTCGTAGCACCCGGACCAGCCGCACCGCAGATCAGACGATCCGAGAACCAGCGTCCGACGCACCAGCTACCCAAGAACCGACGACCCATACGGGAGAGATCATGTCAGTGAGCCCAGCCGGTCAAGAGCCCTCATCTCAGCCAGGCCCCCGGAACTCTGCGCGGGAGGATCCCATGGAGGCGCTGCGCGCCTTCCTCGACGCGGATCCGCAGCTTCGCGGGCGCACCACCGTCATCCCGGCCCCGAGATCTCCGCGGCACGACCCGGGACCGGTCGCGACGGCGGGCTATCGGCTCATTCGAGAAGATGAGGTACCGGCGCTCATGCGGCGACTCAGCGGGGAGCGGGAGCCTGCGGGGAATCGTCGACCCCCGGGTGAGTCGCCCACCGCGCTTGCCACCTATCGGGAGGAGCGCCGACAGATCTGCGCCATCTCCCGCATCGTCTGCCAGGTCACCACTGAGGTGCTTCAGGGCCTGCGCCCGGCCAGCCAGCTGCAGCGGTGGCTCGATCTCGAGGTGCAGCAGAAGGTGGTCGAACGCGCCGCGCTGCTCGCGGAGACCCGCCGGTCCTCGCGCCGTGAAGCGGCAGGCCGGGGAGACCGAGGCGCGGCCGGCTCCGCGGAGACGATCCCGCGACCCCAGCCGTTGACCTTCGGGCACCTGCGTGCGGAACGCATCACCCGGGGCGCATGGGAGGTCGCAGTGGTGTTCGCCGACGGCAAGCGCATCCGAGCCTGCGCCCTGCGGCTGGAGGCCCACCGACGTCGATGGCGCGTGGTCGCGATGGAACTGGGCTGAGGTGGTCTCCGATCGCAGCCGGGGACGACCTCAGTCCAGGATTCAGCTCAAGGGATCCGCGCGGGGCTCAGCCCTGGGTCGCGGTGGTGTCCTGCAGACCGGGCACGCGCAGCCGCTTGCCGGCGGCGAACATCCGCCCGTCCTTGACCCCGGGAAGGTTCGGTGCGGCGGTCTCGGGAGCCTTCGCGGTGACTTCCGCACTGAAGAGCAGCCGCACCGAGTCCTCGCGGACGCTGTCGGCCATGGTCTGGAAGAGCAGGAAGCCTTCACGCTGATATTCGACCAGCGGATCACGCTGGGCCATCGAGCGCAGTCCGATGCCTGACTTCAGGTAGTCCATCTCGTAGAGATGCTCCTGCCACTTCTCGTCGATCACGGTGAGCAGCACCCGACGCTCGAGCTGCCGGATCGCTGCCTCCCCGACCTCCTCAGCCTTGTTCTCGTAGGCGACCTTGGCGTCGGAGATGAGCTCACGCTTGAGCATCTTGACGTTGAGCTGATCGATGCCCCCGGCCTCTTCGACCAGGTCCTCGATGCTCAGCGACACCGGGTAGAGCGACTTCAGCTCTTCCCAGAGAGCCTCCAGGTCCCAATCCTCCGAGGAGGAGGAGGTGGTCTTCTCCTCGATCATCAGGCTCACCGCGTCTTCGATGAAGTGCTGGACCTTCTCGTGGACGTCGTCGCCCTCGAGGATGCGGCGGCGGTCGGAGTAGATGGCCTGGCGCTGACGGTTCATGACGTCGTCGTACTTGAGCACGTTCTTGCGGGTCTCGGTGTTCTGACCCTCGCGCTGCTGCTGGGCGTTGGCGATCGCGGAGGACACGAATTTGTGCTCCACCGGGATCTCATCGTCCATGGCCTTGGAGTTCATGATGCGCGCGGCGGCGGCCTGGTTGAAGAGCCGCATCAGGTCATCGGTCAGGGAGATGTAGAACCGGGATTCGCCGGGGTCACCCTGACGTCCGGAGCGTCCGCGCAGCTGGTTGTCGATGCGTCGGGACTGGTGCCGCTCGGTGCCCAGCACGTAGAGCCCGCCCAGTTCGCGGACCTTGTCGCCGTCGGCCTTGGTCTCGGCCTTGGCGCGGTCGAAGACCTCGTCCCATTTCGCCTCGTAGGCCTCGGCGTCCTTCACCGGATCCAGGCCGAGCTTCTCCATCTCGCGGACGGCGTTGAACTCGGCGTTGCCGCCGAGCATGATGTCGGTGCCTCGACCGGCCATGTTCGTGGCCACGGTGACCGAACCCTTGCGGCCCGCCTGGGCGACGATGGTGGCCTCGTGCTCGTGGTTCTTCGCGTTGAGGACCTCATGGCGGATGCCGGCCTGGGCCAGCTTCTTGGAGAGGTACTCGGACTTCTCCACGGACTCGCTGCCCACCAGGATCGGCTGGCCCTTCTCGTGGCGTTCGACGATGTCTTTGATCACCGCGTCGAACTTCACCACCTCGTTCTTGTAGACGAGGTCGTTGTGGTCGGTGCGCTGGCGCTCACGGTTCGAGGGGATCGGGACGACGCCGAGCTTATAGGTCGACATGAACTCGCCGGCCTCGGTCTCGGCGGTGCCGGTCATGCCCGAGATCTTGTCGTAGCTGCGGAAGTAGTTCTGCAGCGTCACGGTGGCCCGGGTCTGGTTCTCTGGTTTGATCCGGACCTGCTCCTTGGCCTCGATGGCCTGGTGCAGGCCCTCGTTGTAGCGCCGGCCCTTGAGGATGCGTCCGGTGTGCTCATCGACGATGTGCACCTCGCCCTGGGAGACCACATAATCGGTGTCCTGGCGGTAGAGCTCCTTGGCCCGGATGGCGTTGTTGAGGTACTGGATCAGCGTGGTGTTCTGGGTCTCATAGAGGTTCTCGATCCCGAGGTAGTCCTCGACCTTGTCGATGCCGGACTCCAGGACGCCGACAGTGCGCTTCTTCTCATCGACCTCGTAGTCCTCGTCGATGTGCAGCTTCTTCACCAGCGTGGCGAAGTCGCTGTACCAGCGCGAGACGTCGCCGGAGGCGGCTCCGGAGATGATCAGCGGGGTGCGCGCCTCATCGATGAGGATCGAGTCGATCTCATCGATGATGGCGTAGTGGTGCTCACGCTGGACCAGGTCATCCAGGGACTGCGCCATGTTGTCGCGCAGGAAGTCGAAGCCGAACTCGTTGTTCGTGCCGTAGGTGATGTCTGCGGCGTAGGCCTCGCGGCGCGCGGCCGGCTTCAGGTCATTGGTGATGGTGCCGACGTTGAGCCCGAGGAAGCGGTAGACGCGTCCCATCAGGTCCGCCTGGTACTTGGCCAGGTAGTCATTGACGGTGACCACGTGGACGCCCTTGCCGGTGAGCGCGTTGAGGTACGCCGGGGCGGTGGCGACCAGGGTCTTGCCCTCACCGGTGCCCATCTCGGCGATCTCACCCAGATGCAGCGCCGCTCCGCCCATCAGCTGCACGTCGTAGTGGCGCTGACCCAGCGTGCGGTCGGCCGCCTCGCGGACAGTGGCGAAGGCCTCGGGGAGCAGCGAGTTCAGTGACTCGCCGTCACGCAGACGCTCCCGGAAGCGTTCGGTCTCGGCGCGCAGCTCGGCGTCGCTGAGCTCCTTGAACTCGTCCTCCAGGAGGTTCACCGCATCCGCGTAGGAGCGCAGAGTCCTGAGGATCTTCTTGTCCCCGGTCTTGAGGATTCGTTCAAGCAGAGTGGGCACAGCCAGTTCTCCATCGGTGTCTACTGGTTCGGCGGAGACTCACGATAGGCATGAATCACCATCTGTCATTCTACGCGCTCCCCCCAGCAGCACCCGAACCCATGGCCCCAGGCTCCTCCCCCACACGGTTGAGGGGCGGATTCCGACGAGCATCTCAGCCCGTCTGGGCCAGGAACACTCGGAGAATCCGCCCCTCAACGCAGAAGGAGCCCCTCACGGAGGGGTGATGGGTGGGTGGTGCTGGTGGTGCGGGTCAGGAGGCCTGGTAGGCCAGTTCCTCGACCACCGGTTCACGCTGATCGCCGCCGTTCGGATCCAGCGAGATCACGCCATAGGTCCAGCCCCGGCGGCGGTAGACCGCGGAAGGCTGACCCGTCGCGGCGTCCACGAAGAGGTAGAAGTCATGCCCGACCAGTTCCATCGCATCCACGGCTGCGTCAACGCTGACCGGCTTGGCCGGGAAGACCTTGCGCCGGATCTTGATGCTGGACTCAGCCTCATCCTCGGTGGGCGGCACATCATCAGCCGCCTCCGCATCGAGGACCTGTTCGTAGAGGGGACGGTCGGTGGCTGCCGGCGGAACGCTCGCCATCGCGGCGGCGACGTCGGGGGCCCCGTTGTGGGAGGCGTGGGCGCGGGACTTCTTCTTGTCCAGGGTGCGTCGCAGCCGCTCGGTGAGCTTGTTCAGTGCGATCTCGAAGGCGGCGAACTTGTCCCCGGCCTGCGCTTCGGAACGAATGACCTTGCCACGGCCGATGACGGTCAGCTCGACGGTCATGCTGGTGTCGGCTCGGCGGTGGGAGTTCTCGCTGGAGACCTTGATCTCCAGGCGATGCCCCTTGTCGGTGAGCTGCTCGATCTTCTCGAGCTTCCCTTCGACGTGCTCCTTGAAGGCGGAGGGGATCGCGATATTTCGGCCAGTGAAGTTGACCTGCAGAGTCATTCTGTCCTCCTCGTATCCGATATCAGGCACAGCGGAGACGAGAACGTTCTTCCCCTCGCCGCTGCGATGGGACTGTGAGAAGTACCCATACCTCAGACTAGTTCCCCGGGGCGACCCACGTCACCATTTACGCCTCGGGCGAAGCTCTCACCAGCGGAGATCCCACTTCAGCCCCAGGTCCAGGGGTTGCCGCCAAGACTGCCGCACCGTGGATCCGGGCGCCGGCGGAGGTGAGCACCCGGTGCAGCTCCGCCAGCGTGGATCCGCTGGTGAGCACGTCGTCGACAAGCAGGACATCCGCCCCGGGGAGCAGGCGTCGACCTCGCGGGGTCAGCTCGAGGCTTCCCACCGAGCGACGGCGGCGGGCGCGCGCCCCGCGGGTCTTCTGCCGGCCCTGCCGGGGGCTCAGCGACCGCAGCGCCGCCGCCCGCGATTGGCACAGCAGCCCCGGAACCCGATGCGGTCGCAGCCCGGCCTGGCGCAGCTCCCGCGCGGAGACCGCGAGGGCACGGTCGAGCAGCACCTGCACCGGATCGAACCCGCGGGTCAGCTGGGAGCGCAACGACGACGGCGGGCTCACCAGCAGCCAGGGCCGTGACCCGGGCACCCCGGCCGCGGACTCCGGCGGCACACGCGCCGCCGCCAGGCGCAGAGCGCGTGCGAGCCCCGGTCCCAGCGCGGCACCCAGGCCGATGGCCCCGTGGTCCTTGAACGCGAGCACCGCTCGGGCCACCAGACCCGCGTAGCGACCGGCGGCGCTGACCGGCAGCACGGTGATCGCCTGTGCGTCCATCAGCAGCGGCAGAGCCATCGCCTGCTCCTCGGCCGCGAACGGCGCACGCGTCATCAGGCGGAGATCCTCGGCACAGAGCGCGCAGAGCACCAGGTCCTGCTCCGCGCAGCCGATGCACCACACCGGAGTGACGATCCCTGCCGCCGAGCTCAGCGCGGCCCTGACCGAAGCTCCGGTCGGACCGAACCAGACCCGATCCACGGTGCGACCGAGCTGCCCTGTGCGTTGACGCGTGGGATCCATCCTTCGATCATCTCGGCGCAGCGGCCCGCGGAGTCCGCGTCGGCTCAGCTGGGGAGAACCGGCTCACCGCGTCAGCGGTGCCCGGTGCTGGGGAGAATCGGCGACCCAGCGCACCAGCAGCCCAGCGGCCCAGCGCACCAGCAGATCAGCGACCCAGCAGATCAGAGACCCGGGGCCTCAGCCCGGGAACGCCAGATCCCGGACCTCGATCTCCTCCAGCGCCACCCAGGTGTCGCCGGAGAGATTCTGGAAGGGCACATCCACGGTCTCGGCGAAGACCTTCTGCTGGCCCTCCCCCACGGAGATGTTCAACAGCCCCAGCAGCGGGCTGTCCGCCCGGTTCGCGCCGGTCAGCGTGACCCGCTCCGGGGTCATGGTCTCCTCGTCGGAGCCTGCCCAGACGTAGAGCGCGTCGGGTCCCTGCCAGCGGACCTCCTCGAGCTCCACCGAGGTCTCCAGCCGCATCGGCTGCCCGAGTCCTCGCGGGATGCCGGTGGAATCGCGGATCACACCGGCCACGTAGAGGTCCCGTTCGCCGTCGTCGTCGAGGATCACCGCGGCCCTGGCCCCGTCCTGAGCGATGCGTAGCGAGGTGATCGTGCGGTTCTCCAGCCAGTCGGCGCTGACCTCCGCGCTGGAGGGCTCCAGGGACTCGTCATAGGCCAGGGCGTGGACCGTGGCGTCGTCGCCCTCCGCGGACGCGGTCCAGGTCCAGCCGTAGTTGTCCATCGATGGCCGGGTGAGGTTGGGGGCCTCGAGCACCGGGTCCTCGGCCCGCTCGGGGCGCAGGTGGTAGAGCTGATCGCCCTCGCCGTTGAGGAACGCGAAGACCTCCTCGGAGGAGGATCCCGGGACCGCCGGTGCCTGCGGGTCTAGGTCAGCGATGTCCGGCAGGCTTCCGATGGAGAGCGTGACCTGGTCGTTCTGTCGGCGCAATGTGTCGTTCTCGATGCCCACCTGGGTGGAGTCCACCTCTGGGGAGACCTCGATGCGCAGCCGGTCCTCCTCGGGCAGGTCCGCCTGCACCGGGATCTCCAGCTCGCGCTGGGCCACGGTGATCTCGACATCGTTGATCCGGGTGAGCGAGGTCAGCGCAAGGTCCAGCTGCTGCTGCATCAGGACCCGTTCGGCGGGATCGGCGTCCTCGACGCCGCCCGGGGAGAGGTCCACCGCGGCGGTGCTGTCATCGACCGGCACCGAGGCGCGCTCCAGCGTGACGTCGTCGCCGAAGGCTGAGATCACGGCGGGTTCCAGGTAGGGCGCCGGTCCGGCGAGCAGCGCGCTGACGATCTCTGAGGAGATGCCCGGCCGGTTGAGGAACCAGCGCTGATCCGGCACCGCGTAGCGCAGCTGTGGGTCGAAGTAGTAGAGGGTGTGGGCCTGGAAGGCCTGCTGGAACGAGCCGTCGATGAGCATGGTGCCGTCGGGGGCTTCGGTGATCCGCCACTCCCCCTCGACCTCCTCCACGGTGAAGTCCATGACTTCGGTGGAGTCCTCGGGCAGCCGGGTCAGGATCCCGGCCCCGTCCACCACGGAGTCCACCTGGAACGGGGCGCTCCAGGTGTCCTCTCCGGAGGCCAGCACCGGTGGTTCGGAGGAGTAGACGACGGTCCGCGCATCAGGGCGCCAGTCCCTGGCCGCCGCCGGGGACATGAACTGCCGTGCGATGGCGTAGTCGTCCTGGGCGCCGGCTCCGGCGCGGATGAATCCCGCGACGATCTGTTCTGCGGTCGCGCCGGTCTGCGGCGGCTGCGCCTGCGGGGCGTAGGTGAGGTCTTCGCCTGATTCCGGGGCGGAGGTCCCCACCGGCCCGTCGGTGGGCAGCAGCGGCGAGCAGGCGCTGAGCAAGAGCATCAGCGTGAGCAGCCCTGTGATCAGCGCGAGCAGTCGACGGCGGATCATGACTCACCCTTCCTCGGCTGGTAGAGCGCCTGTTCGTTGATCCGGTCATGCTGCGGCTCTTCTTCGGAGAGATCCTGGATGTTCTCGATGCGGTACCTGTCGGTGGCCCGGTAGACCGGAGGCAGCGCCATCGGCGAGGCGCGGTAGGGCACCGACTGTCGGCGCGGCAGCACCAGCCGGAAGCAGGAGCCCTGACCCTTCTGACCCCACGCGTCCAGGGCACCCTGGTGCAGCCGGGTGTCCTCAGTGGCGATCGAGAGGCCGAGCCCGGAGCCTCCGGTGGTGCGCGCCCGGGCCGGGTCGGCGCGCCAGAAGCGGTCAAAGACGTGGGCGACCTCGGAGGGGCTCATGCCGATCCCATGGTCGCGCACCGCGATGCCGACCGCGGTGGGGCTGGAGCAGACGATCACATCGACCGGGCGTGCCTCGGCGTGTTCGATCGCGTTGTTGATCAGGTTGCGCAGGATCCGGCTGATCCGTCGGGCGTCGACCTCTGCGAGGAAGTTCTCTCCCTGGACCACCAGGCCCAGCGGGGTGTTCGAGCTCTCCGCCAGCGGCTTGGAGCTGATCAGCACCTCCCGGACGAGGGCCAGGAGGTCGACCTCAGCAGTGGCCAGCTCGGCGGCGCCGGCGTCGAACCGAGACATCTCCAGCAGGTCCGAGAGCAGCGCCTGGAACCGTTCCACCTGGTGGTGGAGCAGCTCGGTGGAGCGTCGGTTGATCGGATCGAAGTCATCGCGCGACTCGTGCAGCACCTCGGCGGCCATGCGTACCGTGGTCAGCGGGGTGCGCAGCTCGTGGGAGACGTCGGAGACGAAGCGCTGCTGCATCTTGGAGAGGTTCGCCAGCTGCGTGATCTGCTCCTGCAGGTTCGAGGCCATCCGGTTGAAGGACAGGCCCAGTCGGGCGATCTCGTCCTCCCCGCGCACGGCCAGGCGCTGGTCCAGCTGACCGTCGGCGATCCGTTCCGAGACCTCGGCGGCCTGCGAGACCGGACGCACCACCGAGCGGGCGACCCAGGCGGCGATGGCCATGTTGATCAGCAGGATCGCGGCACCGGCGACGAGCATGGTGCGGAAGACGAAGGCGACGTTCTCCTGGACCGGGGAGAAGTCGTAGACGAAGTAGAGCGCATAGGGGTTGCCCTGCACGTCGACCTGAGTGCCGAACGCGATTCCGGGCGAATCATTGGTCCGGTTGGCGTTGAGCTGGACCGCCTGCCAGTACTGGCCGGTGCCCCCGGCGACGGCAGCGTTGAGCTCATCCGAGATCAGGCCCGGTGGGAGGCCCCCGGAGGTGATGCCGTCGACGTAGAGATTCTCTCCGCCCTCCAGCGGCAGCAGGATGACCTCGCGCTGGATCTGCGCGGTGGAGTCGTCCACGTCGTTGAGGATCGACTGGATGTCCTGCTGGGCCTCGGTCCGGCTGCTGGTGCTCAGTGCCGCGAAGCTGCTCCGGATCGCGTCCAGGCCATCGGCGGCCTCCAGCTCGGCCTGATCGAAGCGCTCCTGGAAGAGTCCGGAGGTGACCTGCTGCACCAGGAAGGCCGCCACGGCCATGGTGCTGATCATGGTGAGCAGGCCGGTGAAGAAGACCGCGCGGATCAGCAGCGAGCGCGCCCACAGCCGAGGCAGCCCGCTGATCTTCCGGGCGGTTCCGCCGAAGGTCCGCTTCTCGACGGCAACCTGCTCGCCGTCGGCGGCCTCGGTCGCCTTCGCGGCCGCGTCGATCTCCTCCTGCGGGTCCCGGACACGGTCCCGGACCACCGGGACGCTGCCGGTCGAGGTCGCCGAGGACCGTGAGGCAGCCTGATCTGCGGAGGGCTCAGCTTCACCAGGAATGACTACCCCTGCCCTCCGGCCTTGTAGCCGACGCCGCGCACGGTCTGCACGATCTCGGGGTTCTCCGGATCCTTCTCGATCTTTGAACGAAGTCGCTGCACGTGGACATTGACCAGTCGGGTGTCGGCCTGGTGGCGGTAGCCCCAGACCTCCTCCAGCAGCATCTCGCGGTTCCAGACCTGCCAGGGCTTCTTCGCCAGCGCGGTGAGCAGGTCGAACTCCAGCGGGGTCAGCGAGATCCGGTGCTCGCCGCGGCGGACCTCGTGACCGGCGACGTCGATGCTCAGGTCCCCGATGGTGAGGTTCTCTCCGTCCGGGCGCGCATTGTGGTCAGCCGGACGCAGTCGAGCCCGCACCCGGGCGACCAGCTCGGCGGGCTTGAAGGGCTTCGGCACGTAGTCATCGGCGCCGGCCTCGAGTCCGCGCACCACATCGGCGGTGTCGGACTTGGCGGTCAGCATGATCACCGGAGTGTCGGCCTCCTCGCGGATCTCGCGGCAGACCTCGATGCCGTCCTTGCCGGGCAGCATCAGATCGAGCAGGACCACGTCCGGCTTGGAGCTGTGGAAGGTCTCCAGGGCGTCTTCGCCGTTGAAGCAGAAGGTGGGCTCGAATCCCTCGTTGCGCAGCACAATGCCGATCATCTCCGCGAGCGCTTCGTCGTCGTCGACGACCAGGATTCTGGCTTTCATCTGCTCTCCATCCATAGGGGTCCTGCGGCGCAGAGCGTCTCGCGCGCGCAGATTTGGGCCCAGTTTCCAGGCGGCACCGCATTCAGGATATATGAGAGCGGTAGGCTGGGCGCAGAGGGCACTCGCGCAGACGCGCTTGAGGAGGGGCGATGATCCGGACAGCGGAGACACACCGTGATGCTCGGCCGCGGCCGGGCCTCGGTTCTGCGCCCTCGCGCGCCACGCAGGAGCCCCCGCTGACCCCGGGCTCGGTCTTCCCGCTGCGCCGGATGGTCGCAGATGAGCTCTTCAGCGCCGCCGTGGCCGTGATCCGTCGATCTCCGAAGGCCGTGCTGGGCGTCCCCTTCCTCGCCGGGCTGGTGAACTTCGGGCTGACCCTGGTGATGATGCTGGTGCTGCCCTCGTCCTCCTATATGCGCATGCTCACCGACCCGGACGCCTTCGAGGACCCGGACCTGGCGCTGGGCGTGGCCACCGATGCCGCGTTCCTCTGGGTGACCTTTGCGAGCTCCGCGGTGACGTTCCTGGTCATCGCGGTGGCCACTGCCTATATGGTGCTGCCCACGCTGCGTGCCGCCTACGGCCTGCATACCGGGATGGGCCAGACCGTCCGGCTGCGGCTGGGCCGACTCGGTCCGACCGTGGTCAACCTGCTGGTGCTGGGGCTGATCCTCACCGTGGTGGCGCTGCCGGTGTTCTTCGTCGCGGTGCTGCTGCTGGTGATCACCCTGTTCTTCGGGGCCGTGGTGGTCCTGCCCGGGCTCTTTCTGGCGCTGTGCTGGGTCACTGCGGCGGTGATGTACGCCCCGCTGACCGTGGTGGTGGAGCGCATGGGTCCCTTCGCGGCCCTCGGACGGTCCTGGCGGCTGAACCGTGGACGCTGGTGGCGCAACATCGGGCTGGTCGCGCTGCTCTACGTGATCCTCGGACTGGTCTTCACGATCGCCTCGATGCCGCTGATCCTCGCCGTGGCCGCCTCGGAGCTGATCGAGAACAGCCTGACCACAGGCGGGGAGTGGGCCGGCTTCGCGGTTTTCGCGCTGACCGAGCTCTACGGCACGGTGCTCTCCACGCTGTTCATCGGGGTGGTGGGCACGGTGATCTCGTTGATGTACCTCAATGCCAGGATCCGGCAGGAGGCCCTGGACGTGACGCTGCTGGCTGCGGCCGATCCGGTGCGAGGCCCGCTGGCTCCGGCCGACCCGCATCAGGTGGGGCTGCCGGGGCAGGCGCAGCCGGCGGGGCCGGCGGAGCCTGCCCGGACCGGCGCCGATCGTCTGGTCCCCGGGTCGATCGAGCACCTCCAGGAACACTTCGCGGAGGTGAGCCTCGGTGCAGCCCGAACCCGATGAGGCCCGGCGGCTCCTCGAGCAGGAGCTCAGCGATCCGCGCTATCAGCGCGACGCGACCGGTCCGCTGCGCGAGGCCGCAGACCGCTTCTTCGGCTGGCTGGACCAGCTGAGCCTGAACCTGGGTCCGCTGAACCTGCCCCTGGGACCGGTGCTGCTGCTGGTGCTGCTGCTCGCCGCGGTGGTCCTGTGCATCGTGCTGGTGCGGCCCCGGCTGCAGCGCGGCACCGACTCTGCGGAGCTGCTCACCAGCCCCGCCGGCGTCACCGCGGAGCAGCTGCGCCGGCGCGCCGAGTCCCACGCCCAGGCCGGACGCTTCGACGAGGCCTGCCGGGAGCTCTTCCGTGCCGTGATCCGGGCCGCGGAGGAGCGCCAGGAGCTCACCGAGCAGGCAGGTCGCACCGCCACCGAGGCAGGCGCGGCGCTGGCGCGGGCGCACCCCGTCCAGGCGCAGCAGGCGATCCACGCGGCAGAGCTGTTCAACTATTCCCGCTACGGCGGCGGTGCGCTGCAGCGCACCGACTACGACTCCCTGCTCACCCTCCAGGAGCGGCTGCGGTCCTCTCCGGCCGAAACTCAGCAGCCTGAGCGCCTGCAGACTCAGGGGGCGCGGCGATGACGACGACGGCGACGCTCGGCTCCACCCTGCGCAGCGGGTTCCAGCGCTGGCAGTTCTGGCTGCTCCTGCTGGTCCTGGGCGTCCTCGCGGTGGCACTCGTCCGGTCGGTCAGCGACGAGGACCTGGATCGCTTCGGCCTGGGGAACACCTCGCTGGACGGGTACGCCGCACTTTCCCAGGTGCTCGAGGACCGCGAGGTTCAGATCCACCCGGCCCCCTCCGCGGAGATCGCCCGCGAGCTGCTGACCGAGCATCCCGGGGCCCCGCTGGTGGTCCTCTCCACCGGCGACGTCCCCGACGACGCCTTCGTCGAGGGCCTGCGCGCACGCGGGGACCGACCCGTGGTGCTGCTCAGCGAGGGCTCCGAGCTGCTCAGCGCGCTGCACCCTGAGGGTCCGGAGCTCTACGCCGGAGCGCACCCGGGCGGTGGATCCGGCTCAGCCCTGGAGGCCGGCGCCCAGTGCCCGCTGGACGCCGCGGTGAACGCCGCCACGGTGCAGGCCCCGGGCGCGCTGTTCTACAGCGATGAACCGGGCTGCTTCACCGGATTCTCCGATGACGCCGGTGACGCGCAGATGCTGATCGAGACCGACGCCGGTGTGTTCTTCGGGGCGCCGGCGGCGTTCACCAACCAGAACATCACCGACGCCGGGCACGCGGCGCTGGCGCTGTGGCTCTTCGGCGCCGAGGACGACCTCATCTGGTACACCCCGATGGGCCTGGACACCCTCGATGACCAGCAGTGGGCCTCCCCCATGGACTTCCTCCCCGACTGGGTCACCCCCCTGGCCTGGTGGCTGCTGCTCTGCGTGCTGGTGATGATGCTCGTGCTCGGGCGGCGTCCCGGCCCGGTGGTGGGCGAACCGCTGCCGGTCCAGGTCCCCGCGGCCGAGACCGCCGAGGGGCGCGGCCGGATGTATCAGAGCGCCAACGCAGTGACCGCCTCGGCACAGACGCTGCGCAGCGCCCACCTGATCCGGCTGGCCCGGCTGCTCAGGCTCGGGGCCGCCCCGCGGGAGGCGAGCATCATCGACGCCGCCGCCCGGCAGGTCCGCCGCGACCCCGCCCAGCTGGGCGCGCTGCTCGCCCGGCAGCCGCGACGCAACTCAGACCTGGTCGCCTACGCCCAGGCGCTGGCGCAGCTGGAGGACGAGGTCCAGCGCGCCGCGCTGAGTCACCACCCCAGCGGTCGCCACACCAACGGTCAGCAGGACACCGGTCGCGGCTCAGGGCCGCGCAACGAACAAGACCCCACACACCTGAACCACCAGCAAGGGAAGAACACCAGCAATGACTGAACCGCATATCGCCGCCACGCAGAACCATCAGGCCCCGCACCCCCTCGGAGACCAGGCGGCGCACCAGCTGCGCGACAAGTTCCAACAGGTCCGCGGCGAGGTGGCCAAGGCGGTGGTCGGTCAGGACGCCGCCGTCACCAGCGTGCTGATCGGGCTGCTGGTCCGCGGCCATGTGCTCCTCGAAGGTGTGCCCGGGGTGGCCAAGACGCTGCTGGTCCGCGCGATCTCCGCCTCGCTGAGCCTGGACACCTCGCGGGTGCAGTTCACCCCGGACCTGATGCCCGGCGACGTCACCGGCTCGCTCGTCTATGACTCCAAGACTGGGGACTTCAGCTTCCGCGAGGGCCCGGTCTTCACCAACCTGCTGCTCGCCGACGAGATCAACCGCACCCCGCCCAAGACTCAGGCCTCGCTGCTCGAGGCCATGGAGGAACGCCAGGTCTCGGTGGACGGGATCAGCCGGGCGCTGCCCGATCCGTTCCTGGTCGCCGCCACCCAGAACCCGGTGGAGTATGAGGGCACCTACCCGCTGCCGGAGGCCCAGCTGGATCGGTTCCTGCTCAAGGTGCACCTGGACCTCCCCCACCGCGGAGAGGAGATCGAGGTCATCCGCCGCCACGCCGCCGGGTTCAACCCCTCCGACCTCGCCGGCGCCGGAGTCCGCGCCGTGGCCGGCGCCGAGGACGTCCTCGCCGCCCGCGCCCAGGTCCGCCAGGTCGCCATCGCCGGTGAGGTGCTCGCCTATATCGTCGACCTCGCCCGCGCCACCCGGGAGACCCCGAGCTTCCAGCTGGGCGTCTCCCCCCGTGGCGCCACCGCCCTGATGAACGCCGCCCGCGCCTGGGCCTGGCTCTCCGGACGCGACTTCATCACCCCCGACGACGTCAAGGCGCTGGCCCCGGCCTGTCTGCGGCACCGCGTCTCGCTGCGCCCGGAGGCGGCGATGGACGGGGTCAGCATCGACGACGTGCTGCAGTCCATCCTGGCCACCGTCCCGGTCCCGCGCTGAACGGCGGCCCGGACACGTGACCACCCCTGAGATGGCTGCTGAGTCGGCAGCTGAGATGGACGCTGCGATGAACTCCGCAGAGGGAGCCGCCCGATGGTCCTGACCCGACGCTTCCTCTACCTGGCGCTGGTGCTGAGCGCCGTCGTCGTCGTGTTCCCGGCCCCGGCCACGCTGCTCGGCTGCGCGCTGCTGCTGGTGCTGCTCGCCGCGCTCGACATGGTCCTCGCCGGCTCCCCGCGCAGCGTGCGGGTGGAGCGCGTGCCCACCACCGACGTGCGGCTGGGTCAGCCGACGACGGCGAGCACCACCGTGCATCACCACGGGTCGCGACGGCTGCGCGGTCAGGTCAAGGACGGCTGGCAGCCCTCCGCCGGCGCGCGCCAGCAGGTCAGTCCGATCCGGCTGGGCCCCGGGTCGAGCTCCCGGATCGAGACGGCGCGGATCGAGACGGCGCTGCGGCCCACCCGCCGCGGAGACCTGCACAGCGAACACCTGAGCCTGCGCTCGATCGGTCCGCTGGGTCTTGCCGGACGCCAGGTGACCCACCGGGTCAGGCACACCCTGCGGGTGCTGCCGCCGTTCCACTCGCGCCGGCATCTGCCCTCGAAGCTGCAGCGGCTGCGCGAGCTCGACGGCGCCACAGCGGTCCAGATCCGCGGGGCCGGGCACGAGTTCGATTCGCTGCGCGACTATGTGCGCGGCGACGATGTGCGCTCCATCGACTGGCGCGCCACGGCCCGGCGGCAGTCCTCCCAGGGCCAGCACCTGGTGGTGCGCACCTGGCGGCCTGAACGTGACCGGCGGGTGATCCTGGCGCTGGACTCCTCCCGCACCTCCGCGGTGCGGATCGAGGACGAGCCGCGGCTGGACTCCGGGATGGAGGCGGCGCTGCTGCTCGGTGCGCTCGCCGCCGGCGCCGGGGATCGGGTGGACTACTTCTCCTTCGACCGCGGGGTCAGCTCCCAGGCCCGCTCCGGGATGCGCGGAGATCTGCTGCACCAGATGGCCGAGGCGATGTCCACGGTGGAGCCCCGCCTGGTGGAGGCCGACTTCTCCCAGCTGCCGGGCCAGATCCGCATGATCAGCTCCCAGCGCAGCCTGCTGGTGGTGCTCACCTCGCTGGACTCGGGGTCCCTGGAGGAGGGCCTGCTCCCGGTGCTGCCGGCGCTGAGCCAGCGCCACCTCGTGGTGCTCGCCGCGGTGCGCGACCCCGAGCTGGACCGGCGAGCGCGAGCCCGGGAGACCACCGGGGAGGTCTACCGTGCGGCCGCCGCCGAGCGGGCGCTGATCGAGAAGGAGGCGCTGCGCCGCCAGCTGGCCTCGCTCGGGGTCGAGGTCGTCGAGGCCACCCCGCACCAGCTGCCCCCGCAGCTCGCCGACACCTATATCCGGCTCAAGGCCTCGGGCCGGCTCTAGCGCCGGCGGCTGACGAGGCACCGCTGGCAGTCGGACGAGCGGCGGCTGACCGGCGGGAATGCACCGACCCCCGGGATTGCTGAATACTGGGCATCAGCATCTCCACTTCCACGGAGCGCATCATCGTCGATCAGAAAGTCATCTCATGAAGGTATTGGCAGCCATGTCCGGCGGAGTGGACTCCGCGGTGGCCGCGGCCCGCGCCGTCGACGCCGGCCACGAGGTCGTCGGGGTCCACCTGGCGCTGAGCCGGATGCCCGGCACGCTGCGCACCGGATCCCGCGGCTGCTGCACCATCGAGGACTCCTCCGACGCCTGGCGCGCCTGCGAGAAGCTCGGCATCCCCTTCTACGTCTGGGACTTCTCCGAACGCTTCAAGGCCGACGTGGTCGATGACTTCATCAGCGAATACGCCGCCGGCCGCACCCCGAACCCCTGCATGCGCTGCAACGAGAAGATCAAGTTCGAGGCGCTGCTGGACAAGGCGATCGCGCTGGGCTTCGACGCGGTGGCCACCGGCCACTACGCCAAGGTCTTCCGCGACGCCGAGGGCAGCCCGGAGCTGCACCGGGCAGCGACCTGGACCAAGGATCAGTCCTATGTGCTCGGCGTGCTCACCACCGAGCAGCTCGAGCACTGCATCTTCCCGCTGGGCGAGACCCCCTCGAAGGACCTGGTCCGCGCCGAGGCGGAAGAACGCGGACTCTCGGTGGCGAAGAAGCCCGATTCCCATGACATCTGCTTCATCCCCGACGGCGACACCCGCGGCTGGCTCGCCGAGCAGATCGAGCTGCGCAACGGCCCGATCCTTGATGCCGAGGGCGAGCAGATCGGCGAGCATGAGGGCTCCGAGGCCTACACCGTGGGCCAGCGCCGCGGGCTGAAGCTCGGCCACCCCGCACCGGACGGCAAGCCCCGCTTCGTGCTGGAGATCCGACCGAAGGACAACACCGTGGTCGCCGGGCCGCGGGAGCTGCTCGAGATCGACCGGCTCACCGGGATCCGGCTCTCCTGGGCCGGAAGTCCGGTGCCCGAGGCCGCCACCGGTGGGTGGTTCTCCCTGGACCTGCAGATCCGCGCCCACGCCGACCCCGTCCCGGCCCGCGCCCGGGTCGAGGCCGAGCATCCGGAGACCTCCACCGGCGCCCCGAGGCTGATGGTGGAGCTCGAGGAGGCGCTCCAGGGAGTGGCCCCCGGACAGACCGCGGTGATGTACCAGGGCACCCGGGTGCTGGGGCAGGCCACCATCGACACCGCCCGTTCGAAGAACTACCAGCCGGTGAGCTCGGCCGCCCGGTAGGCAGGGCGCACCAGTAGGCTGGGTGCATGAGCACAGATCCCCGCGCCGGCGAGGCCGCCGCCCAGGTAGAACCCGAGATCCTCGATGAGCTGCTCTCGATGCGGGCGAGCATCGACAACATCGACGCGACCCTCGTCTACCTGTTGGCCGAGCGGTTCAAGGCCACCCAGCGCGTCGGGGTGCTCAAGGCCAAGCACCAGCTCCCTGCGGCGGATCCGGCCCGGGAGAAGAACCAGATCGCCCGGCTCAAGCGGCTGGCCAATGAGGCCCAGCTCGACCCTGAGTTCGCCGAGAAGTTCCTGAACTTCATCATCGAAGAGGTCATCCGCCACCACGAGGCGATCTCCGCCTCCTCCGGCGCGACCGGCGGCCCGGGGCCGTCCCCGACTGACCCGGCATCGTCGGGAGCCGTCACCGAACCCGCACCCGCCGCCGCACCCGCCGCCGCTCCCGCCGACGATTCGGCCCGGCGCTGATGCCGCTGCGCTCCACCGCGGCCGGCGTGATGCCGGGGACGAATCTTCTGCGCAGCGCCGAGCTCCAGGCAGCGGAGCTGCCGGCACCGCACCTGCCCGGACTGCCCGAGCTTCCCGGGCGCGGGCTGCACTCCCAGCTGCTGGGCCGCAGCCTCGCCCAGCTCTCCGAGCTCGCCACCGAACTGACCTCCTACGGCTGGCGGCTCACCCAGCGTCCCGGCGCCGATGATCAGCGCGCGCGCGGCTGGCTGCGCTCCGATGTGGACACCTTGGCCGATGTCCGCGGGCAGCGCCGCGAGGCCGGACTGGACACCCCCGACGACGACGGACTCGCCGCTCCCCTGGTGCTCGAGCTGCTGGGACCGATCAGTCTCATGGCGGGGCTCGCGCTGCACTCCGGGGAGAAGGTGCTCACCGACCACGGGGCGCGCCGGGACCTGGCCGCCTCCCTCGCCACGGGGGTCGCCGAACACCTGACCCATGTGCGGCGGGCCTGCGCGCCGTCGTCGTTGACGGTGATCATCACCGAACCCGACTACACCCGCGCTCGCGGCGGGCTGATCCCCACGGTCAGCGGCTACCGGAGCATCCGCGCCCTGGACCGTGAAGAGGCACGCGGCCACCTCGGCCTCATGATCGAGGCCCTCCGACGCACGGGGGTGGAGGAGATCCTGCTGGACCTCGGCGGCAGCGTGGAGCCTGAACACATGCAGGACTTCCGGGCGGCTCAGGGCCCGCGAGCGAGCGGCTTCAGCGTCGATCTCACCGTGATGCAGGCACTCGGCTGGGAACGCACCGCCGAACTGGTGGAATCCGGTGCCACCATGCTCGCCTCCACGCTGACCGGCGCCGAGACCGCCGCGACCGCGCGTCCTGCCTCGCGGGACGCCGCACGCCGCGGTGAGACCCAGCTCCCCCCGGTCAGCGACATCGCGCGGCGGCTGCGCGGACCCTGGGACCGGCTCGGGATGCCGCTGAACAGCCTGGAGAGCTTCATCCTGGTGGGCTCCGCGGACCGCCACCAGGGGGAACCTGCCCGCTCACAGTTCGCCGCGCTGACCGAGCCCGCCGCGATGCGGGTGCTCACCCGGGTGCGCGACACCGCCGAGGCGCTGCGCGACCAGATCCGCGAGGCCTGAGCGGCTCATCCCCGCCCGGTCCAAGCGCCCCTTCCCTCGCGTGGGCACTCTGCGGTGGAATGGCCCGTACGCGGACCCGCTTGCCGCCGCAAGCCGCCCACGCAAAGGGCACAGCACCCGAGAGAGGCCCCGATGGAGCAGCGACTCTCCCTGATCACCCTCGCTGTGAGCGATCTGCCCGCAACCCGGCGCTTCTACGTCGACGGTCTCGGCTGGGCGCCCAGCGTGGAGGCCCCGGGGGTGCTGATGCTGCGCGCCGGGGCGCACCTGCTGCTCTCGCTCTGGGATCGCGGCGAGTTCGAGGCCGAGGTGGGCCCGATCATGACCGGCGACGGGGTCGCGCCGCTGACCCTGGCGCATAATGTGGCCACCCGTCAGCAGGTCGACGCGGTCCTGGACCAGGCACGCGACGCCGGCGCGACGGCGATCCAGCCGGCCGAGCGCCGCGAATGGGGCGGCTACAGCGGGTACTTCGCCGATCCGGACGGGTTCCGCTGGGAGATCGCCTGCGCGCCGGGCGAGGTCAACGACATCGTGCTGCCCTGAGCTGAGCCCTCGACCGCATCCCCGTTCGCTGGGCGCTGGGCGCTCTGCGGGGGATCAGACGCCGCCGGGGCCCGCATTCCGTCGCAGACCGCCCCGCGCAGTGCGCTTCTTGCTCCCCGGCTCAGCGCCGGGCGGCGGCCATTCCGGCGCTGCGCGCCTGGGCGATCACCGCGGGCAGCGCGGCGGCCAGCGCGGCGACGTCGCGCTCCGTCGTCGTCCAGCCCAGGGTGAAGCGCTGGGCGCCGCGGGACTGTTCCTCGCTGAGGCCCATCGCCAGCAGCACGTGGGAGGGACGCGGGACCCCTGCGGTGCAGGCCGAGCCGGTGGCGGTGTCGAAGCCGGCCATGTCCAGCATGAACAGCAGCGAATCACCCTCGGCGTCGTCCACGGTGATGTGCAGGTTGTTCGGCAGCCGCAGCTCCGGGTGAGTCCGCGGGTCCGGTCCGCGCAGCGTCACCCCGTCGAGTTCGACGACGGCGGCCAGCAGCTGATCGCGCAGCCGCGCCAGCCGCTGGGACTCCTGCGGCTGGGAGGCGACCAGCTCCTCGGCCACGGCGGCGAAGGAGCAGATCCCGGCGACGTCGAGGGTGCCGGAACGGATGTCGCGCTCCTGGCCTCCGCCGTGCAGCACCGGGGTCAGCACCACGTCCCGGCGGACCAGCAGCGCGCCGATCCCCACCGGGGCGCCGATCTTGTGTCCGCTGATCGCCAGGGTCGCCGCACCGGAGTCGCGGAAGCTCAGCGGGGCCACACCGGCCGGCAGCGAGCCGAACGCCTGGACCGCATCGGTGTGCAGCGGCACTCCGAAACGTGCGCAGAGCTCCCCGATCTGCGCGACCGGCTGGATCGCGCCGGTCTCATTATTGGCCCACATCACGGTGACCAGCGCGACGGACTCCGCCGAGGCCGCGAGGGTCGCCTCGAGTGCGCGCAGGTCCACGATCCCGTGGGCGTCGACGGCGATGATCCCGAGCTCGGCACCCTCGTGGGCCTCGAGCCATTCGGCGGTCTCGAGCACCGCGTGATGTTCGATCCCGGGCAGCAGGATCCGACGCCGGGCCGGCTCCTGCGCGCGGCGCTGCCAGTAGAGCCCCTTGACCGCGAGGTTGTCCGCCTCGGTGCCTCCTGAGGTGAAGATCACCTCGGACGGGTCGGCTCCGAGAGCGCGGGCGAGCTGCTCACGGGCGGAGTCCACCGCCAGGCGGGCGCGGCGGCCGGAGCCGTGGAGCGAGGAGGGGTTCGACAGGGCGGGCATCACCTCGGTGAGCACACGCATCGCGGTGGGCTTGATCGGGGTGGTGGCGGCGTGGTCGAAGTAGGATCCGCCGGGCGGGGCGTCGGGTGCAGATGACATCGTGTCCACGATTCTACGCTTTTGGGGCTATCGTGAATCTTCGATGAGCAGTCACCCCGGAGATCTCTACAGCGTGCTGGGCATCGGCCCCGACGCCGACGCCCAGGCTGTTCGCGCGGCCTATCGGAAGCAGGCTCGGCGGGCCCATCCCGACGCCGGCGGCACGGCCGAGGAGTTCCATGAGGTCCAGTCCGCCTGGGAGGTCCTCGGCGATGAATCCGCCCGGGCCGCCTATGACCGCAGGCTGCGCCAGCCGCAGCGCGCGGAGGCCGATGAGGATGCTGAGACCGACGGGCCCACCTACGGCCGTGGCCCCGGGTTCGGCGGCACCGGCTTCGGCGGATCCGGTGCGGCGTTTCGGACCACCGCCTCGGGCAGCACCTCGGCGCGCTCGTCCAGCGCGGACTCTGCCCGCACGCCGTCGGGGACCGCCCACCTGGCCCCGGTCTACATCCCGGACCTCTCCCGGCCTGAGCCGCTCTCGCTGCCGCTGACCAGCCAGCGCACCCATGGCCGCTTCGCCTCCCGCGGGATCTTCGGCGGAGGGCGTGCCCGCCGGGCCGAACGGATGGGCGCCCTGCTGGAGAAGCACGTCCTGGCCGAGCTGCCCACCGCACGGCTGTTCAACGCGGTGGCGCTGGAACCGGCGGGGAAGGATCGCCGCGGAGCCAGCCGGGCCCCGCGCGGACCAGCCGTCGATCACGTCCTGGTCTGCGGCGACACCCTGGTGGTGGTCTCCTCCCTCGAGGTGCCCGCCGCAGCCGCATCCTGGGATGGCCGCAGGCTTCACGCCGCCGGCCGCTCGCTGGCCCTGCCTGACCTCACCGGGGAGTCCCGGCTCCTGCGGGCCACGCTGGAGGCGGCGATGCGCGAGACCGGCCGTGAGACCAGCCTGAACCTGGGTCAGCAGATCGTGCTTCACTCCCCCGACGGCGGCATGCAGAGCCCAGTCGTGGAGTCACGCGGCACCGGAGCCGGACGGGCCCCGCTGGCGCCGGCGCGCGCCTTCCGCAGCATCCGCGAACAGCTCGCCGCCTCCGCGCAGGCCAACGTCATCGACCGGCACCTGCTCGCCGCGCTGCGCAGGCAGCTGCAGCACCCGCAGGAGTAGCGGACCCGCCGGCGTCGTCGCCCCTCCCTGCGCCGGCGCCCGGCCGGAGCCCCACCGCACCCGGCCGCGCCCGGCGCCGGTAGGATGACCGGCGTGAACACTCCGATTCGTGTGCTGGTGGACCAGCCTGAGATCCCCGGCAACACCGGCAACCTGATCCGGCTGGCCGCGGTCACCGGGGTGGAGCTGCATCTGGCCGAGCCGATCGGCTTCGACTTCGCCGACGCCAAGCTGCGCCGAGCCGGACTCGATTACCACGATCTGGCGGTGATGACCGTGCACCCGAGCCTGGAGGCCGCGTATGCGGCGCTGGCCCCGGAGCGCATCTTCGCCTTCACCGGCGAGGGCAGCGTCACGCACACCTCGGTCACCTACCGCAGCGGCGATGTGCTGCTCTTCGGCCGAGAATCCACCGGGCTCGATGATGCGGTCAAGGCCGATCCCCGGATCACCGAGCGGGTGCGGATCCCGATGCTCGCCTCCCGCCGGTCGCTGAACCTGGCGAACTCGGTCTCGATCGCCGTCTACGAAGCATGGCGTCAGGACGGTTTCACAGGGGCCGTCTGAGGCTCATCAGGGTGTTGGTGACGCTGGAAGCCGCTGAGGATCGATACACTCACCAACCATGGACACCGCCTCTGACCGCCCTGCCTCGGACCGCCCCGACGACCGTCCCGACGGCGGCCGGACCCGCGCAGAAGTTGACCGCGGATCCGCACATGAGACCTCTGGTCTCGAGGACTCCCGAAGCCGTGAGACCTCCCCCGAAGACGCGCAGCTCGACGCGGCTGAACGCACCGAGGCCGGGCACACCGAGGATGGGCACACCGAGGATGGGCACACCGCGGCGAAGCATGACGGTCCCGAGTACGACGACGTCGACCAGCCCGACTCCGCCGACCCGCACCGCGACCCGACGCTGAGCGAACTCCTCGCCGCTTCAGCCCGCGGATACCAGCCCTCCTTCGCCACCTTCTACGAGGCCACCTCCGACGTGGTCTACGGCTTGGCGCTGCTCATGCACGAGGACCCCGAGGGGGCGCAGAGGTCCACGCTGGCGGTCTATCAGCAGCTCTGGGACCAGGCCGATGAGCGCGCCCAGGATCTCCGGCTGCAGTCCCAGGCCTCGGAGCTGCTCACCGATGAGCATGCCGCCGACGAACAGGCCCCCGACGACGCCTACCGGCCCACCGAGTACGAGCTGGTCCTGGAATGGCTGGTGCCGCTGGCGCACCGGATCATCGTGGAGCGCTTCCGAGACGGCCTGGCCACACCGATCCAGCTCTCCGTGGTCCCGGCCGAGGAGGGCGGTGGCATCGCGGGTCTTCCCGAGGAGATCATCGATGACATCAGTGTGCTCTCGGACTCCCAGTCCCAGGCGCTGGCGCTGAGCTATCTTGCCGGCTACACGCACCAGGAGGTGGCCGCGACGGTGCGGGCCGCCGTTCCGGCGGTGAAGTCACGTCTGCGTGACGGCATGACCCGGATGCACGCCCGGCGCACCAACCGTGAGGCGGAGCTGGATCCGATCCTGCGCGCCGCGGTGACGAAGAAGGACGTGCAACGCTCCGGCGCGGTCAACCGGAACTTCACCGAGGACATCGCCGCCGACGTGGAGCACGGGCTGCTCGTGGAGCTCGCCGAGATCCACGCCCTGGACGCCATCGACAACCGGGAACGCGCCGTGCTGGATGCGGCCGCAGTGACCGCGGACGAAGCCACCGCGCGCGCCTGGGACACCCGGGTGCTCTCCGCCCGACGCACCCTCGCCGAGGTCTTCACCGCCTACCCGGTCGTCCCGCCTGGCCAGCTGCTCGATGAGGTGCTGCACAACCTCTCCGATCAAGACGTCGGGATGGGAATGGTGGAGTCCATCTCCAGCCACACCGAGGTTGCACCGAAGCGGGAGCCTCTGGTGAAGCGCTGGATGATCGTGACCGGACTCGCCGTCGTGGTGCTGGCCGCAATCCTGCTCATCTGGAGCTTGACCGTGGGTCAGGACGTGCAGGCCACTGCCGACGGGGACCCCGAGGCGCGGGTCGTCGACGGCATCGAGCTCGCCGAGGGGGGCACCGCACGGGCGGTGATCTCCGCGGCCGAGAACGTCGGCTACGTGGACTTCTCCGAGGTCGGCGAGCTCGAGGGCGACGCCACCTACCAGCTCTGGCTGATGCCGCGCGACGACGGCCAGCCCAGTTCGCTGGGCAACTTCACCGCCGCCGAGCTCGAGGAGGAGGTCGTCACCCTGCGCAACGTCGAGTCGAACCGGGCGCTGCAGATCACCGTCGAGCAGATCCGCGGCGAGGAACGCCCGACAGGCGAGACGGTCGGAGAGATCGAGATGCGCGAACGAGTCACCGATGGCCCGCAGTACGGCGGGCCCGCCGACGAGGATGAGGAAGAGGACTGATGAGCGCAGAATCCGTGTCCACCCCCAGCACCGACCCTGAGCCTGCTGCAGGCCCTGAGCCCACCGGCTCTGACTTCGCGACCTGCGACCTCTACGACGCCGATGAGTCTCTGCAGTCGCTCTCGCTTCAGCTGCTGAACCTCGGCGGCCGCGCCCGCTTCACCGGCCCGATCCGGACCATCAGCTGCCACCGGGACAACGGCCTGGTCAAAGAGCTGCTGAACTCCCCCGGCGCCGGCGCTGTGCTCGTCGTCGACGGTGCAGGCTCGCTCGACTCGGCTCTGCTCGGGGATATGATCGCCGCCTCGGCGATCGAGAACGGCTGGGCCGGAGTGGTCATCCACGGCGCCGTCAGGGACCGTGAGCAGCTGGCCGAGATGGATCTCGGGGTGCGCGCGCTGGGCTCTAACCCACGGAAGTCGGTCAAGGACGGGCTGGGCGAGGTCGACGTGCCGGTCCAGTTCGGCGGCGTCACCTTCGTGCCGGGAGCCACCCTGTGGTCCGACGCCGACGGCGTGCTGGTCACCCCCGCCTGAGCCGCAGAACTCGGCTGGGCCTCAGAACCCGCTGATCGTGTCCGGCGCGTTGACCGTGACCCAGTGGAACTCCTCGGCGAAGCCGCCGGCACCGTGGATCTCGCGCATCTGCTCCAGCACGAAGTCCTCCATCCGCACGGCGTCGGGATGCTGACTGAAGTGTGCCCGCAGCGCGGTCATCTTCGCTGACTCCTGGCCGGTGACGTCGAGGCGGAGGTTCACCCGCTCCTGCGGGGCGGTGGTCAGCAGCAGATGCCGGATCTTGAACGCCTCGAGGCCCGCGGCGGCGAGCTCCGGGTAGGCGAAGGGGTTCTCCACATACGGGTAGGAGGCACGAACCACCGCCTCACCACAGGCCAGATGATCAGGGTGGGCCTTCTGCAGCCGGTCCCAGGCGCGCTCCGGATGCGGTGAGATGACCACTTCGGGCCTGACCTGACGCATGATCCGCACGATCTTCCCGACCAGCTCGGCAGTGGGCGCGACGAAGCCGTCCCGCTCGTCGAGCAGGATCACCTCGTCCACCCCGAGCGCCGCGGCCGCCTGGCGCTGTTCAGCCTCACGCACCCGGGCCATCTCGGCCCCGTCACGCCCGGGCTCGAAGCCGCCGGCATCGCCTGCGGTGAGCAGGCACAGGGTCACCTGCACGCCCGCCGCGGTGAAGGCCGCGATGCTGCCCGCCGCGCCGAAGTCGATGTCATCGGGATGGGCGCCGAAGGCCAGCACCCGGCTGATGTCGTGCTCGGCAGCGAGCTGAGCGGGGGTCGTCAGCGCCGAGCCAGAGGCTCTGGCTGCGAGAACGTCAGACTCAGGTCGCGCCAAGGGTCACCTCTGCCTCTTCCTGCTGCCCGTCCCGCACGAAGCTGATCGTCACGCTCTCACCGGCCGGGTATTCACGGATCGTGGCGGTCAGCGCGAGGGAGTCTTCGATCCGCCGGTCGTTGACCGCGGTGATGATGTCACCGGTCTCCAGGCCGGCCTCGGCGGCCGGGGTGTTGCCAGGAACATCATCGATCAGCGCGCCGACGGTGAAGCCGGGCATCACCGGAGCGAGTCCTGGCTCGGCCTCCTCCGGAACCTCCTGGGAACCGGCGGCGGCGACCGTGACCCCGAGCAGCCCGTGCGAGACCTCGCCGGTGTCGATCAGCTCCTGCGCGACTCGCTGCGCATAGTCGATCGGCACGGCGAAGCCCACGCCGATGGATCCGGCGTCAGTCTCTGCCGCCCCGCCCGAGGAGGCGATGGCGACGTTGACTCCGATCACCCGGCCCTCCCCGTCGACCAGGGCGCCGCCGGAGTTGCCGCGGTTGATCGCGGCGTCGGTCTGGATCACGTTGAGATGGATCGAGCCCTGGGTGGGGGACCCTTCCATGTCCGGGAAGTAGAACTCGAAGCCGTCCTCCTCGACACCCTCCTCAGGGGCCTCCGGGGCATCGGCACCCTCGTCCTCCACCGCGGAGGAGGCGACCGAGATGGTGCGGTTCAGGGTGGAGACGATGCCGTCGGTGACCGTGCCGGAGAGGCCGAGCGGGGCGCCGATGGCGATCGACTGGTCCCCGACGTTGAGGTCACCGGAGGAGCCCAGCTCGGCGGGCTGGATCCCCTCGATGTCCTCCAGCTGGACGACGGCGAGGTCGCTCAGCGGGTCGGTGCCCACCAGCGTGGCGTCGGACACCGAGCCGTCGCTCATCCGGACTTGGATGTCGGGGTCGGGAGCGGCTCCGCCGAGGGTCACCACGTGGGTGTTGGTCAGCACATGGCCTTCCTCATCGAGGATGATGCCCGAGCCCGATCCGCCCTGTCCGCCTTCGCTGACCGCCAACGTCACCACCGAAGGAGAGGCCTTCGCCGCCGCGGCGGTGACCACGGTGGCAGAGTCGGGGTTGTTGATCTCGATCCCGCCGGTCGAAGAGGTGCTGATCCCCCCATCGTCGAGCACCGCCTGGCTGCCTGCCACCACACCGCCGCCGAGCAGTCCGGCGAGCAGCACCGCGAGCGCCAGGCCGCCGACGCCCACCGTGCGCTTGGGGCGCGGCTGCTGGCTGGGATCAACGAAGGCAGCCCCGGAGCCGTACCCGCCATAGGCGTCATAGCCCTGCCCGGCATAGGAGGGGTCCTGGTCGTACTGGGCCTGGCCGTACTGGGCCTGGCCGTACTGGGCCTGGCCGTACGGACCCTGCTGATACGCGCTCTGGCTGTACTGCTCTTGGCCGTACGGGCCCTGGCTGTGCCCGCCCTGACCGTAGCCGCCCTCCCCGGAGGGGGACTGCTGGGCTCCCGGCGCGCCTGAGGGAGAGGCTGGCCATCCGGCGGAATAGGACTCCACCCCGGCCGGTCCCCCCGAACCCGCGTCCGAACCCGTCTGCGGGCCGGGCGCAGTCTGCTCCGCTGAATCCCGCTCCCCTGGTCCAGCCGAAGCAGACGCAGGGAAGACAGGATCGATCCGCGCGGTGGCATCCTCCGGAGGGTCGACGTCGTCCCGGCGAGGGCCGTTGTGCGGATCTGAACTCATGGTGGAACCTGCCTTTGTGGTCTTGCGGTGCAATAGTGTGGCGGCCGGAGCGTGACACGCATGCTCTCGCTGGCTCGACTGCTATTGTCAGCGCTCATCCTGTATCGATGACGATAACGGCCTGGGCGCCTCCTGGACGATTCCCGGAGACGCCGAGTGCCTGACGTGCGGCGGAAAGGACTTTCGAGGTGACCCGCACCCGGAAGCCCGCGATCCGCACGCCGCACCCCCGCCGGCCCGCCCACCTCCGCCCTCTGGGACGCCAGGACGCCGGGATTCGAGCCTGCGGACCCCGCCTCCTACGCTCACAGACGAGCTGACCGTTCCCCGATAGACGATGTCTGAGGCCACTTATAGACTCGGCCCATGGTGCCCGACGTACTCCTCAATCCGCCCATCACCCTCGGGATGTTCGTCATCGGCCCGCTGCTGATCGGTGCAGTCATCCTTGGCCTGATCGGTCTCGGTGCAGTGTGGCTCTCCGGCGGCAAGAAGCAGGACCGCCGGCTCCAGGGCTTCGCGAACAACCAGCAGCTCTCCGGCGGCCAGAACTCTCGAGCCGGCTCCGCGGAGGAGCGTCGGCTGGCCAAGATGAGCCTCGAGGAGCTCCGCCGCGAAGCCGGTTCCCTGCTGATCGCAGCGGACAACGCGGTGAACTCCTCCGAGCAGGAGATCCTCTTCGCCAGCGCCGCCTACGGCGATGAGCAGGTCGCCCCGTTCCAGAAGGACGTGGACGAGGCGCGGGAGCACCTTCAGGAGTCCTTCCGGATGCAGCACACGGTCGACCGCGACCCGCCGGAGGACGAGGAGCAGGCGCGCGAGCTGCTGCGCAAGGTCATCGCCAACTGCCAGCGGGTCAACGAGACCCTCGAGTCGCACCGCCAGGACTTCGAGTCCCTGCGCAGCCTCGAACTCGACCCGCGCCCGGCTCTGGACCAGCTGCGCACCCGGATCGGTGAGTTCCGCAGCCGCCGTGAGCAGGCCGCGAAGCGCCTGCCCGACCTGCAGTCCAGATACGACGACGACGCGCTCACCTCCTTCACCGAAGCCCTGACACACTCCGCTCGCAGCCTCCAGCACGCTGACACCTCGGCCGATGACGCCGAGAAGGCGCTCACCGGCTCAGCGGCGTCGGACGCGGTCGTCGCGATCCACGCTGGAGAAGAAGCCGCCGGGGAGGCCGGAAAGCTGATCGACTCCCTCGAGGAGACCCAGCTGCGGCTGCGCAGCGCCGAACAGAATCTCGGCATCGGACTGGACCAGACCGAGCAGGACATCGCCCAGGCCCGCGCCACCATGCAGGCGGGCCAGTCGGCAGAGCTGGCCGGACCCATCGCCGCCGCCGAGGCAGCGGTCAAGCAGGTCCGGCGCGCCCTGGACTCCGGGGAGAAGACCAACCCGCTGGAGCTGCTGAACTCGCTGGAGATCGCCCACCGGGAGCTCGACGAGCCGCTGAACGCTGTCCGCGACCAGCAGGCCAGGGACCGGCGAGCCCGCGAAGTGCTGCAGACCGAGATCCTCACCGCCCGGCACCAGGTGCAGTCCTCCCGGGACTACCTGCGCTCCAAGCGCAGCGGCGCCACCTCAAGGACCCGGATGGCCGAGGCCGAACGCACCCTCGCCGAAGCCGAATCCATCGGAGACGGCCAGCCTGCCAAGGCCCTGGAGCTGGCCACCCAGGCCAAGACGCTGGCCGTGCAGGCAGCCCAGATCGCCCGACAGGAATCGGCCGAGGATGCACTCAGCGGCGGCGGAGGCTACGGCGGCGGGTTCGGCGGATTCGGCATGCCGGGCGGCTACGGCTACCCCGGCGGCCGCAGGCCCATGGGCGGGGGCGGCTTCGGGCGCCGTCGGCGGATGTTCTGACGCAGAAATATCGAGCAGCTGGGTCTTCACCGGAGCCGCGCCATGGCCGTGACCAGCACCCGTGACTAGTATCGACAACGTGAGCAATCGATAGACATTGATACACAAGGAAAGGTGAACACTGTGAGCAAGCAGTCCATTTTAGGTCGCATGTCCCAGCTGGTACGCGCGAACGTCAACGCCATGCTGGATCGCTCCGAGGACCCGGAGAAGATGCTCGACCAGATGGTCCGAGACTTCACCAACAACATCGCAGAGGCCGAAGAGGCGATCGCCCAGACCATCGGCAACCTGCGCATGATGGAGGACGACTACAGCGAGGATCTCGAGAACTCACGGTCCTGGGGCCAGAAGGCACTCGCCGCGTCCCGCAAGGCCGACGAGTTCCGCGACGGCGGCAACACCGAGAACGCGCAGAAGTTCGACAACCTGGCCAAGGTCGCCATCCAGCGTCAGATGGAGGCGGAGTCCTCGGCGAAGTCCGCCGAGCCGACCATCACCTCCCAGCGCGAGATCGTGGACCGGCTCAAGACCGGCCTCGAGCAGATGAAGACCAAGCGTCAGCAGCTGGTGAGCAAGCGTGACGAGCTGATCGCCCGTTCCCGCGCCGCGCACGCCCAGTCCCAGGTCCACGACGCGGTGAAGACCATCGACGTGATGGACCCGACCTCCGAGGTGGGACGCTTCGAGGAGAAGATCCGCCGCGAAGAGGCCAAGGTGCGCGGGCAGAACGAGCTGGCCGCCTCCTCGCTGGACGCGCAGTTCGAATCCCTGGAGGACCTCGGCGAACAGGCCGAGGTCGACGCCCGGCTCGCGGCGCTGAAGTCCGGCAGCTCCGCGCCGGCAGCCCTGGGCGCCGGGTCCTCAGATGGCCAGGCCACCGAGGACTACACCGCGCAGCTCGAAGCTGAGGAACGCGACCGCGCCTGAGCGCAGTATGACGTCGGTTCGGCGGTCCCGCTGAAGTGATGAAACAATGGGGAGTGAACGCGATGTTCACTCCCCATTGTCATCGCAGCAACCCAACCTTCAGGAGACCTCCGTGACCACTGAGTCCACTTCACACACTGCTGCCGCCACCGGCGCGACCGCGGTGAACACCGGACTGGCCCAGATGCTCAAGGGCGGCGTGATCATGGACGTGGTCACCCGCGAGCAGGCCCGCATCGCTGAAGACGCCGGTGCCGTCGCCGTCATGGCCCTCGAGCGTGTGCCCGCCGACATCCGCGCCACCGGCGGTGTCGCCCGGATGTCAGACCCCGACCTGATCACCGGCATCATCGACGAGGTCTCCATCCCCGTGATGGCCAAGGCCCGGATCGGTCACTTCGTCGAGGCGCAGATCCTCGAGCACCTCAAGGTCGACTACATCGACGAGTCCGAGGTGCTCTCGCCTGCCGACTTCACCCACCACATCGACAAGTCCAAGTTCAAGGTGCCCTTCGTCTGCGGCGCCACCAACCTCGGTGAGGCGCTGCGCCGGATCACCGAGGGCGCCTCGATGATCCGCTCCAAGGGCGAGGCCGGCACCGGCGACGTCTCCGAGGCGATGAAGCACATCCGCACCATCAACGGAGAGATCGCCCGGCTGACCTCCCTGGCCGAGGACGAGCTCTACCTGGCCGCGAAGGAGCTGCAGGCGCCCTACGCGCTGGTCAAGCAGATCGCTCGCGAAGGACGCCTCCCCGTGGTCCTCTTCGTCGCCGGCGGCGTGGCCACTCCCGCCGATGCCGCGATGATGATGCAGATGGGCGCCGACGGCGTGTTCGTGGGCTCGGGCATCTTCAAGTCCGGCAACCCCGCCGAGCGCGCAGCCGCCATCGTCAAGGCCACCACCTACTACGACGACGCGGGCGTGGTCGCCGAGGCCTCCAAGGGTCTGGGCGAAGCCATGGTCGGCATCAACGTCGCCGACCTCCCGGCACCTCACCGGCTGGCCGAGCGCGGCTGGTGAGCACACCCCGCATAGGGGTCCTGGCGCTGCAGGGAGCCGTGGCCGAGCATGCCCGCGCCCTGCGCGCCGCCGGGGCCGAGGTCTCCACCGTGCGCCGTCCCTCCGAGCTTCAGGGCTTGGACGGGCTGATCGTGCCCGGTGGTGAATCCACCACCATGGCCCGGCTTGCCGCCCCGGTGCGACTCATGGAGTCCATCCGGGAGCGGCACGCCGAGGGTATGGCGATGTTCGGGACCTGCGCCGGCATGATCCTGATGGCCGATCAGATCCTCGACGCCGAGGCGCTCAACGGTTTCGAGCGCATCGGCGGCCTGGACGTCGTGGTGCGGCGCAACGGCTACGGCAGCCAGCTGGAATCCTTCATCGGTCCGCTTCAGGTGCCCGGGCTCCCCGGAGATGACCCGACCCCGTTGGAGGCCGTGTTCATCCGGGCCCCGGTCATCGAGTCCCTGGGCGTCGACGTGGAGGTCATCGCCTCCTGGCAGGACCGTCCGGTGGCGGTTCGGCAGGGACGGATCCTGGCCGCGAGCTTCCATCCGGAACTGACTCCGGATCACCGCCTGCACCAGTATTTCGTCGAGATCAGTGCGGAGCAGACCGTCAGATGACCTGAAAAGTGGCCCCGGTTCAGGCATGATGTCCCAGAGATGCCGCACGCGGACCTTCGACTCTGGAGAACACATGACTGACGGACCACACCACGGGCAGAGCCCCACCGGGCCGGCCGCGCGGGCGGCCGATCCGAACACGCCCCAGGTCCAGCTGCAGATGCTCGCCGGTGACCATCCCGAGCTGCGTCCGCTGATCGCGGAGAACCCCAACACCTACCCCGAGCTGCTTCAGTGGCTGGGTGCGCTGGGCGACCCAGCGGTCGACGCCGCCCTGGTGCGACGCTCCGCCGGGGCCGATGAGTTCTCCGCCGTGCGCGAGGATCACCCGCAGAGCTACGACCAGAGCTACGACCAGGGTCATGCCCGGAGTCACGCCCAGGCGCAGCCGCGTCCTGGCTACTACCCCGCCGCCCCCACCGGCCCAGCGCCCTGGGAGGCGTCGGCCGCGCCGCTGTCGTACGCTGACCACGAGCCGGAGCCGCGACGTCGTGGCGGCGGCACCTGCGCGATCATCTTGCTGATCCTCCTGGTCGCTGCCGCCGCTGTGGTCGCCGCCTACTTCCTGATCTTCAACGGGGTCTTCAGCGGCGACGAGGACCCGGCCGACGAGACCTCGATCTCCGAGGAACAGACCGACCAGGGCCCGGACACGGGCGAAGAGGGGGCCCAGGACCCGGACGAGGGCACCCAGGACGACGACGCTGAAGCCGACGGCACCGAGGACGACGACGCTGCGGACGACGACGCCCAGGCCGCACGGCCAGCACCCGAAGGCGCCCAGGACATTCCCGCGTTCACCGCACCCTCGGGCAACATCAACTGCGCCATCGGCGAGGACGAGCTTGAATGCAACATCCTGGACTACAGCTTCGACACCCCCCAGGGCTGTGACGGACCCGCGCGGCTCTCCGTCGGGTCCGAGGACTCACAGCTGGACTGTGGCAGCACCGAGGGCGCCAACTCGGCGACCCTGCAGTATGGCCAGTCCGCCAGCAACGGCAGGTTCGCCTGCGTCTCCTCCGAAGCAGCTTTCGAGTGTTGGAACACCGAGACCGGCAATGGATTCACCCTGTCCCGCGAGGGCTACCAGCTGCAGAACTGACCCGTCGATCAGCCCCCGCGGCGCTTGATGAGGGCGAAGACTCCCCAACCGAGGTACTCACGTTGATAGCGGGTATATCGAACAGGCTCCCTGGTGAGTTCGTCCCGAACCTCAGCGGCCAGTTCGTCTGCGGGGTTCTCATCGAGCCAGCGGCGCAGGTTGAGCCACTGGGCAGCCTGGTATCGGTCCCAACTGTCCTGATCCGCCAGCACCATCTCTACGACGTCATAGCCGAGATCCCCGAACTGTCCGAGAAGATCGGGCAGCAGCAGGAAGTCCTCCGAGCCCGAGGCGCCGCACCCTGCGGCGGTGTCATGGTCCGGAACCTCGCGACGCCAGTAGGGCTCCCCGATGAGCACCATGCCTCCTGGACGTAGGCTGCGCTCGAGCAGCTCGATGGTTCCGGCCACGCCGCCTCCTATCCAGGTCGCACCCACGCACGCGGCTACGTCTACGGCTTCGGCAGAGACGTAGCCGGTGGCGTCATCGTGTTCGAAGACGACTGAGCCTTCGACGCCGAGTGCGACTGCGCGGGCGCGGGCACCAGCGGTGAAGGCCGTGCTGATGTCTACCCCGACCCCCGTGACCCCGTGGTCACGCGCCCAGGTGCACAGCATCTCCCCTGACCCGCTGGCGAGATCGAGGATCCGGGTCCCGGGCTCCAGACGGAGAGCCTCTCCGAGGGCTTCGAGCTTGCGCGGCGTGAACGGGTTGTGGATGCGGTGGCTGCTCTCGCGAATGGCGAAGATACGTGGAAGGTCCACGATGGATTCTCCTGACGTCTGATGGGACTATGCCGCGCGCAGAGGGCCGCCGGCCTGAATCGACAGCCGCTGCCCGGACCGGCATGGCTGCTGCAGGTATGAACGCTTGGAATCGCACCTGCGGGGTACATCTTCACCTGCGGGGACCGTCTCTGTCTGGGTGTGGGGGCCGATCGAGGTGCCTGGCACGGAAGATCGACGCCGTCGTCGGGGTCGAGTTCTGGGGCCGTACCCCACTGCACCAACAGTGACCGGACTCTGTCAGTCTCGACGGCGAAGGTAAACTTCGGTCGAACCGCATTGTTCACGCTGCACGGCTGGCCTGGTTCGCCGCCGTCGGGACCGAAAAGGAACGTATGGCTTCGAACGATCACGAGCTCGGTGGCATCGCCGCCGATCCCCGCACGGATTGGGAAACGCTGCACTGGATCGCAGAGAACCACCCGTCCCTGCGCGCGACCGTTGCGGAGAATCCCGCCACCTACCCGGAGCTGCTCGAAGCGTTGGCCTCGATCGGGGACCCCGAGATCGACGCGGCCCTGTCCCGTCGGGAGAACGCTCTGGCGACCTCCGCGGACAACACGAGCCCGCCCCCTCCCCCGGCACCTTCAGCACCATCGGCCCGCACCCCGTCCGATCCAGCGCCCACGGTGCGCGACCTGGATGACACGGGCGACCCGGACGGCGAAGACCCCCCAGGCGACGTCGAGGCCACGGGCGAGCTGGACGCCGTGCCCGCAGATGAACCCCAGAAGACCACCGGGGACGACTGGTTCGCGACCGGTTCCTTCGACGCCGGGGCAGCTGGCACCGGCTACTCCACGATCGCCTCGCCCGCTCGGTATGCGGCGGCACGGCCTGCTGCGCCACCCAGGAGGCGCGGGTCCAGGGCGCCGAAGTTCGTGCTGGCCGTGCTGCTGCCGGTTCTGGTGCTGGTGGCGCTGAGCGCCCTGGCGCTGTCTCTGCTGGACCGAGACTCCCCCGAGGACACCACGGCGGCCGAGACATCCGCGACGGAGCAGCCCTCGGATGAGGGCGAGGAAGACTCCGCGGAGGAGCCCGCGCCGAGCCCCACTCCGGAGCCTCCGACCCCGGAGGAGCTGCGCGCCGAAGTGGCGGCGCTGCCGGAAGAGTCCAGCTGTGAATCCCCCGCCGAGGACCGCGAGGTCCTCGCCGCGCTCGCGTCGGCGGCCTCCGAGGACGGCAGCTGGATCGAGTCGTCGGACGGGACCCTGGTGCAGGAGGCGCTGATCGGGCTGCAGGAGAGCTGCGGCAACACCCACGCAGCGGCGCTCTTCCTGGACCTGCGCGAGTCTGAGGAGACCGCCAACGCTCTGCGCGGCACGGCCCAGGACATGGGCTCCGCCTGGATCCAGGCGTCCTTCCCTGCACAGGGCCAGCAGCTGAGCTCCTTCGTCTCCCCCGATGGCAATGTGCTCTGCGAACTCTCGGACACGCTGCGCTGCCGGGTGCTGCAGCACAGCTTCACCGCCCCCGAGGGCTGCACCGAGGGTGTCACCTACGCCATCCGCGTGGACCGCACCGCGGAGCCGGACTGCGAGAACCCGGTCGCCCAACAGGGTCAGCCGGTGCTGGGCTACGGCCAGACCGCGTCGAACGAGTTCTTCGCCTGCACGTCCTTCCAGTCACAGATGTCGTGCTGGAACCAGCTCACCGGCGAGGGCATCAACCTCTCGGCGAGCCGGAACTGGACCTACTGAGAATTCCGCAGCACCGCACTGCTCCTCGCACCAGGCGCGGCGAGCTGACAACAACGATTCCACTCAGTGGAAAGATGTCATACCCGAGAGAACGTGATCCAGGACACACTGTCATGTAGTCCGCATATTCACGGGGCGATCCGCCCACTCTCGAGGAGTCCACTCGATGTCTGCACAGGCCACGCAGTGCCCGTTCGGTCGCGGCGCAGAGGCGCCCGCCGACCACCACGGATTTGAGCCGTTTCAACAGGAAGACCCGTTCCCCGCCTATCAGCGGCTCCGCGACGAGCAGCCAGTGATGTACGACGAGCGGGTCGGCTACTACGTCGTCTCGCGCTACGACGACGTCAAGGCGGTCTTCGACGACTGGGCGACGTTTTCCTCAGAGAACGCCCAGGCCCCGGTCCGCGAGCGCGGCGCAGAAGCCCGGCAGATCATGGAGGACGGCGGGTTCACCGCCTACTCCGGCCTCTCAGCCCGACGCCCTCCTGAGCACACCAGAATCCGGGCGGTCGCGCAGAAGGCCTTCACCCCTCGGCGCTACAAGGTCCTCGAACCAGCCATCCGTCAGAACGCGTCGGATCTGCTCGAGAAGATGCTCAATGATCCGCAGCGGCACGGCGACATCTTCAGCGACCTCGCTTACGAGCTGCCCACAGTCACCATCCTGACCCTGATCGGGGCGGATATCTCCAGCGTAGACACGTTCAAACGCTGGTCCGATTCACGGGCAGCCATGACCTGGGGCGACCTCAGCGACACCGAACAGATCCCTCATGCCCACAACCTGGTCGCGTACTGGCAGGAGTGCCAGCGCCTGGTGCGAGTGGCCCACGAGCACGGCGGCGACAACCTGACCGGCGACCTCGTCCGCGCCCAGCGGCAGGGTGCCGAGATCTCAGACCACGAGATCGCGTCGCTGCTGTACTCGCTGCTTTTCGCCGGACATGAGACCACCACCACCCTGATCGCGAACTGCTACCGCGTGCTGCTCTCCCACCAGGATCAGTGGTGCCGGCTGGTCGAGGACTCCAAGGCCATCCCTGCCGCCGTCGATGAGGTCCTGCGCTACTCCGGCTCCATCGTGGCCTGGAGGCGCAAGGCGCTGATCGACACCGAGGTGGGCGGCGTGTCGATTCCCGAGGGCGCCGAGCTGCTGCTGGTGATGGGGGCGGCGAACCGCGACGAGGAACGATTCGAGAACTCGGAGGTCTTCGACATCTCCCGTCCCAATGCCCGTGAGCACCTCTCTTTCGGCTTCGGCATCCACTACTGCCTCGGCAACATGCTGGCCAAGCTGCAGGCCAAGATCGCCCTGGAAGAGGGCATCCGCCGCATTCCCACCCTGCGGCTGGTCAAGAACCCCGAGACCCCCTTTCGCGAGAACCTCTCCTTCCGCGTCCCCACCACCGTCCCTGTCACCTGGGAGGCATGAGCATGCAGACCGACCCACTGCTCCAATTCTTCGACGACGGCGGCACCGCCGACCTGTCCCGGTTGGGCGGCAAGGGCATGTCCCTGGTGACCATGACCGACGCCGGCATGCCCGTGCCCCCGGGTTTCATCGTCACCACAGCCGCCTATGACCTGTTCATCGACCAGGCACATATCCGCGAAGACATCCACCGACTGCTCGACGGGCTGAACCCGTCGCTCCCGGCGGAGGTCGACAACGTCTCAGCCGAGATCCGGGAGGAGATCTGCTCCCGCCCGGTCCCCGAGGCGCTCAGAGAATCCACCCGCAGCGGCTACGACTCGCTGCAGTCCCGGTTCCCCCAGACCGTCCCGGTCGCCGTGCGATCCTCCGCCACCGCCGAGGATCTTCCCGACGCCTCCTTCGCCGGCCAGCAGGACACATACCTCTGGCTGTGCAGCTTCGCCGACGTCTCGGAGCACATCCGAAAGTGCTGGGCCTCGCTCTACACCTCCCGGGCGATCATCTACCGGCTGAAGAACGGCATCCCGGAGGATGACCTCTCCATGGGCGTGGTGGTGCAGAAGATGGTCAACGCGCGCGTGGCCGGAGTGGCCATGACCCTGGACCCCGGCAACGGCGACCGGTCCAAGATCACGATCGACGCCTCCTACGGACTCGGCGAGACGGTGGTCTCGGGCACCGTGACCCCAGATCACCTCAAGCTGGACAAGGTGACCCTCTCGGTGGTCTCCCAGCACATCGGGGCCAAACAGATGGAGCTGATCCCCGATGCAGGATCCAAGACCCTGCACGAGCACCCGGTGGAGGCCGAACGGCGGGACCGACTCTGCCTCACTCCGGAGGAGCTCACCACTGTCGCGACGATGGCCAAACGCGCAGAGAAGCACTACGGACTGCCACAGGATGTGGAATGGGCGCTCGACGCTGACCTCCCAGCAGGGGAGAACCTGATGCTGCTCCAGGCCCGTCCAGAGACCGTCCATGCCAATCGGGCGCCGGGCGAACCGGCTCCGACCGCGGCGATCAGCGGAGCGATCGACCTGTCCTCGCTCACCGCGTCCATGCTCAAGAACTTCACCTGATCCACACATCCCCGCCGGGACGCCGTCGTCCCTGCAGAGAGGAACCTGTCATGCCCATGAAGTCATTCCCGAAACCGTCCGACCTTGCCGTCCCAGCGGGCGCAGAAGGCTGGGAGGAGATCTACCCCTATTATCTGGTGTTCCAGGATGCGCTGCGCGACGCCGAGGATCAGAAGTTCTGGTTCTGCGACTCCCAGCACTGGCCCACCGTGTTCAAGCCCTTCGAGACCATCGGCGGAGAGTTCGCGGTGAAGTGTCTGGGCCAATACAACGCCCGGCATCTGCTGGTCCCCAACGCCGACGGCATCGAGTTCCGCGTCCACCTGGGCTACCTCTACATGTCCCCGATCCCGGTCGCCCCGGAGAAGATCGCAGCCCGGTTGCCCGAGTTCGAGCGCCGGATCGGTCACTACTTCCAGAACTGGGACTCGATGCTGGAGCAGTGGAAGATCAAGGTCCGCGCCACCATCGATGAGATGGAGTCGCTGACCTTCGCCAAGCTGCCGGACATGGTGCCGATGGAGGACATCCTCAGCGGCAAGGCCAAGGACGGCTCGGAGGTGCTGCTGGAGAACTACGACCGGCTGATCCAGCTGGCCTACCAGAACTGGCAGTACCACTTCGAGTTCCTGAACCTGGGTTACATCGCTTACCTCGACTTCTTCAACTACTGCAAAGAGGTCTTCCCTGACATCCCGGACCAGTCCATCGCGATGATGGTACAGGGCGTGGACATGGAGCTGTTTAGGCCCGACGACGAGCTCAAGACCCTGGCTCACCTGGCCGTCGAGCTGGGGCTCCAGGAGCAGTTCAACGCGCCCCACGAGGTCACCGCGACACTAGAGGGGATCGCCGGGGCCTCCGGCGGTGAGCGGTGGATCGCCCGCTATGAGGAGGCCAAGGACCCGTGGTTCAACTTCACCGTGGGCAACGGGTTCTATGGCCACGACAAATACTGGAAGGACCACCAGAACATCCCGCTGGGGTATATCGCCGACTACATCCGCCGCCTGGACGCCGGAGAGTCGATCATGCGCCCCAAGGAGGCGCTGATCGAGGAGAAGGAGCGGGTCATCGGTGAGTACCGTGACTTCCTGGACACGGAGTCGGCTGCGATGTTCGACGCCAAGCGGGGCCTCGCCGCGACCGCCTACCCCTACGTGGAGAACCACAACTTCTACATCGAGCACTGGACCATGGGCGTATTCTGGCGCAAGGTCCGTGAGCTGTCCCGGATGATGTACGCCGAGGGGTTCTGGCCAGAGCCGGACGATCTGCTCTACCTGAACCGCAACGAGGTGCGCGACGCGCTGTTCGACCTCGTCACCGGCTGGGGCGTGGGCGCCCCGCAGGGCCCGATCGGGCCCTACCACTGGCCCGCGATCATCGAGCGTCGGCGCAAGATCGTCAGCGCGCTCAAGACGGCACGGCCGGCCCCGGCGTTGAACACTCCCCCGGAGTCGATCACCGAACCCTTCACCCGGATGCTGTGGGGCATCACCACCGAACAGGTCCAGCAGTGGTTGGGCAACGACGAGAGCACCGGGGATGGGATCCGCGGGATGGCGGCCTCGGCAGGCACAGTGGAGGGCTACGCCCGAGTCATTCACGACGCCGACCAGCTCTCCGAGATCCAGCAGGACGAGATCCTGGTCGCCACCATCACCGCCCCCAGCTGGGGACCGGTCTTCGGCAAGATCAGCGCCACGGTCACCGATATCGGAGGCATGATGAGCCACGCGGCCATCGTCTGCCGCGAATACGGGCTGCCGGCGGTCACCGGCACCGGCAACGCCTCGACCACGATCAAGACCGGACAGTACCTGCGCGTGAACGGCGCCACCGGCGAGGTCGAGATTCTGACACCCCCGGTGCAGGGCCCCGGAGCTCACTCTCACCAGCACGTCGAGGCTCCGGCATGAGCCCGGACCCGGCCGCGCGGACGGTGCTGGTCACCGGTGCAGCCGGAGGGCTTGGACGGGCCTTCGCGAACGGGTTCGCCGCGGACGGAGACCGCCTGGTGGTCGCCGACATCAACCTCGTAGGTGCGCAGCAGACCGCCCGCGGCATTGAAGACACCGGCGGCGAGGCGCTGGCTCTGCAGGTGGATGTCACCGATCCTGCCTCGACCCAGGCTGCGGCGCAGGAGGCGGCTGCCTTTGGCGGCGGAAGCATCGACGTGCTGGTCAACAATGCCGCGATCTACGGCGCTGTGACCCGGTCTCCCTTCGAGGACATCGACCCTGCGGAGTGGGACCTTGTCATGGGCGTCAACCTCAAAGGGCCCTGGCTCATGTCACGGGCAGCGAGTCCCCACCTCGACCGGGGCGGGGCGATCGTGAACATCTCCTCGGCCACCGTCTACTCCGGATCCGAGCAGTGGATGCACTATGTCGCCTCCAAAGGTGGGGTGGTCGCGCTGACCCGGGTCATGGCCCGGGAGCTGGGGCGGCGCGACATCACGGTCAACGCCATCGCCCCAGGGTTCACGCTCACCGAATCCAGCCGCTCCCTGATGGAGGACGCTGAGACCTACGGGGTGGAACGCGGATCCCTGAAGCGGGCCAGCGAACCCGAGGACGTCGTCGGAACCGCGCTGTTCCTGGCTGGCCCGCACAGCCGTTATATGACCGGTCAGACCATGGTGGTCGACGGCGGCCGCCAGTTCATCTGAGAACTTCCAGCTGAGAATCGAAGGAGACGCAATGCCTACCGTGCACTACACCGACGCCGAGGGCGCGGTCCGCGAAGTACAGGCCACGGCCGGAGACTCCGTGATGGAGACCGCCGTGCGCAACGGGGTCCCCGGAATCGTCGCCGAATGCGGCGGCTCCCTCTCCTGCGCGACCTGCCATGTGTTCGTCGCCGAGCAGGACCTCGCAGATCTCGCACCCATGGAGGACATGGAGGACGAGATGCTCTATGGCACCGCAGTGGACCGCCAGATGAACTCGCGGCTGTCCTGCCAGCTTCCGCTGCGTGAGGACCAGACCCTCCACGTGCAGACCCCAGAGACCCAGGTATAGGACCAGGTAACCCCATGTCACACGCCACCGCAGACACCACAGCTGGGACGGGCCGGTCCGTCGAAGCCAGTCGCGCCGGATCCAGCCCGGCGCAGGCCTCTCCGGTGGGGGTCCTGCCCGCAGGAATCGCACCTGAGCTCACCGATCTGCTGATCGTCGGGGCCTCACAGTCCGGGGTCCAGCTGGCGGCCTCCCTGCGGGCGCTGGGCTGCACGGACCACATCACCCTGCTCGGAGATGAGGCCCACCGGCCCTACCAGCGTCCGGCGCTGTCCAAGGAGTTCCTGCAGGGGACGATGGACAAGGAGAAGCTCATCTTCCGCACTGCCGAGTACTGGGAGGACCATCGGATAGCCCTGGCCCAGGACGTGCGCATCACGGAGGTCGAACGGTGCCACGACGGCGGTGGGACAGCCGTCTCTGCCACCGGCGATCGAATCCGTTTCCGCAGGCTCGCCCTGACCGTGGGGGCACGTGCGCGTCGCCTTGATGTGCCCGGCGTCGAGCTGGACGGGGTGGTATATCTTCGCAATGCCGACGACGCGTTGAAGCTGAAGGAGCTCGCCAGCGGTGCCCGCGACGTCGTCGTGATCGGTGGTGGCTTCATCGGTCTGGAGGCGGCGGCCTCGATGCATGCCATGGGCAAGCGCGTCACGGTGCTGGAGTACGGGCAGCGTCTGATCGGACGCGCGGTGGGCGAAGCGACGAGCGAGTTCTTCCTCCAGGCTCACCGCGAGCGCGGAATCGACGTCCGTCTCGAAGCCCGCTTCACCCAGATCACCGGCGACGACGGCTCCGTCACCGGGGTGCAGCTCCAGGACGGCACGGTGGTCAAGGCCGACATCGTGCTGATCGGCATCGGCGTGGTGCCCAACACCGAGCTCGCAGAGTCGCTGGGCCTGGCGGTCGACAACGGCATCCGCGTGGATCGGCACGCCCTTGCGTCCGACGGCACCACCGTGGCGGTGGGAGATGTGGCGAACCTGCCGAACCCGATGCCTGGGGCACCCGTGGGTGAACGGATCCGTCTGGAAAGTGTAAACAACGCCGTGGAGCACGCCAAGGTGGCCGCATACGCGCTCATGGGCCGGCGTGAGGAATACACCGGGACCCCCTGGTTCTGGTCGAATCAGGCCGACCTGAAACTTCAGATCGCCGGACTCTCGCTCGGGCACGATCGCACCCTCGTCCGCCGTGATGAGGAGAAGGGCCGGTTCGCCGTGCTCTACTACCGCGGTGAACAGATCATCGCCGCAGACTGCGTGAACAACCCTCTGGACTTCATGGCCGTGAAGAGCGCCCTGTCCAACGGAAAGAACATCCCTGCCGAAGAGGCATCGAACCCGTCCGTCGCATTGAAGTCCATCATCCGCGACGTTTGAGAGAGGCTGAGCATGAGCATCAACCAGAACTACCCACAGTGGGCACCCAGCGAGCCGGACACCCACACGCGGGACCCTCGCGCCGAAGAGTTCGCCCGCAGCCACCCCATCCTGCCCATCCCTACCGGCCAAGACGTGGAGACCGCCCCGATCGCGATGACTCCCAGCCGCGGTTTCACCCAGCTGTGGAACTCCGTGGCGCCGGAGACCCGAGTGCGCGGCAACTCGGTCCACCTGCCTCTTTCGGTTGCCTACGCCGAGCGCCTCTGCGACGCCTATCCCGAGGCGGACCGAGAGCTGGTACTGGTCAGCATCCTGCTCCACGACACCGGGTGGGCCCACGTCGACGAGTCCAGGATCCTCAGCGAGGGATTCGGGGGCGACTGGCGCAAGGCCGCGATCCGGTATGAGCATGAGGAACAGGGGTGCGTGGTCGCCCGTCGGGTGCTGCCGCCGCTGGGTTATGGCGCCGATTTCGTCGAGCAGGTCTGTCAGATCATCGACGGCCATGACACCCGGGCCGTGGCCTATTCGCTGGAGGACGCGCTGGTCCGCGACGCCGACCGGCTGTGGCGCTTCGACACCGCTGGCATCGCGCTGGCCAGCTCCTGGTTCGCGATGGACACCTCCACCTACTGTGATCGACTCGAGCGGGAGATCATCCCCGAGCTGCTCACCGAGGCAGGCGTTCAGATGGCCCGCGCCGACTTCTCCCGGTCCTCCTCCCTGCTGCGCACGGAGGCCCTGCGATGAGCCAGCCTGGGCCCACGACACCCCCGACGGCCGCCGAGCGCCGAGCTCACCTGGACCTGCCGTACACCGCGGTCCATGATCACTTCATCGGCGGATCCTGGCGCGCCACCAGCTCGCAGCGCCGCAACGACGTCACGGATCCCGCCACCGGTGAGGTCTGGGGGTCCGTCCCGGATGGCTCGGCCGAGGATGTGGATGCGGCGGTGGCCAGCGCCCGGGAGTCCTTCGACCACGGACCCTGGCGGCGACTCCCGGCCGCGATCCGCGCCACGCACCTGCTGCGCATCGCGGAGGAGGTGGAGCGCCGTTCCATTGAGATCGCGGCGACGGTGTCCCGGGAGAACGGCACCCCGATCGCGGAGTCCTCCGGGGCGGCCGCGAACGCCGCGGGCATCCTGCGGTACTTCGCGGGCCTGGCAACGCTGCTCGATGATCCCGATGAGCGAGCCTTCCCCACCGACCCGACCCGCAGCACCCTGGTCCACAGGGATCCGATCGGTGTATGCGCCCTGATCGCACCCTGGAACTTCCCGATCAACCTGATGGTCATCAAGCTGGCCCCGGCGCTGCTCACAGGGTGCTCGGTGGTCATGAAGCCCGCCTCCCCCACCCCGCTGTCCTTCCGATACATCCTCGACGCCTGCCGCGCCGCCGGGGTCCCCGAAGGGGTCGTGAACCTGGTGACGGGAAGCGGCCGTCTCGGCGATGCCCTAGTGCGGCATCGAGACGTGGACAAGGTCGCCTTCACCGGATCCACGCCGGTGGGACGCAGCATCGCGGCCGCCGCGGGAGAGCTGCTGCGTCCGGTCACTCTGGAGCTCGGAGGGAAGTCCAGCGCGCTGGTGCTGCCCGACGCGGATCTGGATCTGATGGCGTCCCGGCTCATCAAGTCCTGCCTGCGCAACACCGGCCAGACCTGTTACATCTCCACGCGGATCCTTGCCCCGAGCCATCGTTATGCCGAGATCGTCGACATGGTCGCCGAGACGGTGCGCAGCCAGCCGCAGGGCGACCCGCTGAACCCCGAGACGGTCTTCGGACCCTGCGCGACGGCATCTCAGTTCAACACGGTGCGCGGCTATGCCGAGTCGGGACTGGCCGAAGGTGCCATCGCCATCACTGGCGGTCGGCCGAGCACCATGAGCGGCGCGCTGGAACGGGGCTACTTCATGGAACCGACCGTATTCTCCGAAGTCACCCCGGAGATGCGCATCGCTCGGGAGGAGATCTTCGGCCCGGTGCTCACGGTGCTGCGTTATGACGATCTCGACAATGCGCTCGAGGTTGCCAACAACACCAGCTTCGGGCTCGGAGGCATCGTCTTCGGTGAAGATGAGGAGCACGCCCAGCAGGTGGCAAGACGCATGGACACCGGCAGCGTGGGCATCAACTTCTTCGCCTCCAACCATGCGGCGCCCTTCGGGGGGCGTCACGATTCAGGTCTCGGGACCGAATATGGTCCCGAGGGACTGGCGGCGTACCTGAGCTACCAGTCAGTCCACCGAAGCGCCACACGCAGATGAGCGCGGCGAAGCCGCGCTCAGGTCAGTGTCAGTGCTCCCGCGGCTCGTCCGGCAGCGGCTCCACCAGTGAGCCGAACAGGGACTCCAGTGGGATGTGAGCCGTGTGTTCCTCGATCTTCTTAGCCACCCCGCGCAGCACCGGCAGGTGCCGCGTCATGGTGCGTCCATGACTGGAGGGGACCACGAGTCCTATACCGCAACCGATGCGACCGCTGTGAAACACGGGAACTGCGATCGAACAGGAACCGATGCGCACCTCTTCCATGGTGACCGCGTATCCCTGCTCCTTGACCTTTGCCAGCTCCGCGGAGAGCCGCTCGGGGTCCACCTGGGTCGCCGGCGTGAGCCGCTCAAGTGGGCGTTCCAGATACCCGGAGCGCACCCAGGATTCATCGTGAGCAAGGATCACCTTCCCCACGGCTGTCGCGTGGAGCGGAAGCCGTCCTCCCACTCGGGAGGCGCGTGGAATTCGCCTGGTCCCATAGATCCGTTCGATGTACAGCGCTGAAGTCCCATCCCGCACTGCCAGCTGACTGGTCTCCCCGGTGAGTGAGTAGAGGTCCTGGATGAACGGTCGCGCGGTCTCGCGCAGCTGCCTTCCCGCGTTCTGTGCGATCGCCCACAACCGGATTCCCAGCTGGATGTTGCCGTTGGCGCCACGGCTGAGGAGTCCCCATTCGACGAGTTCGCCGACCAGACGGTGGGTAGTGGACACCGGGAGGTCCGCCTGGGCGGCCAGCTCGCTCAGCGGCATGGATCTGCGCGAGGTCTCGAAGACCTCCAGGATGGCCAGGACCTTCGATGTCACGCTGCGCCCAGAAGTCCGATTGCCCCCTGCCATGACGGGTCAGACAACCTCGGGGTTGAGCGCCCGAGCGCGCGCGATGAGGCTGCGGAACTCTGCATGATCCAGATGCTCCAGCGTCGTGAAGGTCAGCGCAGCGGCGCCGACCTTCACCCGGCCGAGCCGATCGGCTCGCTCTTGGATCAGGTGATTGCCGTCCTCGGCCGCGTTGACGTAGACGGAGAGGTGCTTGGTCTGCTCCGCGAGCCCGATCAGGAACCAGTCCACAGCGGCGCCGCGCGGCTTGGGCTGACGCAGCCTGCCGTATCCGATGATCGTCTGCTCCGTGCCGCCCCACATGCGTCCGCGCCAGAGCACCCGGCTGATTCCCGGCAGCTCGGCGGTGATCCAGCCGTCCAACACGGTCATCTCTGCAGAGCGCCCTGCGGCCATGAGGTAGTCCTCGACGCTGTCTGTGACCGGTTCCATGGCCTGAGCCTACCGGGCGGTGCAGGACGCCTCACCCGATGCTTCGTGGCCCCCACGGCGCTGACGGTCGGACGTCGGGAAAGAGCACGCGGGGAACGAACCAGAGGCAGAAGATCATGCCGAAGAGTTCGACCAGGGACTGCATGACCACCACGATCGCGGCGGTCTCCCAGCCCGCGGGAAGGGCAAGCGCGAAGGGCAGCACGATGAAGGAGTTCCGGGTGCCCATCGAGAATGCCAGGGTGCGCCCCTGGGCGACGTTGAGCCGGGCGACACTCGCCAAGACCCTGGACAACACCAGACTGATGGCCAGGAACAGGCTCACCACCATCAGCACCACGGGCAGCAGGTGAGCATCGTGGACGACGGAGCCGACGTTCGCGACGGCGATGAGCAGCACCACCACCGCCAGCAGCGGCACCGGCCACCACCCGAGACGAACGACCACGGCCGCTCCCGCGGGACTGCCTCCAGCCCAGACCTCGGTCAATGCGGCCAGCCCCAGTGGCAGCAGCACCACCAGGAAGGCGGGCCAGATCTCCGCGGGCGCAAGCACCACGCGTAGGTCAGCATCTGACATCAGCCACAGGTAGAGCGGCAGAAGCAGCAGCTGGAGCACCAGCAGCACCGGGGTCAACGCAGTGGCCCGGGTGGCGTCGCCTCGCCCGAGCTGACTGAAGGTGATGAACCAATCGGTGCATGGCACCAGCAGCACCAGCAGCAGTCCCAGCTGCAGCGCCTGGTTCTCGGGCACGAACTGGATCAGCACCCAGACCACCGCCGGCAGCAGCACGAAGTTTCCGAGAAGCGCGGCCGCCATGAATCGCCCCTCGGTGAAGGCCGCAGGCACCGCTACCATCGGCACCTGGGTGAACGTCGCGTAGAGCAGCAGACCCAGCGTCGGCCAGATCAGCACATCGGCGGTGACGCCCAGCTGTGGGGCGAGCGTGCCGAGGCCGAGGCCGCACGTCACGGCGGCGAGGTAGAACCACACCTGGTGGCGTTCCAGGGTCTCTCGCCTCACGGGCACCTCCTGCAGATTCCTCGACCAATTCCTGTCACAGGTCCGTGACCGCGATCTACTCACCCCGCCCAAGCCGCGAGCGGCGTGAGCGCCTCGGCGGTGACGTGCGATTCGCACGGTACCGCCCCGTTGCTTTGACCACCTCGACCAACAGGAAGCTTGCGAGGGCGTAACCGAACGCGGTCACCCATTGAGCTGGGGAAAGTGGGACGGATCCGAACCATACCTGGAGGGGTGGCAGATAGGTATACGCAGTCTGCAGCACGGCAAGTACGGCGATGGAGATCCACACTGCGCGATTCCCCGTGAGGACACGGCGGGTGATGCTCGAGCGACGCAGCAGGCGCACATTGAACAGAACGGCGATCTGAGAGACCACCAGCACCGCCACCGCGGCAGCGCGTGCGGCATCCAGGTCGGCGCCGGAAGCGAGTGCGGCGAAGAACGCTGTGGTCGTCACGGCGGCCACCACGATACCCGTTCCCGCCAACGCCAAGAGGCTGCCTGCGAGGATCGAGTCTTCGGGCGGTCGCGGTGGTCGCGTCATCGTTCCAGGTTCGACGGGCTCGTAGGCGAATGCGAGCGACAGAGTGACGGCGGTGACGAGGTTCACCCAGAGAATCTGGGTGGGCTGCAGCGGATCCGGATAGCCGACCGCGACTGCGGTGAAGACGACGAGCGCCTGTCCGAGGGTCGTCGCCAGGATGAACACCACCGACTTCTGCAGGTTGTCGTACACGCGCCGACCCTCACGCACGGCTCGCTCGATGGTAGCGAAGTTGTCGTCGGCAAGGACGACGTCGGAAGCATCCTTCGCGGCCTCTGTGCCCTTCATGCCCATGGCGACGCCGACGTCGGCGCGGGTCAGCGCGGGAGCGTCGTTGACTCCGTCGCCCGTCATCGCGACCACCCCGCCGAGGGACTGCAGAGCCGCAATGATGCGCATCTTGTGTTCAGGACTGGTTCGCGCGAACACATCGACGTCGCCGACCCTGGCCCGCAGCTGTTCGTCGTCCATGTGGTCGATGTCCGCCCCGGTCAGCGTGGTCGCGGCGGTATCGGCGAGTCCCATCTCCGTGGCGATCGCGTGGGCGGTGAGTGCGTGGTCACCGGTGATCATCTTCACCCGGACGCCTGCGTCCTGGCACTCGCCGATCGCGGCTGTCGCTTCTGGCCGCGGCGGGTCGGCGATGGCGACGATTCCCAGCATCACCAGGCCTCGAAGCTCAGCATGTTCGACGGTCACCGCATCCGATGGCATATCACGGCGCGCGGCTGCGAGGACCCTCATGCCTTGGGCGGTGTATGCATCGATCAGTGCATGCCACCGAGCGGGCTCTATCGGATCCTGCCCTCCGTCGGCCCGACGCTGAAACTCGCAGAAGGTGAGAAGACGGTCGGGTGCGCCCTTCACTGAGACGAACTGTTCTCCCGATTGGGACTGATCAAGGGTGGCCATGTACTTCACCTCGGCGTCGAACGGGATCTCATCTCGGCGCCCGTATCCAGCCAGGTCGACGCCCGCTTTGCGGCCGAAACTCATCAGCGCACCTTCGGTGGGATCGCCCACGACTCGCCACTCGCCGGCAGCCGTGTGATCGAGGCGCGCGTCGTTGCACAGCGCCATGACGAGCGCCAGTTCAAGAAGGTCAGCACAGGACGAATCAACCACCGCACCCTCTCGCAGCACCGACCCATCAGGGTTGTATCCCTCGCCCGTGACCGTGTACTGGGAAACAGCTGTCGCGGCAGCCCGCACGGTCATCTCGTTCTTGGTCAGGGTTCCGGTCTTGTCCGAGCAGATGACGGTGACCGACCCGAGGGTCTCTACTGCGGCGAGTCGACGGATGATCGCTCGCTGTGCGGCCATCTGCTGCACGCCCAGTGCGAGGGTGATCGTCACGACGGCGGGCAGACCTTCCGGCACCGCAGCTACCGCGAAAGCGATGGCCGAGGGCACCAGCTCCTCGAACGAGTCACCGTGCAACACGAACCCGAGGGCCACCATGACGGACATCAGCACGAGCGCGGTGGCAGTGATCTGGCGCCCGAGCCGGTTGATCGACCGGATCAGTGGGGTGTCGGTGCGCTCCACGTCGCGCACCAGCTTCTGAATGCGCCCGAGTTCTGTGCGGGTTCCCGTGGCGGTGACGACCGCCTCGGCACGTCCCGCTACTACGACCGACCCGGCGTGGAGCATGTTGTGCCGGTCACCGAGGAGCGCTTCGTGTTCGACTGGCCTGGTGTGCTTCGCTGCGGGCACCGCCTCACCCGTCAGCGCCGCCTCATCGGCCCTGACGTCACGTGCTTCGACCAGCCTCGCGTCGACCGCGGCGCGGTCACCGGCATGGACGCGAATGATGTCCCCTGGTACAAGCGTGGTTGCTTGGATGTCGTGCCATCCGCCATCGCGTCTCACCGTCGCGCGCGGAGAGAGCATTCGGCGGATCCCACGCAGCGCCTTTTCGGCCTGTCCCTCCTGGATGAATCCGATCATGGCGTTGATCAGGGCGACCGCGAAGATCACGGACGCGTCGATGTAGTCGCGCGAAACGAGCTTGATCACCGCTGCCACGAGGAGGACGTAGATGATGGCGTTGTTGAACTGCGCCAGAAAGCGCAGTACCGGGTGGGTGCGCGAAGGCTCGGGGAGACTGTTCGGCCCGAAGTGCGTATGGCGCCGGTGCACCTCGTCCGACTCAAGTCCAGAGCGAGTGGTGGCGAGGCCCTCGAGCACGTGAGCGGCGGAATGGGCGTGAGGCTTGTTCGGTGAACCCGAAGCGGCGGCCGGGTGGTGGGTGAGGTCGGCTGGCGAACGTTGCCGTCGCTCACCTCGCGGGTGCGACTCCCCCAGATTCACAGCGGACATCGCGCCCTCCACTCGTTACCCTCAATCGTTGAGATCTGGGGGCACCCACTCGCATCGCGACGTCGATGGCCCTCGCCAGTGTCTCCCGAGCCGTCCCGGCGCTCCTCTCCTACCGTGCCGGGCGGGACACTCATCGAATAGGGCCGATGGTCCTGCCTGTGGGACTTCCGGCCCTGCTCGAGGCGCGCGCCCCACTGGATGGTGAAGGCGGCGGAGGGCGATGAACGTCCGCCGCCGAGCGATGTGGTGCTCTTCTCTGAGGGTCGCCGCCGCGCAGAGGACCAGCTCGCGTCGATCCCGGTGGTGGCGATGGCGGGCCGACGTACCTTGTTCGCGCCCATGTCCGGGAGCATGCTGGTGCGAATCCGAGGCGTTCTCCGAAGCCTCCCTCCAGATCGAGAGGCGCGGTGCACATGGGTGTCGCTGAAACCCGGGACCAGGAAATTGCAAGGCTGTCGGCGGAGGTCGCCCGGCTGCAGTCGAAGCTGCGGACCGAGCCGGTGGAGGCGCCACCGCCCGCCCCCACGCGCCGGACCGGACGTGGACGCGCGTTCCTCGCCGCGCTGCTGCTCGCGCTCGGGGTGTTCCTCGCCCCGCTCGCCGTCGTCGCAGCATGGACGAAGACCGAAGTCACCAACACCGACCAGTTCGTCGCCACCGTGTCGCCGATCCTCGAGGACCCGGCCTTCCAGGCCTTCCTGGTCGACGAGATCACCGCGGCCATCAATGAGGAGATCGACATCGAGACGATCACGTCCGACCTCTTCGACGGAATCGCGACCCTCGACCTCCCGCCCAGGGCCGCCGCCGCGCTCCAGCTCCTCGAGCAGCCCGCGGTGGAGGGCGCCCAGTCGCAGATCCGCTCCACGACCGAGCGACTCATCGCCTCGGACGAGTTCGAGCAGGTGTGGGACCAGTCGCTGCGGATCAGCCATGCCCGGCTGACCGCCGTCCTCAGCGGGGACACCTCCGGCGCCGTCGTGATCAGCGACACGGGCGAAGTGGGCATCCAGATCGGACCCATCATCGCCTCCGTCAAGGAGCAGCTGACCGCGCAGGGGTTCGCGCTGGCCGACCGCATCCCCGACGTCGACCGGACGGTCGTCGTCGCCCAGTCCGATGAGCTCGTCCAGGCACGCACGGCCTACCAGGCGCTCGACGTGCTCGGCTTCGTGCTCCCCTGGGTGAGCATCGGCCTGCTCGCGGGCGGAGTCCTCGTCGCGAGGAGGAAGGCGAGGGCGTTGATCTGGGCCGGCGTCGGTCTGACGTTCGCGATGGCGTTCCTCGCGCTCGGCGTGGCCGTCGGACGCATCGCCACGGTCGCCTCGATCTCGCCGCAGCACCTGCCGTCGAGTGCCGCCGAGGCGGTCTACGACGCCCTGGTGCCCCTGCTCTGCTCGACGGTGCTCGCCGTCGGGGTGACTGGCGTGACCACCGCCGTCGTCGCCTACCTCGCCGGGCCATTCCGTGGCGCCATCGCGGTCCGCCGCCTGACCGTCGACACGGCCAGGCGAACACGTGCTGCGGCGGAGAGCGCCGGGGCGACGACCGGCCGGTTCGGCGCGTTCCTCTACCGCGCCCGCCGGTACATCCGGATCGCGATCGCCGTCATCGGCGCGGCGATCGTGCTGCTCGTGAGGCCGCTGACGCCGGAGGTGACCCTCTGGACCGCGATCGGCGCGCTCATCGCCATCCTGCTGCTCGAACTGCTGCAACGGCCACCCTCCGTTGAGGTCGACGGCGAGGCCGTCCCTGAGGCAGCACGGCGAAACCCCATCCCTTGAACACGGGGGATTCTCCCGCCAGCCGGCAGGGAGAATCCCCCGTGTCCAGCTCCGCCTACTGAGCCGGAATCGTGCCTGCGTAGTCAGTCAGGTATCCAGTCGTCGGCTGATGAGGGATCTCATCCCACCGCTCCGGATCCTCCTGCTGGATCTCTCCCGTCGCCATTCCGATCAGAAGCTCCTCCAGTGCCAGCACATTCTGCCGGACCGACTTGCCACGGGCTTTCTGGCCCAGGCTCCCATCGGAGGTGTTCCCACTCGTCTCAAGGAAGACGACCGGGTTGCTGTGACCTTCCGGATTCAGTCCCTGGTAGTCCAGGCCCAGCATCATCGCTGAGACGACGCCACCCTTGATATCGATCTCCAGGCCGTTGCCCACCTGGTAGCGATCGATATTGATGGAGCCGTACTTCGAGAGTTCGTCGAAGACATGGACCATCATCTGCCGGGTCAGAACGTCGTAGGTACCATCTGCAAGACCCGGCAGAGTAGGTCCACCCGGGGCCAGGGAAATTCCGAGGGACAACGTGACGTCATCACCTGTTCCCCATTGCTGCTTCAAGCCTTGGTGGTGGATGTCCACACCGAAGTCAGGTTTCACCATGGTCCAGTATTCGTAGAACGCCAAGGACTCTTTGGCCGCGAACCCTGCTTCGGTCCAGTCACGGTTGAGGTCTACTCGCCGTTCACTGCCGTTCTCATTGAGTTCGGGGGAACCGGTCAAGTCGTTCCAGAGGATCGTCTGACGGATATTCGCCTCGGAACCGTCCGGGTTGTACATCGGGATGATGTGGAAGGTGTACTTCTCACGCAGCAGGTTGTAATCCGCCGAGCCGTTCGTGCCCAGGTCCTTGAGCAGAGTCAGCAGGGACTCGGTGCCGTAGGGCTCATTCCCGTGAATGCGTCCCTGGAGCCAGACCTCTTCCGGGCCCGTCCCCACGGTGGCGACATAGAGGTCACGGCCCTGTTCGGAGGTGTTCACTGAGGTGCCGGCCTCGGCCAGGGTGAAGACATCGACGTTGAAGCGGGAGGTCTTCTCGAGTTTCTGCAGCTCCTTCTGCACATCCGCGTAGGTCAAGATGCTGGAGATGTTGGTCTGCCCGTTGGGCGAGGGGAAGTTGGCGCTCGCCACTGCGGGTGCGACGCCGGCTGGTGCGGCGAGCATGAGTGACGCGGCGGTCACGACGGCCGCAAGGCGGCGACGACGACTGGTCGGCTTGGTGGACTGCATGTGTCTCCTAGAGGTGCTGCTGATGCCACCGCGCTATACGAGCTGGCGGCAGCCCCGACCGTCGGTGCCCGGGGCCAACCATGAGGGTATATGTGATTCACGTCACTGCTGGGCAGCGACACAAACACGGGACGCCTGCGGCCTTTCACGCTTGACGCGACTCTCTGCTTGGCAGTCCGCCCGGGCATCCCCTGAGGGCTTCCGGCGCTCCCCTCCTGCCCTGTCCATCAGGACACTCATCCCAGCAGGGCCGATGGACTTGCCGAGGGGACTTCCGGCCCTACTCGAGGCGCACGCGCCACTGGATGGTGAAGGCAGCGGAGGGCGATGAACGTCCGCCGCCGATCGATGTTGGGCTTGTCTCCGGGCGGTGCCGCGCACCGAATCGTTGCCCGTCTTCTTGGGCTTGTGTGGTCGAGGAAAGGCAGAGAACCAATGCACTCACCGATAGTGACGCTGACGATGAATCCCGCCCTCGACGTGTCGAGCTCGGTCGATCGGGTGCGCGCCGAGCACAAGCTGCGCTGCGGACCGGCTCGCGTCGATCCCGGTGGCGGCGGGGTGAATGTGTCCCGCGCGATACGCAACCTGAACGGCAGCTCCACGCCGATATACCCACTCGGCGGTCCCACTGGCGCGAAGTACCGGAGGTTCGCCGCGGATGAAGGGATCGACGGCACGGTGATCGCGATCGCGGGTGACACTCGGGAGAGCTTCACCGTCGACGAGACGTCGACGGGCGATCAGTACCGGTTCGTCCTGCCGGGGCCGGCCCTGAGCGAAGCGGAGTGGCACGACTGCCTCTCAACCGTCACCGCCCATCTCCCGCACGGTGGATACCTTGTTGCCAGTGGAAGTCTCCCACCCGGGGTGCCCGAAGACTTCTACGCCATACTTGCCCGCTCCGTGGCCGAACAGGGCGTTCACCTCGTGGTCGACGCGGCAGGGGTCCCGCTCCACGCGGCCCTGGCCGAAGGAGTGTTCCTGATCAAACCGAGTCGGGACGAGCTCGCCGAACTTGTCGGGGCTGACCACGAATTGAGTCCTGAAGAACAGCTCGACGCTGTTCGCGACCTCATCGACCACGGTCGCGCGGAAGTCATCGCGCTCACCATGGGATCGGCGGGCGCCCTGCTCGTCTCCGCGGCGGGGGCGCTGCGCCTGCCGACGCCGAAGGTGCAGGTGGCGAGCCCGGTCGGAGCCGGTGATGCCTTCCTCGGCGGTCTCGTGCTGCGCCTGGCCGAGGGCAGACCCCTCGCTGAGGCCTTCCGGACGGCCGTCGCGGCAGGAAGCGCGACCGCGATGTTGCCCGGAACCGAGCTCTGCCGCGCCGAAGACGTCACGCGGTTCGAAGCTGAACTGCCCACCGTGTGACTCGTCTTCGACCTCTTCCAGGTGCTGGGAGGTTCGACCTCAGGTCAGCGCGTGAAGGCAAAGGCCAGGAGACCTCCGAGCGCGACATAGAGAATGGCGATGGGAAACGTGGAGCGCAGCACCTTTCCCTCTTTCCCGGTGAGGCCCACGGTGGCGACGGCGGCCACGATATTGTGCGGGCAGACGATATTGCCTACCGCGGCTCCGAATCCCTGTGCCCCGAGGAGGGGCAGCGCCGGAAGGTCTGCAGCGTGGGCGGCAGTGGTCTGGAGTTCCGTGAAGAGCACGTTGGACGCGGTGGCGGAGCCGGTGACGAACGTCCCGAACGCTCCGACGGCTGGGGACAGCAGAGGCCACGCTATCCCGATGCCGGCCGCCGCGTAGGCCAGCTCGTTGGTCATCCCGGCATAGGACATGGTGCGGGCGATAGAGATCATCGCGACCAGCGCCGCCAGCACCGGGCCGAGCTGCCTGGTCGCAGTGATGAATGCCCCACGGACATCGCGTCGCGAGGCCCGCTGGAGGACCGCTCCGGAGACAAAGGCCACGGTCAGCAATGCCGCCGGGTGGAACAGCGGCTGGACGCTGCCGGTGAACCCGGTACCGGTCACCCACTCGATCGTGACGCCCTCAAGCTGGTCTCGGACCGGAGGAATCAGGCGAGTCGCGAGGACGAGAAGCACCAGAACCAGGTACGGGGCGGCTGCGCGCAGCAGCCCTCCTGGGTCACCGGCCTCCGCAGGTCCACCGCCGGAGATGGCGTTCTCCAGGCGCCGCCGTCGGACAAGGAGGGCGGCGAAGATGGCGACACCGGCGATGGCACCTCCTAGCGTGGGCAGCTCAGGACCGACAAAAGCGGCGATCAGGCCATAGGGCACAAGGAAGGAGACGGCGGCCAGGACACCCCAGGTCCATAACCTCCTGGTACCGGGCATAGCGCGGTCGATGGTCAGGACGACTGCGGCTGTCAGGATCCCGCCGAGGATGACGTGGTAAGGAGCCGTGGCCCTTGCCAGCTCCGTCCCTGAGAAATCCACCAGCGCACTCTGTGCCAGCACCGGCGTGCCGATGGCACCGAAGGAGACTCCGGCGGCGTGGCCCATGAGGGCCGCCGCCACGGCACGCACCGGCGGGAGACCTGCGGCGACCAGGAAGGGTGCGGCCAGCGCCACCGGCGTACCGAACCCAGCGGCGCCCTCAAGGAACAGCGCAAAGAACCAAGCCACCAGGAGCGCCCCCATCCGGGGGTCCGGGTGGAGGCGGGCCAAGCCGGCGTGCAACCGCTCGGCAGCGCCGGTGCGTTGCTGGAGGTAGTGGATCCCCAACGCGGGACCGATGATTCCCGCCACCGTCGCGGCGATGAATGAAGCCTCGGCCACCACGCCGGCCGTGCCCGAGACCACGCTGAACGGATCCGCCGGACCCCCGAAGCCGAAGGCCGCCACGGCCAGCACCAGGGTGAGCGCGGCCGTCACCAGCCCTGCCCTGGCTGCCGACCAGTTGGCGACAGTCATGAGCACCAGGACCAACAGGACCGGTACAGCTGCCAGGAATGCCAGCATCTCCTGCCCCGCTACTCTGCGAGGTCGTCAACGGTGATCTGGTTCAGGACTTCGCCGCGCGCCGCCGCCGTGAGATTCTCCATCGTGGTGGTCACGATGTGCGTCATCGCGTCACGGGTGAAGAACGCCTGATGGCCGGTGATCAGCACGTTGGGGAAGGTGAGCAGTCGCGAGAACTCGTCATCGTGCAGGACCTCGTCCGAAAGGTCTTCGAAGAACAGATCTTCCTCTTCTTCGTACACGTCCAGACCCAGGTAACCGATCTTCCCCTGTTTGAGGGCATCGATCACCGCGCTCGTGTCGATCAGCGCACCTCGGCTGGTATTGATGAGCATGACACCGTCACGCATGCTGGCAAGACGTTCAGCCTGAATGAAATGGTGGGTCTGCGGTGTCAGCGGCAGGTGCAGCGAGACGATGTCACTGTGTGCCAGCACTTCTTCCAGAGGCAGGTACTCCACTCCCATCCTCCGGCACTCCTCGCTGGGGTGGGGATCACTCACTACCACCCGGCAGCCGAAGCCGAGCATGATCCGCGCGAAACAGGTCCCGATCCGGCCAGCGCCCACGACTCCCACCGTCCTGCCGTGGAGATCGAATCCCATCAGACCGTTCAACGCGAAGTTGCCTTCCCGGACCCGGTTGTAGGCCCGGTGGATCTGGCGATTCAATGACATCACCAGGGCCACGCAGTGCTCCGCCACGGCGTGCGGGGAGTATCCCGGGACGCGGGAGACCGAGATTCCGAGCTTCGCTGCCGCCTTCAGATCCACATTGTTGAAACCCGCAGACCGCAGCATCACGTTGCGGACACCTAGCCGGCTGAGGCCATCGAGCACGGGCCCGCCCACGTCGTCGTTGACGAAGACACATACCGCGTGAGCGCCTGCAGCCAGCGGAAGGGTCTCAGGCGACAAACGGGTCTCCAGGAAGGAGAGCTCATGCCCATGGGCGACATTGGCGTCCGTCAGGAACTGCTCGTCATACGGCTTTGCACTGTAAACGGCCACCCGCATGCCCTGCCTCCGCCTGTTTTCGCCGATCCCATCCCCGGTCTCCCGAGCCCGAATCCACTATGTGGTCCAGAAACGACGGCAGATAGGGCCGTTGGTCCCACTAGCTGGACTGACCAGGGACGTTGGTCAAGTCAATGTGATCCGCTGATCTGAACCCTGGCGCAAGGAAAGCCTCCTGCGGTCCCGTCGACCTGGTGACCTCTGATCACAGCCGCTGCATCGTCAGGCGCGTGGAAGAACAGAGGTGGGAGCGCGATCAGGATGATCTCCCTCCACGGCCGAGCAGACGCGAGCGCCCCTGCGGATGCAACGTGGATGCAACTCGAATGTGACTAGAGTCACGCCAAGAGGCCGCGTGAACAACAGCCCGCTCCGTGGAGTCGGCATGGTCCAGACGCAGACCCGACTGGTACTTGGACGTTGGTCCGGGAACAGGCGTCAGCAGGCGGCCTCCGTCTCGACCCGGACCTCAAAGAGAAGACCCGCCACGATCAAGGAGCCATCATGAGCAATGTCACCGCTTCCTCCACTAGTACGGACTCGGACACCCAACAGGCCCACCAAGGCACGATGAGGGCAGCAGTCGTTGAGGCCTTCGGGCAGGACCTCGTCATCAAAGAGGTCGCCATTCCCGAGCCAGGGCCGGGCCAGGCCCTGGTCAAGCTCATCTCCTCCGGCGTCTGCCACACCGACCTGCATGCCGCCGAGGGCGACTGGCCGGTCAAGCCCAGTCCGCCGTTCATCCCCGGCCACGAAGGCGTGGGGACCGTGGAGAAGCTGGGGGAAGGCGTCACCGAGCTTTCCGTGGGCCAGCTGGTGGGCAATGCCTGGCTGTGGAGTGCCTGCGGAACCTGCGAATACTGCCGTACCGGATGGGAAACTCTGTGCGAGTCTCAGAACAACGGTGGCTATAGCGTGAACGGATCGTTCGGCGAATACATGATCGTGGACGCCAAGTACGCCCCCCTCATCCCTGATGGTTCAGACCCCTACGAGGTCGGACCGGTGCTCTGCGCCGGTGTGACCGTCTACAAGGGGCTGAAGCAGACGGAGGTCCGCCCGGGCCAGTGGGTGGTCATCTCTGGCATCGGCGGCCTGGGCCACATCGCTGTCCAATACGCAGTGGCCATGGGCATGCGGGTCGTGGCGGTTGACGTCGCCGACGACAAGCTGGCCCTGGCCAAGCAGCACGGTGCCGAGATCGTGGTCAACGCCATGATGACGGATCCGGCCATCGAGATACAGGAGAAGACCGGCGGGACCCACGGCGTCCTGGTCACCGCCGTGCACCCCAAGGCCTTCGGTCAGGCCATCGCCATGACCCGCCGCGGCGGCACCATCGTGTTCAACGGCCTGCCTCCGGGAGAATTTCCGGCCCCGATCTTCGACATCGTGCTGAAGGGGCTGACCATCCGCGGATCGATCGTGGGCACCCGCCAGGACATGGTCGAAGCCCTGGAATTCTACGCCCAGGGGAAGATCCGTCCCACCTACAGTCGCCGTCCACTCGAGGACATCAACGCGGTCCTCGACGAGATGCAGCACGCCAAGATCGAGGGGCGTGTGGTGGTGGACTACAGCGCTGCCCCGCAGCGCTGACCGAGTCGCGCACGAAGCGCGGAACGGAAGACGCCACACACGTCGCCAGTCGAAGATCCCGTGGATGAACACTGCATACAAAAACAGAAACGTGGAAGAGCAATAATATGATGCATTACGACTCGTCTGACGTAAAACACATGCAGACTATAAAGGAGGGATCCCCGAAAGGATTCGAGGCTTTCGCGGCGTTTGATGGCGCCGTATTCTCCGAAAACGATCATGTGTTGTCCAAAAAACTCCGCGAACTCATTGCGATCGCAGTAGCGACCACAACGCAGTGCCCACATTGCGTCGAGATTCACTCCAGGGGTGCGTATAAGGCTGGTGCGTCCGAAGAGGAAGTGTCCGAAGCCGTGATGGTCTCCGCAGCACTTCGGGCAGGTGGCGCTGTGACGCATGGTTGGATGGCAATGAAGTTCTTCCAGGATGAGGCGAACAGTGAGTGACGCGCGTTCCTGGTCGACTCTCGTTCGTTCAGGCCCCGCCCACTGGTGAGGCTCGAGGGCGGGCCGAACGTCGTCGAAGCGCGAAGAACCGCCGTCGTGAGAGTCACCGGAGCCCAGCCTCGGCTGAACTCCGGTGACCGAGTGCCCTCCGGGGTCTGCGGCCCTACGAGCAGCGGCTGAGGGTCCGATCCGCTCACGGACCGGGAGCACCCCACGGCGGCCCTCCGCGGGACCTTGGCTTCTGCGGTCTTGACCGGCACAGATGTCCAGCGATATCCGATGGGGTTGCTCGACCGCCGAGGAGAGCCTGGTCCGCGGAATCTGGCACCCTGACGAACCTGCCGCACTGCCCCAGGTCGACGGCGTCCCGCTTTTTCTCAGCGAGGGCTCCGCGGTACGGCAGGCAGGCTCATCCAACGACTCGGCCAGAACGAAGGAATCTCAAAGTCAGAGCGGAGTTGAGACTCCCCCAGGGCAAGCAAAAGGCCCCGGACCTGGTGTTCCCCAGGTCCGGGGCCTTATCTCGTTGCGGGGGCAAGATTTGAACTTGCGACCTCCGGGTTATGAGCCCGGCGAGCTACCGAACTGCTCCACCCCGCGTTGCGACTTGTTTAGTCTACGCACACATTTCCTGAGTGCAAAATCGAAATGAACTGTTCGGAGTGTGATCTCCGACACCCGCCTCCCCGTCCGGGCCACAAGGGTCCGGACGGGGAGATTCTGCGGGTCTCAGATCAGCTCCGAGTGATCACTCGTCCAGGTCAGCCTCGGCCTGCAGGGCATCATCGATGGCCTGCTGCAGCTGCTCCTGGGCTTCGCCGTAGGCGGCGAAGTCACCTTCGGCGAGTGCCGCCTCTGAATCCTGGAGCGCCTGGCCTGCGCGATCCAGGGCGTCGTTCAGACGCTCCTGAGCGGGACCGGACGGCGCGGTGGGACCGTCGGTCTCATCGGCGTCGGTCTCGTCCTCGGTGGTGGCCTCTTCCTCAGCAGGCGCGTCATCCTCGGTGGTGGCATCGTCCTCAGCGGGGACGTCACCCTCGGGGACATCGAGCTCGGAATCCACAGCGTCGCCGGTGACGCCTGCACCATCAGCCACTGCGGCTCCGGAGTCGCCGCCGAAGACCTGGTCGAGAGCCTCGTCGAGGGTGTCAGCGAAGCCGACCTCCTCGCCGTAGGCCACCAGCACCTTGCGCAGCGCCGGGTAGGCGGCCGCAGTACCGGTGGACTGCACGTAGACCGGCTGGACATAGAGGATGCCCCCACCGGCGGGAAGGGTGATCATGTTGCCGTTGATCACTTCGGAAGCGCCCTGACGCAGCAGGTTCAGCTCCTGCGAGATCTGCGAGTTCGAATCGAAGTTCGCCTGGGTCTGGCCGGGGCCAGGCACGGCGGTGTCACGCGGAAGCTCCAGCAGCCTCAGCTGGCCGTAGTCCTCCGCCTTCACCCCGTCCTCACCCGTGCCGGCGTCACCGGCGGCGGCGAGGAAGCCGTAGAGCACGTTGCGCTGCTGTGCACCTTCAGCGATCTGTGGGATGAACGTACCGGTCAGCGAGAAGGAAGGCTCCTCCTGGTCGGGCATCTGCAGCGTCATGTAGTACGGCGGCTGCGCCACGGAGTTCTCGTCGTCGGCGGTCGGATCCGCAGGAACGGACCAGGCGTCGTTGTTCTCGTAGAACGTGCCGGGATCGGTCACGTGGTAGCGACCGAGCAGCTCGCGCTGGACCCGGAACATGTCCTCGGGGTAGCGGACGTGATCCAGCAGCTCCGCCGACATGTTCTCGTAGGGCTGGAGCGCGTCGGGGAACACCTCCTGCCAGGCGCGCAGGATCGGATCCTCGGTGTCCCAGGCGTAGAGGTCCACCGAGCCGTCATAGGCATCGACGGTGGCCTTCACCGAGTTGCGGATGTAGTTGACCTGTCCGGTGAGCATGGGGGCTCCCTGGGTCAGCGCATCCGTGGTGGCCTGCTCCAGCTGCTGCTGGGCCGAGTAGGGGAAGTCGTTGGAGGTGGTGTAGCCCTCCACGATCCACTTCACCCGGCCGTCGACGATCGCCGGATAGATGTTCTGATCGACGTCGAGGAACGGTGCGACTTGCTGCACACGTTCACGCGGCTCGCGGTCGTAGAGGATCTGCGACTCTTCGTTCATATCCCCGGAGAGCAGGATCTCAGGGGACTGGAACTGGATGGCGTAGACGAGCCGGTTGAACAGGCCGCCGACGGCGGGGCCACCCTCACCTTCGAAGGTGTAGACGGTCTCGGTCTCGGAGTCTGCTGCCGCCGGACGGTCGAGCTCCAGCGGATCGGCACCCTCGGGCGCACCGACGATCGAGTACTGCGGCGAGTTCTCACCGAAGTAGATGCGCGGCTCATAGTCCTCATCCGAGGCCAGCTCGCCGCGGGTGGGGATGCCCTGCAGCGTGAAGCTGGGGCGTCCTTCGGGGGTCACGGTGTTGGCGTTGGCCGCGACCAGTCCGTAGCCGTGGGTGTAGATCAGGTGCCGGTTGACCCAGGAGGCGTCGGTGGGCACGTTGAGCTCGCGGGCGGCGATCACCGTGTCGCGGCGTTCGCCGTCGATCTCGTAGCGGTCGAAGCTCAGCGTGTCGGGGAAGGAGTAGTACTGGCGGAACTGCTGGAACTGACCGAACGCGGCGGAGACCAGGTTCGGGTCCAGCAGGCGGATGTTCTGCGTGTTGGCCGCATCCTCCGCGAGTGCGCCCGGGGTGGCTGAGGCGTCGGCGTCGTAGCTCTCCTGCTCGATCTCATGCAGGCCGTAGGCGTAGCGGGTGAGCTCCATGTTGCGCTCGATGAACGGCGTCTCCAGGGTCCGCTCCGAGGGCTGGACCTGGTACTCCTGGACGAAGAACGGGACCAGGCCGCCACCGATGATCGCGGTGATCAGCAGCATCGCAGAACCGATGATGGAGAAGCGCCAGCGGGCGGTCACGGCGGTGATGATGAAGATGCCGGCCACCACCACCGCGGCGACGGCGAGGATCGCCTGCGCCGGGATGACGGCGTTGACGTCGGTGTAGAGCGCGCCGGCCCAGGTTCCGCTCTGGTTCTGCAGGGTGGCGTAGCGATCGAGCCACCAGTTCGCACCTTGGAGCAGCAGGAACAGAGCCGCGGTCACGGCGATGTGCCAGCGGGCTGCCTTCTCGACCACGAACTTGCCGTTGGCCTCGATGCGGATGCCGCCGAAGAGGTAGTGGGTCAGGATGCCAGCGATGCCGGCGACGAGCACGGCCGAGATCAGGAAGCCGTTGATGAATCCGAGGAACGGCAGGGTGAAGACGAAGAAGGCGAAGTCCATCCCGAATTCGGGATCGGTCATGCCGAAGGGCTGCTGGTTGATGAACAGCATCACGTTTTCCCAGCTGCCCTGGGCCGCGGTGCCTGCGAAGAGGCCCATCAGCACGGGCAGGCCGATCATGAACAGGCGACGCATCGAGTTCAGTGTGCGCTGGTAGCGGATCACCGATTCGTTCATCTGGCTCTGCACCGAACTGGGGCGGGTGCGGAAGGCCAGGAACAGGCTGAGCCAGACCAGGCCTGCCATCACCAGGAACGCGATCAGGAAGATCACACCGCGCGCGATGCGCTCGGTCCAGAAGACATCCTCATACCCCAGCTGGTTGAACCAGAGGATCTCGGCATAGAAGCCGGAAGATGCCACGAAAATGCCGATCAGCGCGGCGATGATGACGATCGTCAGCACCAGTGCTGACGGACGCCGCGGCCCGGAACTCCTCGCTGGCCGGTCGGAACCGGACCCGCCGGAGTTGTCGCCGTCGTCCCCGCCCGAACCGGAGCCGAACAGGCCTCCGCCGAACGGGTTCGCGGACCCGAATCCCTGAGAGAAACTCACGGATAAACCCTCGTCTCTATATATGTGCTTGGATACATCGGTGTTGCTGGTGGGTCAGGCAGCTGACCCGGCTGGACCGGCGCACCGGTTCAGCTTCCGCAGGGCTCGAGCCCCGCGAGGAAGTCTTCGTCTGCGTCGCGGACCGCCTCGACGATCGCGCGACCTTCGGACACGTCATCGACCGCGTAGGTCGACAGCCCGTCAGGCACCCGCCCGTCGAGTTCGGCGCAGTTCGCTGCCGGGACGAGGAAGTTCTCGATCCCCTGGGAGCGTGCACCGACGACCTTCTGGGCGATCCCGCCGATGGGCCCGACCGTGCCGTCCGGGTCCACCGTGCCGGTGCCGGCCCAGTTCTCCCCGCCGGTCATGGACTCTTCCGTCATGGAATCCACGAGGCCGAGGGTGAACATCAGCCCCGCGCTGGGACCGCCGACACCGTCGAGCTGGATGTCGACCTCCACCGGGAACGCGAACTCGTTCTCGAGCATGATTCCCACGTAGTAGTCGCCATCCGCTTCTTGGTAGGTGGGGACCTCGTAGTCGAGCTCCTCACCATCGCGAAGCACTGTCAATGCTACCGGCTGACCTGCGGCGGTGTTGACTGCGTCACGCAGCCCCTCGAGTCCGGTGATGGAGCTTCCGGCCGCCGCGGTGACCCGGTCCCCGGGCTGGAGCTGCTCGTTGGTGCCGACCTGGACCGCCTCGGCGGTGAAGTCGATGACGGAGAGCTCCTGGTCATACCCGATGCCGAGCTCCTCCAGGGCCGCAGCCACCGCAAGATCCTGGGAGCTGGTCATCGCGGCGGTGTTCTGCTGCTGGACCTGCTCGGCAGTGGTGCCGGAGGGGTAGATCAGCTCGTGCGGCTGGATGTCGGTGCCGGGGCTGAGCCAGCCGGTGACGGCCTCCGGGACGCGCACCGTGGAGGTGGGTGCCCCGGCGACGAACACGGTGGTCAGGTTCAGCGAACCCTCGGTCGGGTAGGTCGGTTCTCCGTTGACGGAGATGACGGCCTGGTCCTCGATCTCGCCGATGGTGTTGAACATCGGGCCAGGGCTCTCCACCAGGTAGGGGCTGGGAAGCAGCAGGCTGAGCAGTCCGATGATGAGCGCTGACGTGCCGGCCGCCGCCTGCAGGCTTCTCCGCAGACTCAGCCTCTTCGGTTTCGGGGTGTGCTCAGTCATGATGATCGTCACTCATCATCTCATCTGTGACCAGCCGCACCGGAAGATGACGTCAGGCCCCCGGCGACTTGCCGTCGTATCCGCCGTCGAGCAGCTTCTGCAGCTCCTCGTCGATCTTGGCGGTCTCTTCCTGACGTTCCGCGCGGCGCTGCTGGAATCCGGTCGGATCGTCGAGGTCCTGCTCGTCGGGCTGGACATCGGGGTGGCCCCAGACATCATCGCGTCCGGACATCCCCTCGGTCTCGCGCAGGTGCGCCCAGAGGGCGGCGGCGTCGCGGAGCCGACGGGGACGCAGCTCCAGTCCCACCAGTGCGGCGAAGGTGTCCTCGGCCGGTCCCCCGGAGGCCCGACGGCGGTTCATCGTCTCGCGCAGCCGGGACAGCGACTCCAGGTGCTCGGCGGCCTGGGTGACGACGTCGTCCACCCAGCCCTCGACCAGCGCCAGGGTGGTCTCGATGCGCTTCAGCGCGGCCTCCTGCATGGGGGTGCGCTCCTCCGGGAAGAGGCCCTCACCGAGGATGGAGTTCATCGCCTCGGGGTTGTTCGGGTCCATCTGGCTGGCGGCCTCTTCGATCCGGTCCATGTCGATGTGGATCCCGGCGGCATACTGGCCGACGGCGTTGAAGAGGTCCTGCTCGAGCCAGGGGGCGTTGTTGAACAGGCGCATCCGGGCGGCTTCACGCAGCGCCAGGTAGAGCAGCACCTCGCGCTTGTCCACACTGAGGCCCTTGCTGAACTCGCGGACGTTCTTGGGCAGCAGCGCGGTGGTGTTGCCGGCCAGCGGCAGTCCGGTGTCCGAGGAGGAGACGACCTCCTTGGCGAGTGCGCCCACGGCCTGGCCGAGCTGCATGCCGAAGGCCATGCCGCCCATGGACTCGATCATGCCGGTGATCTGCTGTGCGCCGGCTCCGCCCATCATGGACTCGAGCTCCGGGGGAAGGCCTGAGCCTTCCTCTCCGAGCTGGTCCTTGATGGCGCTGCCGAGGGCCTTGGAGACCGATTCGGCAACCGGTTCGGTCAGCCGCTTCCAAGAGTCGAAGGTCTCCTCGACCCACTGGGCGCGGGACCAGGCCTGGCCGATCTGCCCGGCGGTCTCGAAGGTGGTGGCCCCGTCGAGCCACATGTCCGCCAGGCGCAGGGCGTCGTCGATCTCCTTGCGCTCGGCGGCCGAGACGCTGGGGTCATCGCCGGCGGCGGCCTGGCGTGCGGCCTGCCGCGCCATGGACCAGTTGACCGGGCCCTTGTCCTCGTCGGCGGGGTTCTGCATGGCGGAGAACATGGACTGGACCTGTCCCATGATCTGCTGCATCATCTGCGGGTTCATATCGGCCATGCCGGGGATCTGCGAGGGGTCGAATCCGGGAGGGAGGCCGGGGATTCCGCCCTGATCACCGGCGCCTGCACCGCCACCTGCGCCGGGGGTGCCGGTGAAGCCGATGCTGGGGCCGCGCTTGGCGGCGTCGTCCTTGTCGGCGTCATCACCGGGGGTCTGCCCGGGCATCTGCCCGCCGAAGAGCTGTTTGAAGAACTCCTCCATGGGGTCACGTGGGTCTTCCCCGTTGCCCTGGTCGTTGCTGCCGGAGTTGTTCTGGCTCATCGGACGCTCCCTGTGGTGATCCTGGTTCGGCCTGAGAGACTCCAGCGTATCCAGCGCGGCTCGGTGATGTCTGTATGGGCGCGGTCAGTTCGCCACAGGATGAAGTCGGGCTGTGATGTTGACGGTGGGGCTGCCGCTTCTCAGCTGTCCTGCTCGCCTGTTCTGATCCCTGCCCTCATCACCCGGAGACGGGGGTGTTCAGCCGGCAGGCGCATTCCGGGTGTGGGCTCACCTGCTCCAGGCTGAGCTTCCCGGTCGAGGCGGAGAGACCGATCATCCGCGAGGCGGTCTGCGGCGTGACCTCGCCATCGATGGCGAGCTGGACCTCGCGGGCGAGCAGGCTCGCCACCACCGTCGCAGACTGCGGGTCCTCCTGATCCAGGGGCGGATTCGCGGTCGGATGCTGTCCTGCGAGCGCGGTCTGCACTGTGTCCCAGTGCGGGTCTGCTGCGGCGCCGTGCAGCTGCAAGCACTGCGGGCAGGGGCCGTGGTCGCGGCTGAGCAGCGGACCGATCTGCCACTGGTCGGGGCCCGTGCCCAGCGGGTGCCGAACCACCGGCAGCACCAGCTGGGCCCGGGTGGCTGCGGCGGAGAGTCGCGCCGGGGCGACGGCGCGCCGGGCGAAGATCACCTGGATGTCCACCGGCTCCTGCGGCAGCGCGGGCGGGGTGTGCGGGATCGGGAGCGAGGTGTTCGCGGCGGACGCCGAGGTCTGCCGGGCGGGCGCCGAGCAGGTGATGACTGCTGCTTCGGGGTCCTGCCGCAGGCAGGACCGGCGCACCGCGACGGCGCGGGTGAGGCCCACCGCGGCCGCGGAATACCCGGCCGCCACGTCGGCCCGGTCGACGAGATGATCGTCGCGCAGCAGCAGCAGGCCCAGGGGCAGGCGGGTCAGCTGCTCGGCGAGAAGCGCAGCCGGGCGGGGCAGCCCATCGATCAGCACCGCCGCCAGCTGGCGTCGCGCCTGCACCCGGATCGCCGCTGCGGCGGTGGGCGGGCAGCCCTCGGCGGGGCGCGGGCAGCCCTGCTCGGGACAGGAGTCTCCGTCGTCGGCAGCTTCTTCGCCGCGGGTGACGCTGACCGGTTCCTGCAGGCGTTTCAGGGTCTGCCGGGCAGGGCCGATGATCCGCACGGCGCGGTCACCGGCGCCGAGCTGGATGGTGCGCGCATCGAGCACGAAGGCGTCTTTCCATTCCGCGGGCAGTGTCCCAGGATCCATCTCCCTATCGTGCCAAGGCCGGGATGGTCGGGCTGAGTTTTCCACAGTCTTGGGCCGGGCTAGGCTCCTTCTCATGGCGTCGAGGCAGCTTCAGCAGCAGATCACGGTGGACGGCCAGCAGGTGCTGGTGGTCCGCTCGGCTCGGCGCACCCGAACCATCTCGGCTGATCAGGTGGCGGGGACTCTGCGCCTCCGGGTTCCCGTGCGGCTGAGTCAGCGCGAGATCGAAGACCACGCCCGAGCCTTTCAGAAGAAGCTCAGCCGCCGCGCGGCACGGCGACCGCGCAGCGATGAGGAGCTGCTGGCACGGGCATCCGCGCTCTCGGCCCGCTATCTGGACGGCGTCCCGCAGCCGGAGGCGGTGAGCTGGTCCACCCAGCAGCACCAGCGCTGGGGCTCCACGACATCGACCACCGGGACCATCCGACTCTCCTCGCGGCTGCGTGAGATGCCGGTCTGGGTACAGGACTCGGTGCTGGTCCACGAGCTGGCGCATCTGATCGAGCCCGGGCACGGGCCGAGCTTCAAGGCACTGGTCGCGAAGTATCCGCGCACCGGCGAGGCCGATGCGTTCCTGGCCGGCGTCAGCTGGGCCGACCACCACGCCGACTGAGCCCTGATCAGACCTCTTTGAGGATCTCGCGGAGCCGGTCGCCGTGCTTCTCGAGCTTGCGCTCGCCGATGCCGGGGACCTTCAGCAGCTCCGCGTCCGAGGTGGGCTTCAGCTCGGCGATGACCTCCAGGGTGGCGTCGGTGAAGATCACGAAGGCGGGCACCTCGAGCTCCTTGGCATAGTCGCTGCGCCAGGCGCGCAGCTTCTCGAAGAGCGCCTCGTCGTAGCGGGCGGGGCAGCTCTCGCAGCGGCGCCGCTTGACCTCGGTGGCCACCGTGAGGATCTTCCCGCAGGTCGAGCAGGTGGAGGCCTTCTTCTTGCGCGCCGCGGCGTTGGGGCTCAGCCCGCCCGCCGAGGGGATGATCTTCCGGCCCGGCTCCTCGATGCCCATCTCCTTGCGCAGCGGGCGCAGGAAGCGCGAGGGGGTGCGGCGGCCGCGGCCGCCGGTGTGCCGGGAGGCCGCGGAGGAGAGGAAGAGGAACTTCCGTGCGCGGGTGATGCCCACGTAGAGCAGCCGGCGCTCCTCGTCGACCTCCTTCTGGGTCTTGGCGAAGGTGATCGGCATCAGCCCTTCGGAGAGTCCGGCGAGGAACACCGCCTCCCATTCCAGGCCCTTGGCCGAGTGCAGCGAGGCCAGCGTGACGCCCTCCACTGTGGGAGCATGCTGCGCGGCGGAGCGCTCCTCGAGCTCGGTGATGAAGCTGCGCATGGTGAAGTCTTCGCGCTCGGTGGAGAGCTGGTCCGCGAGCCCCACCAGAGCCGCCATGGACTCCCAGCGTTCGCGGACCGCGCCGGTGGCCTCGGGGGCCTTCGCGGAGTAGCCGTGGGAGGAGAGGATGTCGCGCACACTCTTGGACACCGTGTCCCCGGCGTCGTCGACCAGTGAGGAGGTGCGCAGGGCGGCGAGCGCCTCGCGGACCTCGCGGCGGGAGAAGAACCGTTCGGAGCCGCGCAGCTGGTACGAGATCCCGGCGGTGGCCAGGCTCTGCTCGAAGGCCTGGGACTGTCCGTTGGTGCGGTAGAGGATGGCCACCTCGGAGAGCGGCACCCCTTGTTCCTGCAGCGCCTTGATCTCGGAGGCGATCCACCCGGCCTCGGTGTCGTCGTCGGCGTGCTGGATCAGCTTCGGGACCGGGCCGCGCTCGCGCTGGGAGATCAGCTGCAGCGGCTCGGGCCAGGGCGCCGGGTCGGTGAGCCGGACGGTCTCCCGGGTGCGGTCGGCCAGCAGCGAGTTCGCCAGCTTCACCACCTCGGGGGTGGAGCGGTAGTCACGGACCAGCTTGACCAGGTTCGCCTCGGGGTGGCGGCGCTTGAAGCCGAGCAGGTAGTCGGGGGTGGCGCCGGTGAAGGAGTAGATGGTCTGCGCGGCGTCGCCGACCACGCAGATCTCGTCGCGTCCACCGAGCCAGAGGTCGAGCATCCGCTGCTGCAGCGGGGAGACGTCCTGGTACTCGTCGACCACGAAGTGGCGGTACTGCTGGCGCACCTGGGCGGCCACCCGCTCATCGTCCTCCAGGATGCCGACGTTGAGCAGCAGCACGTCCTCGAAGTCGATCAGGTGCTTGTCCAGCTTCACGTCCTCATAGGACTGATACAGCTTGGCGAAGGTGCGGTGGTCCACTCCCCCGGGCGCGGGCCGGCCAGCACCCTCGGCGGTGGCGACCTCCAGGTAGGACTCCGGGGTCAGCGTGGAGACCTTCGCCCATTCGATCTCGCTGGCGAGGTCGCGCAGCGCGGCACGGTCGGTGGTCACGTGCAGCCGGCGCGCGGCCTCGGCGAGCAGCCGGACCTTGTGGTCGAGGATCTGCGGCATGGTCCCGCCGATGGCGACCGGCCAGAAGTACTGCAGCTGGCGCAGCGCGGCGGCGTGGAAGGTTCGCGCCTGGACCCCGGGGGCGCCCAGCGCGCTGAGCCTCGAGCGCATCTCGGCGGCGGCGCGGGCGGTGAAGGTCACGGCGAGCAGCCGGTGCGGGTCATAGACCCCGGCGCGGACGCCGTAGGCGATCCGGTGCGTGATCGCGCGGGTCTTGCCGGTGCCGGCCCCGGCGAGGATGCACAGCGGACCCTTCAGCGTGGAGGCGGCCAGGCGCTGTTCCTCGTCGAGTCCGTCGAGGATCGCTTCGGGCGGGGCGGCGGCCAGCTGGGTGGCGGAGAGCGCGTGTCCGGTGGAGGAGCTGGAGGAGAAGGCGGGCTGACTCATCGGGGCTGCTGTCCTCGCTGACCGGGCCGGCCGTTTGTGCTGCCAGTATTCGCGCGGCTGGGGGCCGGGCGCGGCTGGGCATCGGAGACCGCGTTGATCAATGTTCCGTGCCAGCGTTCGATCAGCGCCCGGGAGATCGAGGAGCGGGTCGGCAGGGTGACCTCCCCGGCCTCGGCCGCCTCGGTGAGCTCTGCGCGGGTGAACCAGCGGACGTCACGGATCTCGTCGCCGTCGGGCCGGGCCACGGAGGGATCACGGGCCACGGCGAAATGCCCGAGCATCAGCGAGCGCGGGAAGGGCCAGGACTGTGACCCCATATAGCGGATATCGGAGACGACGACGCCGGCCTCCTCCTCGATCTCACGGGCCAGTGCCGCTTCCACCGACTCCCCGGCCTCGACGAACCCGGCGAAGGTCGAATATCGGCAAGTGTCCCAGCGGTGGGCCGAGCCCAGCAGGATCCGGTCATCAGAGTCCAGCACTGCGGTGATCACGGCGGGGTCGGTGCGCGGGAAGGTCTGCGCGCCACAGTGGGGGCACACCCGGCGCCAGCCCGAGACCTCCACCTCGGTGGCGGTTCCGCAGGAGGCGCAGAAGCGGGTGCCGACATGCCAGGCGGTGATCGCCAGCGCCTGGGTGAGCAGGGCGGCGTCGAGCGGGGTCAGCTGAGATCCGGCGAAGGCAAGGTCAGCCCAGGTGGTCCCGGTGGTCCCGGCGGCGACGTGCTCATCGGCGGGCTTGGGGTGCGCCACCGTGACCACGTGAACGAGCGCGGCCGCGCCACCGCGGCTGCCGGAGACACCGTTGCTGGCAGCTCCGTCGGGCAGCTCGGCGGGATCCACGGCACCGAGCGCCACGGCACCCTCGGGCAGCGGGCCGGTCGCCTCTTCGTAGTCCAGCCGGTTCCCACTGAGCCGGGCGCGACGGCCGTATAGGCGCAGCACCCGGGTGCCGGGGGTGGACCAGACTTCGCTGAGCCATTCGGGGCGTTTGCGCTGGGCGTCGAGGCGGTCGATCCGGGCCCCGTCCTGGGGCAGGACGAGCAGGCCTTCACCAGGGTCCCGGAGGTGCATATGCATATCCTCCACCGTACCGGGCCCGAGACCGCGGGGAGCACCCGCAGGACCTGTGTGGACAGTGAGGATCGCCGCACCGAGAGGACCGCATGAGTGCCAATCCCGTGTGATTTCATCAATTCAGCGTGGCCCGGCCGCGCGTATGGGGTCTGACCCCATACGCTGGTCCTCGTGCGATGGACATCGATGGAACTTGCGGCCCTGGCGACCGCGGCAGTGCCGGGCCTTTCCCCGACCGGCGTGGCCGCGGCGGCCGACGACGCCCGCGACTTCACGTCCGCCGTCGTCATCGACTCTGAAGGTCACCGCTGGAGGATCCGCTCTCCGCAGCATCAGGAAGCGGCGATGCGTCTGGAGACCGAGCTGCAGGTGCTGCGCGGCTTCTCCACCGGCATCCGCGCCGAGCTGCCCTTCCGGGTCCCCTCCGTCGCCGGCGCCGTGCGCCGCGGGGAGATGCGCACCTTCGTCTACAACCACCTGCCCGGCACCTCGCTGGAGCTCAGCGAGCTCTCCATGCAGCCGCAGGCCGTCATCGAGGACATCGGGCGCACCATCGCCGCGATCCATGACCTCGACGAGGCCGTGGTGGACAACGCCGACCTGCCCCGATACTCCGCCGAGCGATACCGCCAGCGTCGACTCAACGAACTGGACCAGGCTGCCACCACCGGGGAGATCCCGGCCCTGCTGCTGCGCCGCTGGGAGCACGCCATGGAGGACCGCGAGCTCTGGGGCTTCACCCCCGCCGTCACCCACGGGGACCTGCACGAGGATTCACTGCTGATCGAGGGCAAGCGCGTCATGGCCGTCACCGGTTGGACCGACCTGCACAGCGGGGATCCGGCGGATGACTTCGCCTGGCTCACCGCTGCCGGGGATGCCGAGTTCACCGAGAAGGTCCTCGCCGCCTACCGCCGCCACCGCACCGGCGAGGTCGACGAGCACCTGATGCGCCGCGCCGCCCTGACCGCGGAGTTCGCGCTGGCCCAGTGGCTGGTCCGCGGGCACGCCAGTGAGAACCCGGAGATGATCGCGGAGGCGAGGGGTCTCCTGGAACAGCTCAAGACAGACATCGAGACCTACGGCGGACAGCCGATCGCATTGACCCCGGTGGCGGGCGATGAACCCGCCGCGCCCGCCGAGGAACAGGACTCCCGTCCTGTGGCCCGCGCTGGTGCCGCGGCGACCGTGGCCGACACCGGCGAGTGGGCGGACTCCGGCGAGGACGACGACGAGCCCGCCGTCATCACCGACGCCGGTGCCTCCCAGACCAGCCACCACCAAGACCTCACCGAGGACGCCGGCGCCACCGGCGAGGTCCCGGCGTTCGCGCCCCGCCCGCTGCCCGGGGATGAGCCCACCGGCTCCATTCCGGTCATCGCGAACGAGCCCCCTGCCGAGGAGCCCATTCCCGACGTGATCTTCGATGAGGAGGACGAGGGCGACCTCCCGATCCACCCCGATGAGGCCTCGGAGCGTCGGGCGAAGGATAAGCACTTCTTCCCCGCGGTCGCCTCAGCGACTTCGGCGGCCTCCACGGGGTCTGCATCTTCGGCCCAGTCGGCGCGCTCCGCCGAGTCTGCCCAGTCCGCCGCCTCGGCGCAGTCGACATCCTCCGCGCAGTCTGTGCCGGCTGCGCAGCCGGTGCCCCCCGTGCAGCCGGCAACAGCAAACTCCTCGGAGCAAGGCGAATCTCCCGATTCACCTGAGTCCCCGGACTCACCACAGTCTGCCGACTCCGCCCCTTCCCCGGAAGAATCCGAGGGCGGGAACGAGTCGATCTATCATCGGCACCCGGGCCTGCGCCCACCGACCGCCTAAATCTCCTGGTTCAGCCTCCTCACCGCCGAGGAGAGGCCTGTCCAGGACACCTGCACGTCAGGCCCTCAACGTCGAGGTGCGGCGCCGCCCCGGGAATGATCCCCGCCGTGGCGCAGTTGTCGGATGAGTGTCTTCTCCCGGCTTCTCGGATTTGGCAGGCTCGACGCGCGCTCTGACAGGTGCACCCCACCATTGACCGGCTGCAGCACAGGATGACGATATGACCACGGCGGAACAGACCTCAGCAGGCACGACCTCTCCGAGCGCGACCCCCGCGAAGCCCAAGTACACCCGCAGACAGGTGGCGCTGGCGATCGTGGCACTGTCCATCGGCGGGTTCGCCGTGGGTGTCACTGAGTTCGCGATCATGGGGCTCCAGCTTGAGGCCGTCGCCGATCTCGGCATCACCATCCCGCAGGCCGGAATGCTGATCAGCGCCTACGCCATAGGTGTGGTCATCGGCGCGCCCATACTTTCCATCCTGGGTGCCAAACGGGAGCGGAAGGCCTATGCCCTGCTTCTGCTGGGCGTCTTCGTGTTCGGCCATGTGCTGAGCTTCTTCGCACCGAACTACGAGACCATGTTGATCGCCCGGTTCCTCTCCGGACTCCCCCACGGCGCGTACTTCGCCGTGGCTGCGCTGATGGCGGCCGAAATGGCGGGCCCTGCCAAGCGCAGCCGTGCGATCGCCGTCGTCCTGGGTGGTCTGGCGATCTCCAACGTGCTCGGCGTACCCGTGGTGACCGCGCTGGGTCAGCAGTTCGGCTGGCGCTGGATGTTCATCTCGGTGATCGTGCTCGCGCTGATCACCATGGTCGCGGTCGCTCGCTACGCGCCGCGGCAGATGCCCCCGGCGAAGGCCACGATGCGTTCCGAGATCAAGGGCCTGAAGAACAAGCGGCTCTGGGTGGGCATCATGCTCGCCGTGGTCGGCTTCTCCGGGATGTTCGCGCTCTATTCCTACATCGCCCCGGTCAGCACCGAGGTCACCGGCTTCCCAGAGAGCGCGCTGCCCTGGGTGGTGGGGCTCTTCGGTGCCGGCATGGTGGTCGGCAACTTCGTCGGCGGCTGGGCGGCGGACAAGTCCGTGCTGGGCACCGTGGTGGTCGCAATGGCCCTGGTGGCGGTGTTCATGGTGCTCTTCGCCTACACCGCGCACATCCCGGTGCTGATGTTGATCTTCCTGTTCCTGGTCGGCCTCTCGGCCAGCGCGCTGGGCCCGTCGATGCAGACCCACCTGATAGACACCGCCCCGGATGCACCGCAGCTCGCAGCCTCGCTGCACCACTCCGCGTTCAACGCCGCCAACGCGCTCGGCGCCCTGGTGGGCGGCCAGGTGATCGCCGCCGAGATGGGCTTCCGCGCCCCGAGCTATGTCGGCGCCGGAGCCGCCGTGCTGGGTGTCATCGTGGCGCTCTATGCGATCCACCTGACCCGGAAGATGAAGACCCCGCGCGTCGCGATCTGAGCGCTTGCTGCTCCTCAGCGCACTGCGTGAGACCCGTAGGCTGAGTCCATGAGCTCCCCCACCACGTTCTCCACGACCGCCGACGTCGCCGCGGACAGCTTCGCAGGACAGCTGCGGCTGGCCACGGCTGAGCACTGGGATGCCTCGGTGCATCATCGGTTCATCGACGAGCTGTTCGCCGGGACGCTCAGCGATGAGGTGTTGGCTCGATACCTGGTGCAGGACTATCAGTTCTTCGACGCCTTCGTCGCGATGCTGGGCGCCTGCGTGGCCACCACTGATTCCAAGCCGGCCCGTCTGCGCTTCGCCGCGCAGCTCGGTATGCTCGCCGCCGATGAGGACGGGTACTTCCAGCAGAGCTTCGCCGAGCTCGGAGTGCCCGCGTCAGAGACGATGAGTCCGGAGCTTGCCGCTCCCACGGCGGAGTTCATCGCGCAGATGTGGGAGGTGGCGCGGTCGAGGGACTATGCGGATCTGCTGGTGGTGCTGGTGATCGCGGAGTGGCTGTACCTGGACTGGGGCCAGCGCGATCTGCCGCTGCCCGAGTCGGCGAAGCACCGGGGCTGGATCGACCTGCACCGCGGCGAGGACTTCCGGGCGTGGACCCAATTCCTGATCGATGAGCTCAACCGGGTGGCTCCGCCGCTGGAGTCCGACGACGGCGCGCGATTGGCCGCACGGTGGAAGCGGGTCGTGGCGATCGAACGGGCTTTCTTCGATGCGGCGTACTCTTCCTAGGCGGGGTCTAAGCGGTCAGTGTGGGGTGAAAGTAGTCGTAGAGACTGTGCGGTACGGGTTCGTTGAAGCGCAACAGCATTCGTACGACCGGCAATGGCGCACCTTCCTCGTTGGCCATGGTCGTTTCCTCCGCATCCTCGGACCGCGCTTGGCCAAGATAGAAGAAGTCGGTCCCATCGGCGTCGTCCCTCTTCACGAAGACGTGGAGATCCACGGAATTTTCCACGATCGCACGCACTTCTCTACTCGCCAATGAGCGTCGGCTCCGGGTGAACCATCGCATGACACTTGGGTCGAGCAACTCGTCCTCGTAGGCGACACTCGCCTCGACGTCATGGCCCTTGTGTAATGTCACAAAGATCGGGCACTGACCTGAGGTGACATCGGTGCGGTAGCCGTACATCGTTGATGCGTTGCTGCGATCCCAGCCCAGCAGTCTGGCCGCGTCTCGGCGGGAGTACCGCATTCCGGGCGTGAATGGGCGATCCGGCAAATATGCCTGATTAACGTGAGCGGCAGTCTTGAGAATGTCGTTCACTTTGTCCGCGAAGTTGGAATCGCGTTGGTATGCCTTGGCAACCGCAGGAACGAGTCGCAGGGCTCCAGCCGGCGTGCGCTCCGCGACGGGCGCCTCGTAGCGTGCTCGATCCCCCTGGTTGTAACCTTCTAGCATGAAGGTTGCCTGGGCACTCTGCAGCACGTCCGGCCCGGATGGGAGCTTCTGACCTTCCAGTACCTCGCGCAGTTCAGTGTCGGTTACATCAGTCCTCGACAAGAGCTCGCGCAGCAAGAGTGCCTCATGCGGCCGCTTAGCGGGCAAGACCTCATGGGATAGGAGACTTAGTGCACGCGACTGAGTTGAAGAAAGTCCAGATGGCATCTTGAGTGTCTTGGCCACGAGCGCCGGGAAGTGCTCTAGACGAGTGGCTAACACCAGGGGATCCACCGAGTCGTGTTCGACGAAGTCCCAAAGTCTAGGTACGCGACCTAGACGCTGCTGGAGCAGCTCAATTTCCCCCCGCAAATGACGCAGGTGATCCATCTTCGCGTCGGCGATTGCCCGAAGCACTCGCTCCCGAGCGATCTCATCGAACCGGACACTGGACATTCCGGGCAAGACGCCGTCTTCCTCCGCGGCGTTCAAGTTCTTGCGCAATGACTCCTTGTTCATCGACTTGTCCCCAAAAAGCGCGATGGGAATGAGGTAGTTGTTCGCGTAATTACCAATGAAATCAATGACCGTGAGATGGTCTTTTCCCGGCGCTTTGCGCAGCCCACGCCCGAGTTGCTGCACGAAAATGATGGCCGACTGCGTTTGACGCAACATGACGACTTGGTTGATTGACGGGATATCGACACCTTCGTTGAAGATGTCCACCGACAGCACGTAATCGAGCTCTCCGAGTTCCAACAGCTTCACTGTATTCTCGCGGTCTTCGACCGAGTCTTCCCCGGTCAATGCCGCTGTTCGCAAATTACGCCCATTGATGGATCGCTGGTTCAACTCAGCTGCTAGTGCATGTGCCTCATCCTTGCGACTACAGAACATGAGGCCTCGAGTCGGAACGCCTTGCTGGGAGTACTTGTTAATCGCGTCGACGATATGCGATGTCCGCACTGCTCCCGACAGGCGGTGGAGACCCGTCTCGTCAGAAATCGTCGAGCCGTCATCGAAGATCGCGTCCGCCACACCGAAGTAATGGAACGGGCTGAGCATGTCGGCCTCCAACGCATCATGGAGTCGAATCTCGTACGCAACCTTGTAATTGAAGAGCTCATATATATCCGCCCCGTCATTGCGTTCCGGTGTCGCTGTCATGCCCAACGCAAAATCAGGACTGAGGTAGTCGAGAACGCGTCGATAAGACGCCGCCCCGGCGCGATGAACTTCATCAATGAGCAGGTAGTCAAAGTCGGTGGGCGAGAGCTGTCCCAGGACGTCTTGTCTGGCGAGGGACTGGACGGTGGCGAACACGTAGCGTCGATCGAGTTGTTTAACGGACCCGGCGAGCTTTCCATAATCATCGCTAGGTCCACCCAGTACGCGTTTGAATTCAGACATCGCCTTGTCCAGAATTTGCTCACGGTGCGCGACAAATAGCAGGCGCCGGGGAGAAGCGGAACGCGCATCAAGTGCGGACAGAATGGTCTTTCCGGTCCCGGTGGCGGAAATGACGAGTGCTCGTTGGTGCCCCGCCACACGGATTGCTTCGATGGCCTCCAGCGCCTCGGATTGCATGGCGTTCGGCTGGATTTTCGCTCGGCCAACTTCGATGGGATCGCTATCTGTCGGTTCCTCGTCTGCAAGCGAGTCGATACGGGAGGTATACCGAGCTTGCACCTGAAGGGCGTCGAATTTCTGACGGTATGCCTCGATCCACCCGGAACTAAGGGGTCTCGTCGAAGCGAACTCATTGGCTACAAGGACAGAAAGCTGGGCGGCCAGCTCACTGTCCGGTCCTGCGGACACCTTCATGTTCCACTCGTGATTGCGGGTCAAGGCGGATTCCGTAAGGTTCGCGCTTCCCACGAGGGCTGTCACGCTCTTGTGGTGCTCGAAGACGTAACCCTTGGGATGGAAGGCCCGAGAACTGTGAAGTCCCACTTCAACATCGATTCCGAGCTCGCGCAGATGCAGGAGGTCCTCGAAAGTATTGGGTGCGTTGAAGTTAAGATAATTCGAGGTGACGATGCGCCCCTGCCCGTCAAAATCGAGCAAGTCTTGTTTGAGCATCGCCAACGCGCCGGGCGTGACGAAGGCGACTGAGAAAAAGAATGAGCGGCTCAGGCGAAGCTGCTCGCGAATGGTCCGCAGGACGGTGCTTCCCGTTTTGCGGTCATTCAGAACCAACTCAGGTGAGTATCTCCCCAGTCCGGTGCCCTCGGCGCAAATGAACCCCCGACTGACGTCGCGCGCTAGTTGATTCTCCGCGTAGAACAGATCGGGGCGAGCGCTCATGAGGTGAGGGTTCCTCGGATGATCTCGATCGCTGGGATGTCAGCGGGCGCCCACCTGAGGACTCCGAGGTCACTCGGGCTGAGCCAGATCACGTCAGCGTGTTCTGTCAGCCGCGGCGTGCCCGACGTGAGCTCGCAGAAGAAAGTGGTCAGAGTGACGACTCCGAAGTCGTACTCATATGTTGTCGTGGTGACCTTCTCCCCCACCTCAACAGTGCACTCAAGTTCTTCGGCAATCTCGCGCTGGAGGGCTCCGCGTGGGCTTTCGCCCGGCTCGATCTTCCCGCCGGGGAACTCCCACATGTCAGGCAAGCTGCCTTCGGGGCCTCGCTGAGCGCAGAGTATTTTTCCGCTATCGACGATCACTGCGCCTACAACGTTGATTTCCTTTTTCACGCGCCCCCTTAAGTAACATCTAGACAGTCAGTCTCCTGATCATCCTATTTAAGTCTCTCGGTTCATCCCCCGAAGTGTTGCCGAGCCGCGTAGATGTACTGCCTCAGCGCTTCCTCCTCCGGGAGATCCGTCCCTGGCACGGTGACCCCGTGCTCCACATAGAAGAACGACGCTTCGATCTGCTGCGGCGGCACCCCGTAGAGCCGGTGAAAGGCCAACCGGTAGACCGCCAGCTGGATCTGCTTCTCGCGAAGGTCTTTGCCGGTGGGCACCATGCCGGTCTTCCAGTCGACCAGGTCCCAGCTGCACTGCTGCATCTGAGCATTCCGGTCCTCCGCTGACTTCAGCTCCCAGCGCTCGAAGTCGGCAGCGGTGAGGTCCTGGCCGGCGTCATCCTTGCCGAAGATGGCGTCGATCCGACCGCGGACCACGACACCGTCCAGGGATGTCTCGACCGGGATCTCCGCTGCGTATAGGCGTCGCTGCGCCCATTCGGTCTGGGTGAAGCGTTCCTTGACAGTGGAGAGGTCGAAGGTGTCGTCCAAGTCCTCATCGCCGCGGTGCGGCTCTTCGATCCCGGGCAGCCGGCTGCGGGTCTCGTAGAATTCCTCGATCCATTCGTGCATCACGGTTCCACGGCGTGCCGCCTGGGAGGGCTTCACCGGCACGGGACGCCGGGCGAACTCGGCCATAGACTCGGCGTTGCGGGCCATGCCCACCACGCTGGAGACGCTGATGTGCGCCGGGAAATGAGGTTTTCCGGTGCCGCGCTGCTGCTCGCGCGCACGGTCCACGACCCATTCGGCCTCTTGTTCCCACGGAGTCAGCGGCAGCGCCGCCGCACCAGCTTCTGCCGACGTCGCGCGAGACTGCGCGCGGTCGGTGATGGCTTGTTCCACCAGTTGGGCGGCACGGGTCAGCGCGGCCCGGCGACCGAGCTGCACCTTCGGCGACTCCACCGTATTGATCTGGGGCAGCGTGCCCTGTTCTCCTTCTGACACCTGCCGGCGGTAGCGGCCGATCGGCAACGGCGCCAGCGGGTCGTAGGGCCACTTGGAACCGAACAGGTCGTTGCCCACCGGGTTGTCCTTCATATCGGCGATCTCCGCCCACTCCAACGCCGCCGAGGCGTCGCCGAAGCCATCGGCCACTTCGCGGATCTCCCCGAGGAACTCCGAGGGCTCCTTGCCGGCGGAGGTGCCGTAGAAGCAGGCGCCGGTGCACAGCAGCAGCTTCTTCGCCCGCGTCACCGCGACATAGGCCAGGCGTCGTTCCTCTTCCCGGCTGAAGTCCTTCACGTCCTCGGTGAAGACCCGGTTGTCTGAAGTGAACTGCTTCCAGCTGCCCACCCCGGCCGACACCGCCCAAGAACGCAGATCAGGCTGCTCGGACTCCCACTGCGGGATGCTGCGTCGATCTCCGCGCAGCCGGGCCGGCAGCATGCCGTTGCTGCCGGTCCAGCGGTCGGCCTTCGCGCTGGGGAATTTGTCTTCGCGCAGCCCGGCCACGGCGACCACGTCCCATTCGAGGCCCTTGGAAGCGTGGATGGTCATCAGCTGGATCGCGCCGGGGGTCGGTTCGACATCGGCCTGTTCCAGGCCGCGTTCCTTCTCCTCGGCGGCGTCCAGCCAGTCCAGGAAGCTGCGCAGGTCCGGAGTGGTCTCGGTGGCCGCGTAGCTCTCGGCCTGGTCGATCAGCGCGTCGAGCTGGCGGGCGGCGTAGTGCTGCTCCTCCCACGGCCGGGCCGCAACTTCGATGTCGAGGCCGGTGTCGCTGACGATGCGCTGGATCAGCACGCCCAGGTCCAGGGTGGCCCACTGGCGCAGCCGGCGGATCTGTTCCTTGGCCAGCAGCAGCCGGCGGTGCCCCTCGGCGGACAGGCCGAGTTGCTCGGCATGGTCCGGGGAGTCCTTGAGCCGTTCCAACGCTTCGACCAGTGAGGCGCGTTCGTCCATCTCGAGTTCGGTGGACTCGTACCGGTCCTCGGCGTCGGTCACCCCCTCCCCCGACTGTGCGCTGCCCTCGTGACGCTCGGAGATCGGCGCGCGCAGCCGCAGCCCCTCGAGGTCGCGGGCTGAGTGCTGCAGCTGCAGCAGGTCGCGGGGCCCGATCCGGTAGCGGGCTCCGGCGAGGATCCGGATCAGCGCGTCGGAGCGGCCGGGGTCGGCGATGACCCGCAGGTAGGCGAGTACTTCGGCCACCTCCGAGGTGCTCAGCAGCCCGGAGAGTCCGACCAGCTCGTAGTCCAGTCCTGCGAGGCGCAGCTGTTCGGCGATGGTCTCCAGCTGGGCCCGGGTCCGGGCCAGCACGGCACAGCTCGGGGCCTCCCGATGCGGGTCGCGCTGCGGGTCGGGCTGAAGCGCGGCGCTGAGCTGTTCGGTGATCGCCTGGGACTCCTCGATGTCTGAGGTGTACCAGCCGTAGCGCACGGTGGCTGTGTGGGCGCCGTCAGGTGGGCTCAGCGGTTTGAGCTGCCCGCGCAGGTGCGCGTTGTGCGCGCGCCATGGCTTGTCCAGGGAGTCTGCAGCGTCTGGGGCGAAGGGAGTCACCAGCCGGTTGGCGACATCGAGGATCCGCTCTCCGTTGCGCCAGGCGATGGTGAGCTGCAGCAGTGCTGCGGGCCGGCGCTGGCCTGAGGCAGGGTCCACCGCGGGGAAGGACTGGGGGAAGTCGAAGAGCTGCCCGGCGGAGGCGCCGCGGAACCCGTAGATGGACTGGTTGGGGTCTCCCACGGCGGTGACCGCGTGACCCATCCCGCCGCCGGAGCCGCTGGTGCCGTAGAGGCTGCTGAAGAGTGCGAGCTGCGCGTAAGAGGTGTCCTGGAACTCATCGAGGAGCACCACCTTGTACTTCTCCCGCTCTGCCTCCCCGGCGCTGGGGACGTCCTGGGCGATCTGCGCGGCGAAGCGCAGCAGGTCCCCGTAGTCCATGAGCCCCTCGGTGAGCTTCTTCTCCTGGTAGCGGCGGACCAGCTCGGCCATCTCGCGGCGCACCCGCAGTGCGCGGACCAATGAGGTCTGGTCCTTGCTCAAGGCCGCGCCGGCTTCCTGCCAGGCGTCCACCCGGGCCAGTTCGACGTCGAGGTGCGCTTCCACCGCGTCCGGGGACTGCAGATGCTCGGCGCAGTCCCCCGCCAGACGCATCACATATCCGGCGAGGCTCCCGGCCGACTGTTCGGCCTCCACCAGCACCTCGGCGCGGTCATAGGCGCTGACCAGCCGGTGCACCAGCTGCCAGGCCTTGGCCTCCCCGATGAGCTGGGTCTCCGGTTCCAGTCCGATCTGCAGACCGTATTCGGTCACCAGCGTGTTCGCATAGGAGTGATAGGTGGAGACCGCCGGGGCGAGCAGCTCGGAGATGTCCGCGTGTTCCACGGTGTCGGAGACCTCCACGGGCACCACATCGGCCGGGGAGATCAGCTCCGCCTCGAGCAGCTGCTCGAGCTTCCGGGTGATCCGCTCGCGCAGCTCCCCGGCGGCCTTCTTGGTGAAGGTCACGCCGAGGATCTGGTCCGGGCGCACGATACCGTTGGCGACCAGCCAGACGACCCGGTCCGCCATGGTGGCGGTCTTGCCAGAGCCGGCACCTGCGACGACGAGCATCGGGTCCAAACCGGATTCGATGACGGCCTGCTGTTCGGCGGTGGGGTAATGCCGGTCCTCGGCGGGGGTGTCTCGCTGGAGCGCGTCGGCGATGTCTCGGGCGCTGTAGCGCATGGTCTCCAGGGTCATCATGGCTGGGTCACCTGTTTCGTGTTCTCGCAGAGCGGGCAGAGCGATCCGACCAGGCAGCGCTGTTGATTCGGGGAGTGGTAGGCGGAGAACACGCGGCCGCTCATCACCTGGGCGGCCTGGGTCAGCTGTTCCAGCGGCCAGGTGTCCTCCGGTCCGAGCGGGGGCTGTTCTTGAAGGTCGGTCTTCGACACGGTGGTCCCGACATGCAGCAGCGCGGCACCTCTGCCCGGTGACGGCGCGGGGTTGGGCTGAACGGCTTCCACGTCGGCATCGGGGTCGGGGCGCTTCTCGTCGGCCGTCTCTGGAGTTGGCCCTTCCTCCGCGTCCTGCAGGGCGCGGTCCACCGCCCCAAGAGCGACCAGCAGCTGATAGGAACCGAGCTGCCCGTGGGTGGGGATCTCGATCTGAGCGGGTTTGTGCCGGCCGGTCTTGAGGTCGATGACGAAGAGCTCACCGGCCTCGGTGCGTTCCACGCGGTCGATCACGCCGCGGATCAGCACGGATCGAGTCTGCACCGGACCACCGGTTTCTTCCGTCGGCAGTGGGATCTCCAGGCTGGCTTCGACCTGCAGCTCGCGGGCGATGACCTGGCGGCCTTGGCCTTCGACGTGGCCGAAGTAGCCCGCGAGCTTCTTGAGCATGACCCGGGCGCGGGAGCGATCCTTCTCGGTCTCCCAGCCCTCCTCGCGTCCCAGGCTGTCCCAGCGTGCGTCGAGCTCGGCCGTGAGCACCTCGCGGTCGGTCTCGGCCGGGTGGTGCTCGGCGATCTCGTGGATCAGGGATCCGAGCATCCGGCTGAAATCGGTGGCCTCGACGCCTCCGGCGGCGCCGGTGAACCATTGCAGCGGTGAATCGATGGCGCTCTGCACCGAGGACGGGGAGACCCTCACGGTGTCCTCAGCCTCGAGCAGCGGTGCGGTGGTGCTGAGCTCGGGCAGCCCCCACCAGGTGTTCGGCTCCGCGCCGATGAGTCCGGCCTCAGCGAGGACCGCGAGCGCCCGGGCCGCTGCCCGGCGCTGAGTCTCAGTGGTCTCATCGATGCTGGGCTCGGTGAGAAGGGCGGCATCGTCACTGTGTTTGGGGGAATCCGCGGGGTCGTCGTCGAGCTCGGCCTGGATGCTGATCTCCAGGTGCCGGCGCAGCTCGGCGATCAGCCGGTGGGCGGTGATCGGGCGAGGGATGGCGCCGCTGCGGGCTTCGCGCTCCCCTGGAGGCACCACGAGGTCCAGGAGCATTGAGGGGCTCTCCTCCTGGGCGTGCACGGCCACCGCGTAGAGACGGTTCCTGGCTCGGGAGACCGCGGAGGCGAAGAGCCGGTACTCGTCCTGGAGCACGTTCATCCGTTTGACCAGCAGCGACTGGGCGGAGGCGTCGGCGCGACCTTCGACGACGTCCACCAGATGACCGCTGCCCAGCAGCTGTCCGCGTGGGTTGAGGTTCGGCCAGGCCCCTTCCTGGAGCCCGGTCAGGATGACGGTGTCGAACTCCCGACCTGCCGCGCTGGCCGGGGTCAGGACTTCGATCGCCGCATCGACGGCGGAGGTCTTGGCCAGGGTGTCCATGGGGAGTTCGAGGCGTTCGATGTGGTCCACGAACGCGATCGCGGAGGCCCCGGGGTTCTGGTCGGAGAAACGTTCGGCAGCCTGGAAGAGCGCCATGACCGCATCGAGATCATGGTCGGCGCGGCGTCCCTCGGCGCTGGACCAGCGGGTCAGCCCGGCCCAGTGGCGGCTGACGTCGGCGGCGTTCCAGATCTCCCAGAGCAGCTCCTCGGGTCCGCTGGAGGGCCCGGCGGCGGCGTGCCCGGCGGCGAGCATGACGGCCACCCGCTCCAGTCCGCGGGTCAGGTGTTGGAAGCGCGACTGAGCGCGGACCGCCTCAAAGACCGGGTCGGCCGCATTGTTCGCGGCGGCGACAAGCAGCTCGTCGGAGCTGCGCGGTTCGGCGGGGTCTGCGTCTGCACGCAGCCGGCGGCGCTCCTGGCTGCGCAGCACCTGGCGCAGGCTGCGCAGCGTCATCGAATCGGTCTCGCCATAGCGGCTGGTCAGCAGTGCGAGCACCTCGGGCAGCGCGACGGTGTCCGTCGGAACGGGCAGCGGGTCGGGAGCCTGCTCCGGACCTTGCGCAGGACTGGACTGCACGGTGACCAGGCGCAGCACCCGCAGCAGCGGGGCCACCGCGGACTCCTGGTTGAGGATGACATCGCTCATGGATTGGCGCACCGGGACGCCCTGGGTCTGGAACATCCGCACCAGCCGTTTCAGCAGCGCGCCGTTGCGCGCGATGACGGCGATCTGATCGAAGGGCACCCCATGTCGGTGGTGCCGGTCCAGGACCTCCTGCAGGACGAACTGCTCGGCCAGGTAGTCCCCGGGCACGATCTCCACCGCGCAGGATCCGGCGTCCGCCGGCGCGGGTGCGGGCTGTTCCGTCAGCGGCTGGTCGAGCGTCGGCTGTCCATTGGAGGTTTCCGCAGCGGAGGCCTGTGCAGCAGCACCCTGCGCCGCGTCGGCCCGTTCAGCGGTGGTCTCGCTGAGCAGCTGCAGCCAGCGCTGGCGAGGCTGTTGGGGTCCGGCCGGGGCGATCCGGCGCAGGGCGCGGGCGTAGGCCCGGCCCACCTCGGGGGTGATCCGGTGATTGCCCTCGAGCACCATGACGCTGGGCTCCACCCCTGGCAGACCGCCGTGGGGATCTGGGGTCATCGCCCCGGAGATGCTGCGCCGGACGATGCCCTCGATCTCGGCGTCGGTCTCGGGATTCAGGCTCAACACGCTCTGCGCGGTGACCCGGCGCGGGGCCACGGTCCAGCTGCGCAGCTTGTCCGGCCGTGCGCCGCGAAAGCCCTGGACCGCGGTCTCGGGGCTGGCGAAGGCGAGCACGTCGGCGCCGGCGCCGATCAGACGCAGCAGCCGATACACCGAGGGGGTGGCCTCCTGCAGATCATCGACGATGATGCGGCGCAGTCGCTCTCGTTCGGTCGCGAGGAACTCGGGGTTCTCCTCGAGCAGGTTGCAGGCCTCGTTGATCAATCCCGCGGGGTCGAACGCGTCGGCGTTGGCCCCGGCGTCGAGATCCTCACGGTAGCGCTGGTAGAGCTCCGCGGCGGCCGCCCACTCCGGGCGCCGGCACTGCTCGGCCAGGCCGCGAAGCTGATCGGGAGACACCCCGTACTCGGCGGCGCGGTCGAAGAGCTCACGGATCTCCTTACGGAAACCATCGGTGCCGGCGGCCTCCTCCAACGAGGTCGGCCAGCTGATCGGCGGCAGACCGCTGGCGGGATCCACGGCCAACAGCTCACGGATGATGCTGTCCTGCTCGGCTCCGGAGAGCAGCCGGGGCCGACGCGCGGTGAAGCTGAGGATCTCCCGGCGCCGAGCCTCCCCGAGCAGCCAGAAGGCGTAGGACGCGAAGGATCGGGAGGGCTGCTCCGAGATCGACCCACCCCGGGAACTGGCGTCCCGGGCGGCCCAGGCAGCTTCGACCTGGTCGCGCAGCACCGCAGAGGTGGCGCGGGTGGGTGAGAGCAGCAGCAGCCGGGAGGAGTCCTGTCCGGATTCGAGATGACGCAGCGCAAGCTCCGCCGCCAGCGTCGACTTGCCGCTGCCGGGACCACCGAAACTCAGGATCGGCCCATGTCCGGGGCGTTCGGCGGCGGCGAGCACCTGATGCTGGGACTGATCGAACTCCATGGGGATCATTCAATCAGAGCCCCCGGACATGACACGGCGCAACCCAGCGCGACCACGCACCGGCGGCGCACGGTGATGTCCGCGGTCATGTCCCACCCGCGCGCTACCGTAGTGCCATGGCCGAGACCCCCACCCTCTTCGAGATCACTCCCAGCAGCGAGTCCTGGCACACCCGCCGCCGGGTCGGCTTCGACCTGGAGACCACCTCCCGGGATCCACGTGTAGCGCGGATCGTCTCCGCGGCGCTGGTGATCTTCGACGAAGCAGAGGTCAGCGCCGACACGGCAGCCGGCAGCGGCGCTGAAGCCCGTGCGGTCGAGCCCGCCGGTCCGGGCGCGCAGCGCGTGCGCACTCGGGAATGGCTGGTGGATCCCGGGGTGGAGATCCCGGCCGAGACCACCGCCATCCACGGCATCTCCACCGAATACGCCCAGGCCAACGGGCAGCCGGCGGCTGAGGCGGTCGCCCAGATCACCACCGCGCTGGCGCAGGAGTTCGCCGCCGGCAGCGCCGTGGTGGTGATGAACGCTCCCTATGACTTCACTGTCTTGCAGCAGGAGGCGCTGCGCCATGGGGTGGAGTTCACCGAGCCGGTCGGGGTCATCGACCCGCTGGTGATCGACAAGCAGGTGGACAAGTACCGTCGCGGAAAACGCACGCTGAGCCAGATGTGCCTGCACTATGAGGTCGAGCTCGACGCCGCCCACTCGGCGATCCCGGACGCCTGGGCCGCGGTAGAGGTGGCCTGCGCGCAGGCGCAGCGCTTCCCGCAGCTGCAGATCCCGGCGCCCGAGCTGCACCGGCTCCAGGCCGGATGGAAGGTCGGGCAGTCGGCGGACCTGCAGGAGTATCTGCGCCGCACCCGTCCCGACGCCGTGGTCAGTCCGGCATGGCCGGTGTGAACGCCGAGGCGACCCCCTCCGACGTCACCGATGATGTTGTGGAGGGCGGACCTTCCTGACTCGAAGGGTGGAACGACCGGCGAAAGACTGTAGCGTTCCACCCGTCAGTGCCCAAACGGTGCAGGCACGTGACGGTGCCGGGCGCACAGGTAAGATCCATCCTCATGCGCGCAATGGTGATGGATGAGATCGCAGGGCCCCTGGACGTCCGGGACGTGCCCGACCCCGCCCCACCCGCAGGCGGGGTCGTCGTGGAGGTCCATGCGACCGGCCTGTGTGGCAGCGACTGGCATGCCTGGGTCGGACACGAGAAGCTCACCCTCCCCCATGTGCCCGGTCATGAGCTCGCCGGGGTCATCTCCGCGGTGGACCCTGGGGTGCGGAACTGGCACGTGGGCGACCGCGTGACGGTGCCCTTCGTGTGCGGCTGCGGGGCCTGCGACTGGTGCCGCTCCGGCAACGCCCAGGTGTGTCCCGATCAGCAGCAGCCCGGCTTCACCCACGCAGGCTCCTTTGCCGAACACGTCGCTCTCCACGCCGCCGACACGAACCTGGTGGCCATCCCCGAGGGTGTCTCCTTCGAGGCCGCGGCCGCGCTGGGCTGCCGGTTCGCCACCGCCTACCGGGCGCTGACCGCCCGAGCCGGTGTGCGCGCCGGGGAATGGGTCACCGTGGTGGGCGCCGGAGGTGTGGGGCTGAGCGCGGTGATGATCGCCAAGGCGATCGGCGCCCAGGTGATCGCGGTGGACCGCAGCCCCGAGGCCTTGCAGGCGGCCCGGGACCTTGGCGCCGATCATGGGATCCTCGCCGACGGGCGCGATGTCCCGGCAGCGGTTCGCGAGATCACCGGTGAGGGCAGCGATATCTCCGTGGACGCGGTCGGCAGCGAACAGACCTGCGCGGCGGCGATCCTGAGCCTGCGCCGCCGCGGCCGCCACGTCCAGATCGGTCTGCTGCCCACCGAGACCGGACTCTCCGCGGTCCCGATGGCCCGCGCCATCGCCTGGGAGCTCGACCTGCTGGGAAGCCACGGCATGGCCGCGACCGACTACCCCGGGATGCTGGCCCTGATCGCTGAGGGCACGCTGCGCCCGCAGGACCTCATCGAACGCGTGGTCGGGCTCGAGGAGGCGGCCACCCTGCTGCCCGCGATGCAGCGGTCCGCGACCCCGGGGATGACGATGATCAACCCCAGGCTCGCGTGATCAACGCTGGCCGCCGAGGGTCAAGGCTGACGTCTCACCCTGGGACTTTGAACCTTGAACCTTGAGGCTGACCCCTCAGTGCTTGGCCTGCGCGGCGGCCTTCGCGGCGGAAGGCAGCGCATCCAGGATCCGGCCGATGGCGGCGTCGTCGTGGGCTGAGGACAGGAACCACGCCTCGAACACGCTCGGCGGCAGGTAGACCCCGGCGTCGAGCATCGCGTGGAAGAACGGTCCGTAGCGGAAGGTCTCCTGTGCCTGGGCGTGGGCGTAGTTGTGCACCCCGGTGGCGGAGGTGCCGAAGGCCACCGAGAACAGCGAGCCGACCTTCTGCAGGGAGTGGTCCACCCCGGCGTCGTGCAGCGCAGCCGTGAGTGCGTCGGCCACGACCTGCGCCTTGGAATCCACGTGCGCGTAGACCCCTGCGGTGGCGTGCTCCAGGGTGGCCACCCCGGCGGCCATCGCGACAGGGTTCCCCGACAGCGTGCCGGCGTGATAGACCGGTCCGGTGGGCGCCAGGTGTTCCATGATCTCGCGGCGCCCGGCCAGCGCGGCGGTGGGCAGCCCGCCGCCGATGACCTTGCCGAAGGTGAACAGGTCCGGCTCCCAGCCTTCGGTCCGTCCGGAGGCTCCCCAGTAGCCGGCCTCGGTGATCCGGAATCCGGTCATCACCTCGTCGAAGATCATCAGCGCGCCGTGGCGCTCGGTGATCTCGCGGATGAACGCGTTGAAGCCCTCTTCAGGGACCACCACGCCCATGTTGGCGGGGGTGGCCTCGGTGATCACCGCGGCGATGCGCTCGCCATGTTCGGCGAAGACCGCCTCGAGTCCGGCGCGGTCGTTGTACTCCACCACGATGGTCTCCGAGGCCTGCGCCTCGGTGACCCCCGCGGATCCGGGCAGCCCGAGCGTGGCGACCCCGGAGCCGGCGGCGGCGAGCAGCCCGTCGGAGTGCCCGTGATAGCAGCCGGCGAACTTCACCACGATGTTGCGACCGGTGACCCCGCGGGCCAGCCGGATCGCGGTCATGGTGGCTTCGGTGCCGGTGGAGACCATCCGGATCATCTGCGCGCCGGGGACCCGGCCGCGGACCAGTTCGGCGAGCCGCGCCTCGGAGGGGTGGGAGGTGCCGAAGCCGAGTCCGGCGTCCACCGCGGCGTGCACGGCGGCGATCACCGCAGGATGCCTGTGCCCCAGCAGCGCCGGTCCCCAGGACCCGACGAGGTCCACGTACTCGGTGCCCTCGGCGTCGCGCAGGTAAGGCCCGTCGGCGGAGACCATGAACGCAGGGGTCCCTCCCACCGAGCCGAAGGCGCGGACCGGGGAGTTCACTCCCCCGGGCATGAGCTCGCGGGCGGTGTCGAAGAGTTCCTGGTTCGTGGTCATCGCGGAGGAGGGTCCTTTCAGCTGACCGGCGGGAAGCCGGCGTCGGTGCGGGGTTGGTCGGCAGGGCGGGTCGAGGCTGTGGGCCGACGGGGCTCGATCGGCGGGTGCGCGGGCGCGCTCGGCGGCGTCTGCGCACTGGACGCCGAGGCGCTCCCGCGTGACCCGGCCAGCTCCTCGCGCAGCCATCCGGCCACCTCGGCGGCGTAGTAGGTCAGCACGTTGGTGGCGCCCGCGCGGCGGATCGCGATCAGCGATTCGGTGACCACGGTGCGCCGGTTGATCCAGCCATTGGCGGCGGCGGCCTCGATCATCGCGTACTCCCCGGAGACCTGGTAGGCCGAGACCGGGACGTCGCTGATCGCGGCGGTGTCGGAGAGGATGTCGAGGTAGGCGCTGGCGGGCTTGACCATCACCATGTCCGCGCCTTCGGCGAGATCCAGCTCGACCTCGCGCAGCGCCTCGGTGCGGTTCGGGGCGTCCATCTGGTACTGCTTGCGGTCACCCTTCAGCTGGGAGTCCACGGCCTCGCGGAACGGGCCGTAGAAGCCGGAGGCGTACTTCGCGGCGTAGGCGAGGATCGGCACGTGCTGGTGTCCGGCCTCGTCCAGGGCCTGGCGGATCACCGCGACCTGGCCGTCCATCATGCCCGAGGGTGCGACGACGTCGGCGCCCGCCTCGGCCTGGGCCACGCCCATCTCGGCGTAGACCTCCAGGGTGGCGTCGTTGTCCACCTCACCGGCCTCGTCGACGAGCCCGCAGTGCCCGTGATCGGTGAACTCGTCCAGGCACAGGTCGCTCATCACGACCAGGTCCTCGCCGACCCGGTCCTTCACAGCGCGGATGGAGCGGTTGAGGATGCCTTGCGGGTCCAGGCCGGCGCTGCCCTGGGCGTCGCGGGTGGTGGGGATGCCGAAGAGCATGATCCCGGCCAGGCCGAGGTCGCGGGCCTCTTCGGCGGCGGTGAGCAGGGAGGCTTCGGTGTGCTGCACCACTCCGGGCATGGAGCTGATCGGCACCGGTTCGGTGAGGCCCTCGCGGACGAAGACCGGCAGGATCAGGTCGGCCGGGTGCAGCCGGGTCTCGGCCACCATCCGGCGCATGGCGGGGCTGCGGCGCAGCCGGCGGGGGCGCTGTTCGGGGAAACTCACGTTCGACTCCTGGTGATCAGGGGGATGACGGTCGGTGCGCTCGGGCTGGCGGCGCGTCACTGCGCAGCCGGTCCAGCTCAAGCGTGTCGCCGCCGGTCAGTCTAGTTCTCAGCGACCCAGGGCGGCCATCACAGCGTCGGCGCTCGGCTCAGAGAGAACACTGGCGGCGGGGATGCCGCGGCGAGAGAGGGTCTTGGCGGTGGGCCGGCCGATGGCCAGCAGCCGGACCCGCTCTGGGACCCCGAGGTCCGCGAGTCCGTCGGCGGCCGAGGAGCTGGTGACCAGCAGAACCGTGGGGTCCACGTGGGTCAGCCGGTCGCGGCGCAGGTCCGCGGCGAGCTGATCGAGGTCCAGGAGGTCTTCGCGGGCGGGCTGCGGGAGCAGCCGCCGGTCCGAGTCTCCGGGCGCGAGCGCTCCGTCGACCACCAGGCAGTCGGTCTCATAGGCGCTGACCTGGGTGACCTGCCAGCCGATGGCGCTGAGACCGTCGCGCAGCTGGGACCGGGCCTGGGCCGACTGCGGCAGCAGCAGCTCCGTGTTCGCACCCGGGGCGGGCTCGGGGATCTCCTGGATCATCCCGGCCGCACTCTTCTCCGCCTCAGGCATCCACGGGGAGGTGATGCCGGTCAGCGTGCGCAGCACCCGGGCAGTGCCGGGGCCGACGACGCCGACGCGTCCCTGTGCCGGAACGGTGCCGTCCCAGCCCAGCTTGACCAGGGCTCGGACGGTGTTGGCGCTGGTGAACAGCACCCACGCGAAGTCGCCGTGTGAGAGCCGCTCGAGCGCCGTCGTCAGCTCGGTGGTGTCGGCGGGCAGTCGCTGTTCGGTGACCGGCAGGAACTGGACCTGCAGTCCGGCGGCGCGCAGCCCTGCCTCCAGCGGGCCCGCCTGTGCGGGGTCTCGGGTCAGGGCGATGCGCATGGTGCCAGCTTCTAGGAATCCACGACGTGCTGCAACAGCCCGAAGTCCTCGGCGAGCAGCTGCTCGGCGACATGAGTGCCGAGCTGGATCGCCCGGTCCACCGAAACCCGGCGATCAGCCCCGGCCTCGATCGAGATCTCGGCCCCGGCGCGCTGCACCTTGGTGCCGTCGGGCGCGCAGATCACCGAATCCAGCCGCAGTGTGGCGCCGCCGTCGGGATTGTCGTCGTAGCGGGCGAGCCCGCCGATCGGCGCCGAGCAGCCGGCGTTGAGCTTCGCCAGCAGTCCCCGTTCGGCGGAGGTCTCCAGCCGGGCCGGGATGTCGTCATAGAGCGCCAGCGCCATGCCGAGCGGCGCCGTGGGCTCGGCATCCTCGGCGCGGACCTCCACGGCCAGGGCTCCCTGTCCGGGGGCGGGGAGCATGACCTCGGTGGGGATCAGCTCGGCGATGTGGTGCTCCAGGCCGAGCCGCTTCAGCCCCGCCCCGGCAAGCACGACGGCGTCCAGGTCACCCCGGGCGGCATTCGGTGCCTGCGGTGAGGCCTCGGCCGCAGACCCATGGCCGCGGACCCGGGCCAGCCGGGTGCCGACGTTGCCGCGGATGTCCACGATCTCCAGATCAGGTCGGGCGGCGCGCAGCTGTGCGGCCCGGCGCGGGGAGCCGGTGCCGACCTTCGCGCCCTGCGGCAGCTGGGCCAGCGGGACGTCATCGGCGGAGCACAGCGCATCGCGCACGTCTTCGCGAGAAGGCACCGAGGCGATCGCAAGCCCCTCGAGATCCTTGGCCGGCAGGTCCTTGAGCGAATGCACGGCCACATCACAGGTCTTGTCGAACAGCGCCTGGCGCAGCGCGGAGGCGAACACTCCGGTGCCGCCCATCTGCGCGAGCGGCCCGGTGAGGATGTCACCCTCGGTCTTGACCGTGATGAGCTCATATCCGGCGTCGGCGTGGGAGGCGAGCGCCTCGGCCGCCGTCGTCGTCTGGGTCAGTGCGAGCTTGCTGCCGCGGGTGCCTACGGTGAAGGTGGGCATCTAGCTCCTTGCGACATCTTTGCGGAAGCGGGTGCAGTTGCAGGGACCACAGATGCCGGACCACTTGCCGGGCACGACCTGCTCGCCGAAGCCGACGGGCTCACCGTTGACGCCCTGCAGGTACTCGCTGAGCACGTCGACAAGTCCGGAGACGAACTTCTCCTGAATGCCAGGGGTCGCGGCGCGGTGGTAGGCCAGGCCGAGCTCCGCGGCGGTGTCCTTGGCCTCGGTGTCGAGGTCCCAGAGCACCTCCATGTGATCGGAGACGAAGCCGATGGGCATCACCACCACACCGGCGACGCCGGCCTCGGCGTCTTCGGTGATGGCGTCGTTGATGTCGGGCTCCAGCCACGGGGTCTTCGGGCTGCCGGATCGAGACTGGAAGGTCAGTGAGTGCTCCAGGCCCTCGGCCTCTTCGACGCTGGCCATCAGGTGGCGCGCGACGGCGAGGTGCTCGGCCGAGTAGACGTCGGTGCCGTATTCCTCGATCACCCGGTCCGGGCCCATGGCCTCGGCGTTGCGGCTGGGGATGGAGTGGGTGACGAAGACGATCTTCGGCTTCGCCTCGGCCTTGCCGGCCTGCTCGAGCTGCGCCCGGACATCGGCGATGCCGGCGGCCAGGGCGTCCTTGAACGGGTCGATGAACGCCTTGTCCATGAAGAACTGACGAACCTTCACCACGCTCATCTCCTCGCGCAGCCCGGTCTCATCCAGGGTGAGTGAGAAGTCCTCGCGGTACTGCCCGCAGGAGGAATAGCCGTTGTACGCGGAGGTGACCAGCGCCAGGATCCGACGGTGTCCGGCCGCGTGCATCTCGCGGAAGGTCTCGGTGAAGAAGGGGTTCCAGTTGCGGTTGCCCCAGTAGATCGGGATGTTCAGCTGCCGGGCGGCGACCTCGGCCTCCAGCGCCCCCTTGAGGTCCCGGTTCTGCTGGTTGATCGGGCTGATCCCGCCGTTGGCGCGGTAGTGCGTGGCGACCTCTTCGAGCCGCTCATCCGGGATGCCGCGACCTCGGGTGACGTTGCGCAGGAATGGGAGCACGTCATCCTGACCCTCGGGGCCGCCGAAGGAGGCGAGCAGGATCGCGTCATAGTTGCCCGGCTGGTCCTTGGTGGAACCCTCGGCATAGTCCACCGGAAGCGGAGCCGGCGCCTCGGCGGCGTCGGGGCTGGTCTCGGTGCCCGGGGTGGGCGTGGCCTGGGAGGAGTCCGCCACTGCCGAGGCGGCCTGCGCCTCGGTGGGGTGATCGGAGGTCTCGGTCGGGTGCGCCGGTCCGGCGTTCCCGGCTGATCCGGCGTTCTCGGCCGATTCGGTGTCGTCGGGGGTGATCGTCACAGCAGAACCTCAGCGATCTCCGACGCGGCCTTCAGGCGGCGTCCGGTGTAGAAGGGAATCTCATCGCGTACGTGATAGCGGGTCTCGGACTCGCGCAGCTTGCGCATCATGTCGACCAGATCGGTGAGCTTCGGCGCCTCCAGCGCGAGCAGCCACTCCCAGTCGTTCAGCGCGAAGGCCGAGGTGGTGTTGGCCAGCACCGAGGGGAACTCCTGGCCGAGCATTCCGTGCTCGCGCAGCATCTTCCCGCGCTTGGCCGGGTCCAGCAGGTACCAGTCATAGGAGCGGTTGAACGGGTAGATGACCAGCCAGTCCTCCGGCGGCACCCCGAGGGCATAGGCCGGGACGTGGCTGCGGGCGAACTCGGCGGTGCGGTGCACGCCCATGGCGGAGAACGCGATCCGGGTCTGCGAGAACATCGCGGTGCGGCGGATGCGGCGCACCGCGGCCTGCAGGTCCTCGGCTGAGGGGCCGGTGACCCAGGTGAGGATGTCGGCCTCGTCGCGCATGGCGGAGACGTCGTAGGTGCCGCGGAAGCTGACCTCCTGCTCGGCGAACGCTCCGGCAAGCTGGTCGAACTCGACCTCCACGTCGGCGCCCTGCGGAGCGGGTCCGGTCCGCGCGAAGACGGTGTAGAGGGTGAACCAGTCTTTGCCCGAGGTGTTGACCTCTTCGGGCGTGCGCTGGGCGTTGCTGCCGTAGCTCACAGATGCCTCCATCAGCATTGATCGTCCGTGCGGGACCTCAGGTGACGATGTCCCGCATCCAGCTTATCGCCCGGACTTCCACGGTTTTCTACATGACGTCGAAAAAAGTGACGGACGGCTCAGGAGCGGACGCTGAGGATCGCTGCGGCCGCCGCGCGGGCGTCGGGCACCACCCGGGCCAGTCCGGTGCCGGCGAACCAGGCGCCGATCATGTGGAGCCCCGGCTGCTCCCCCGCTGCCGCCCCGCCGGAGGCATCAGCCAGCCGCTCGCGCAGCGCGGCGATCCGTTCGGCGTGCCCGGCGGAGCTCTGCGGAAGCGCCTTGCGCCAGCGGATCACGCTGGCCTCGAGGATCTGCTCGGGTTCGATCGGCAGCCCGAAGAGCGCACCGACGTCGACGGCGGCGGCCTGCAGCAGCGCCTCGTCGCTGGACTCAGCGCCGAGCGCGTCCTGGTGGGTCTGCCCCACCCGTCCATAGGAGAGGCGCACCACGTGGTGACCGGGTCCGTGGGCGTGGGTGACGGCGGTGTCCGCCCATTCCCATTTGGAGCTGATGTGCGTCATCGCCTTGGCGGCGATGTCCCTCACCTGCGGCGCCACCAGCACCCCGGTGCCGCGCGGGTGGTCGTCGAGCTCGGGGGCGTCGAGGATCATCGAGACCAGGGCGACGCCGCGGCCCGGGTCCGGCGCGCCGGCGGCCTGAGTGCCGTCATCTGGACCTCCGGCCGGGGTCAGTCCGGTCAGGTCCAGTCCACTCAGGTCCACCACTGAAGAGATCAGCTGCACAGCGGCAGGGGCGTCCAGGGCGAGGATCACGTGGTCCGGTCGTGTCCCTCCACTCGCTGCAGTCCCGGCGGCCAGGGCGGCCAGGTCGGTGACCTCCGTGTTGAGCCGGATCTCCGCGCCGAGCTGGAGCAGCTGCGCCTCGAGCGCGCCGACGAGGCGGTTGAGTCCCCCGTGCAGCGAGTTCACCGCCGAGCCGGGAGGGGCCTTGGACTTCACCAGCGCCACCGCGCGGGCCAGCGAGCCCTCGCGCAGCATCGCCTCGAAGAGTCCGGGGGCGGCGTTGTTCATGTCCAGGTCGTCGGGGTCAGCCGAATGCACCCCCGACACGATCGGGGTGACCAGCCGATCCAGCGCGGCCTGGCCCATCCGGTCCCGGACCACCTCGCCGAGGGTGATCTGCCCGGCCCGAGCCTCATGGGCCTCGGCCCAGTTCTCCATGGAAGCAGTGAGATCCTCGGCGGCGCGGCGAGCTTCGGCCTCTCCGAGGATGGCCACCACGTCCGGGGACAGCGGATCGGCCGGGATTCCGAGGATTCCGGTGGCCGGCAGCGGAGCGGCAAGATCAGGCAGCTGCAGCCACGCCGCGGAATGCTGCGGGGCGACCACCTGCTCGTCCAGGCCGAGCTCCTTGAGCAGCCGGGGCACCACGGGTGAGCGGGTCGCGAAGGCCTCAGCTCCGGCGTCGTAGGCGACGCCCCCCATGACGTGGGCGCCGATCGCCCCGCCCAGCCGGTCACCGGCCTCGAAGATCTCCACCGTGGCGCCGGCGCGGGCCAGATCCCAGGCGGCGATCAGCCCGGCGATGCCCCCGCCGACCACGGCGACATGCGGCGGCGAGGCCGAGGCGCTCGACCGTTCGCTCACCGGGGCGCTGACCTGTGCGTTGACGGGTTCACTCAACGAAGCGTTGATCTGGGCGTTCATTCAGGCGGAGCTCAGTCCTCGTAGCCGATCTCGTGGATCAGGCTGACCACGCGGGTGAGCACCTCCGGGTCGGTCTCCGGGGGCACCCCGTGACCCAGGTTGAGCACGTGCCCGGCGGCGCCGGAGCCGGCCGCGATGATCGCACGCACGTGCTTCTCCAGCACGGGCCAGTCGGCGGGCAGCAGCGCCGGGTCGATGTTGCCCTGCAGCGGCGTCTCCGCACCCACCCGACGGGTGGCCTCGGCGAGGTTCAGCCGGTAGTCGACTCCGACGACGTCGGCGCCGGCCACGCGCAGCAGGTCCAGGATCTCCCCGGTGCCGGTGCCGAAGTGGATCAGCGGGGCGGTGACCCGGTGACCCGCAGGCGTGGTGCCGCCGAGGTCCTGGACATGGGTGAAGGCTTCGGCGGAGTGGCTCAGCACGTGGCGGGCATAGTCCTCGCGGCCCAGTGATCCGGCCCAGGAGTCGAAGAGCTGCGCGGCGGAGGCGCCGGCCATCAGCTGGGCGCGCATGAACCGGCCGGAGACCTCTGCGGCCCAGGCGGCGAGGGCGTTCCAGGTGTCGGGGTCAGCGTGCATCATGGTGCGCGGTCCCAGGTGGTCCCGGGAGGGCTTGCCCTCCACCATGTAGGCGGCCAGGGTGAACGGGGCACCGGCGAAGCCGATCAGCGGGGTGGAGCCGAGCTCGGCCACGGTGCGCCTCACGGCCTCGGTGATCGGCGCGAAGGCGGCGTCGTCGAGCGTGGGCAGCGCCTCGACGTCGGCGCGGGTGCGCACCGGGGAGCCCAGCACCGGGCCCACACCGGGCTGGATCTCGACGTCGATCCCGGCCAGGCGCAGCGGGATGACGATGTCGGAGAAGAAGATCGCGGCGTCGACGTCGTGCCGACGCACCGGCTGCAGCGTGATCTCCGAGGCCAGCGCGGGGTCCAGGCAGCTGTCCAGCATCGTGGTGCCCTCGCGCAGCGCCCGGTATTCGGGCAGCGAACGGCCGGCCTGCCGCATGAACCACACCGGGCGGCGGTGCGGACGTGTGATCTCCCCCGCACTGTTACGCCCGCCGCGATACTGATTCAGCAGAGCGGAGTCGGCGGTGAGCCCGGTGAGCAGCGGGTGGTCCTGCGGCAGCTGCGCGGTGGAACCCTGAGAACGAACGGCCGCCCGCGGGATCGCGGTGACGGAGCCGGTGGCCGGGGAGGACGCGGCCATGCCGGCGAAAGATCCAGAAGTCATATGCCACATTCTCCACTTTTCCGCGCCACACTTCGACCCGCTGTAGAATCAATGACGTCGTGGTACTTATTTCACTCGTTGCCACCCACTCGGAGCTGGACCTCGAGACGGTGGGCACTCTCAGCTCAGGAGCGGCCGAACTGGCCGGTTCCGTACACATGCCTGCCGTGACGCTGGCGACGTGCAACCGCATGGAGATCTACGCCGAGTCCACCGGCGGCTCCCATGATGACGTGCAGACGACCCGCGAACAGCTGCTCGACGCTGTCGCCGAGACCTCCGGCCTGGACCGCGAGCTGGTCGGCCGCTCGTTCCGCACCCTGGTGGAGGACGACGCCGTCTCTCACCTCTTCGAGGTCGGCGCCGGTCTGGACTCCGCCGTGATCGGGGAGCGCGAGATCGCCGGCCAGGTGCGCAAGTCCCTGGCCGACGCCCAGCACGCCGGGACCATCTCCGGAAGCCTCACCAAGCTCTTCGAGACCGCGTCGCGGACCGCCAAGGATGTCGGCACCCGCACAGCGCTGGGCTCCCGCGGACGTTCCATCGTCTCGGTGGCCCTGGACATCGCCGGGGACATGCGCGGCGACGGCTCCACGTTCTACCCCGGTGCCAAGATCGTGCTGATCGGCACCGGCGCCTACTCCGGGACATCGCTGGCCCAGCTGGTCGAGCGCGGGGTCACCGACATCGGGGTCTTCTCCGGCTCCGGCCGCGCCGAGGACTTCGTGGCCGAGCGGGTCGGCGGCGCCCGGGCGCTGCAGATGCAGGAACTGCCCGGGGCCTTCCGCAACGCCGATGTGATCATCGGCTGCTCCGGCGGCAACCGGCGGATCACCGCCAAAGAGGTCGAGAACCTGGCCGGACTCTCCGGAGACACCCAGCGGGAGAAGCCGCTGACCGTCATCGATCTCGCACTGTCCCATGACTTCGATCCCGATGTCGCCGAGCTCGACGGAGTGGACCTGATCACCCTGGAATCGGTGAAGATGGCCGCCCCCGGGGAGACCGAGGACTCGGTTCAGGAGGCGCGCGACGTCGTGCGCTCGGCGGTGAACCAGTACCTCACCGAGCGTCGCGAACGCACCGCCGACGACGCCATCGTGGCGCTGCGCCGGCACACCCAGTCGCTGCTGGACGAAGAGATGGACAGAGTCCGCAAGCAGCACGGCTGCACCGGAGCCACCGAAGAGGTGGAGTTCGCGGTGCGCCGGATCGTGCGCAAGATGCTGCACGCACCCACCGTGCGAGCCCGCGAGATGGCCGCCGAGGGGCGCACCGAAGACTATGTGCGCGCGCTCCAGGACCTGCACGGCATCGAGGTCACGGTCCGCCAGGAGACCACGCGCGCCACCCCGGCGAAGCGCCGCCGGGCCGAGGACTTCTCCGCCGCGGAGCTCGCCCAGATGGCCAGCTACCTCACGAAGGTCCCCGTCGGCGGGTTCTGCCAGCACCATCGCCCCGGCGAGTTCGAGATCGAACGCATCGACGCCGTGCGCCACATCCACATCCGCCGCGCCAGCTGAGCCACCTCTCCCCCGCGGCGAAGCTTGACCTCGCTGAGGAACTGCGGGCAGAGCAGCTCGTCCACGCCGCGGAGGTCGACCCGGTCGCGGCGCTCCAGTCTGCAGACGGACTTGACGTGGAAGTGTTCTCACTCCGTGCAGCAGGTCGCATGCGCGTGGTGGTCGGGAGAAGAGATCGTAGACCTGAGGGTCTGTCGCAGGGCTTCAGCCCCACGGTTCGCCACAGGTCTACGATCTCTTCACCCCAGGGAGGGGCTTCCCGATGGTTCAGATCAGTCGAGACCCTGTTCGCTGAGCCAGTCGGCGGCGACGTCGGCGGGATCGGCCTGGTCATCGACGCTCTGGCTGTTCAGTGAGATCAGCTCCTCGCTGGTCAGCGCGGCGTTGACCTCGTCGAGCACCGCGGCGGCGGCCTCGTCGACCCGTTCGGAGACCACCGGGATCACGTTCTGCGGCAGCACCAGCTCCTCGGGGTCCTCGAGCACCACGAGGTTCTCCGACTCGATGATCGGATCGGCGCTGTAGATGTCGGCGACCTCCACGTCCCCGCTCAGCAGCGCGTCCACGGTCAGCGGCCCGCCGGAGTCCTGGACCGTGACCACGCTGATCTCCACGCCGTAGACGTCCTGGAGCCCCTCGGGTCCGTAGGGCCTGGTCTCGAACTCGGAGTTCGCCGCGATGCGCAGATCCTCAATCCCGGCCAGGTCGGACACCTCGGTGAGGTCATTCTCCTGCGCGAACTCGGAGGTGACCACGAAGCTGTCCTGGTCGGTGGCCTCGGCCGGCTCGAGCACGCGCAGACCCTCGGGCAGCGCCTCCCCGAGCGCGGCGGTGATCTCCTCGAGGGTCGCCGCTTCGGCTGCCTCGTCGTAGTACTGCAGGAAGTTGCCCGCATACTCGGGGAAGACGTCGATGGCGCCGGATTCGATCTCCGAGACATAGACCTCCCGCTGACCGATCTCGAACTCGCGCTCGACCTCGATCCCCTCGGCTTCCAGCGCCTGCGCGTAGAGCTCGGCGATGATGGTGTTGGAGTAGTACTGCTGGGATCCGATCACCAGGGCCTCGCCCTGTTCGGCCTCGCCCTCACCATCCTCGGCGAGCGGGTCTCCGCCGCCGCAGCCGGTCAGCGCCAGAGCGGCGATCGTTCCTGTGACCCAAAATCCGGTGGTCCTCATCTGTCGTCCTCTTTCTCTCGGCAGCTCCCACTTCAGCGGCAACTTGTCCTAGGCGAAATCTTCGCAGAAACACCAGCTCACCGGCAGAGGGTGCTCAGTGCGCAGTCACATTCGCGCGATTCTGGTGCGGTGCTTCAGGATTCGAGGCCTCCGGGCGCCCGTTTGCGCGCCGACTCCGGGGGTCTCGGCGGGAGCCGGAGACGCGCTGCGGTCCGGCGAGCCCCGGGACCCGGCGGAGCAGCCGCTGGGTGATACCGAAGGCCGCGTCCACCAGGATGGCGAGCAGGATCACCACCAGGGAGGCGCCGAGCATCACGGAGTAGTCGTAGGTCTGCAGCCCCAGGAACAGCTGACGTCCGAGCCCGCCGGCCCCGACATAGGCCGCGAGCGTCGCGGTGGCGATGATCTGCAGCGCGGCGAGCCGCAGCCCGCTCAGGATCAGCGGCAGGCCCAGCGGGATCTCCACCCGGGTGAGGATCTGCCAGCCGCTCATCCCCTGGGCGCGCGCGGCGTCCACCGTGGCCTGGTTCACCGATTCCACCCCGGCGTAGGCGCCGGCCAGCACCGAGGGCGCGGCGAGGATCACCAGCGCCACCATGGGGGCGGTCAGCCCGATCCCGGTGAACAGCGCCACCAGGGTGAGCAGGCCCAGCGTGGGCAGCGCGCGGGCGGCCCCCGTGGCCACGATCGCGAGTCCGCGACCCTTGCGGGTGTGTCCGATCGCCAGGCCCAGCGGCAGCGCGATCACCGCGGAGATTCCCAGCGCAAGCAGGGTGTAGCCGAGGTGCTCGAGGGAACGCGCCCAGAGCCCGCCGGGCCCGGCCCAGGCCTCGGCGGTGAGCAGCCAGTCCAGGGCCTCGAGGATGTTGGTCATGCGGAGACCTCACGAGCCCGGGCCGGCAGCGGACGACGACGGCGGCTCGGCTGCTGCCACGGCATAAGCATCCGCCCGGCCAGGACCAGCAGCAGGTCACAGATCAGCGCGAGCACCACGGTCATCAGGATCCCGGCCACGATCGAACCGATGATGTTGCGGGCGAATCCGTCGGTGAACAGCGAGCCCAGCGAGCTGACCCCGAGCACGGCGCTGACCGAGACCAGGCTGATCGAGCTCACGCAGACCACACGAACCCCGGCGAGCAGGGCGGGGCCGGCGAGCGGGAGCTCCACGGTGAAGAATCGTCCGACTCCGGAGAACCCGATGGCGGTGGCGGAGGTGCGCACGTCGTCGGTGACCGCGTCCAGCGCCTCCGCGGCGGAGCGCACCATCAGGGCCAGTCCGAAGATGGACAGGGCGATGACCACGTTGAGCGGGTCACGCACCGAGGTGCCGATCAGCGCGGGCAGCAGGATGAACAAGGGCAACGAGGGCACCGCGTAGAGCAGTCCGGTGCCGGTGAGCACCGGCTCGCGCAGCACCCGCACCCGGTTCGCACCCCAGGCCAGCGGGATCGAGAGCACGAAGGCGATGATCACGGCGGGCAGGCTCAGCGCCAGATGCGCCAGCGTGAGCTCCCCGATGCGGGGGAGGTTGTCCAGGACCCAGGTCATGGGTGCTGGACGGGATCGGCTCGGACACCGTCGGGCTGGGCGCCGTTGGGATGGGCGCCGTTGGACTGGCCGCCGCCGGGCTGGGCGCCCCCGGGCTGAACACCATCCGGCTGGGAGTCCACCACACCCAGGGGTCGGCCCTGGGCGTCGGAGATGAGCCAGCCGCCGTCGTCGGCCGTGGCGGCGGTCAGCGATCGCCGGCCCGAGTCCAGGCCCAGGAAGCGCGAGACGAAATCGTCCTGCTGGTTCTGCACCAGCTCCGCTGGGGTGCCTGCGGCGGCGACCTCGCCGCCGGCCTTGAGCACCACGATCTGGTCGCCGAGGGTCAGCGCCTCGTCGATGTCGTGGGTGACGAAGATGATGGTCTTCTTCAGGTCCGCCTGGACCCGGGAGAGCTCGCGCTGCAGCTCGACGCGCACCAGCGGGTCCACGGCGCCGAAGGGCTCGTCCATGAGCAGGATGTTGGGGTCGGCGGCGAGTCCGCGGGCCACCCCGACGCGCTGCTGCTGGCCGCCTGAGAGCTGGCCGGGGTAGCGGGTGCCCAGGGAGGCGTCGAGACCGACGATCTCCATCAGCTCGTAGCCGCGTGCCCGAGAATCGGCCCGGGAGGCGCCGTTGAGCCGCGGCACGGTGGCGATGTTGTCGATGACCCGGCGGTGCGGCAGCAGCCCGGAGTGCTGCATCACGTAGCCGATGCGGCGACGCAGGGCGACCGGCTCGGCGTCGGCCACATCTTCATCGTCGATGAGCACGGCCCCGGAGCTGGGGTCCACCATCCGGTTGACCATGCGCAGCAGCGTGGTCTTCCCGCAGCCGGAGGAGCCCAGCAGCACGGTGGTGGTGTGCGAGGGCACGATGAGGCTGAAGTCCTGGACCGCGGGGGTCCCGTCCGGGTAGGTCTTGGTGACCTGCCGAAATTCGATCATGACGCCTCCATCAATGCCTGTCGGTGGACCTGCGCATGCTCACCCAGACGATTCTCCATCACATCCAGGGCCTGCGGGGAGGAGTCGATGCAGATGAAGCGGCGCCCGGTCTCCACGGCCACCGCACCCAGGGTTCCGGAGCCGGCGAAGAAGTCGAGCACCCAGTCCCCCGGGTTCGAGGAGGCCTGGACCATCCTGCGGATGAGTCCGACCGGCTTCTGCGTGGGATACCCGGTCTTCTCCCTCCCGGTGGGCGAGACGATGGTGTGCCACCAGACGTCGGTGGGCAGCTTGCCCAGCGCGACCTTCTCCGCGGTGACCAGCCCAGGGGCCATATAGGGCTCGCGGTCCACGGCCTCGGCGTTGAAGATGTAGCCCGAGGGGTTCTTCACGTAGACCAGGATGGTGTCGTGCTTGGTGGGCCAGCGCTTCTTGGTCCGCCCACCGTAGTCATAGGCCCAGATGATCTCGTTGAGGAAGGACTCCCGCCCGAAGATCGCATCGCAGAGGACCTTCGCGTAGTGGACCTCGCGGTAGTCCAGGTGCAGGTAGAGCGTGCCCTCATCGGCGAGCAGCCGCCAGGCGTGGAGCAGCCGGGGCTCGAGGAACTCCCAGTAGTCGGTGAAGGAGTCGTCGTACTCGGCCAGCGCGCGGCGGACCGTGTCATAGCTGCGCCCGGCGAAGCCCACCCGGTTGCCCTCGCCGTCGGGGCGCCGGGTGTTGGTGGTCTTGGTGGCCCGCTGGGCCCGCCCCGTGTTGAAGGGCGGGTCCAGGTAGATCACCGTGAAGGCACCGTCAGGCAGGTCCGGCAGGAGCTCGAGGTTCTCGCCCTCGAGCACCTGGGATCCACCGCTGGGGTCGAAGCTGCCGCTGCTCGCCGCAGCCTTCTCCCCGGTACTCACATCGGGGCCGTTCAGCTCTCGCTGGAGGTGGTGTCGCCGCCTGAGCCGGAGCCACCACGACGACGCCGCCGACGCCTTGGCTGCGTGGCCGAGTCTGAGCCCTCAGCCGACGCCGCGGACTCAGCTGGCTGACCCTGCTGGGTCTGCGCGGCTGAGCCGGAGTCCTCGCCGCCGCGGGTGCGGCGACGGTTGCGGCTGCGCGGGGCAGCTGCGCCCTCGGCCGCCGGAGCGGAGTCCGTGGAGGAGCCCCGGTTCGAATCTTCCGTGCGGCTGCCACCGCGGCCGGAGTCCCGGCCGCCGGAGCGTCCGCCGCGTGAAGAGTCGCGATCACCGGAACGACCGCCGCGACCGCCGTCACGGTCGCCGGAGCGTCCGCCGCGACCGGCATCGCGGTCACCGCGTCCGCCGCTGGACCTGCGCTTCTCGGGGCCGCCGAGGTCTTCGAGCTCCTCGGCGTCCAGGCCGGCCTTGGAGCGCTTATGCCGCGGCAGGCGCCCCTTGGTGCCCTTGGGGATGTCGAGGTCCTCGTAGAGGTGCGGCGAGGAGGAGTAGGTCTCGATGGGTTCCGGGATGCCCAGGCCGAGGGCCTTGTCGATGAGCTTCCACTTGGGCATGTCCTCCCAGTCCACGAAGGTCACGGCGATGCCGGTCTTGCCGGCGCGGCCGGTGCGGCCCACGCGGTGCAGGTAGGCCTTCTCGTCATCGGGGGCGGTGAGGTTGATGACGTGGGTGATGTCGGTGACGTCGATGCCGCGGGCGGCGACGTCGGTGGCGACCAGCACGTCGATCTTCTCGTTGCGGAAGGCGCGCAGGGCCTGCTCGCGGGCGCCCTGGCCGAGGTCTCCGTGGATGGCGCCGGCGGCGAAGCCGCGGGACTGCAGCTCCGCGGAGAGCCGGTCGGCCTGGCGCTTGGTCCGGGTGAAGACGATGGTGCGGCCGCGGCCCTCAGCCTGGAGCAGACGGGCGATGACCTCGTCCTTGTCCAGGTGGTGCGCGCGGTAGACCAGCTGCCGGATGTCCTTCTTGGTGATGCCCTCATCCAGCGGATCTGCGGCCGAGATGTGGGTGGGCTTGGTCATGTAGCGGCGGGCCATGGCGACCACGGGGCCGGGCATGGTCGCGGAGAAGAGCATGGTCTGGCGACCGATCTCCGGGACGGCCGAGAGCAGGGTCTCCACGTCGGGGAGGAAGCCGAGGTCCAGCATCTCGTCGGCTTCGTCGAGGACCACGATGTTGACGTTCTTCAGCTTCAGGTGGCGCTGCCGGTGCAGGTCGATCAGTCGGCCGGGGGTGCCGACGACGATCTCGACGCCGCGATCCAGCTCTTCGATCTGCGGCTCGTAGGCGCGGCCGCCGTAGATGGTGGCCACGCGGATGCCGCGGCGGGCGGCGGCGACCTTGATGTCGGAGGCCACCTGCACGGCGAGCTCGCGCGTCGGGGCCACGATCAGCGCCTGGGGCGCTCCGGGGGCCGGAAGGTCGTCATAGCCGGCGTCGTCGGGGCTGGTCACGCGCTGGATGGCGGGGATGCCGAAGCCCAGCGTCTTGCCGGTGCCGGTCTTGGCCTGACCGATGATGTCATAGCCGCCCAGCGCGATCGGCAGGGTCTCCGCCTGGATCGGGAACGGGGTGGTGATCCCCTTGGCGGCGAGGGCCTCGACGATCTCGGGGCGCACATTGAAGTCTGCGAAGGTGAGGCTGGAGGCTTCGACGGCCTCGACGAGCTCGGGGTCAACGGCGGAGATGGTGGCGTCAATCTCGGCGGCTGAGGACTCGGTGGTCTGTTCAGTCATGGGTACTTTCATTAGGCGACTGCGGCTGCGAAGCCCACGGTCTGTTTGGTGTCGGAGCCGATCTCCACATAGCCGATGGACGCGACGGGCACGACGATCTTCTTGCCGCGGCGGTCCTCCAGGCTGAGCAGCGGCTGCGCGCCTTCGATGGCGGCGGCCACGGCCTGCTCGATCTCTTCGGGCTTGGCGTCGGTCTCGATGACGATCTCGCGAGAGACGTGCTGAATGCCGATACGTACTTCCATGCCAACTCCTTGAATCTATGGGCTGCGCCCACTTCGAAGAGTTCCGCAGGTGCCCGTATGCGGGCGCGTGCAGAGAAGCGGGCGGGTTTACCTGCCCCCGAGTCTACCTACCTTGTGCTTTCTGTGCTTTCAGACTCTTTCGGGAAGCCGGAGATTCCGCGCCAAGCCAAACGCGCGGTCAGCTCGGCCGAGACCTCGCGGTCCGGGCGCTCGGAGAGTCGGCTCCAGTGCCGGGCCGCGGAGAGGGCCATGCCGATCAGACCGTGACCGAGCATCGTGGCCTCGGCCATCGGCTGGCCGGTGTCATCGGCGATGACCTCGGCGATCGCGCCGGCCATGCCGTCGTGGAAGCGCTCGAGCCGGTCCTCGACCTCTTCGTCGTTGTCCATCCCCGAGGTGAAGACCAGCCGGTAGGCCTCGTCCTTGCGGGAGATGAACTCGTAGAAGGCCCCCATCGTGGCCTGCACCCGGTCCTTGTTGTTCTCAGCCGTCGACAGCGCCTGGGTGAGCTCATGCTCCAGGGCGCCCAGGTGGGTGTCCAGCAGCCCGAGGAACAGCTCGTGCTTGCCGGGGAAGTGCTGATAGAGCACCGGCTTGGAGACCTGGGCGCTCTCGGCGATGTCATCCATCGAAGCCCCGTGATATCCCTTGGCCACGAAGACCTGCAGCGCGCACTCCAGCAGCTGGGTGCGGCGCTGCTCCCGGGGCAGCCGCTTGGCCCGCACGATGCCGGCGGGGTCTCTGATGCTCTGGCTCATGGGGACAGTCTATTCAGGGGTCGCGCAGAGGCCACCGGCGCCCGGGCCGGGACCCGGGGCTTGCATGCCGTGGGGCGCTCAGCCCTTCTCCGCTCCCGCGTTCGCCCCCTGGGTGAAGTAGCGCTGGAACACGATGAACACCAGCGCCGTCGGGATCGTCATCAGCAGCGCCGCCGCCATGGCGACCGGATACTGGTTGCCGGAGCCCAGCCCACCGGTGGTGAAGCCTGCGACGCCGCGCGTCAGCGTGTACAGGTCCGGGTTGTTGGTGGCCACGATGAAATGCCCCAGCTCGTTCCACGATCCCTGGAAGGACAGGATCGTCAGCGTGATCAGCGCCGGCTTGGCCATCGGCAGCACCACCGACCAGAAGGTCCTGAATGTCCCTGCCCCGTCGATGCGGGCCGCCTCCTCCACCGACTCGGGGATGGTCTCGAAGAACTGCTTCATGATGAAGATGCCCGCCGCGTCGATCATCAGCGGCACGATCAGCGCAGGGTAGGTGTTGTAGATCCCGACATAGTTGAGGATCAGGAACTTCGGGATCAGCAGAACGATCCCGGGCACTGCCATGACCGCGAGCAGACCGGTGAACAGCGCGATCCGACCGGTGAACTTCAGCCGGGCCAGCGCGTAGCCCGCGAGGGAGCAGAAGAACACCCGCCCGACCGTGACGCAGAGCGTGACGATCACACTGTTGGTGAACCAGGTCGGATAGTTGGAGCTGAACAGCGTCTCCCACGCTCCGGTGGTGAAGGGGTCGGGAGTCAGCGACAGGGCGTTGCCGGTCGCATCGGGATCGGTCTTGAAAGAGGTGACCAGCTGGATGATGAAGGGGTAGATGTAGAGGAGTGCGAAGAAGAGCAGCATCCCGTAGAACCAGTACTTCTTCACCCGCGAGGGCCGAGACTCCCCCACCGCTGCGAGCTCGGGAGTGACCGGGACGCCGTCGTCTTTGGGGGGTGCGCTCATGAGCTCTGGGCCTTTCGCTGGGTCTCTTCGACGATTACTCGGGTCGGGCGCCGCCGCTGCCGCCGGACGCCGCGGTCGGCCCGCTTCTGCGCGGAGGCGTCCTTGTCCCGCATGAGCCAGCGCTGGGTCGTGGTCAGGATGAAGATGATCGCGAAGAGGATGAACGCGATGGCCGCGCCCTGGCCCCAGTCGCCATTGGTGAAGGCCGCCTGGTAGGACAGATACGCCGGGGTCAGCGTGGTCTTGGCGGGCCCGCCCTGGGTCATGACATACATCTGGTCGAAGACCTGCCAGGTCCCGATGAAGCCGAGCGTCACCACCAGCAGGATGGTCGGGCGCAGATGCGGCACCGTGACGTTCATGAATCGCTGCCACTTGTTGGCGCCGTCGACCATCGCCGCCTCTTCGACCTCGACGGGCAGGTCCTGCAGGCCGGCGAGGAAGAGCAGCATGAAGGTGCCGGCGGTCGTCCAGATGACCTGCATCATGATCGCGCTCAGCGCCACCGACGGCCCCGAGAACCACTCCCAGAAGGAGAGCCCCATCACAGACGGACTCGTCATCCACGACGGCGGACTCGCGATGCTCCACAGGCCGACCGCGTCACCGAAGATATGGATCAGACCGCGAGAATCCTGGAACCAGTTGGGGCCGTTGACACCGAACCAGCCGAGCACGTTGTTGATCGCCCCGCTGCCGGCGAACAGGAACAGGAACAGCAGCGAGATGGCGACCGAGGACACCACCGAGGGGAAGTAGAAGGCGGTGCGGAAGAACGTCCGGCCCCTGAGGAACCTGTTGTTCAGCAGCACCGCGAGGCTCAGCGCCAACATGGTCTGCAGCGGCACGACGCCCAGGACGTAGTAGAAGGTGTTGCGGAAGGAGATCATCAGGTCCTGGCGGGCCAGTCCCGGATCAGCCAGCAGGGCGTTGTAGTTCTCCGTGCCGATGAAGTTCACATCACCGGAGATCGGGCTGCCGCTGCCGCTCCAATCGCTGAGCGAGACCCACAGCGCCATACCGATCGGGGCGACCAGGAACACGCCCAGCACGATGATCGCCGGGCTGACGAAGAGCCACCCCGCGCCCTGTTGGCGCTGTGGGTCTCGAGACTTCACTGCTCCAGCACCGCCGACGCGTTGGAGTCGAAGCTCTCCATCATCTGCTGCAGGTCCGCGCTGCTGATGCCTTCAAGCTGAGAGTTCAGATCTGCCACCACCTGGGTCATGTCGGGGGCGTTGACCGGGCCGCGGCCGTAGTCGCCGCCGGCGATGAACGGTGCGTCCTCGGGGAACGCCGAGGAGTAGTCCTCGGTGGCCGCCTGGCGTGACGGCATCACGCCGAAGGCCTCGGCGAACTCCAGCTGCTGCTCAGGAGTGGAAAGGTGGTTCACCAGCTCGACCGCCTCGGCCTGCGCCTCGGAGTCGGATGCGACGCCCCAGCACTGGCTGAACAGCAGGGTTCCTGGTCCTTCTGAGCCCTCGGGGAGCTCGGCGACGGTGTAGTCGACGTCCGGGTAGTCATTGCTCATGGCGCCGCGGATCCAGTTTCCCTCGATGGTCATCGCCGCGCGCTCGGTGCCGAAGGCTTCGCCGCCCCAGCCGGCGTCGACGTCACCGGCATAGGCGAAGCTGCCCTCGGCCATGTTCTCCTTCACGTACTCCAGACCTGAGAGCACCTCTTCGCTGGCTCCGGTGGGTTCGGTGGCGTCCTCGTTGAGCCACCAACCGCCGTTGCCGACGACGAAGGCGCCGACCCGATCGACGCCGGGAGAGAAGACCAGACCGGTGGTGTCGCCTTCAGTCAGGGTCTCGGCGACCTCGGCGAGCTCCTCGTAGGTGGTGGGGATGTCCTCATCGGTCAGACCGGCGGCCTCCCACATCTCGGTGTTGATCTGCAGCCCCAGGGTGGAGAAGTCCTTGGGCGCGCACCACTGCGTGTCCTCGTAGGTGAACGCCTCCTGCAGGGCCGGGAAGTAGTCCTCGTTGTCCTCGGCCTCATAGGCGTGGAGGTTCCCGTCCGTGGCCTGCTGCGCGACCTGGGCCGCATCGAGGTAGAAGATGTCCGGCGGGTTGCCGCCGGCGAACCCCTGGGCCAGCTCCTGGTTCATGTCCGCGGCGACGCGGACCTCAACCTCGTTGCCGGACTCCTCGGCCCACTCTGCCGCCGCCTCTTCAACGGCTGCGGTCTCCGCTTCACCCGAGGAGGCGATGAGCATCACCAGGTCGGCTGAGCCCTCGGCGGAGGTGGCCTCCTCGGCGTCGCCACCGGTCTCCTGGTCCTCGAAGCCGTCGCCGCCGCACGCGGTGAGGGCGAGGGCGCTGGCAAGCCCGACGGCGAACGGGACGGCGAAGCGGTTCTTCTGGTTCTTCATGGCGTGCCTTTCGTTGATGTGGTGACGGTGCTGGCACCAACAGTGAGGGTCGGGAGGAACAGGGTGCCCTGGGTGGGAGCGGGAGCTCCGGCGAGCTGGTCGTGGACGATCGTGAGCAGGTGTTCGGCGATGTCGTCCAGCGGCTGGACGAGGGAGGTGATGCCGTGCAGATGGGCGGTCGCTGAGCCGTCGAAGCCGGTGATGCCGAGGTCGCGTCCGGGTTTCCACCCTCGGGCCAGGGCCGCCTGCTGCACCCCGAGGGCGAGGACGTCGGAGGCGCAGACCACTGCGTCCCCGATCGCAAGACCATCCAGCAGGACCTCCGCTGCGGTGATCGCCTCGGTCAGCGACTGCGGGGCAGCTGCCTCGGGGCCGAGGACGACGTCGTGGCGCTCGACGCCGTCGAGCCAGCCGAGCCTGCGGTCGTCGCCGACCGCGGAGCCTGCAGGCCAGCCGAGGAAGCCCACGGTGCGAAAGCCGCACTCGGCCAGGTGCGCCACGGCTGTTCTGGTGCCGGCGGAACCGTCGACGTCGGCCCACCACACCCGGGATGAATCGTCATAGATCCGCCCGAAGGAGGCGTACGGGATTCCTGCCTGCTCCAGCCAGTCGGGGCGCGGGTCCGCGGGGTGGGTGTCGGTGAGCACGAATGCGTCGACGAGGCGCCGCCGAACCATGTCCTGGTAGCCGTCGAGCATCGGAAACGCCTCGCGCGAGGCGAAGGGCACCATATGGCACGCGTGGCGCGGGGCTGAGAGGGTCAGCGCGGTGAGGAAGGGCAGGGCCACATCGCTCGGGATGTCCGTGACGGCGTTCAGCTCTGTGCCCACGGCACCTGCCCGTTGGTGCCGCAGCGTGCGAGCCGCGCTCGAGGGGCGGTAGTTCAGCTCATCGACGACCTTCAGCACCCTCGCAAGGGTGTCCGGACTCACCCGCTCGGGGCTGTTGATCGCATTGCTCACGGTCTGGCGAGAGACGGCGGCCGCGCGCGCCACATCAACGATCGTGGCCCGCGCCGGTTGGTGCGAATTCAGCATCAGCTCACCTTGATTCTTGATCTTCACGTCGATGTGGGTAGCATTAGATCGTTCATTTGAACGTTCATAATGTGTCCCAAGTCATAATGGACCGGCGACGTTCGCCTGTCAAGACGATGCAAAGATCTGGAGCTCTCATGTCCGAACAGCAACCTTGGCTGCACGATCTGGAGATCGCCGTGAACGGCCCGGCGACTGCCCTGAGCGCCGGATCCGGCCGGATGGGTGAGGGGGCCACCGGCTGGATCGTCGATGACCGGCGGATCCTGCGCAGCCTGTATGTCTGCCTCTCGGACGAAGACACGGTGCCGATCGCGGCGTCGAGCTCCGGGCCCACCTCTGACTTCTGGGGCGCAGCTCGGCATCTGGGAGACCCGGGAGCCGACCCGACCGTTGATGTGCATCAGTCGACGCAGGTCGGGCTGCATGAGCTGCTCATCGAGATCACGGTCAGCTCTCGAGCATCGAGCCCGGTGAACACCGGACTGCAGGTGTCGGTGGGTTCCGACGGCATCGACCTCTCAGAGGTCAAGGGCGGTCACACCGACGGCGCGGCACCCGAGATCGTCATGGATGAGCAGATCTGGTGGAGCGATGCGCGCCACCGCACCACCCTGCACCAGAGTCCTGCACCTGCCTCGGTGGAGCGACTGGACGCCAGTCGCTTCCGGCAGACCTGGCCGCTGCAGCTCGGCCCGGGTGAGAGCCGCACCGTGAGCCTGCGCTTCGAGGCGATCCGGACCAGCCGCAGCGCCCACGATGCAGACTCCGGGGTGATGGCCTGTGACTGGGATGATCTCGAGGTCACCGGGGACGACGCCTGGCGCGACCTGGTCCGCACCAACCTCACCGATCTGAAGCACCTGCTGCAGAAGGACCCAGAGGCTCCTGAGGACATCTACGCCGCCGCCGGGACCCCCTGGTACCTGACCCTCTTCGGGCGCGACTCGGTCTGGGCGGCCCGCATGATGCTGCCCTACAGCCCCCGGCTCGCGCGCGGCACGCTCCGGACCCTGGCACGTCGGCAGGCTCGATCAGCCGACCCGGTGACGGCCGCCGAGCCCGGCAAGATGCTGCATGAGGTGCGGCGGGAGATCTATGCCCAGGGCGAGATGGAGCTCCCGACGGTCTATTACGGCACCGTCGACGCGACGCCGCTGTGGATCGTGCTGCTGCACGAGTCCTGGCAGGCGGGACTCGACCTCGGTGAGGTCCGCGAGCTGCTGCCGAATCTGCTGGCGGCTCTGGACTGGCAGGCCGGCGCGGTGGACGCGTCACCTGACGGCTTTCTGCGCTACGTCGATCACAGCGGCAAGGGTCTGAGCAACCAGGGTTGGAAGGACTCCGGTGATTCGATGCGCCGGGCCGATGGATCTATCGCTCCGGCGCCCATCGCCCTGCTGGAGGCACAGGCCTACGCGGTGCAGGCCGCCTATGGAGCAGCCGAGCTTCTGGACGCCCTGGGCGAGCCGGGGGCGCAGGGCTGGCGCGCCTGGGGTGAGTCACTGGCGCAGCGCGTGCGCGAGAACTTCTGGGTCGACCACGACGGCGAGCGCTTCCTGGCGATGGGACTCGACGCGGAGGGAGCCCCCATCGATGGTGTGGGGAGCAACATGGGCCACGCGCTGGGCACCGGGCTTCTCACCAAGCAGGAGGAGGACCTGGTCGTCGAGCGGATCACCCGACCGGACATGCTGCGCCGCTTCGGCATCGGGACGCTCTCGGCCGAGAATCCCGCCTATAACCCGACCGGTTACCACACCGGCTCCGTGTGGGTCCACGACACCGCCATCATCCTGCGCGGAATGGCTCAGGGCGGCTACACCCAGCAGGCTGACCAGGTGTTCGACGCTCTGGTGCGGCTCAGTGCGCGCAGTCGGCATCGTTTCCCGGAGCTGATCGCCGGGGAGCCTGTGGGCCAGGAGCCGGTGCCCTACCCGGCCGCGTGCAGGCCGCAGGCGTGGTCGGCGGCCAGCGCCGCGGTGCTCATGCAGCACGCGCAACGGCGCTGAGACCGACGGGGCATGCGGCTGCCGGGCCGCGCTGACGCGACTGCCGCTCCAAAACCGTTGGGACCGCCTGGGTGCTAGGGGCGGATCGGCGCGATCCCGGTCGCGATCTCGCACAGCGCCTCGACCGTCCCCCAGGGGGTGGTGTTCTCCCCGATCAGATTGGCCTTGCCGGTGCCGTGATAGTCCGAGGAACCGGTGACGAGCAGGTCATGGCGCGCGGCCAGCTCGCGGAGCACCTCGCGGCCCGACTCGGCGTTGTCCCGGTGATAGACCTCCACGCCGGCGAGGCCTGCGGCCACCATCTCCTCGAGCTGCTCGGCGCTGACCGTGCGGCCGCGCGCCGAGGCCATGCCGTGGGCCAGGACCGGGACTCCCCCGGCCGCGCGCACCAGTCGGATCGCGGTCACCGGGTGCATGTTCTCCTGGCTGACGTAATAGGGGGACGCTGAGTGCAGCAGGTGATCGAAGGCCTCCTGCCGATCGGCCACGGCGCCGATCCCGACCAGGGCGTCGGCCAGGTGCGGCCGCCCGACGGTGGCGCCGGCACTGACATGCTGCTCCACCGTCTCCCAGGTCAGCGGGAAATCCACCGAAAGCCGGTCGGCGATCCGTCGAGCACGGTGCAGCCGGCCATCGCGGGCCTTCTCCACGGCAGTGGAGAGTCCCGGGTGCAGCGGGTCGTGGAGGTAGCTGAGCAGATGGACGCTGATCCCGTTCTCGGTCAGCGTGGTGATCTCCATGCCCGGCAGCAGGGTGATCCGGTGCTCGCGCGCAGCCGCGATCGCCTCGTCCCAGCCGGAGGTGGTGTCGTGATCGGTCAGCGCGAGCCCCTGCAGTCCGGCGGCCGCCGCCGCGGCGATCACCGCGGCAGGAGATTCGGTGCCGTCGGAGACATGTGAATGGGTGTGCAGGTCCACGCTCATGCGCTCCAGCCTACCGGCCAGCACCCGTGACGCCGGGCTCGGCGGGCCCACCCGAGAAGGGGTGCCCACCTAGACTGGATCTCATGACCAGTTCAGAGAAGCACGAAGAGTTCGACGTCGTCTCCCCCGCCTCCGCAGCGGGCTTCACCCCCGGGCAGGCGCAGGATCTCGGAGACCGGGTGAACAACCGCTCACAGCGGCCCACCTCCGAGGCTTTCAAGGATTTCATGGCCTCCAGCTGGGCGCCGGCCGAGCCGGTGCAGCACGAGCGTGATGAGGTCGCCACCCACGCCGCCGCACGGCGCAGCGCGGTCTCCGCCCAGTTCCCGAATGAGCGCCTCGTGATCCCCGCGGGCCCACACAAGGTGCGCTCCAATGACACCGACTACCGGTTCCGACCACATTCGGCCTTCGCCCACCTCTCGGGCCTCGGCGTGGACCACGAACCAGGTGCGGTGCTGGTCTTTGAACCTGTGGACGAGGGCACCGGCGATCACGGCTCCCGCCATGAGGTGACGCTCTACTTCAAGCCGATGGCCGGTCGAGACACCCAGGAGTTCTACGCCGACGCACGGCACGGCGAGTTCTGGATCGGTCCCCGGCCCGGATTGGAGGAGTTCTCCCAGCGGCTCGGGCTGCGCACCGCCGACTCCGGCGCCCTGGAGGTGGCCGTGACCAAGGACGCCGGGCCGGTGGAGTTCGGCGGCACTAGGATCCGGCTTCTGCGGGAGGTCGATCTGGACGTGGACGCCCTGGTGGACACCTCACGGATCAACACCACCGTGGACCTGGAGACCTCTGACGCCTACGACGGCGAGCTCGCCGAGGCGCTCTCCGAGCTGCGACTGGTCAAGGACGCCTGGGAGATCGCGCAGATGCGGGTCTCGGTGGAGGCCACGATCGCAGGCTTCCACGACGTCGTCGCCGCCCTGCCTCGTGCGGCCGACCATGCGCGCGGTGAGCGGATCGTGGAGGGAGCGTTCTTCGCCCGCGCTCGCCTGGAGGGCAACGATCTCGGTTACGACACGATCGCTGCCGCCGGAAACAACGCCACCGTGCTGCACTGGATCCGCAACCATGGTGCGGTGCGCCGTGGGGACCTGCTGCTGCTCGATGCCGGGGTGGAAGCGGACTCGCTCTACACCGCTGACATCACCCGCACGCTTCCGGTCACCGGTGAGTTCTCACCCACCCAGCGGAAGATCTATGACGCGGTCCTGGCCGCTGCCGATGCCGCCTTCGCGGTGGTCCGCCCCGGGATCAGGTTCCGTGACATCCACACCGCAGCGGTGCGCGTCCTCGCCGAACACCTCGACGACTGGGGGCTGCTGCCGGTCAGCCTGGAGGAGGCCCTGGACGAGTCGGGTCAGCATCACCGCAGGTGGATGCCGCACGGCACCAGCCACCACCTCGGCCTGGACGTCCATGACTGCGCGCAGGCCAAGCGTGAGCTCTACCTCGACGGAGTGCTGGAACCAGGAATGGTCTTCACCATCGAGCCCGGGCTCTACTTCAAGAATGAGGATCTGGCCGCGCCTGCGGAGTTCCGTGGAATCGGAATTCGGATCGAAGATGATGTGCTGGTCACCGAGGACGGCGCGGAGAGTCTCTCGGCATCACTGCCGCGCACGGCGCAGGAGATTGAAAGCTGGATGCGGGGCATCTGGAATTCGTGAAGACCGCGTTCCTGACGCATGAATAACTGTGATACAGAGGCTATAGAACTGTGATGTAGACGATCTCTGTCAGGCACAAATGAACGCAGAGTCCTGCGTTCCAGGGTTTACTCTGGAATAAGTCGAACCTGACAGGTTCAGAATCCATAGGAGGAACATCATGGGAATTATTGCTTGGCTCGTACTGGGCCTCATCGCCGGCGCCATCGCTCGGGCCATCCTGCCCGGCAGCCAGCCCGGCGGCTGGATCGCCGCACTCATCACGGGTGTGCTCGGCGCAATGCTCGGTGGCTTCATCGCCTCCGCCGTCTTCGACGTGAACGTCAATGACTCGTTCTTCGATCTGCCCACATGGCTCTTCGCCATCGGTGGCGGCATCCTCGTCGCCTTCATCTGGCAGGCCATCACCGGTCGCCGCGGTCGCAAGACCGTCTGAACCACTTCAGCGCGGGACGCGGTTCTTGACTGAACCGACACCGCACTGTCTTGGAGGCAGCTACAGAAGCGCCCCGCACGTCCGAGCTCCACTGGAGCGTCGGATGGACGGGGCGCTTCTGTGTGTCCCGGAGAGTTCCTGGGCGGACTGAGGCGCTGAGCTCAGCTGCGCGGCGAGTCCTCCGGGCGGGTCCGGGGCGTGTCTGTCCCAGCCTGTTCAGGTGTGTGGGGCGGCACGGGGGCATCAGTCTTCTCCGCGGAGTCTGCTGACTGCGGCTCAGCTGAGCCCGTGGGCTCCTCGGCAGGTTCTTCGGTCGCGGGCATGCGCACGCCGTAGCGGGGGCGGCCATCGGGAAGGTCGTTGTACCCGGCGACCGGCTGCTGGGGAGCCGATTCGGCCGCCGTCGTCGCCTGGCCTGGACCCTCCTGGCCTGAACCCGGTGCGTTCTGCCCTGGCTCGGGCTCTCCGGGCACCTGCCGCGCTGATCCCTGCTGCGCGAAGGCCTGCTGCGCCGGCGCCGGCGCCGGCCGGGCCGACGTGGAGGCCGACGGAGCAGGAGCCAGCCGCGCTGAGGACTGTGAGGTCGGATCGTTGTAGGCGTTGAGGCTCATCACCCCGGCCCCGGGGACCAGCTGCCGGGCCCGGTGGGCGGCAGAGAACTCGCAGACCACGTCGAAGGTGGTCGCCACCAGCTGGGAGGAGGAGGCATACTCGCGCTTGCCCTTGCGCATGGCGAAGCCGATGACCCCGATGATCATCCAGATCGCCGTGCCCAGCACCACCGCGAACGCCAGGTTGTAGATGCTGGCCTCCGGGCTGAACAGGTAGATCAGGAGTCCGATGAAGGCGCCGAACATCGCGCCCTGCGCGGCTCCCCCGAGCGCGACGCGCGGGTAGGTGAGCCGGGTGCGGATATGCTCCACCGAACGCAGGTCGTTGCCCACGATCGTCAGCGCCTTCACATCGAAGTCCTCGGCAGCGGTGAGATGATCCACGACCTTCTGCGCATCCTCGTAGGAGCGGTAGCGTCCCAGCAGCTCCCCACGAGGCAGCCCCCCGTTGTTCATTCCGCCTGCATTGGTCCCAGCATTCATCGACATTCCCCCATCATCTCAGGTCGGCCCCTGCGGCGGAGCCCTGAGGAGACCGGCGACGCCAGGGCCAGCCCTGGCTCGTAGACTGAGGCGGTGTCTGATCCCGCCATCACCGAACGCATCCGCCAGCGCCTCAACGAGGTCATTGATCCGGAGCTGCGCCTTCCCATCACCCAGCTGGGCATGGTGGGTGAGATCAGCGTCGACGACGCCGGCGCCGCCCAGGTGGGGGTCAAGCTGACCATCGCGGCCTGCCCGATGCGCAGCCGGATCGTCGAAGACGTCACCGCCGCCGCCGTGCGCGCCGAGGGGGTCTCCACGGCCTCGGTCCAGCTGGGCGTGATGACTCCCGAGGAGCGCGCCGCCCTGAAGGACCATCTTCGCGGCGGTGAGACCGGGAAGGTCAATCGCTTCGCGCAGCCCGAGAACCTGGCCCGGGTCTACGCCGTCGCCTCCGGCAAGGGCGGGGTGGGCAAATCCTCGGTCACGGTGAACCTGGCCTGCGCGATGGCCGCGCAGGGACTCAAGGTCGGCATCGTCGACGCGGACATCCATGGGTTCAGCGTCCCGGGCCTGATGGGCATCACCGACAAGCCCACCCGGTTGGATGAGATGATCCTGCCGCCGGTGGCCCATGGGGTGAAGACCATCTCGATCGGGATGTTCGTCGAGGGCAATCAGGCGGTGGCCTGGCGCGGCCCGATGCTGCACCGGGCGGTGGAGCAGTTCCTCACCGACGTGCACTTCGGCGATCTCGACGTGCTGCTGCTGGACCTGCCCCCGGGCACCGGCGACATCGCGATCTCGGTGGCGCAGCTGCTTCCCGGCTCCGAGCTGCTGGTGGTCACCACCCCCCAGGCCGCGGCGTCGAGCGTGGCCGAACGTGCCGGCGCGCTGAGCTCGCAGACCAAGCAGCGGGTGGCCGGGGTGATCGAGAACATGGGGCCGATGACCCTGCCCGACGGGTCCAGCTTCGAGCTCTTCGGCTCCGGCGGAGGTCAGCTGGTGGCCGACCGGCTCAGCGAATCCTTGGAGAGCACGGTTCCGCTGCTGGGCTCGGTCCCGCTGGACATGAATCTGCGCGAGGCCGGCGACGACGGCGAGCCGGTGGTGCTCTCGGCCCCTGACTCACCGGCCGGAGCCGCACTGCGCGCGATCGCCGCCCGGCTGGCAGTGCAGCCGCGCGGGATGAGCGGCCGCAAGCTGCCCGTCAGTCCCGCCTGATGCCTCCGCACGCGTCACCTGGGCTTAGGTGTGCTTCGGCAAGGAGGGTCGGGCCGGTCGATCGGGCAGTGCCCGGAGGAACGGAGCGGCCTCAGGTGGCTTCGGTGTCGAAGGGGGCGGCGGCGTCCAGCTGGTCTTCGGAGTCGGCATTCCGCACCGGAGGCTCGACGGCGGCCCCCCGCGTGGCCACGTCTGACGAGGGCCCCAGGTCCGACGAGGGATTCTGACTCGTCGCCGCCCCGGCCATGCCGGCGGCGATGGCGCCTGAGGCTCGCTTCGCAGCCGCGGGAGGGACTCCCCCGCTCGGCGCGCTGGGCGCCGCAGGGCTGGAGCCGTTCTTGCTGCGGAAGAGTTCGCGCGGGTCGGTGGCGGCTCGAGCCGAGTCCAGGGTCCCGGCCACCGCGGAGCGGGTCTCGCGGAAGTCCTCGCCGTATTCGTTGCTCAGCGCGTCGCGAATGATGCGGCGCGGATCGTATTGCCGGGGGTCGTAGCGCTTCCAGTCGACGTCGTCGAAGTCGGTGCCGGTCTCGTCCTTGAACCGGCCCTTGGCATCTTCGGCCATGTCCCGGGCCTGACGTGCCCAGCGGGCCAGGTTTCGGGCGTACTGCGGCAGCCGCTCGGGTCCGAGGATGACGAGCGCGAGAACGATCAGGATCACGAACTCGTAGGCGTTGATACCAGGCACAGCTCAACCCTACCGTCAGCGTCGACTCAGTCGGTGAGCCAGGCGAGCAGCTCCTCGAAGCCGCGTTCAAGCCGCTCGGAGCCGGTGGGGACGATCGGCAGCACCTGCACCCGAGAGCGGTCGGTGGCCATCACCCAGTTCGAGATCTGCTCAGCGGTATCCGCAGGAAGATCAGAGGTGACCACGTACTGCACCCGTCCGCTCTCCATGGCGGCGGTCCATTCCTCCGCCTCTTCGGAGACGTACAGCTCACAGGCATCTCCGGTGCGCAGGGTGAGGGTCTCCCGCAGGGTCGCCGAGGTGTCGACGACACCATCGAGCTTCGACTCCAGGGCGGCGAGCTCCACCCCGGTCTCCTCCGGGCGGGTCTCCGAGATGTCCAGCCGGTGCTCACCGTCGGTGAGCCTCAGCTGGACCGTGCGGATGCCCTCGACCACCCCGGTCTCCGCGTACTCGGTGGACAGCCCGAAACCAGACAGATGCGGGACGGACCAGCCCAGGCTCTTGAGCGAGTTCAGGCTGTCCAGCGGGATCTGCTGGATCTGAGTGCTCTCGGGGGCACCCGGCAGTGTCGCGTCGGAGGCGTCCACGGGAATCAGATTCAGGTCGGTGCTGGTCAGCGGGACGCTCGCGGCGCCGTCGCCGAGAGTCTCCTCGCCATGCTGCTGGCTGGACTGTGAGCCCTGCGGCAACAGCGACTGCACCGAATTGATCTGCGGCAGTGCGCGTCCGCCGATGACCCATGCGGTGACGAAGACTAGAACTCCGAGCAGCGCCAGCACGAACAGCGTCAGCGCCACAAGCCACCCGGCGCGCGGCCGAGTGGCTTCGTGGGCGGCCGCTCCGCGCTGCCAGCCGCGGTGTGAGCCACCGCTGCTGACTCCGCGAGCAGACGGAGTGCTGCTATCGTGCCTGGTCATCCTGACTATCATGAAGGGTAGAACTGGGCAGAAGCTGAAATTCTTCTGAACATCAATCGCCTCAGGGTGCCGAACCGCACCTCGAGATGCAGCCAACCCGCAGGTGCACGTGCACCTGAGCGCCCGGTTCACTCACTCGCACGCAGAGAAGGTCCCATGAAAGCTCAGCACCCCCAGCAGTCGGCCAAGCATTCAAGCTGGGCGTACGCGGAACAGCACGCCGAGGAGGAGCCTGCGCTGCTTCAGGCGCGACGTCGCGGCGAAAGCCTGGGCGTGCAGCCTGTCAGCCAGGGGGTGGCCTCTCTGCTGACCGTGCTCGCCGCGAGCACCAGGGCTCACGCCATGGTCGAAGTGGGCACCGGCGTCGGCGTCTCTTCACTCGCGCTGCTGCGGGGAGGAACCCCGGATGCGGTCCTGACCAGCATCGACTACGAAGCCGACCATATCCAGGCGGCCCGAGAGACCTTCCGAGACGCGCGGCTGCCCTCGGCGCGGACGCGGCTGATCACCGGAAGGGCGGAACAGGTGCTGGCACGACTGACCACTGGCGGCTATGACCTGGTGTTCGTCGATGCGGAGGCGACGCATGCCGCGGAGTATGCCGAACAAGGCGTCAGGCTTCTGCGCCCCTCGGGTCTGCTGATCATCAACGACGCGCTGGACCATGATCGCCTGGCCCGCCCTGCGGTGCGGGATGAGTCCACGCAGCGGATGCGGGAGCTGGAGCGTCGTCTGCTCGAGGACGATCGTCTGCGCACAGCGATGCTCGGGTCCGGGACAGGACTGCTGGTGGCGGCACGGCGCTGACCAGCGGCGAAAGCGCGGGGCTCAGCTGCGGCGCGGGACGGACGATACAGTTCGGGCCGGTCGCGCTGTGCACGACCGGCCCGAACCGAAGCTCATTCTCCGACGGCCTTGATGAGGCACTGCTTGAGTGCCTGGGCCTCTTCATTGTTGATCTCCAGCACCAGACGGCCCCCTCCGTCGATCGGCACCCGCATGATCAGGCTGCGGCCCTCCTGAGTGACCTCCATCGGACCGTCGCCAGTGCGCGGTTTCATTGCAGCCATCGAGTGCATCCCTTCCGAAGTTCTCTAGCGTGCGTGTCCATGCCTGATGCAAAGATCCAGCGCCTGAACTGAATCTATTATCTCGCATCTGCGAGGAATGTCACTCCACCCGCGGAAATTCAGGTTTCGGATCGGCCTGCGAGGGCAGCCTTAGATCCTTGTCAGGCACGCCATGAGCGCGATCCGAGGGACCCGTGTCAGGTTCTACAGTGACTTGATACCTGCTTTCCTGGGGCTCGGACGGGGCCTCGGCCGCGCTCTGCGCCTGGTGCGACTGACCTCCTTGAAGCTCCCGAAGCTGCTGCCCGAGCGCATCGAGGAGCCGGTCCACCTGATCCATCCGGTATCCACGCACCGCAGAGTCGAGACGGACCTCCTGCAGGTCATCCGCGGTGATGTGCTTCTCGACTCTGCGCCGCAGCAGATCATCCACATCGGACTCGCCCAGATCCGTCTCCTCTCTGGGCGCCGAAGCGCCGTCCCAGCGGCCCAGCAGGGCTGCCACCACCAGCGCGAGCAGGACCACGGCGAGCAGGTATAGCCAGAGCATGGGGTCAGCCTATCCCCCGCCCCCGGCGCGCAGCGCTGCGAGTTCGACGCTCGGAGCCCGGCCTCGAATCTCAGGGCTGCTGCAGGTTCAGCTGGTCCTGATCCAGGGGCAGCTCGTCCACCGGTGGGGCGTCGCTCATGTCGGGCTGGGTGATCAGCACGAACAGCGCCAGTCCCACCACGTAGACCGCGAAGACCTTGAAGTGCCCGCGGTAGAGCAGGCGCAGCACCATCCACAGGGCGCCGGCGCCGACGACGGCGGCCACCGCGAATCCCAGCGCGTAGTCCTGCCAGCTCAGGAACAGTCCACCTTCGAAGCTGCCCGGGTCGAGCAGGCTCAGCGACTGCAGCCCGGTGGCGGCGACGATCGTGGGAATCGCCACGAAGAAGCTGAACTGCGCCGCCAGGCGCCGGTGCATGCCCAGCGCCAGCGCCGCGGCGATGGTCAGCCCCGAGCGGCTCAGCCCTGGGAACAGCGCCGCCGCCTGGGCCAGGCCGATCACGACGGCGACCAGCACCGTCATCTGGGCGGCACCGCGCCAGGTGGTCTTCACCGAGTCCGACCACCACAGCACCGCGCCGGTGATCATCAGCATCACCGCCACCGCCCAGGGGGTGGCGAAGACGTCGGTGCCGTAGGCGCGGATGAGCAGTCCCAGGACCCCGGTGATGGCAGTGGTGAGCAGGCCCAGCAGCGCGAGCCGCAGGTGGATCAGGTGCCGCAGCGTCCGGCGTCGGCGCCAGAGCCCGAGCTCCCGCCAGATGCCTTTGACCAGCCGCTTGAGCGGTCGCCACATCACCACCGTGACGGAGACCATCGTGCCCAGGTGCACCACCAGGTTGTAGAGGATCATCTCCGGGGTGTCCGGGGAGGGCAGCGGCGACCCCTCGGCCGCCAACCATTGCTGCACCAGCACCAGGTGGCTGGAGGAGCTCACCGGAATGAACATGAACAGCCCCTGGATCGCTCCCAGGAGCACCGATTCCCACAGACTCATCGAGCGCGGCGCTCCACCGAGTCGTCGGTCCCATCCGATCCGTCCATCGCGTGCAGCGCCTCGCCGGTGACCGCCTGGACGAGGACCGGCAGAAGCTTCCCCGCCGGGCCGCGCAGCCGGTGGTGCATGGCGTCGCTGAGCTCGGTGGGCTCGGGATTGATCTCGATCAGCGGGGTCCCGCGCTCCATGCCGAGCAGCGGCAGCGAGGCCGCCGGCTGGACCAGCCCGGAGGTGCCCACGACCAGGATCAGGTCCGCGGCGCGCATCGCGTCCGCAGCGGCGTCGAACGCCTCCATCGGCAGCGGCTCGCCGAACCAGACCACTCCGGGCCGGATCAGCCCCTCCTCGCAGACCTCGCACAGCGGCGGATCCACTGGCTCTGCGGGCGCGGCGGCGCCGTCGTACTGGGGGGCCGCAAGTTCGGCGGGCGCATCGCATTCAGCGCAGCGGTGGGCCGTGATGCTTCCATGCAGATGCGCGAGGACCTCGGCGCCGGCACGTTCATGCAGGTCATCGACGTTCTGGGTCGCGATGCTCAGTCTGCCTCCGGCTCCGCCGAGCTGCCGCTGCCACTGCGCCAGGGCCTGATGTCCGGGGTTCGGCGAGACCTGTTGGATCAGCGCGGCGCGCCACCGGTACCAGGTGTGCACCAGGGCAGGGTCGCTCTCGAAGGCCTCCGGGGTGGCCAGGTCCTGGGCGGAGAAGCGTTCCCACAGGCCGGTCTGGACCTCGCGGAAGGTCGGCACGCCGGACTCGGCTGAGATCCCCGCGCCGCTGAAGACCGCCACGTGACGGGCGGCGCGTGCGAGGGTGAGGACATCATCGGGAATGGGCGGAGCATCGGACTGATCACACATGTCCTCCACCGTATCGATCACAGCCGGTGAAGACTACGCTGTTCATCACGTGAGCGTTCTCGGTGAACCCCATGGCCCGGCACGCCCCGCCGACTTCGGAGGAATGATGAGTCAGCCCACCCACCCCTCAGGTGCAGATGGTGAATGGCAGCAGGGCCCCGACGGACAATGGCGCAAGGCGCCGCCGGAGCAGGACGCAGCCGGAGGTCCGGTGCCGCCGGCCCAGGCGCCTCCCGGCCAGGCTCCACCGGCCCAGACCTCCCCGGGCCAGGTTCCTCCCGGCCAGGCGCCTCCTGGCAGCGGATCGGGTGCCGCGGGCGGTCCTGCAGCTCGACCCGCTGCTCAGCCCGGGGTGCCGGTGGGTGCGGGCGAGGAGCAGGGCTGGGGCGTGGCGATGCACCTGGGCGGGGTCTTTCTCTCCTGGCTGGTGCCCCTGGTGCTGTGGCTGGTGTTCCGCGAGCGCAGCCGGATGCTCGATGATCACGGCAAGGAGGCGCTGAACTTCCAGATCACCTTGTTCATCGCCTATATCGTCGGCGCGGCCACGACGATCATCCTGATCGGCTTCCTGATCCTGTTCCTGGCCTGGGTGCTCTCCGTGGTGTTCAGCATCTTGGCCGCGATCGCCGCCTACAATCGTCGGCCCTACCGCTACCCGCTGACGATCCGCTTCATCAAGTGAGCCTGCTCCAGGTGAGCTGACCCAGCCGGTCCCGCAGAAGCTCAGCCGGATCAGCTCTTGCGGTTGTAGAAGTACATCGAGAGCGGGCCGAAGACCCCGATCAGCACCGCGCAGTAGACCAGCACCAGGGTGACGCTGGAGAACTGTCCGACGCCGGCCATGAGCTCACGGATCGCGGTCACCACGACCGAGACCGGGTTGACCTCGACCGCACTCTGCAGCCAGCTCGGCATCGTGGCGGGGTCCACGAAGATGTTCGAGGCGAAGGTCAGCGGCATCATGATGAACATCGAGATGCCCATCGCGGCCTGTTCGGTGCGCACCAGCAGCGAGATCACCGTCCAGACCCAGGAGAGGCTGAAGCTGAAGACCAGCAGCAGCACGAAGGCCATCAGCACCCCGACCATGCCGCCCTCGGGCCGGAAGCCCATCAGGAAGCCCACGCCCAGGATGATGGTGCCGGCGAGGACATAGCGGACCTGGTCTCCCAGCAGCGCGCCCACCAGCTGAGCCGGGCGCCAGGTGGGCAGCGAGCGGAACCGGTCGAAGACACCTTTGGAGATGTCGCGGTTCAGCGTCAGGCCGGTGTACATGGTGATCATGATCATCGTCTGCACGAAGATCCCGGGGATCAGCCACTGCACGTAGCCGTCCACCGATCCGGCGATCGCTCCGCCGAAGATGTAGGTGAACATCACGGTCATCATGATCGGGAAGACGGTGACGTCGAAGAGCTGCTCGGGGATGTGTTTGATCTTCAGCAGCGCCCGCCACCCGTAGGTCAGCGAGGCGCTGACCGCGCCCGCCGGGGCTGGTCGTTGATCTGCCGGGACCAGGACGCTCCTGATCCGCTGGTTCTGGTCCTGCGCCGTGGTGGTCACGCCGCCTCCTCCTGTGCGTCTGCGGTCGCGCCGTCAGTCGCCTCGGGTGCTGTCTTGTGGCCGGTCAGGGCGAGGAACACCTCGTCCAGGCTGGGCTGGCCCAGCGCGAAGGTCTCCACCGCGAGCGCGGAGTCCTGCAGCGCGATGAGCGCGGCGGCCGCGCGGGACTCGTCTTCGAGTCGGACGGTGAGCGCCGCCGGGTCTGATTCGCGCAGGACCTCGGCCAGCAGGGTGCGGCCGAGGATCGCGGCGGCCTCTTCACGGCGGGCCGGGTCGGCCACCCGGACCTTCAGCGCGCCGGTGCCGACCTGGGCCTTGAGCTGCCCGGGGGTTCCTTCGGCGATCACCTTGCCGGTGTCGATGACCGCGATCCGATCAGCGAGCTGATCGGCCTCCTCCAGGTGCTGGGTGGTGAGCAGGATCGTGGTGCCGCCCGCCACCAGGGTTCGGATGATGTCCCAGACCTGGTTGCGGCTGCGCGGATCGATCCCGGTGGTGGGTTCGTCCAGGAACATCAGCTGCGGGGTCACGATGAGCGAGCCTGCGATGTCGAGGCGGCGGCGCATGCCTCCGGAGTACTTCTTGACCTGCCGGGCGGCCGCCTCGGTGAGGCCGAAGGCATCGAGCAGCGTCATTCCGCGGACCTTGGCCTGGCGGGCGTTGTAGCCGAGCAGCCGGCCCAGCAGCATCAGGTTCTCGATCCCGGTGAGATCCTCATCGAGGGAGGCGAACTGGCCGGTGAGCGCGATCTTCTCACGGATCGCCTTGGGCTCGGTGAAGACGTCGTGGCCCAGCACCCGGGCCTCCCCCGCGTCGGGGCGCAACAACGTGGCCAGCATCCGGATCGCCGTCGTCTTCCCGGCCCCGTTGGGGCCGAGCACGCCGTAGATGCCGCCCTGGGCGATGTCCAAGTCGATGCCGTCCACCGCGGCGGTGGAGCCGAACCGTTTGACCAGCCCGCGCGTTTCAATGGCTGGCACACTCATGCGCAGCGATCCCCCTGGAAATGGTGCTGAGAAGCTCGATGTGATCAGCTCGCCGCTGCACGCGGCGAAGCCCGATTTCACGGCTCCAGTCTAGTCCGCCGCCGGCGCAGGGGAACCCCTCTCAGCCCAGCTGCTGCCAGAGCCAGCGGTAGATCAGCGCATTCATCATCGCCTGCTGCGCGGGGTTCGCCGCGCCGCCGTGGCCGCCCTCGGTGTTCTCCCAATAGGTGACATCGGCGCCGAGCTCCTCCAGGGCCGCAGTCATCTTCCGGGCGTGCCCGGGGTGCACCCGGTCATCACGGGTGGAGGTGGTCAGCAGCACCGGCGGGTAGTCCACGCCCTCGCTGACCAGGTGGTAGGGCGAGAAGCTCTGCATGAACTCCCAGTCGGCGGTCTCCGGGTCGCCGTACTCCGCGCGCCAGGAGGCCCCGGCGAGCAGCTGGGCGAACCGGCGCATGTCCAGCAGCGGCACCTGGATTACCACCGCACCGAAGAGCTCGGGATACTTCGCGAGCATGTTGCCGGTGAGCAGTCCGCCGTTGGAGCCGCCGCGGCAGGCGAGCTTCTGAACCGTGGTCACCCCGGTGCGCACCAGGTCCCGCGCGACCGCGGCGAAGTCCTCGTAGGCGCGATGCCGGTTCTCCTTCAGCGCGGCGTGGTGCCAGCCGGGACCGTATTCACCGCCGCCGCGGATATTGGCCACCGCGAAGACTCCGCCGGCCTCCAGCCAGGCCTTGCCGGCCAGCCCGAGGTAGCTCGGGGTCTGTGAGATCTGGAACCCGCCGTAGCCGTAGAGGATCGTCGGGTGCGGCTCCGGTCCGGCGATCTGGGCGGCGCCAGGAACCGTCTCGGGGTCGGCGGCCTCCACCGCCTGGACGGCGTCGGCCCGGCCGATCAGGAAGTACGGGATGCGGGTGCCGTCGGCGCTGGTGGCGAAGCTCTGCACCGAGGCGAGACCGTCGGAGTCGAAGCGTTCGGGCGCCTGTTTGATCAGCTCCAGCGACGCCGGCGCGCCGGTGCGCAGACCCTCCAGGGTGCCGCGGTAGAGGCTGGTGGGGGTGACCCAGTCGTTGCTGGTGACCCAGACCTCCTCGGACTCCTCCTCGTCCACCGCTGCCACGCCGAGGGACCCGTGGAGCTCGCCGAAGACGGCGCTGGCCCGCCATCGGCCGGCCTCGCACCAATGCGCCTCGACCCGGTGGATCACGTCTTCCATGATCGTCACCAGGATGGTCTCACGGGTGACCGTCACGTCCAGCAGCGCGGCCGACTCGGTGGGTTCGAAGAGCACCCGCAGCTCGGGCTCCCCGGCGATGAACTGCTCGGCGTCGCCGACGATCAGGCTGCCGCCGCGGTAGGCCACGCCGTGGTGGGTGAAGTCGGTGCGCGGGCGCAGCACGATCAGGTCCCGGTGAAAGCCCACGGAGACGTCGGTGGGCACCTCGATCAGCGTCATCGCGTCCTGCGCGGAGGGATCGATCAAGTATGTCTCACGGTCGTAGAAGCCCAGCAGCCTCACCCCGAAGTGCCGCTCGAATCCGGGGGTGCTGTCGAAGCCTGCGACGGCGGTCATATGGTCCGTCTCGACGCTGAGCACCGCCTGAGCGTCGGCGAGCTTGGTGCCGCGATGCCAGCGGCGGGCCACCCGCGGGTAGCCGGAGCTGGTGACCGCATCGGCGCCGTCGTCGTGGGTGAGATAGACGGTGTCGGCGTCGATCCAGCTCAGCCCGCCCTTCCCCTGCGGACGGTGGAACCCGCCCTCGGACTCCGGGATGAAGCGCCGGGTCACCAGGTCGAATTCACGGGTCACGTCGGCGTCGGAGCCGCCCGGAGACAGCGAGATCAGGGTGTGCCGCCACGGGTTCGTGGCAGGCTGGCCGGCGGTGTCGGCTGGCGGGCTCTGCCCACCGGCGCCGCGCGGGCGCAGCACCTCGGCGCCGTGCCAGACCCAGGTGACGCCCTCCTCGGCGCTGAGCGCGTCCAGATCCAGCAGGACCTCCCAGTCGGGGGTCGAGCTGCGGTAGGAGTCCTCAGTGGTGCGCCGCCACAGGCCCTGCGGGTGCTCGGCGTCGGTCCAGAAGTTATAGAGGTGCTCTCCGCGCTTGGTCACCCCGGGGATCCGGTCCGAGGCGTCGAGGATCTCGCGAAGCTCGGTGCGCAGCGGATCGAACGCCTCGTCCTGGATGCGCTCCTCGGCCCGGGCGTTGCGCTGATGCACCCACGCAAGCGCCCGCTCCCCGGTGACCTCCTCGAGCCAGAGATGCGGATCGGCCTGCGCCGGATCGAGGTCGGGACTGATCAGGGGTTTCACCGAGGGGACTGTCATCCCCCAATCCTAGCCACCTGCGTCGTGCCGCGGCTCTGCCGAGATCAGCCGGTGTTCTGCAGGCCGGCGGCCACGCCCTTGAGCGTGATCAGCAGCAGGTTGCGCGGATCATCGATCTGATCATCGGCCAGCTTGCCCGAGCGCAGCACCCGCAGGGCGCGCAGCTGGATCAGCGAGAGCGCATCCACATAGGGGTTGCGCAGCTGCACCGCCCGGCCGAGGACCTGGTGTTTCTCCAGCAGCCGCCGCTGGTCGGTGATCGCGAGCACCCATTTGGAGGTCAGGTCGAACTCCTCGAGCACCACCGCGGTGAGGTCCTCGCGGTCCCCCAGCGCCAGGTACCGCTCGGCGATGCGCCGGTCGGTCTTGGCCAGGGACATCTCGATGTTGTCGATCAGCGCGCGGAACAGCGGCCATTCGGCGTAGGCCTGGCGCAGCTGCGCAAGGTCCTGCACCGATTCCAGCGCGCTGCCCAGCCCGTACCAGCCGGTGAGGTTGATCCGGGCCTGGCCCCAGGCGAAGTTCCACGGGATCGCGCGCAGGTCTTCGAGGGATTCCACCGAGAGTCCGCGCTTGGCCGGGCGGGAGCCGATGGCGAGCAGCCCGACCTCGTCCTGCGGGGTCACCTCGGCGAACCAGGGCGCGAAGCCCTCGGCGTTGACCAGGCCGTGGAAGCGTTCCCGGGAGACGGCGTCCATCTTCTCGGCGAGTCCGGCGTAGCGCCGGGCGGCCTCGGCGTTGCGGCGTTCGGTCGAGGGTGCCGAGGCCATCAGCGTGGCGGCGGCGACCTGCTCGATGTGGCGCAGCGCGATCTCCGGGTTGCCGTAGCGGGCGGAGATGACCTCCCCCTGTTCGGTGACCTTGAAGCGCAGATCCACCGAGTGCGGGGGCTGCGCGAGGATCGCCCGGTTCGCAGGTCCGCCGCCGCGGCCCAGCGCGCCGCCGCGACCGTGGAACTGGGTCAGCGTGATCTCGTGCTTGATCCCCCAGGCGGAGATCTTCTCCTGCGCCTCATAGAGCGCGAGGGTGGCGGAGACCGGGCCGACGTCCTTGGCGGAGTCGGAGTAGCCCAGCATGACCTCCATGCGCCGGCCGGTCTGCTCCAGCCGGGCCTGCACGGCCGGGTTGGTCAGCATCTCCTCGAGGATCTGCGGGGCGTTGCGCAGGTCCTCATAGGTCTCGAAGAGCGGGATGACGTCGAGCACCGGGGCGTTCTCGGGTCCGCCGAGCGCCTTCTCGGCGAGGGTGTAGACATCGGCGAGGTTCTGCGCGGACTGGGTGAAGGAGACGATGTAGCGCCGAGCGGCGTCGACTCCGTAGCGCTGCTGCACCGAGGCGATCGCGCGGAAGGTCTCCAGCACCTCCTCGCCCGGCACGGCCATCTTCTCCACCGAATCGGGGTCCTCGAGCCAGGCCAGGGTCTGGGCGTGCACCTTGGAGTGCTGGCGGACCTCGAGCTCGGCGAGGTGGAAGCCGAAGGTCTGGACCTGCCAGATCAGCTCCTGCAGGTCACCGTAGGCGGCCCGGTTCGCGCCGGCCTCCACGAGGGAGTCCTGCACCACCCGCAGGTCCGCGATCAGCTCTGCGGGCACGGCGTAGGCCAGATCGGCGTTGCGCTCCCGGGTGGCCTGGATCCGTCCGGTGATGGCGAGCAGCACCTGGCGGTGCGGCTCTCCCGGGGAATGCTGGGAGGCCTGCTCGGCGAGCTCCTCGGAGAGCTGGCGCTGCCGGTTCCACAGCGCATCGAGCTTGCGGCTCGGCGGGGTGTAGCGGTCATCGAGGGTCAGCGACATCCCGGTGCGGCGGGACCGATCTTCCAAGTCGGCCAGGACCCGGTCGGCGGCCTGGGCCACGGCCTTGCGGGTGATCGTGGCGGTGACGTTGGGGTTGCCGTCCCGGTCTCCGGCGATCCACGAGCCCAGCCGGATGAAGGCCGGCGCCTTGGGCGCCTGCGCGCCGGAGTCCTCGCCCTGGAGCCAGTCGTCCATCCGGCGGTAGGCCTGGATGAACACCGAGGAGAAGGAGGAGTCGAAGATCCCCAGCGCGGTGCGCACCTCGTCCAGCGGTGAGGGGCTGGAGACGCGCAGCTGCGCGGTGCGCCACATGTTGTCGATCTCTTCGAGGAGCTCGCGCCGGTTCTTGGCCAGCTCTGTGAAGCCGATCCGCGGATCATCGCGCACGTCGAGCAGCGCTCCGATGCGGCGCACCGAGGCGGTGATCGCGTTGCGGCGGGCCTCGGTGGGGTGGGCGGTGAGCACCGGGTGGAAGCGCAGCTCCTTGAGCCGGCGCTCAGCCTCGCGCTCGCCGACCTCTTCGGCGAGGTGGGTGAACGCGGCGGCCACCGAATCTGAGGGCTGCTGCTGGGCGAGCGGCAGCTCGCCGTCACGGGTGCGCAGGGTCCGCACGCGGTGCTGCTCCTCGGCGAGGTTCGCCAGCAGGAAGTAGGAGGTGAACGCGCGGGCGACCTCTTTGGCCCTCTCGGCGGAGAAGGAGGAGACCAGCTCCTCGGCGCGCTCCAGGATCTCGCCGCTGGAGTCCTCCAGTGCCGCGATGGTCAGTTCGCGCAGCGCCTCGACGTCGGCGAGCAGACCCTCGGAGCCGTATTCCTGGAGGACCTGGCCGAGCAGGCCGCCGAGCAGGCTGACGTCGCGGCGCATCGCCTCGGGCACCTCATGGGTGGCTTCGACGCGGGTGACGCTGCCGGTGGCCGGCGAGCTCGCCTGCGCGGGGACAGGTGTTTCCTGGGGCATGTGAATCTCCTTCTCGGATGCTTCACGTGACCCCATCGTCACGCTGATGAACTTGTCCTGCTGCTGCACTTCATCGAACTCTGAACCGCAGGGACTGCTGTGGCGCCCCGACGTGGCGGCGCTCACTGTGTCTGGGGCAACACGTTATCAAGACTGGTGGCGGCTTCGAAGTCCGGTGCTGCCGGGCCACGGTTCACAGAACGTCAGGCTCAGCCCCATTCGGCCTCCCGCAGCGAACGACGCCGACGCTCCAGCTCCATCAGCTCACGGTTCAGCGCCTGGTGCTCCTCTGGGTTGTGGGAGGCGTCCATGCGCTGGAGCCGGCCCAGCAGATTGGCCTTCTGGTGGGTGATCTTGAGCTCCACCAGCCGGTTGAGGATGGACTGGCAGTACTTCTCCAGATGCTCGTCGCTGTTGGTGGGCAGCGAGGTGACGGCCAGCTCGGAGACGAAGGACTTGATCGGTTCCGGCACCTCGTCGCGCACCGCCTGGACCCAGTTGCGCGGATCCGAGGCGGAGGCCGCGGCGATCCGCACGCCGTCGTGGATGGCCTGGTGCACCGGTGCGGTGAAGCGCACCGTGAAGATCTCCTCCCACTGCTCCGCGGTCAGATGGGTGGGGTGCTGCAGGATCACCTCCAGCGCCTGACGCTCCATGAGCACCGCCGGGTCGCGGGTGTCCGGGCGCGGATAGCCCGGCGCGCTGCGGCGCAGCTGCTCCCCGTCCGGTTCGCCCTGACGCTGATTCCCCTGCCGCTGACTGCCTGTGCCCTGGCTGTTCGCGGCGGCCTTCTCGGCCTCCTGATGGGGTGAGGGCTGGTGCTTCTGCGCGTAGGCCACCGCCCGGGCGACGTCGTCCATCTCGGCTCCCAGCCAGCCGGCCAGTTCGCGGGTGTAGGCCGGGCGCAGCGCCGGGTCCTTGATCGCGCCGACGATCGGGGCGGTGGCGCGCAGCGCGCCGACCCTGCCCTCGATGGTGTTCAGGTCGAATTCACGCAGCTTCGCCCGGATCGCAAACTCGAAGAGCGGGGTCTTGGAGCTGATCAGCTCGCGCACCGCCTCATCGCCGCGGTGCTGACGGATGTCACAGGGGTCCATGCCTTCGGGGCCCACGGCGATGAAGGTCTTGGCGAGGAACATGTGGTCCTCCTTGAACGCCTTCAGCGCGGCCTGCTGGCCGGCCGCATCACCGTCGAAGGTGAAGATCACCTCGCCCACGCCGCCCTCGTCGGAGATCAGCCGGCGCGCGATCCTGATGTGGCCCTCGCCGAAGGCGGTGCCGCAGGTCGCGACCGCGGTCTCCACCCCTGCCACGTGACAGGCCATGACGTCGGTGTAGCCCTCCACGACCACCAGCTGGCGCTGCTTGGCGACGTGACGCTTGGCGTGTTCGATCCCGTAGAGCACCTGCGACTTCTTATAGATCGCGGTCTCGGGCGAGTTCAGGTATTTCGGGCCCTTGTCGTCCTCGTAGAGGTGGCGGCCGCCGAAGCCCACAGTGTTGCCGGTCATATTGCGGATCGGCCACATCAGCCGGCCGCGGAAGCGGTCGTAGATCCCGCGTCCGCCGGAGGAGAACATCCCGGTCTCGGTGAGCTCCTCGTCGGAGAAGCCCTTGGAGCGCAGGTGTTTGAGCAGGTTGTCCCATCCTTTGGGGGCGTAGCCCACGGAGAACTGGGCGGCGTGTTCGCGGGTGAAGCCGCGCCCGGTGAGCATCTCGCGGGCGGTCTGCGCCTCGGGGCTCTGCAGCGCGGCCTGGAAGAACTCGTCCGCGATCTTGTGCGCGTCCAGCAGCCGCTGCCGGCGCCCGACCTCCGCCTTGTCCGGGCCCTTGCCGCCGTCCTCGTAGCGCAGCTCGATGCCCATTCGTCCGGCGAGCTTCTCCACGGTCTCCTGGAAGCTGGTGTGCTCCATGCCCATCAGGAACGCGATCACGTCACCGGACTCTCCGCAGCCGAAACAGTGGAAGGTGCCGACCTGCGGGCGGATGTGGAAGCTCGGTGAGCGCTCGTCGTGGAAGGGGCAGAGGCCCTTCCAGGAGCCGATGCCGGCACCCCTGAGCGTCACGTACTGCTCGACCACCTCGCGAAGGTCTGCGCGCTCACGGACGGCGTCGATGTCTTCGCGTTTGATCAGTCCGGCCATGGCTCTAATCTACTCGGCACGGCCAAATGCCGAGCGGGTGTTCCCGGCCCTGTGGAGGGTGCCGGGGACTGATGCTCGGGAGTGCGCAGGTGGTGGCGCGGCGGAGCGGACCAAGTCTGGCTAGGCTGGGATCATGACTGAGCTTTCCGGACGTGAGCGTGTGCAGGCCGACGCCGATTCCCGCGCGGTGACCCTTGAATTCGTCCAGCGCGGACCCTCCTCCTCGCTGGAGGAGGCCGCCGAGAACCTCGGGGTCGCGCCGCGGGAGATCGTGAAGACCCTCGTCGCCAAGGCCAAGCTCACCCAGTCCGCCACCGAGCACAGCTACGTGGTGGCGCTGATCCCCGGGGACAAGCAGGTGGACTGGGCGAAGCTGCGCAGGCTGGCCGGGATGAAGAAGATGTCGATGACCGCGCCGGACGAGGCCGTGGCGGCCACCGGGTATCACCCCGGCACCATCACCCCCTTCGGCGCCCGCACCCCCGAGGGACAGGTGTGGCCGGTCTACGCGGATGAATCGATCTCCGGGCGGATCGCCATGGGAGCCGGGGAACCAGATCTCAACCTCTTCGTGGAGGCCGCCGAGCTGTTCGAGGCCTTCGACGTCGTCGTCGGCGACATCGGGAAGTAACACCCCACCTCCCGCGTCGAGGGGCGGAGGATCAGGCGAAGAGGCGGTTGAAGACCGGGCGGCCGTGGACCAGGGTGGCGTACCACTCGAGCGCCGCACCGTCGGTGAGTGAGGCGATCTGGTCGATGATCGCGCGCTGCCGGGCAGCCTCATCGGAGGCGTCGTGGAAGTCGGCCTGGAAGGGCGGCTCGAGGAACTGGTCCCCGGTCTCGGTCAGCAGCCCGTGCAGGCCCTCGATGACCTCGCGCTGGCGGGCGTAGACCGGCTTCTGCTCGCGTGAGGCCATGATGTAGGTCGCGGCGATGCCCTTCATCAGCGAGACCTCCTCCAGCGTCTCCACCGGCACCACCAGGTCGGCCTCGTGGCGGACCAGCGGACGGTCCCCGTAGACCTCGCGGGTGGCGGTGAAGATGGCGTGGCAGAACCTGCCGATCAGCTCGCTGGTCATGTTCTTCAGCGCTGCCAGCGCCTGGCGGGAGCCGTCGGACTCCCCCACCCAGGCACCGGCGGAGGAGAGCCGCTCGAGCGCGGCCTCGATCCGCGCCGGGTCGGTCTCGGGCAGGTACCACTCGTGGGTGGTCTGGACCACGCGGCGGCGCTGCAGCGGGTCGGCGAGGAACTTCAGCTGGAACCGGCCGTTGACCACGCCGTCCTCGATGTCATGCACCGAGTAGGCGATGTCGTCCGCGGCGTCCATCACCTGGGCCTCCATGGACTGGCGTCGGCCCTCGACGCCCTGTCGGATCCAGTCGAAGACCTCGACGTCGTCCTCATAGGCGCCGAACTTCTGGCTGCGGCTGCCGTCGGGCAGGGCCGGAGCCTCATGGGCGCGCCAGGGGTATTTCACCGCGGCGTCGAGGGAGGCGCGGGTGAGATTGAGCCCGGCCGAGCGGCCGTCGGGGTGGAAGCGCTTCGTCTCCAGCCGGGTCAGCAGCCGCAGCGTCTGCGCGTTGCCCTCGAACCCGCCGTGGGGTGCGGCGAGGTCGTTGAGCACGGTCTCCCCGTTGTGCCCGAAGGGCGGGTGGCCCAGGTCGTGGGAGAGGCAGGCGGCGTCGACGACGTCGGGGTCACAGCCCAGCAGCCGGCCGAGGTCCCGGCCCACCTGGGCGACCTCCAGCGAGTGGGTCAGCCGGGTGCGGGAGAAGTCGTCGACGTCGGGCGAGACGACCTGGGTCTTCGCGCCGAGCCGGCGCAGCGCCGAGGAGTGCAGCAGCCTGGCCCGGTCGCGCTCGAAGCTGGAGCGGTAGACGGACTTGCCGTGTTCGGGCACCCAGCGGGCCTCGTCGGCCTCGGTGTATCCCGGTCGCAGGGCGGCGTATCCGCCCTCCACCCGCTCCACGTTCTGCGCAGTCATGGGGTCAACCCTAACCGCCGGAGATGTCGACCTCTGCGGCCTGGATCATCTCGCGCTGCGCCTCGTCGAGCTCCTGGGACTCCAGCCAGTCCTGCGGCAGGTGCACCTTCTTGGGCGAGCCGGCGCGGCCGCGCGGGCCCTCGGCGTCGGCGCCGGGGTAGCTCAGGGTCTGATCCAGCTGCCCGAGCAGGTCCTCGAGCTGGGCCATGGATTCCACCGCGACCAGCTGGGTGCGCAGGTGCGAGCCCACCGCGTAGCCCTTGAAGTACCAGGCCACATGCTTGCGGATGTCCTGCATGGCCTTGCGCTCGTCGCCGTCGAAATACGGGATCAGCATCTGCGCGTGGCGAAGCAGGGTGGCGGAGACCATGGGCAGGTCTGGGCGGTGCCGCTCCGTCCGGCCCTCGAAGGCGGCCTGGAGGTCACCGAAGAGCCAGGGCCGGCCCTGACAGCCGCGGCCGACGACGACGCCGTCCACCCCGGTCTGCTCCACCATCGCCACGGCATCCTCTGCGGACCAGATGTCACCGTTGCCGAGCACCGGGATGTCGGGCAGGGATTCGCGCAGCGCGGCGATCGCGGACCAGTCGGCCTGCCCGGAGTAGTGCTGCCGGGCGGTGCGTCCGTGCAGGGCGACCGCGGCCACCCCGGAGTCGCGGGCGATCTTGCCGGCCTCTATGTAGGTGAGGTGGTCCTCGTCGATGCCCTTGCGCATCTTCACGGTCACCGGGATGTTCGCCTTCGACGCCTCTCGCACGGCGGTGGCGACGATGGACTCGAAGAGCCGGATCTTCCAGGGCAGCGCGGATCCGCCGCCCTTGCGGGTGACCTTGGGGACCGGGCAGCCGAAGTTCATGTCGATGTGATCGGCGCGGCCTTCTTCGACCAGCATCCGCACCGCGTGGCCGGTGGTGACCGGGTCCACCGAGTACAGCTGCACCGAGCGCGGGACCTCGTCGGGCTCGTGCTTGATGATCCGCAGCGATTCGGGCCGGCGCTCCACCAGGGCGCGGGCGGTGACCATCTCGTTGACGAAGAGCCCGCCGCCGTAGTCGCGGCAGAGCCGACGGAAGGCGGTGTTGGTGATCCCAGCCATCGGGGCCAGCACCACCGGGGTCTTCACCGTGATGGGTCCCAGGGTCAGCGGCGGCAGCAGCGCGGTGCCCTGCCCGCCGGCCCTCGGCGCGCCGTTCTCGAGCGCGCCGGTGTCCAGCACGCCGGTGTCCAGCGCGCCGGTGTCGGTGGCCTCAGCGGTCATGGGCTGCCTGCTCAGGCTGCGTCTTTGGCGTAGATGAGCGCCTCGAAGTCGTACTCGGCCTCGCCGGCGGCGATGAGCTCATCGGTGACGGTCTTCAGCGGCACCATCGCATCGTCGACCTCGACCTTGACCGGGAAGTGCGCGGAGAGCAGCGCGAGCATGGCGCGGCAGGCGGTCTCGGCGTCGGAGTCTTCCAACCCGGTGTTCCAGCCCAGCAGCACATCGGCGGGCTCATCGGTGCGCTCGGAGGTGTAGCTGATCGCGAAGGCCAGGATGCCGTTGTTCCCGCCGGCGCTGGTGTCGCGCAGCACCACCGCACCCGAGGCGCCGGTCTCCGGTCCGAGCAGCATCTGCTGGGCCTTGCCGACGGTCATCTCGGCGCGATCCCAGGCGTGCACGGTGTTGTAGAAGTCCGCGACCAGCTGGGTCAGCTCCACCGATCCGGTGGCGAGGTCTTCGAGGTCCAGTCCCGCGCTGTCCAGGTCCGGCAGCGAGATGGCGCCCGGCTGGACGACCACCTGCCTGGAGGCCTGGATCTTGGTGAAGCCGTTGTCCTTGAGGAAGCACTGGGCGGCGGAGCGCTTGGCCACGCGGGCCTTCAGCGACTGGACCGCGCAGTTGGGGACCTCGGCCTCGAGGATCTGCAACATCTGCGCGGCGACGCCGCGGCGGCGGTGCTCCGGGGCGACCTCGGCGTAGAAGGAGAGCCGGTCCGGGTGCAGCGAGGAGCGGAAGATCGTCGCGGCGGCCACGGGCAGGCCCGCGGCCTCGGCCACGATGCAGCGGGACCAGGGCTCGTTCGAGGAGGGCCGCAGCAGGCTGCGGTCCTGGTGGTGCATCGAGTTCTCCGGGTCGCCCCAGACCTGGAGCAGCTTCAGGTCATCGCCGTCGGCCCAGGGGCGCACGGTGAGACCGGAGTCCAGGGTCAGCCGGGCCGGGTTCATCGGGCGAGCCGCGGCGTCGTGCTCAATACTCATCACATTTCCTTAGACGAGACGGTAAGTGTCGTTCAGACCAAACAAGCCATGGTAGTCCCGCACCCGCGCCCGGACAAAGCTCACCCCTCACCCGCCCGCCATACCGGCTGTTCAGCGCCCGGACGTTCAGCCCAGGGCTGAGCGCGGCATGGTCCCAGCCACCGGACCACGCCGCAGCCGACTCAGCCGAGCAGCTTCACCGCCAGGTAGGACTGGACCTTGTCCAGCGAGACCCGCTCCTGGGTCATCTCATCACGGTCGCGGATGGTGACCGCCTGATCCTCGAGGGTGTCGAAGTCCACCGTGATGCAGAACGGGGTGCCGATCTCGTCCTGGCGACGGTAGCGGCGTCCGATGGCGCCGGAGTCGTCGAAGTCGATGTTCCAGTGCTGGCGCAGCTGCTGGGCCAGGTCCTGGGAGACCCCGGCGAGCTCGGGCTTCTTCGACAGCGGCAGCACCGCGGCCTTCACCGGGGCCAGCTTCGGGTGCAGCTTGAGCACGGTGCGGGTGTCCACTCCGCCCTTGGTGTTCGGCGCCTCGTCCTCGGTGTAGGAGTCCACCAGGAAGGCCATCATCGCGCGGGTCAGGCCGAAGGACGGCTCGATCACGTACGGGGTGTAGCGGGTCCCGCTGGCCTGGTCGAAGTACTGCAGCTTCGCGCCGGAGGCCTCGGTGTGGGAGTTCAGGTCATAGTCGGTGCGGTTGGCCACGCCCATGAGCTCGCCCCAGGCAGAGCCGGCGAAGTCGAAGCGGTATTCCAGGTCGATGGTGCCGGCCGAGTAGTGCGCGCGCTCATCTTCGGGCACGTCGAACTTGCGCAGGTTCTCCGGGTTCAGACCGAGGTCGATGAACCAGTTGTAGCAGGCGTCCACCCAGTGCTTGAACCACTCATCGGCCTCATCCGGGTGGGTGAAGTACTCGATCTCCATCTGCTCGAACTCGCGGGTCCGGAAGATGAAGTTGCCCGGGGTGATCTCGTTGCGGAAGGCCTTGCCGATCTGGCCGATGCCGAAGGGCGGCTTCTTCCGGGCCGAGGTCACCACATTGTTGAAGTTCACGAAGATGCCCTGGGCGGTCTCGGGCCGCATGTAGTGCAGCCCCTCCTGGTCATCCACCGGGCCCAGGAAGGTCTTCATCAGGCCGGAGAACTGCTGCGGCTCGGTCCACTTGCCGGGCTGGCCGGTCTCGGGGTCGCGGATGTCGGCGAGGCCGTTCTCCGGCGGGTGTCCATGCTTGGCCTCATAGGCCTCGATCAGGTGATCGGCGCGGTAGCGGCGGTGCGTGTGCAGCGACTCGACCAGCGGGTCGGAGAACGTCTTGACGTGGCCCGAGGCGTGCCAGACGGCCTGCGGCAGGATGATCGCGGAGTCCAGGCCGACCATGTCGCCGCGGCCGCGGATGAAGGTCTGCCACCATTCGGCCTTGATGTTCTCCTTGAGCTCGGTGCCCAGGGGTCCGTAGTCCCAGGCAGAGCGGGTGCCGCCGTAGATCTCTCCCGACTGGAACACGAAGCCGCGGCGCTTCGCCAGGGAGATGACTTTGTCGAGTGCGGTCTCTTTGGCCATGTGGCAGATACACCTCAGGTAGAACGGGGATGAACACAGATTGCGTCAGCTTATCGCGCGCACGCACCGGGTCCGAAAGCGGGTCAGTCTCTGGACTTCGGCCGCGGGCGCCCGCGCAGGATGTCGGGCAGGGACGCGAGTATCACCGCGATCAGGGTCAGCCCGGTGCCCAGCACGGTGGCGGTGGTGACCAGCGAGCCGGGCGTGGGCAGCAGCACGTCGAGCAGCAGCGAGCCCAGCAGCTGACCGGCGATCATGCCCATCGCGGCGATCAGCACCCCGACGCGGGTGACCAGCAGCGCGCCCAGGGCGATGAAGATGATCCCCAGCGGCCCGCCCAGGTAGTGCCACCAGGTCAGCGACAGGGCCGGCTCCACCCCGCTGACCAGGGCCTTGCCCGCCCAGACCAGCAGCAGGAACAGCGTGCCGGCGAGGAAGTTGAACAGCGTCCCCGGCGCCGGGGACGCGTAGGCCGCAGAATGGCGACCGTTGATCGCCTGCTGGGCCGCCTGCAGGAAGCCGCCGGAGAGCGGCAGCAGCACCAGCGCCAGCCAGGCCGGCCCCTGCCCGGAGGCGGCCAGCTGCGGGGAGACCGCCCACAGCACGGCCAGCACGGTCAGCGCCGCGCCGCCGACCCGGAACGGGTTCAGCCGCATCCGCCCGGCAGGCCCCAGCCCGATCCGGTCCCAGAGCAGTCCGCCCAAGGTCTGTCCGGTGACCACGGCCACGGTGAACACGGCCACGCCGATCAGCCCGATGGTCAGCGTCTGGGTGAGCACGAAGTAGGCGCCCACGCAGCCGGCCAGGAAGTACCACCAGCGAATCCGCCCCTCCCGCACCGCCGGGGCCACCCGGGCGATGGCCCGTCGGCCGCGGCCTGTGCCGAAGGTCACCAGGACCAGGATGATGCTGCCCACACTGAAGCTGATGGTCGCCGCGAGCACCGGGTCCCCGATCTCGGTGGTCAGCGCGGCATTGACCCGCCCCTGGGCGGGGATCGCCGCACCCGAGGCGAGCATCAGCAGAAGCAGGAAGACCCAGACCAGCGGGGAGCGGGGGCCCGCTGCGGGCTCGGCAGAACTCATGGGCTCACCTTATCCAGACCACTCCCCCACGCTTCACCGGGCGCGCATGACAGACTTGGGCCATGAGCCGAGAAGTGTCTGAGATCCCGATCCGCGATGAGTCCATCCGTCTGGGTCAGCTGTTGAAGCTGGCCGGGGTGGTCGAGAACGGGGCGATCGCCCGCGAGGTGATCGACTCCTCCGGTGTCCGCGTCGACGGCGAGGTGGAGACCCGCCGCGGCGCTCAGATCAAGCGCGGACAGCTCGTGGAGTTCGACGGCGAGCCCTTCGGCCTGCCAGCCGCGCGACTCATGCCCGTTCAGGGCTGACGGGGCTGAATCCGCCTCCCTGAAACCGCGTGTACAGTGCCTCTATGGGCCGGGTGCGCGCGTGTGCGCCGGGCCTCACATGACATTTTCTGCGAGGTGCCTGCCGGTCTGAGATGACCGGCGCCGGGGGGCTGCGTCTCGCCCTGTGAACTAGGGGTGCGGTTGCGCATTTGCATCATCGCTTCGAGCCAGTTTCCCATTCGGGAACCCTTCGCCGGGGGGCTCGAGGCCTTTACACACACGGTGGCAAAGAAGCTCATCGGCAGAGGTCATTCGGTGACGCTGTTCGCCGCAGGCGGCAGCGACCCGGAGCTCGGCGCCCAGATGCTCCTCCCGGAGCGGCTGGAGCTGACCGCCGCTGCCCGCTCTGACGTGGGCGCGATGCCGGCGGACTGGATGCAGCAGCACCACGCCTATCTCGGCCTGATGCTGCGACTGGCGGAGTCCAAGGACTTCGACGTGGTCCACAACAACTCGCTGCACCACCTTCCGGTCGCGCTGTCATCGTTGATCCCGATGCCGGTGCTCACCACCTTGCACACTCCACCGACCCCATGGTTGGAATCCGCGATGAACTACGCCGCGCCCTCCTCGGTGTTCACCGCCGTGAGTTCCGCCACGGCCAAGGCCTGGGCGAGCTCAGTGGCGTCCAGCGTGATCCCCAACGGCGTCGACACCGACGTGTGGCATCCCGGCCCTGGCGGCGACGGATGCGTCTGGACCGGGCGCCTGGTGCCCGAGAAGGCCCCGCATCTGGCCATCGACGCGGCGCGCGCCGCCGGTCGCAGCATCACCCTGGCGGGCCCCATCATGGACCGCAGCTACTTCGAGGGTCAGGTCGAGCCCCGGCTCGGCGACGACGCGGTGCATGTGGGGCATCTGCGCCACGCTGAGCTGGTCGAGCTCGTGGGCTCCTCCGCAGTGGCCGTGGTCAGCTCCCAGTGGGATGAGCCCTACGGCCTGGTGGCGGCTGAAGCCATGTCCTGTGGGACGCCTGTCGCGGCCTTCCCGCGCGGCGGGCTGGTAGAGATCGTCACCGAATCCTCCGGGGCCCTCGCCGCGGACGGGTCGGTGGCCGCCCTCGCCGAGGCGATCACCCGGGCCGCACGCTGCGATCGCACCCAGGTCCGCCAGCGCGCCGAGGGAGATCTCTCGCTGGAGCGGATGGTCGACGAGTACGAGCAGCTCTACACCCAGATGGCTATGGAAGCCTCCCCGCAGCCCAGCGCATCAGCGCGATGATCGGCTGGTACATCCACCATCAGGGCCGCGGACACCTTCACCGCGCCAGCGCCGTGGCTCATGCCGCCGCCGCGCGCGGGGTCCGCATCACGGGGGTCTCCTCGCTGCCCCCGCCCGCCGACTGGCCGGCGGACTGGCTCCAGCTGGACCGCGATGACGCCCCAGAGCCGGACGACGGCGGCAGGTTCCGCGAACCCACCGCCGCCGGCGCGCTGCACTGGGCCCCCCTGCACCACTCCGGGCTGCGCCGGCGCAGCGCGCAGGTCTCGGCCTGGATCGATCACGCCGCACCTGAGCTGCTCGTGGCCGATGTCTCGGTGGAGATCGCACTGCTCGCCCGGCTCCACGGGATCCCGGTGGTCACCGTGGCGCTGCCCGGCGACCGCAGCGATCCTGCGCATCGGCTGGGCTATTCGATCTCCTCGGCCGTGGTGGGGATGTGGCCCGCGCAGGCCACCGAGATCCTCGCCGGGGCACCCGACGTCCAGGCGCTGGGCGGGCTCTCCCGCTTCACCCCGGACGGGACCCCGGTTGAGAACCAGCAGCTCGAGGTCCTGGTGCTCAGCGGAGGCGGCGGCGGCGCGGTGAGCGCCGCGGCGATCGCCCAGCTGCGCCGGACCCTGCCGCAGGCGCGACTGCGCATCCTGGGCGGCGAGTCCTCCTGGGAGGCCGACCCCTGGCCGCTGCTGAAGCGCGCCGACCTGGTGCTCACTGCGGCCGGGCAGAACTCCATCGCCGAGGTCGCCGCCAGCCGCACCCCCGCGCTGGTCACCGCGCTGGACCGTCCCCACCAGGAACAGGCCCATATGCTCGCCGCACTCGAACGCGGCCCCTGGCCGGCGGTCCGCGCCCCCGCGCCCGACGACGATGCCGGCTGGGACCGGGCCGTGGCGCATACGCTCAGCCTCGACGGTGCGGACTGGACCAGCTGGTGCGACGGCGCTGCCGCGGACCGGTTCGCAGCGCTGCTTCACTCGATGCTCGCCCCCACGCGCAGGACCTCGCCGACGGCACCGAGGTGACCCGATGAGCAGGCCCAGCCCCACAGGACCACCCAGCCCCACCGGACCATCCAGCTCCCCGGGACCTTCCAGCCGACCCAGGACGACACCGCGCGCCGTCGTGGTCACCGCCGTCCATTCCCGGCACACCCATCTGCGCCGTCAGCGCACCGCGCTGGCACTCAGCGATCAGTCCCCGGTGGCGCACGTGGTGGTGGCCATGGAGGACCCGCAGATCAGCGCGCAGCTGGCGGTGGATCAGCCGACCAGCAACAGTCGGGCCAGCGACAGCGCGGCCCGGGCCGACGCCGGGCTGTCCACCCAGGTGCTGGAGATTCCGCGCAGCTCAGGCCGGCTGCCGCTCGCCGCGGCCCGGAATCTGGGCGCCGCACGGGCCCTCGAGCAGCTCAGCGGACCCGATGACCTGCTGATCTTCCTGGATGTGGACTGCATCCCGGACCCCGGACTGATCAGCGCATACATCGAGGCCTCGCGGCTGCGGCCCGAGGATCTGCTCTGCGGACCGGTGGCGTATCTGCCCGAGCTCCCCGGGGAGGTGCTCGACGCGGCCACGGCAGATCAGCTCGCCGAGTGGGCCGCGCCGCATCCGGCACGGCCGGCACCGGCACCCGGGGAGATCCTCACCCATGGAGAGCATGCGCTCTTCTGGTCATTGTCCTTCGCGGTGCGCCGGATCGTCTGGGAACGGATCGGCGGATTCGACGAGGCCTATACCGGCTACGGCGCCGAGGACACCGACTTCTCCTGGCGGGCCAGAGCTCGCGGAGTCGAGCTGACCTGGGTGGGAGGGGCCTGCGCCTACCACCAGCACCATCCGGTCTCCCGGCCGCCGGTGGAGCATCTCACCGACATCCTGCGCAACGGTGCCATCTTCGCGGACCGGTGGGGACACTGGCCGATGGAGGGCTGGCTGCAGGAGTTCGAACGGCTGGGGCTGGTACGGCGCGACGGTGAGGACTGGGTGCTCAGCGAGAGTTGAGCACCGTGTGGGTCAGGAACTCCCCCACGTGACTGATCTCCTGCGGCACGACGCCGTGCCCGGCCCCGGCGTAGAGCACCTTGGTCAGCTTCACCGACTTGGTCGCCCAGCCGTGGGTGTACTCCACATGCTCCGCCGGAATGATCGGATCCTCCTGGTCGCGGCCCCAGAAGAACGGCACCTTCGCGGAGGCCAGCGCCTCGTCGTCGAAGTAGTCCTCGATCCCCTCTCCTCGGGTGGGGTCCACGGCGAAGCCGGAGAGCCCGACGACGGTGGCGAACTCCTCAGGCCGGCTGCGCAGCAGCGAGGTGGCGACCGCCATCCCCATGGAGAATCCGAGCAGGCTCACCGAGCTGTGCTGGTCCTTGACCGCGGCGATCCACTCCCAGAGATCCTCCACCGCCTCGCGTGCGGCCGATGACGAATAGGCCAGCCGCTCGACATCCAGGTCGAACCAGGTGTAGCCGCCGACCTCCATCTTCACCGGCGCGCGCACGGAGGCATAGGTGAAGCCGGCGGGCAGCCCGGGGACCAGTCCCATCAGGTCCTGCTCGTGGGAGCCGTAGCCGTGGAGCAGCACCACCAGCGGGGTGCCGGCGCGGTCCTCGGGTTCGCGGGACCAGGCGACGTGCGGTGAGGCAGACATGAAATGACCTTTGCGTGACGGGAAGGGTGACTGACCCACTCTAATCAGCCCATGGGTGGATGCATGAAGAGGGGGTGGTCAGCGACAATGTCCGGGTGAACGAAACTGATGAGACCCTCGAAACACCAGACCTGCCCGCCGACGCCGAGATCGCTGAGACTCCGCGGCACCCCTGGACCCGCTACGTGGCCCTGGGGGACTCCTTCACCGAAGGCATCGGGGATCCCGATCAGACCCGACCGGGCTACCACCGCGGCTGGGCGGACCGAGTGGCTGAGGAGCTGGCCCTCGGTGCCGCCGCCGTGGAAGGTTCTCCCAAGTTCTCCTACGCCAACCTGGCGGTGCGCGGAAAGCTCATCGGTCAGATCCGAGACGAACAGCTCGCCCCGGCCCTGGAGCTGCGCCCGGACCTGATCACCCTGTGCGCCGGCGGCAATGACGTGATCCGGCCCGGCGGGGACCCCGATGAGACCGCCCGGATCCTGGACACCCTGGTGCAGATCCTGACCACCACTGGGGCCACCATCGTGCTGTTCAACGGCCCCGATGTGCGCGAGACCCCGGTGGTCGGCTCGATCCGCGGGAAGGTGGCGATCTTCAACGAGAACGTGCGCACCATCGCGGCCCGGCATGACGCCGTGGTCGCCGATATGTGGTCCCTGCGCGAGCTGACCCGCCCGGAGATGTGGGACGACGACCGGCTGCACTTCTCCGCGCTGGGCCACCACACGATCGCCCGCATGGTGTTGGAGACGATGAACGTCGAGCACGATCTCAAGCCCTCGGAGCCGCGCCCGGTTCCGGTGCGGAGCTGGCGTGCGGCCCGGGTGGATGACGCCGTCTGGGCGCGCCACCACCTCTTCCCCTGGGTGGTCCGGCGGCTCCGCGGGAGGTCCTCCGGGGATGGGATCTACGCGAAGCGACCGACCTTCGAGCCGCTCTTCGGCGGGTCCATGCCCCCGGGTGGCGGCGTCGACGACGCCTGAGCCGCCGGAGGTTCAGAGCCGCCGGAGGTTCAGAGGCGCAGGGGCGCGCGGCTCCCCAGCTGGAGAGTCTCCCGCATGGCGTCGCCGAGCTGCTCCGCGCTGGTGAGGAATCCGTCGTGGCCGATCGGAGAGTCGATCATGTGCACCTGATGGTCCCCGGGGATCGCGTCGGCGATCTCCTGGGACTGTTTCGGGAAGTACAGCCGGTCCGTGGTCACGGCCGCCAAGAATGGCGCCGCGGTGACCCCGGCGAGCGCCTGGTCCACTCCCCCGCGTCCGCGGCCGACGTCGTGGCTCATCAAGGCCTCGGCGAGGACGATGTAGGCGTTGGGGTCGAAGCGCTGGAGCAGCTTCTCGGCCTGGTGGTCCAGGTAGGACTCCACCTGGTAGCGCCCGCGCCTGCGCTGGGACCAGCCGACGGGGTCTTCCATGCCCTGGGCGGAGCGGCCGAAGCGCACCGCCAGCTCGTACTCCGCGCGGTAGGTGATGTGCGCGATCCGGCGCGCCAGTCCCAGCCCGGCCTGCGGCGCCGGGCCGCCGTAATAGTCGCCGCCGGCGAAATGGGGATCGTTCTCCACAGCCAGCACCTGGGCCTGGCCGAAGGCGATCTGCTCCGCGGTGGAGGCCGCTCCGCAGGCGAAGACGGCCACGCCTTCGACCATCTCCGGGTAGGTCACGGCCCATTCCAGCGCCCGGGCGCCTCCCATGGAGCCGCCGATCACCGTGTGGAACTTCCGAATGCCCAGGGCATGAGCCAGCCGGGCTTCGAGATGCACGGAGTCGCGAATGGTCACGAAGGGGAATCGGGAGCCGTAGGGCTTCCCCTCGGGATCCAGGGAGGCGGGTCCGGTGGAGCCGTAGCAGCCACCCACCATGGCCGGGGCGATCACGAACCAGCGCTCGGTGTCGATCGGGCGGCCCGGTCCGAGCAGCCCTTCCCACCATCCGACGGAGGCATCCGCCGCGGTGGCGGCGACGTGGGAGTCACCGGTGAGGGCGTGGGCGACCAGGACGGCGTTGCTGCCGTCCTCGTTCAGCGTGCCCCAGGTCTCGTAGGCGAGGGTGACTTCGGGCAGCCGCCCGCCGGCCTCGAAGGTGTACGCGCCGACCTCAGCGGTCTTCAACGCACCGGCGGGCCTGTTCCCAAAGTCATTCAGCACCTGATCACCCTAACCTCAGACCGCCGCTGCGGTTTCTTGCTTCGTCACATTGTCCGCGCCGGCCTCCGCTGCCGCGTTCACAGCGCCCTGGGCGGCCTTCTCGAAGCCCTGGTCCAGATCGGCGATGATGTCGTCGATATGCTCCAGGCCCACCGAGAGCCGGACCAGTCCGGGCTTGACTCCGGCGGCGCGCTGCTCGGCGTCGCTGAGCTGGCTGTGCGTGGTCGAGGCGGGGTGGATCACCAGGGAGCGGACGTCGCCGACATTGGCCACCAGCGAGTGCAGCTCCAGCGCGTCCACGAAGGCCTGGCCCGCCCGGGCCTGACCTGAAGCGTCGTGGGCTGCTCCTCCGGCGAGCTCGAAGGACAGCACCGCCCCGGATCCGCGGGGCAGGTACTTCTGAGCGCGCTCGAAGCAGGGGCTCGAGGGCAGACCGGAGTAGTAGACCCGTCGCACGGCGTCATGGGCCTCCAGGTACTCGGCGACCTTCTGCGCGTTCTCGACATGGCGTTCGATCCGCAGCGAGAGGGTCTCCAGCCCCAGGTTGATCTCGAAGGCGTTGTGCGGGGACAGTGCCGGACCGAGGTCGCGCAGCAGCTGGACCCGGGCCTTGAGGATGAAGGAGAGGTTGACCCCGAAGATCCCGTCGGCGCCGAGATCCCGGCCGAAGACCAGCCCGTGGTAGCTCTCGTCCGGGGTGGAGAAGCCGGGGAAGCGCTCCGGGTGGGCGAAGTAGTCGAAGCGCCCGGAGTCCACGATCACCCCGGCGATGGCCGTGCCGTGGCCGCCGAGGAATTTGGTGGCTGAGTGCACGACGACGTCGGCGCCGAAGTCGATCGGCTTGATCAGGTATGGGGTGGTCAGCGTGGAGTCGATGATCAGCGGTGCCCCGAACTCATGCGCCACCGAGGCGACGCCTTCGATGTCCAGCACGTCCCCGCGCGGGTTCGCCACGGATTCGCCGAAGAAGGCGACCGTGTTCTCCCGGGTGGCGGCGCGCCAGGATTCCAGGTCATCGGGGTCCTCCACGAAGGAGACCTCGATGCCGAACTTCGGCAGGGTGTGCTTGAAGAGGTTCTGTGTGCCGCCGTAGAGGGTGGGTGAGGCGACGATGTGGCTGCCGGCCGAAGCGATGTTCAGCAGCGCCAGCGTGGTGGCAGCCTGTCCGGAGCCGACGGCGAGCGCCCCGACTCCGCCTTCGAGGGCGGCGATCTTATCCTCCACCGCCTGGACGGTGGGGTTGCCGATGCGCGAGTAGATCGGGGCGATCTCCTCGAGTCCGAAGCGGCGCGCGGCGGCGGCGGTGTCCGGGAAGACGAAGGAGGTGGTCTGCTGGATCGGCAGCGCCCGTGCTCCGGTGACCGGGTCGGGGGCGACTCCGGCATGGATCTGCTGGGTCTCGAACTGCCAGGTGTTCTCGTTGCTCAAAGGATTCTCCGTTCAATGCGGCCCAGGAACTGGGCCGGATGTGAACGTCGCTGCCGGTGGTCGAGCTTCCGGCGCTGAATCCTGTACGGCCCTGTCCTGAGGACTGGGGTGTTGGGCCCGCACTGGTGTGTGGCCCGCGCTTGCTGAGTGAGTCGGTGAATTGCTTCACTGACTGTTTCAGCCAGGTCGTCACCCGGGGCACCCCACCGCGAACTGGAGGGTTGCCGGCCAGCAAACCGGGGTTTTGCGCTGGCACTCTTGACCTAGGACCAAGTCTGCATCGCGGAATGCTTCCTTGCAAGTGCGGGCCAGGGGTCGGGTTCGCAGTTCGTCATGTTCGGCCACCCTGCCGCGAGTCACTCCGGCCCGAGGAACGCGAACGGCTCCGCGGACTCGAAGAGATCACTGACGTCGCCGGCGTGGCCGTCGGGCGGGCCATCAGCAAGATCCATGCGGCGGACACCTGAGCCTTCTCGCAGGTCGAGTCGGTCCAGGGACACCCAGATGACGCTGGGCCGCAGCGCGGAGTCGAAGAAGTAGCGACGGTCCTTGTGGTCCGCCACGGTGCGCCACTGGGTCGAGGAGATGTTCGGCTGCCCCGGAGTGCTGATCCCATAGGGGACCGACGCGTTGCGGATCACCCCGAACACCGCCGCGGTCGCGATGGTGCGGTCTTCCACCTGCGGCACCGCGTTGATGTAGAAGCTTGCCCGGACATAGCGGTCGGCGGCGCGATTGGTGCCCGGGAGCATGACGGTACCGCCGATGCCGCGCCAGTAGGTGTCGATCGCCAGCTGTTGAGCGAAGGGCGGTGAATTGGTCATGACCTGGTGGGCGCGGTCGTGGTGTATCTGCAGCGTCCCGTCCAGGTACTCACAGATGGCGCTGTCCCCGGAGGCATCCGAGATCGACAGGTGCATGGTCGCCTGGCGCGGCTGCCCTGGCACGCCGGCGGTGACCACGGCGAAGTCTTCACGGGCGAGTGATTCGACCGCCTCCGTCACGGTCGCGAAGCTGTCCAGCACGTACTGGGCCCAGGCGCCGAGGGAGAGCTTCGGCCGGGCATCGTCGAGCCCCGGGTAGCGCGACTCGACCAGCCACAGGGCATTGGCGACCAGCCCCCGCTCGTTCATCCCATCGGTGGTCGAGATGTCATAGCCGGAGGCGATCACGCTGCCATAGCGGGACGTCCAGGCCAGCGACTCCGACCCGGCTCCTCCCTCGCGCGGCAGCCCCCGGGGGAAGACCCACAGATTCGTCCCCAGGTCGGCGTTCCAGTCCATGGAACGGGCCGTCAGCACACGATCCTGCTCGCCCAGGTAGACCACACGTGTGCACATCAGACTGGCCTCTCACCGAACCTGGGCTCCAACTGGGCCTCAGTGTGTCGGAGGCCATATCCGGAGGTCAACCCTGACCTAGACTCACCTTTCATGAGTGCCTCCGACAATGACGTCCTGACAGCCCTGCGCAGCGCCTTCACGCCGGGCACCTTGACCACCGACGCCGCGGAGCTCGACGCCCACGCGGTCGACCAGGGGCCGCTGGAGCATTGGCAGGTGCACCCGCCGCTCGCCGTGGTCTTTGCTGAATCGACGCAGGACGTCCAACTGCTGGTGCGACTCTCCTGCGAGCATGGCTTCGCGCTGATCACCCGCGGGGCTGGGACTTCCGTCTCCGGCGGGGCGAACTCCACCGAGGGTTCGGTGGTGCTGAACCTGACCCGGATGAACCAGATCCTGGCGATGCGACCCGAGGATGAGGTCGCCGTCGTCGAACCGGGCGTGATCAACGCCGACCTCAACGCCGCCGCCGCGGAACACGGGCTGATGTACGCCCCGGATCCGGCGAGCTACCGCACCTCCACCATCGGCGGCAATGTCGCCACCAACGCCGGCGGGCTGCGCTGTGCGAAGTACGGGGTGACCCGTGATTCGGTGCTTGCCCTGGACGTGGTGCTCGCCGACGGCACGCTGATCCACACCGGACAGGCCACCTTCAAGGGCGTCGCCGGCTATGACCTGACCAGCCTGTTCGTCGGCTCCGAGGGGACCCTCGGCATCGTCGTCGGGGTCACCGTGCGGCTGCGCCACCTGAGTGCGCACACCGAGACCATCGCCGCGTTCTTCGACGAGCTGACCACCGCCGCCCAAGGGGTCCTGGACATCGGCAGGGCCCGGGTGCAGCCGGCGATCACGGAGCTGCTGGATCGCCGCACCATGCTCGCCCTGGATGAGGCGCAGGGCTCGGACCTGGCCCAGCGCGGAGACACGCTGCTGCTGATCCAGACCGACGGCCACGGTGCTGCCATCGAGGCCGAGATCATCCGTGAGGTGCTGCGAGCACTCGGCGCCCTGGTCAGCGACCCCGGCTCCACCGAGTCCGAGCGGCTGATCGAGCTGCGCCGGCACGCCCGCGGCGACGGAATCGTCAACGAGGTGCGCGTGGGCGAAGACGTCGCGGTCCCGCGGTCGCGGCTGGTGGACTACATCCGCGCCATCGAAGACCTCGCCGAGGAGCACCAGGTCCAGCTCAAGGTGGTCGCGCACGCCGGGGACGGCAACCTGCACCCCACCTTCAGCGTCCCCAGCTCAGAGCTCGGCCCCGACACCGGCACCGGCACCGAGACAAGACCCGACGACGACGCGGTCTCCCCCGCACAGCCCGAGGCCGCCCCCGTGACGATCGACGCCACCGAGGGCGGCCTCCCGACCTCGGCCGTCTCGCGGCTGCATGCTGCCCTGGACGGTTCGGTCCGGCTGGCACTGGAGATGGGCGGGACCATCACCGGGGAGCACGGGATCGGCACCTATAAGCTGCGCTGGCTGGACTGGGAGCAGTCCGCCGAGGTGATCGCGCTGCAGCGCCGGATCAAGGACGTGTTCGATCCGGAGCGCCGGCTCAATCCTGGGCGGGCGATCCTGTAGCCGCGCCGCCCGGACCGAAAAGGACCGCGCGGGCCGCGGCGTCGGCGTCGGCGAGGGATCGCGCGGAGGAATCGCCATCTCCGCCGGCCTCCGCGGCGATGGCGGTGCCCCATTGGACCGAGCTGAGCTGCAGGCCCAGCACGTAGATCTCTTCCGGCTCGGCGCGGTCCGCCGGGATCAGCCGATGTGGAAGTCGCGTGACGTCGAAGCCCTTGCCCGCCCGCGGCGCCCCGGAGGCGTCCACGAGTTCGCGCGGCCGGGCGAGGCCGCTGCGCAGCAGTCCCGCCACCAGGGGCGAGCGCGAGAGCTGGATCCGATTGGCGGGCATCATCGCCTCAAGCAGCCAGCGCGCCTGGTACGCCGGCGCGGCCACGGCCGGGGATTCGGCGGTGTAGAAGCCGGTCTCGCGGTCCACGTCGAAGATCGGGTCGGGTCCCAGGAACTCCACCACCCCGGCGCGGGTCAGGGCGGCGAGCTCCTCGATCCGCTGCAGCGGCGGGCCGCTGGCCAGGCCCTCCACCAGGGACTCGAACCAGCCCTCGATCTCGCTGATCTGGCTGGACTGGGAGACCCGGCCCTGGCTGATCAGCGCCTTGACCTCCATCCGGGCCAGGTGCAGCGCACCGATGGCCATCTTCACCGGGCTGCGCGCTCCGGCGGCGGAGGTGGCCGCGTCATCCTCGAGGTAGGCGCTCATGTGCTGCTGGTACTGCTCGGCGGACTCGAAGGTCAGCCCGCCGAAGGGCTTGCCCAGCGAGCGGATGTCGAACCAGAGGACATCCGGGGCGAGCTCGCGCAGCAGCCGCTGACCACGGGTCTGCAGCACCGCCTCGCCCAGGTGGGTGTCCGCGAGCAGCTCCTGAAGCGCGGCTTCGAAACCGGCGCGGAAGAGCTCCGGGGCGAGCTCCACCAGGGTCCGGTAGTAGGTGCGCAGCACGTCGCGCTGGATCAGCGGCCAGAGGTGGGCTGAGAAGTCGAGCAGGTCGTGGCGCCGTTCGGCCTCGGCCACCGCCTCGGGGCTGAGGTGGTGCAGCGTGATGCCGACGGGCGCGAACCCGGGCGCCTCGGTGAGCGCGGTGGACTTGGCTCGATATGGGGTGCCGCGCCGGGACCCGGCCACCAGGTGCGGCTCGTCGCCGGTGGCGAGGTATTCCAGGCGCTGCCCGGCGGGGTGGTCGGCGTGTTCGTGGAACACTCCGCCGCGGCCCACGCTGGCCTGGATCATCAGGTCGAAGAAGTTCAGCCCCATCCCGCGGACCAGCACGTTCTCCCCGGCGGGCAGCGAGTAGTAGTCCACCTCGGTGGGGATCGCCGGCGGCTGGTAGTGCAGCCCGAGCTGCTCGGCCACCTCGGTGAAGTGTTCGCCGGACTCGTTCAGCCCGGCAGGTATGTGACCCAGCGCCAGCACCACCTGGTCGGCGCGGAGCCGATCATCCCGGGGCGGATCGGCGTCGTCGTCGGGGCGCAGCCTCAGCTCATACCCGGAGTCGGCGCGGCGCAGCTCGGCGACCTCCGCGGAGATGTGCTCGACGCTGATCCCGGGATGGCGCGCAAGTGCCGCGCAGACCTCGGTGTGCAGCCAGGTGAGGTACTGCCCGTAGGCGGCGCGGGTGGGGTAGTCGGTGTCGGTCCCGCCATGGTCGATCCCCTTCAAGACGGGCGGCTCGAAGCCGTCGGCGCGCACCGAGGTGGCGGTCTCCTCGGCCTCATGCTCGTGCCGCCACTGGGCGAAGGAGCGGGAGACCGACGACGAGGCCAGCTGGGCCTGAGTCGCGCCGACGGGCGCCGCGGTGGGGAAGCTGGCGGGGGTGTTCATCAGGTACAACGGGGACTGCTGCGGGTTCCAGACGCGGCCGGGCCCGTGTGGGGCGGGGTCTATGACCAGGACGCGCAACCGGGATGCCTGGGCGTCGGGCGTGCCGCGCTCCACCGCCGCCAGCAGCCGTTCCAGGAAGGAGGTGCCGCGGGGCCCGGCACCGATCAGCGCGACTCTGCGTTCCTCGGTCTGGCGGGGCATGGGTGGCGTGTTCTCCTGGTGCATTCCTCGGCTGTCTCGTCCCGTCCAGAGTACTGCGAGCGCACGCTTTGTCAGTTTCCCAGCCGAACCGCTAGTCTAGACGGGCGCATGAGAACGGTTCGCCGAATTCGTGGGCACAGGAGGCGTGCCAGAGCGGCCGAATGGGCTTCACTGCTAATGAAGTGTCCGCCTCAAAGCGGACCGGGGGTTCAAATCCCCCCGCCTCCGCCATTGTGAGAAGAACCCCCGTCGGGAGAGATCCGGACGGGGGTTCTTCTGCGTCCGCCGCAGGTGCTCACTGACATCGAGACTTGTGGCCCGCGTCGATCACCGCATCCTGCGGGAAATCGCTAGGCTCGGACCATGACTGCCTCCGCCGCCCCGCTCCCCGCCGACTCACCAACTCCGCGCGCCGTGCTGGTGGGCTGCGGCGACGTCGGCACGCGGATCGGCCATCGACTTCTGGACCAGGGCTGGAACGTCTCGGGATGGCGCCGCAGCCCGGAGCGTCTGCCCGCCTCCTTCGACGGCACGGCCGTGGACCTCACCGAGGAATCCACGGTCCCGGCCCCGCCGGCAGACACCACGGCGGTGGTCTTCTCGCCCGCCGCCGGCAGCCGCGATCCGCAGCGCTATGAGCAGGTCTACCTGCGCGGGCTCGAAACGGTGCTGGACCGCATCACGCAGGCAAACCTCGCCGAGACTGTGCAGGTGCTGCTGGTGTCCTCCACCTCGGTCCTCGGCGACGCCTCGGGGCGACTGGACGAATCTGCGCCGCTGACCCCTGCCGGCCCGACGGGTGAGGTCCTTGCCCGCACCGAGCAGCTTCTGCAGAAGTGGCGGGACGCCGGCGCTGAGTCCTCGGCCCGCTCGCGCAGCGGGATCCTGCGACTCTCCGGCATCTATGGTCCGGGCCGAGATCGGCTCATCAAACAGCTGCGCTCCGGTTCCGTGGGTGAAGCCGCAGGTCAGGACGCCCATGAGGCCTGGAGAATCTCAAATCGGATCCATTCCGACGACGCCGCGCGGGCCGCCGTCGAGCTGTTGACCTCCGCGGCCCCGCCGGAACTGGTGCTGGGCGTGGACAAGCTCCCGGTGCCCCTGGGCGTGGTGCACAACTGGATGGCTGACCAGCTCGAGCTCCCCCGCCCGTGGAGCGATCCGAGGCTCGATCCCCAGGTGCTGGATTCGGTGCCGCTGAACTCGCCGGTCCGCCATCACGCGGACTCCCCGTCTGGCTCCGTCCTGACCGATTCCAGCCCGTCGGGGGAGGACCTGTTCGACTCAGCGCTGCTCGGCGCGGGCCATGGCAAGGCGCTGGACGGGTCGCTGCTGCACCGCCTGCTCGGCGAGCTGCTGCATCCCGATTTCCGTTCGGGCTACACCGCCGCGCTGCGCGAGTAGCGGACCCCGGGCGGGCGTCGAGCCGCACCCGGTCACCGGGGACCCTCCATCGCCCATGCCGGGCCAACAGGTGGACCGACCTGAGCAGTGCTTGACATCACATCCGTTCCGGTGCTTCAGTTGACTTACCGACCAATCGGTCTGGAAATGCGATGAGGAGCACCGATGACTGAGTCCACCCAACTCGCCCCCGAGGGCCTGAACTCGAGCACCGCAGGTCACCCTCGGCATCGGATGCTGGACAACGATCGAGCCTCCGAGGCTCTCGGCATCGTGGTCCTCACAGCTGACCCAGGCCACGCTCGGATCAGCATGGTGATCCGCGAAGACATGACCAACGGCTTCGACATCGCCCACGGGGGAATGCTCTTCGCCCTGGCCGACACCTGCTTCGCCATGGCCTGCAACCACCCGAGCCTCGATGAGGGCACCATCACCGTGGCCTCCGGCGTCGACATCAACTTCTTGAAACCAGCTCTGCTCGGCGAGACGATCATCGCCGAGGCGATCGGAGTGGCCAACACAGGACGCAGCGGCGTCTACGACGTGACCATCACCCGGGGAGAAGACCTCCTCGGCGTGTTCCGCGGCCGCTCGCGCACCATCGCCTCCCCCGGAAAGAAGTGACCCGATGAGCATCCTCAACACCGAAATCACCGCGATCCCCGCAACCGACCCCGGTCTGCCCGATACCGAGGAGCTGATGAGCCGCGAGGAGATCGAGGCGCTCCAGCTCACCCGGCTGCAGCAGACCCTGCGCCATGCCTACGACAACGTCGCGGCCTACCGCGAGCTCTACGACGCCCACGGCGTCGGCCCCGATGACCTGCAGACGCTCGAGGACCTGGCCAAGTTCCCCTTCACGGACAAGGAGTTCCTGCGCGCGGCCTACCCGTTCAAGGCCTTCGCCGTGCCGATGGAACAGGTCCGCCGGGTGCACGCCTCCTCCGGCACCACCGGGCGCCCGACGGTGGTCGGCTACACCGATGCGGACATCGACAGCTGGGCGACTCTGCTCGCCCGCTGCCTGCGCTACTCCGGGGTGCGCCCGGGAGACCTGGTGCACAACGCCTACGGCTACGGCCTGTTCACCGGCGGCCTGGGCGCCCACTATGGGATCGAGAAGCTCAAGGCGACCGTGATCCCGATGTCCGGGGGGCAGAGCGAGAAGCAGGTCCAGCTCATCCAGGACTTCAAGCCCCGGGTGATCCTATGCACTCCGACCTACCTGTTGGCGCTGGCAGATTCCTTCCGCGCCGCTGGCGTGGACCCCAAGGACACCTCGCTGGAGGTCGCCGTGCTCGGCGCCGAACCGTGGACGGACAGGATGCGCCACGAGATCGAGCAGACCTTCGCGTTGAAGGCCTGCGACATCTACGGACTCTCCGAGGTGATGGGCCCGGGCGTCGCCGGTGAATCAGTGGAGCGCCAGGACGGCTCGACCATCTGGGAGGACCATTTCCGCCCGGAGATCATCGATCCGATCAGCGAGGAGGTGCTGCGCACCGGCGAGCACGGCGAGCTGGTCTTCACCACGCTGACAAAGCAGGCGCTGCCGATGATCCGCTATCGCACCCACGACCTGACCCGGCTGCTGCCGGGCTCCGAACGTCCCGGGCACCGACGGATGGGCCGGATCACCGGACGCAGCGACGACATGATCATCCTGCGCGGGGTCAACCTCTTCCCGTCCCAGATAGAGGAGATCGCCCTGGAGATCAAGGAGCTCTCCCCGCACTTCCAGCTGCGTCTGGCCCGACCGGGAAAGATGGATGAGATGACCGTGCACATCGAGCGGCGCGCGGAGACCTCCGCCGAGGACGCCGAGACAGCAGGAGCTGTGCTGGCTCGGCAGATCAAGGTCAAGGTCGGCTCCAGCTGCAAGATCAGCGTGGAGGAGCCAGGGTCCCTGGGTCGCTCCTCGGGCAAGCTGCGCCGGATCTATGATCAGCGGCCCCAATAGTCACCCGACTAGGGTGGAGTCATGACCCCCACTTCGACGACGGCGTCCGCCTCCCGCCGGGGCCGCCCCGGCTATGACCGCGAGGGGCTCATCACCGTCTGTGTCGAGACCTTCAACCGCCATGGCTATGAGGCCACCTCGATGGGCGCGCTCTCCCGCGAGCTGGGCATCTCCAAGTCGGCGATCTACCACCACGTGAGTTCCAAAGAGGAGATCCTCGACATCGCGCTGAACCGATCACTCGCCGAGCTGGAGCGGGTGATCACCGAGGCTGAGGCGCTGGATGCCTCCGCCGTGGCCGAGCTGGAGATGATCCTGAGCGAATCGGTGAAGGTGCTGACCACTTCATTGCCCTATGTGACGCTGCTGCTGCGGCTGCGCGGGAACTCCGAGATGGAGGTCAAGGCGCTGCAGCGGCGCCGCGAGATCACCCTGCGCATCGCAGACCTGATCAGGCAGGCCCAGAACGACGGTGACCTGCGTCAGGACATCGACGCCCGCACCGCCTCGCGTCTGGCCATGGGCACGATCAACTCGATCGTGGACTGGTACCGCCCTGTCGGCGGCGCCCCGGACGCGGCCCTGGCCGAGACCGTGAAGCAGATAATCCTCGGGGGACTGCGCACGGCCGAGCGGCGCTGAGTCACACCAGGACATGGTGCCGCCGCCTGCGCGGCCATCGGTGAGGCGATCGCCGAGTCAAGTCACAAGGCGCCTGCCCAGAGTCAGTAGTCACAGAAGCGCGCAGCCCCGTCCATGCTTTTCGGAGCATCGACGGGGCTTTTCGCCGCCCGTCTGCGCCAGATCTCCCAGACGCCATGGATGCGGGAGACTGAGGCCATGGACGAGCCCCGCCCCGCGGCGTCAGACCGGGATATGGAGAACGCGATCCTCGACCTGCTCGCGAAGCGGGCCGAGACGGCGACGATCTGCCCCTCCGAGGCTGCGCGCGCAGTCGCCGGCGAGGACTGGCGAGACCAGATGGACGCCGCACGGGCAGCGGCTCGACGTCTCGAGGCCGCCGGCGTCGTGGAGATCACCCAACGAGGCACAGCGGTCGACCCCGCGACCGCACGTGGGCCTATCCGTATCCGCCGACGCCCGCCCGACACGGACACGCGTTGATCCAGAAGACCAGACGGCGTCGGCGCCGCGGTCCGGCGCACTCGCCCGGCTGCGGTGAGAACGCCTGTTCCAACCGCGCCGACCCCAGCCATCTCACCCTTCTCGCAGCCAAGTGTTGACCGTCACATCTCCAGTGCTATACTGAACGAACGGTCGGTAAATAATGCGACGGAATAGAGGATGACCATGTCACCCGAGAACCACCAGCACGCTCCCCTGCACCTCGCCGACGAGAGCGACGCCGCTGCGGCGCTCGCCGAGGCAGAGTCCGGGCAGAACCGCTTCGACGAGATCATCGCCGAGGACTCCCGCGTCGAACCGCGGGACTGGATGCCCGAGTCCTACCGGAAGTCACTGGTGCGCCAGGTCTCCCAGCACGCGCACTCCGAGATCATCGGCATGCAGCCTGAGGGCAACTGGATCTCCCGCGCCCCCAGCCTGAAGCGCAAGGCGATCCTGATCGCCAAGGTCCAGGACGAGGCAGGCCACGGGCTCTACCTCTACTCCGCCGCCGAGACCCTCGGCCGCCCCCGTGAAGAGATGTATGACCAGCTCTACAGCGGCAAGGCCAAGTACTCGTCGATCTTCAACTACCCGGCCCGCACCTGGGCGGACATCGGCGCGATCGGCTGGCTGGTCGACGGCGCAGCGATCGTCAACCAGGTGCCGCTCTGCCGCGCCTCCTATGGCCCCTATGGCCGCGCCATGGTGCGCATCTGCAAGGAGGAATCCTTCCATCAGCGCCAGGGCTGGGAGATCCTCTACTCGCTCTCCCACGGCACCGAGGCGCAGCACCAGATGGCCCAGGAGGCCGTGAACCGCTTCTACGGTCCGGCGCTGCAGATGTTCGGCCCCCCGGACGGGGACTCCCCGAACTCCCAGCAGTCCATGGCGTGGAAGATCAAGCGCTTCACCAACGATGAGCTGCGCCAGCGCTTCGTCGACATGCTGGTCCCCCAGGTCGAGGCACTCGGCCTGACCCTTCCGGATCCCGAGCTGAAGTGGAACGAGGAGCGCGGCCACTACGACTTCGGCGACCTGGACTGGGACGAGTTCTTCGCCGTCATCAAGGGCAACGGCCCGCTGAGCCGGCAGCGCCTGGAGCACTACCGCAAGGCCCGCGACGAAGGGGCATGGGTCCGCGAAGCCGCGACCGCCTACGCCAACCGTCAGTCCCAGGACCAGGCCGCCCTCATCGGCGCCTGAGTCCCACCCGTTGCACCCCCAAGACATCACCGCTAGAAAGGCGAGGCCATGACCTCCAGCGCAGATTCAAGCTCCTGGCCCCTCTGGGAGGTCTTCATCCGGTCCTCACGCGGGCTCTCCCATGTCCACGCAGGCTCGCTGCACGCACCTGATGCCACCATGGCGATCCGCAACGCCCGGGACCTCTACACCCGGCGCAATGAGGGCACCTCAGTGTGGGTCGTGCCGGCCGCGGCGATCATGGCCTCGGACCCCGACTCCAAGGGCGCATACTTCGAGTCCGCCCAGGGCAAGAGCTACCGCCATGCCACGTATTACACCCAGTCCGAAGGGGTGAAGCACCTGTGAGCTTCGCATCGCATGACTCCGCCACCCGCCAGTCCCAGGGCGAGGCGATCACCGCCGAGGAGATCGCCGCCTCCGACGCCAAGGCCGACGACGCCACCGCCAGGTACGCCCTGCTGCTGGGCGACGACGCGCTGATCCTCTCCCAGCGCCTGGGCGCCTGGGTCTCCCGGGCACCCGAGCTTGAGGAAGATGTCGCGCTGGCGAACATCGCCCTGGACCTGCTCGGCCACGCCCGGTTCCTGCTCACCTACGCCGGCACCGCCTGGGGCAAGTCCGAGGATGACCTCGCGTACTTCCGCAGCGAGGAGGAGTTCCGCTCCTGCCGGCTGGTGGAGCAGGAGAACGGCGACTTCGGCAAGACCATCGCCCGGCAGCTGATCTTCAGCTTCTACCAGCACGAGCTCTACAGCCGACTGGTGAACTCCACGGACACCACCCTCGCGGCGATCGCCGCGAAGGCGCTCAAGGAGGTCGACTACCACCAGGATCACGCCGCCCAGTGGATCCTGCGGCTGGGCCTCGGCACCGAGGAGTCCGCCCGGCGCGTCCAGGCAGGCCTGGACTCGGTCTGGTCCTATGTCGAGGAGCTCTTCACCGACGTCGAGCCGATCACCGAGCTCGGCGACATCGCCGTGCTGCCCTCCTCGTTGCGCGAGGCCACGCTGGCCCGGCTGCACCAGGTGATCGAGCAGGCCGGGCTGAGCATCCCCGACATGTCCGGCGCCCACGGCGCCGACCGCTCCGGGCGCCATTCCGAGCAGCGCGGACTGATCCTGGCCGAGATGCAGGTGCTGGCCCGCCAGCACCCCGGGGCCACCTGGTGAGAGGAGCACTCATGGCCGTCATGGGACCCGAATCCGTGACTCTGCCCGCCGATGCCACGGTCTGGGAGATCGCCGCCAGCGTCAATGATCCAGAGATCCCGGTGCTCAGCATCGCGGACCTGGGGATCCTGCGCGAGGCACGGGTGGACGAGGACGGCACCGCCGTCGTCGTCATCACTCCGACCTACTCCGGCTGCCCGGCAATGGACACGATCAACGCCGACGTGAGTGCCGCGCTGCGCCACGCCGGGCACCAGAAGGTGCGTATCGAGACCGTGCTCCATCCGGCGTGGACCACCGACTGGATGACCGAGGAGGGCAAGGTGAAGCTGCGCGAATACGGCATCGCCCCGCCCACCGGCAAGGCAGCCGTAGGACCCATCCGCGTCGGCCTGAGCGTGAAATGCCCCCGCTGTGACTCCCCCAATACTCGTGAGATGACCCGCTTCGGCTCCACCGCATGCAAGGCGCTGTACCAGTGCCGCGACTGCCTGGAGCCCTTCGACCACTTCAAGGTGCACTGATGTCGACGACCACACGCCGCCGCGCGACCTTCTCCACCCTCACCGTCTCCGAGGTGCGCCCGCTCACCGCAGACTCCGTGGAGGTCACCTTCGCCGTGCCCCCGGAGCTGCAGGAGGACTTCGACTACGCGCCGGGCCAGTACGTGGCGCTGCGCACCGAGCTCGAGGGCCAGGAGATCCGCCGCTCCTATTCGATCTGCACCGAGCCGACCCCCGGGGAGATCCGGGTGGCGATCAAGCGCGACATCGGTGGCCTGTTCTCCAACTGGGCCAATGAGTCGCTCAAGCCCGGGGACCAGATGGAGGTGATGAACCCCTCCGGGGCGTTCGTCTCCAAGACTGCGATCACTTCGATGAACAACCCGGCCAAGCTCGCCGAGGAGGCCGTGGCGCTGCGCTCGGATGTGCACCTGGTCGCCTTCGCCGCCGGCTCCGGGATCACCCCGATCATGGCCATCGCCCGTTCGGTGCTGGCCGCCTCGAAGGACTCCACCTTCGACCTGATCTACGCCAACCGCTCGGCCGGGGACGTGATGTTCGCCGAGGAGCTCGGCGATCTCAAGGACCGCTACCCCGCCCGGCTCGCGGTGCATCATGTGCTCAGCCGCGAGCAGCGGATCAACCCGCTGCTCACCGGCCGGATCGACGATGAGAAGCTCAGCGATCTCCTGGACAAGGTGCTGCGCGTGCAGGACACCGACGAATGGTTCCTCTGCGGACCCTTCGAGCTGGTCCAGATGGCGCGCGACTCCCTGGCCGCCCGCGGGGTCGACGAGGGCGACATCCGCTTCGAGCTCTTCACCACCGGACGCCCCGACCGCCCCGAGGGCCAGCAGGGCCGCAAGGTCGAAGCCGACCCGCAGGGTGACAACGTCCAGATCGAGTTCACCCTCGACGGGCTCACGGGCCAGATCGCGTCCCCCGCGGGCTCCGGGGAGACCGTGCTCAACGCCGCGCTGCGCGCCCGGCCCGATGTGCCCTTCGCCTGCGCCGGCGGAGTCTGCGGCACCTGCCGCGCGAAGGTCGTCTCCGGCGACTTCGAGATGGAGGAGAACTTCGCGCTGGAGTCCGACGAGGTCAAGGCCGGATACATCCTGACCTGCCAGACCCGGCCCACCTCCAAGCAGCTCGTCGTCGACTACGACGCCTGAGCGCGTCCCAACCCTGGAGACCCTATGATCAGCCTCACCATCACCGACGACATCGCCGAGATCGTCCTGGACGCCCCGAAGAAGCTCAACTCCCTGGATGAGCAGGCCCTCGATGACCTCGATGCCGCCTACCGGGAGGCTGAAGCTGCGGGCGTGCGCGCCCTGCTGCTGCGTGGCGAGGGCAAGGGGTTCTGCGCCGGCCGGGACATCTCCGACGTGGTGCCCGCCACCGACGACGCGCTCGGCTACCTGCAGGACAAGGTCACCCCGCTGATGCGCCGGATGGCGGCGTTCCCCGCGCCGACCTTCGCCGGCGTGCAGGGTGCCTGCCTCGGGGTGGGACTGGGCCTGGCCGTCGCCACCGACGTGGTCTACGTGGCCGAGAACGCCAAGATCGGCTCACCCTTCGCCGCGCTCGGAGCCACTCTGGACTCCGGCGGACATGCGCTCTTCGTGGAGCGCCTCGGCGCGCACCGGACCCTGGATCTGATCTACACCGCTGACCTGATGTCAGGCGCGGAGGCCGTGACCGCGGGACTCTTCTCCCGCGCGGTGCCGGCCGAGGAGCTCCTCGACTTCACCCGGGGGAAGGTCGCTGTGGCCGCGGCCGGCGCGACCCTGGCCTTCCGCGAATCCAAGGCCCTCGTGGCCGCGGTCCGGGACCAGCGGATCGGCCTCTGGGAATCTCTGAACGAGGAGAACCACGCCCAGGGCCGGCTGTGCGATTCCGCGGACTACACCGAGGGATTCGCCGCCTTCCAGCAGAAGCGGAAGCCGGTCTTCCACGGACGCTGAGTCTCCACAGCCGCTGTTCAGCCGCCGGCGACCTCACGTCGGAACGAACCGGGCGAGACTCCGTATTCCTGCTTGAATGCCCGGCTGAAGCTCGATGCCTCCGGATACCCCCAGCGGGCGGCCACCGCGCTGATCGACCGATGCGCCTGGGAGGGGTCCCCGAGTTCCATCCGGCACCGTTCCAACCTGCGCTGACGGACCCAGTCACTGATGGTGGTGCCCTCCTGGGCGAAGATCCCCTGCAGATAACGGACTGACACGTGCAGCGCGCGCGCCACGGCGCCGACGCCGAGTTCGGGGTCCCCCAGGTGGTCGTCGATATGCCTGACCGCCTCCAGATAGACCACATCGCGAGTCGGCACCTCGGCGGCGGGCCGGAACCGGGAGAGCAGCGTCGCCTGGACCAGCTGCAGCACCGCCGAAGCCGCCCGCGGGTCCGGAGCCATCTCACCCTTCTGCAGCTGATCATCAAGGCTGCCCAGCAGCGAGGACGTCAGCGCACCGAGACCGGCGGACCCGGGGATCCGCTGCGCCACCACGGCGCGGGCCTGCTCGGCCGAGAGCCCCAGGTGCTCCACCGCGATCTGCACCACGAACATCCGGTACGCCCCGCCGAAGACAAGGTCATAGGGACGCCGGGTGTCGTAGACGACCAGATCCCCCGGAGACAGCAGCGCCTCCCGGCCGTCCTGCCGGGTGAGCGAGCTGCCCTGAACCTGCAGCGCAAACTTGAAGACCCCGGGATCCCCCGCGGCGATCGCCTGCCGGCTGCGCCGCACGGTGACCGCATCACCACCCACCCCGGCGACGCTGAGCGACCCCAGCGCCAACCCCGTGAGCGCGCCGTTGAACCGGCTCGGCTCCTCGGTGCTGGCATCCAGCGGCACGAACGCGGTGTTCACCGCGTGTCTCCATGCCTCGAAGCGATCCTGAGGCGGCAGCTGGGTGGGATCGAAGGACACCTGTCCCGTCGTCGTGCTCACCGGATGGGCCTCTTGTTCCTCAGCATCGCTCCAGTCTCCCACCCTGTTGTGACGCGCGCCACAACATGTGCACCTGATGCACAGGTCTGTGCGCCTGCGATCAAGGCGGCGCCGTCGTCGGTGACGATGCTGGGAACACTGCCGAAAGAACTGCGCTCCGAGACGCACTGTGATCCAAGGAGAGATGAGCACCGTGAATGAAGCCATGACCACCGACTACGTCGTCATCGGCGCCGGGTCCGCCGGTTCCGTGATCACCCGCAGACTGCTCTACGCCGGACACAGCGTCCACCTGATCGAGGCCGGCGGCCGCGACGAGGACCCCAACATCCACAGTCCCCAGGGCTGGCCGATGCTGATGCAGGGGACCTCGGACTGGGCGCTGACCACGGTGCCGCAGATCCACGCGAACCACCGCAGCATCGCCTGGCCCCGAGGGAAGGTGCTCGGCGGCTCCGGGTCGCTGAACGGCATGATCTACATCCGCGGCCACCGCTCGGACTACGACAAGTGGGCCGCGGCCGGCTGTGAGGGCTGGGGCTGGGACGACGTGCTGCCGCTGTTCAAGCGTTCCGAGGACCATGAGGACGGAGAATCCGAGTTTCACGGCGCCGGCGGGCCGCTGCACGTGGAGAAGATCATGAATCGCCACGCCAGCTCAGAGGCCTTCGTCCAGGCCGCGGGCGCTGTGGGGATCTCCGAGACCCAGGACTTCAACGGCGCACAGATGTCCGGCGCCGGATTCAACCACACCACCACCAAGGACGGGAAGCGGCACAGCCCCTGGCGCGCCTTCATGCATCCGATCCTCGGCCACGAGCGGCTCACCCTCACCACCGATGCGCTGGTGCACCGGATCACCGTGGAAGCCGGTCGCGCCACCGGCGTGGAGTACAGCACCGGGACCGGGACGCACACCGCACATGCCTCGGCGGAGATCGTGCTCTGCGGAGGGGCGATCGGCTCCCCCAGCATCCTGCAGCGCTCCGGCATCGGTGATCCCACCGACCTGCGCCAGGCCGGGATCGACACGGTTCTTCAGCTTCCCGGAGTGGGCAAGAACCTGCACGACCATGTCCTGGCCAGCGTCATCTATGAGGCGCCGGAACCCCTGGCCGAGGGGCGGCACAATCTGCTCGAGGCCCAGCTCTTCGCACACAGTCGGCAGACCGAGGAGGAGGCGCCGGACATCCAGCCGCTCTTCATGCACTTCCCCTACCCCACCGACGGCGGTGCGGTCCCCGCCGCAGGGTTCACCGTCAACGCCGGAATCGTGCGCCCGCTCTCGCGCGGCACGCTGCGGGTGACCAGCACGGACCCTCGGCTCGCTCCGCTGCTGGACCCCAACCTGCTGGCCGAGGAGCATGACCTCGAGGCGCTCTGTGACGCCATCGAACTGTGCCGGGAGATCGGTGCCCAGGACGCGCTCGCCCCCTACCGCAGGGCGGAGTTCAATCCTTCGGCCCCGCTTGAGACCCGCGACCAGGTGCGCGCCCACGCCCGGGCGATGGCCGGCACCTATCACCACCAGGCGGGCACCTGCCGGATGGGCATCGATGACCACTCGGTGGTGGATCCGCAGCTTCGCGTGCGCGGCGTCGCCGGGCTGCGCGTGGCCGACGCCTCGATCATGCCGGCACTGCCCAGCGGCAACACCAACGCCCCCTCGATCATGATCGGCGAGAAGGCGGCTGACCTGCTGCTGGGCCGCAGAGCCGATCTGACCCCAGCACAGCTGACCACAGCCGACCACGGCTGACCTCGGCCACCCTGACGACCAGACGACCAGACGACCTGACGACCTGACGACACCACCAAGGAGAACATCATGACCACCACCACGCTGCTCGAGGAGATCACAACCTCCGAGGGCCAAGAGATCCACGACCCCGCCACCGGTGAGCTCATCGGCCATGCCCCGCTCACCTCCGCCGCAGACCTCGACGACGCCGTCGCCCGTGCCCTGCACGCCCAGGTCTCGTGGGCCGCGACCCCGGACGGGGAACGTCAGGCCGCGCTGCATGCCGCAGCGGACGCGGTGGAGGCCCACGCCGAGGAGCTCGCCCAGCTGCTCTCCCGGGAGCAGGGAAAGCCGCTGAACGGACCCAACGCCCGCTTCGAGGTCGGCGCCTGCGTGGCCTGGCTGCGCACCGCCGCGTCGATCCCGGTGGAGCCCGAGGTGCTCGTCGATGATGAGTCCGGCTATGCGGAGCTGCACTATCGTCCGCTCGGCGTCGTCGGGGCCATCGGTCCGTGGAACTGGCCGATGATGATCTCGATCTGGCAGATCGCGCCGAGCCTGCGAATGGGCAACACCGTGGTGATCAAACCCTCGGAGTACACTCCGCTGAGCGTGCTGGCCCTGGTCAAGGTGCTCAACTCCGCGCTGCCGGCCGATGTGCTGATCGCGGTCCCGGGTGACGGTTCGCTGGGCAGGCAGCTCACCGAGCATGCAGATATCGCGAAGATCATGTTCACCGGCTCGGCGACCACCGGCAAGGCGATCATCAAGACCGCCGCGGACACCATGAAGCGGATGACGATGGAGCTCGGCGGCAACGACGCAGGGATCGTGCTGGACGACGCCGACCCGCAGGCCATCGCCGAGGACCTCTTCTGGGGCGCATTCATCAACACCGGGCAGACCTGCGCGGCGCTGAAGCGGCTCTACGTGCCGGATTCCATCTACGACGAGGTCTGCCATGCGTTGACCGAGGTGGCCGCCAAGATGCCGATGGGCATCGGCCTCGAGGAGCAGAACGTGCTCGGACCGCTGCAGAACGCGAAGCAGCGCGACATCGTCGCCCGGTTGGTCGACGCTGCGAAGGACTCCGGCGCCCGCGTGCTGATCGGGGCAGATCCCAACGAAGACGCCCCGGGCTTCTTCTATCCCGCCACCCTGGTGGCCGACATCGATCCGCAGAACCCGCTGGTGATCGAGGAGCAGTTCGGTCCGGCGCTGCCGATCATCCGCTACACCGATCTGGAGCAGGCGATCGCGTGGGCGAACGGCCTCGAGGTCGGGCTGGGCTCCTCGGTCTGGTCCTCGAACCCCGAACGCGCCACCGAGGTGGCCGCCCGGATCGAGGCGGGCACCACCTGGATCAACAAGCACGGCGCCATCGATCCGCGGGTGCCCTTCGGCGGCGCCAAGCAGTCAGGCTTCGGCCTGGAGTTCGGCCTGCAGGGACTCAAGGAGGTCGCCCAGCCGCATGTGATCAGCCGCTGAGCGCACCGGCCGGGTCTTGCCGTTCGCAACCGTCACACCGGGACGCCGGGGATGCGGCCCCTGGCTGGCAGTTCCGCACCCCGAGCAAACCCGGCCCAGAGCGCCCGGACGGCCTTGCCTGCTTCATCGAGCTCCTCCCAGGACGCTCCCTGCAGCAGCTTCAGCCCTTCGGTGTTCGCCGGAGTTCCGAAGAGCAGCGCCACATCGATCCCGTGTGCCGAGCGATAGAAGTTGTCGGGCGCAGCCCAGTCGAAGATGAAGTAGTGCGATCGGCCTCCGGCACGACGGTGACGCCTGACGAAGGAGCGGATGCCCCTGACGTAGACCTGCCTGGTCGCAAGCCGGCTCAGCAGCGTCGTCGCGCCCGAACCGAGCAGCGGAATCCCGCGAAGCCATTTCACCGGATGCGCGACCGGTATGAACAGCCTCGTCTCGTCTGCGGTGTGCGTGATCATGATGTCGATGTGCGGTGCGACTGCGTCCCAGGCCTGATCGATCTGGGATTCCTCAGGCAGCGGCCAGACTCCGTACTGGGTCCCGAAGGGCATGAGTCCGCGCAGACCGAACGGGGCGGCCGCTGCCCGCGCCTTCTCCTGGACGCGCAGCACCTCCTTGACCGGGGCGTCTGCGGGCAGGGAGGAACCGGCAGCGGCCATGGCTGCCGTCATCTTGTGTCGTCCCCGTGAGATCCCCAGCGGCGGACTCTGCATGATGGCCCGGCGGAAGAGCTCTGAAGCTCTCGGTGTGGCCATCAGATGAGCGATGGCGTCGCCTCCGGCGGACTGGCCGAAGAGGGTGACCCCGTCCGGGTCGCCGCCGAAGGCGCCGATGTTGCGCTGCACCCATTCCAGCGCGCTGAGCTGATCCAGCAGACCGAGGTTGGCAGGCCGACCCTCGCCGCCGAGATATCCGAAGGCTCCGAGACGGTACGTCACGGAGACGACGACGACGCGCTGTTCACTCACCAGGGCACTCGGGTCGTAGATCGGCGCGTCTCCTGCACCTGAGATATAGGACCCGCCGTGGATCCACACCATGACCGGCAGGAGCTCTCCCTGCTGCCGGTTCTCCGGTGTCGTGACCGTGAGATTCTGGCAGTGCTCGTCCTGGGGAAGCCTTCCGGTCTGGCTCCCCATCACCGGTTCCAGTTCTCTGATCCGCCACTGCGGACAGGCCGGTGCTGGATCGAGTGCGGAGTACGGCTCAGACCAGTCATCTACGGGCTGCGGCGGCTGGAATCGCTGGGCCCGTGCGTAGGGAATGCCAGATGCCTTGAGGACCGGCCCGACGCGCTGTCCGATGACCGGGCCGCACGGAGGGGTGAAACGCTGCTCGGATCTCATGCACGGCCCATCTGCTCGACGATATGTCCTCCCAGTGAACCACTGCCTTCTCGCGCTGGGCGTCGGCCTCCGGCTGGGCAGCAGCTCGACGCGGCCGGACTCTCCTCGGTGACGACACGGACCTCATAGCTGATCTCGGTGAACTCAGGCGGGCTGTCCCGCCGGCGGGCCTGGCAGCCCGGACGGCTGTTCGGTGCCCCAGTGGGCGTCGATCGGGATCAGCCGGCCGGCGGTCCCTGAAGATACCGCGCGGCCCAAGGCTCAGGAACGTCTGCGGGAATGCTGGGGCTCGGGAGATCGGTCCGCTCTCCATAGGGACTGCGGAACCGCGAAGACGGCGGAACGTCTCGGTTCGCGACGTCGGTGCGGCGCGCTTCCAAGAGCGGAGCGGGAAGCGCGGCATCGCGGAGTCTACGAACCTTGTAGTGCTCGGACGGTCGACTGGGCAGCAGCGCGGTGCGCACCCAGTTCCATTGCACAGCTTCATTGACCGCCACAAGGTCCGCCTTCTCAGCAATGCTGAGTGTTCCATTCTCGGTGAGCGTGTCGTCGAGCAGGGCCGCTTCCCAATCTGCGATCAACGGCGGAAAGAAGCCGGGCTCCTCTTGCACTTCCCAGGCGTCACCGGTGGAGAGCTGCTTGACCACGAATCGCACCCCGAAGGAATCGTCGAGCAGATGCGTGCCGTACCTGACCCGACCACCGGTCAGGTACGCGGCGATGTCACCCAGGCATGGGCTGTTCTTCGAGACGACCAGAAGGTCGGTGCGGTCGATGACCCCTCCTGGGAATGCGTCGAGGACCAGTGCGGCGAAGGCGTATGCACCCCGAAGCAGCCCGTCACAGGCATGGCCGTGGAAGAGGATCAGATCTGCGAGGGTGACCTTCTTGGCGCGAGATTCGATCCGACCCTGCGCGGACCTGGTATCCAGAACCTGGAACCCCGGCAGCTCGGTCGCTTCTCGCAGCCACGACGGGACTTCCCAGTGCGATTCCTCTCGCTCTTCGTGGGACGCCTCCTCACCTGCGTCATCAATCGGTGTCGTCATGTCAGAAGCTGATCACCGCCGCACCTTCGAGGGCGTAGCGGACAAAGGCGTCGCGTGCGTATTCAAGAGTCACCCCGCGCGAGATGAGCGCCTCGGCCGTACCGACGGCGTTCGCCGCGTTCAGGCAGGCATGCACTTCGACGCCGTCTCGAGTGAGTGCCTCGATCTGGTGCCGGTAGCCTGCTCGGACCGGGTCGTCGCTCTCCTCGGTCAGGGCGGCCTGCGCGGGACCGAAGCAGAAGATCTCGAGCTCCACGCCCTGGCCTTCGGCGACCTGGCGGATCCTCTCCGCTACATGGGAACCAGCCTCGAGTGAACTGTTGTCGTCATGGAACAGGAAGATCACGGTCTTTGCCATGGGGCCATCATCCTCGATCTCACCCGTGATCGCGCCCCTTCCCGACCGGCACCCAGAAACACACCCAGACCTCATTACGCTCGACCGGCCGGGTCAGTCCCTTGCGCCGGGTCAGTCCAGTGTGCTGGGTGAGCCGGGTGTGGCGGCGTCGTCCCACGCCTCGGAGTAGAACTCCGAGGAACGCGACCTCAGCAGCTCGGAATACACCGCCGGGGACAGCGACTGCGCTGAATCCTCTGGCACCTGGGAGGAGAACGCGGACACCCCCACCCCGGCCTGACCATCGGAGAGGGTCAGGCCGGCGACCTCCAGAAGCGTGGGGTACATGCTCAGCTGGTCCACGCCCTTGCGCAGCGTGGCGTCCGCCCCTCCGCCTGGAATCCAGATCCGGTTGAAGATGCTGCGGTCCGGGTGGTCTTCGAGCTGCTCCTGGAAGGCGTCGCCGGTGTTGACCGGCTTGAGGTGGTCGCCCATGATCACCACGGCGGTGTCCTCGAGGTATCCCTGCTCCTCCATGTGTTCCACGAATCCCGCCACCTGCGCCATGGAGCAGGAGAACACTGAGGTGGCCTGGTCCTGCGTGTCCACGTCGCAGTAGTCGAACACGTGGACCGGTTCATGGGTGTCCAGGGTCAGCACTGAGAGGTTGAACGGCGCCCCGGTCCGCACGGAATCCGCATGGAGCTCATCGAGCTCGTCCTTGGCCCGGGCCATCAGGCGCTGGTCACTCAGGCCCCAGTCGCTGCGGAAGCTGCTCGCCGATTCGCCGGCGGCCCGCCAGTCGGCGAGACCCTTGATCTGCGTGTAGCCGTGGCTGGCCAGAAAGTTGTCCTTCTCGGCGAAGGAGGAGCTGGCGCCGCCCAGGAAGACATTGGTGTATCCGTGATCGTCCAAGACATCACCCAGGCAGGTCGTTCCACCCAGGTAGGCCTCATCGCCCTCGCGAAGCTCACCGAGCGCGCCGCTGCTCGCGGCAGAGGTGGCGCCCGCCAGCGGGATGCCGCACTGGGTCGAGGTGAGACCGGACATGGTCCAGCCGCCGCCCTCGTACTGCCGGAGATCTTCCACGCTCTGCCAGCCCGCGTCAGCCGTGGTCACGTCCTTGAGCGGGGCGAACGCATCCTTCTCGAAGAGCGCCTCATCTTCGAGCGTGGCCTCGCCGGCCTCAAGGTAGATCAGCACCACGTTGCGCTTCTGCTCGTCGCCGGTGATGCGCGGCTGAAGGTAGTGGTCGCTGAGGTCGTACTCGGAGTTCCCCGCATTGATGTGGTCAGCGAGGCCCACCGCTGTGGCGAAGGAGGCAGTCCCGAGGACCACTGTTGAAGCGGCCGCCGCACTCGCGACGGCGCGCATCAGCCACGGCGAGCGCCAGGCTCGGTCGTGATCCCCGCGCAACCGGCGTATGCGGCGTCGGAATCGCACCGACAGCGCGATGCCGGCGGTGATCACCAGCGGGAGGACTCCGATGCCCAGGACGCCGACCCAGACCAGGGCTCCACCTCCACCGTCGGTCTCCACGGAGACCAGGTTCAGCAGCACCTGGCCCACGGTGATCTCTCCCCAGAGGAGGCGGATCATGGCTGCGGCGATCAGCAGGGCGAGCCCGATCCAGACCAGCAGAAAGAGCGTGATTCGGCCGAGGATCGCGCCAGACCGCCGGGCCACGTGGGGAATCCGGGCGCGCGCAGGGTCATTTGGCATTGCCGCTGCCACCATGTGCGCCCCTTGCCTGACCTCGAGCCCACTCAGGGGCGATGAAAACTCAGCCCCTTACGCTACGCGCCGTTCCCGAGGAGAGCCTGGAGGTCGGACACGGCAGAGGGCGGAGCCGAGGTTCTCCCCCGGCCCCGCCCCTTCACTGCTCGAGCATGTGCCTGCGTGCGCCTGAGGTCTGCGGGCGTCAGGCGCGCGCAGCCGACGTCAGCTGACGTCAGCCGACGACGGCGTCACACCCACTCGGGCTTGTTCTGCTTCGCCACCCGGGTCAGCACGTCATAGGTCGCGACGATCTCATCGTGCTGGTTGTGCAGCACGGTGTCCCAGCGGACCTCGCCATAGTCGTCGGTCTCGCGCGGGATGATCTGCTTCGCGGTCAGCGTCACGCGGATCGAGTCGTCGTAGGTCACCGGGGTCTGGAAGGAGAGGTTCTCCAGGCCGGTGTTGGCCAGCACCGGCCCCGGAGCCGGCTCCACGAAGAGTCCGGCAGCCCAGGCCACCAGCAGGTACCCGTGGGCCACTCGGCGCGGGAAGAACGGGTTCGCCGTCGCCGCCTCCTCGTTGGTGTGGGCGTAGAAGGTGTCTCCAGTGGACTCGGCGAAGGAGGTGATGTCCTCCAACGCCACGGTGCGCAGCCCCGAGGCGAACTGGTCCCCGATGCGCAGCTCGGTCAGGGATTTGCGGAACGGGTGCACGGCGGTGCCGTCGGCCACCGTCTCAGGGGTCGCGGTGATGGCCTTGGCGCCACGGTGCCAGATCCCGGTCACCCCGGTGAGCAGGTCGGGGGAGCCCTGGACGGCGGTGCGCTGCATGTAGTGCTTGACCGCGCGGATCCCACCGAGCTCCTCGCCGCCGCCGGCCCGTCCGGGGCCGCCGTGGACCAGGTGGGGCAGCGGAGAGCCGTGACCGGTGGAGGTCTTGGCGTCGTCGCGGTCCAGGAAGAGCACGCGCCCATGGTGGGAGGCGATGCCGCGGGTGAACTCGGCGGCGATCTCCGGGTCATGGGTGCAGACGGTGGCGACGAGGGACCCGCCGCCGAGGGCGGCGAGGTCCACGGCGTCGTCGATGTCGGCGTAGCCCAGCACCGAGGTGACCGGACCGAAGGCCTCCACCGAGTGCACCTCAGGGGTGCGGGCCTCGGCGAAGGAGAGCACGGTGGCCGGGAAGTACGCGCCGAGCGCGGCATCGGCCGAGCCGGTGCCGGACTCCGGGCCCCCCACCCGCACTGCGCCGCCGGCGCTGACCAGTGTGTCCACCGCACGGGCGACCTCGTCGCGCTGATCGGTGGAGGCCAGCGGGCCCATCGTGGTGTCGGCGTCACGCGGGTCTCCCAGTACCACGCGGGAGTCCAGCCGCTTCCGCAGCGCCTCGACCACCGGGTCCACCTGGGCCGAGGGCACGATGACGCGGCGGATCGCGGTGCACTTCTGGCCGGTCTTCGCGGTCATCTCCAGGGCCACCGACTTGATGAAGGCGTCGAACTCGACCGTGTCCGGGCCGGCGTCGGGACCCAGGATGGCGGCGTTGAGCGAATCGGTCTCCGCGGTGAAGCGCACACCCTGGTTGGCCATGTTGTCATGGGAGCGCAGCAGCTGCGCGGTGTTCGCCGAGCCGGTGAAGGCCACGTGGTCGCGGTGATCCAGGTGGTCCAGCAGGTCCCGGGCGGAGCCGGAGATCAGCTGCAGCGCACCGGTGGGGATCAGCCCCGAGTCGATCATCAGCCGCACACAGGCCTGGGTGACGTAGGCGGTCTGCGAGGCGGGCTTCACGATGGTGGGCACCCCGGCGATGAAGCTCGGGGCGAACTTCTCCAGCATCCCCCAGACCGGGAAGTTGAAGGCGTTGATCTGCACGGCCACCCCGGTGAGCCGGGTGTAGATGTGCTCGCCGAGGAAGGAGCCGTCGCGGGAGAGCTGCTCCACCTGCCCGTCGACGATGACGTTGGCGTTGGGCAGCTCCTTCCGACCCTTCGAGGAGAAGGTGCGGATGGTGCCGATGCCGCCGTCCACGTCGATCAGGTGGTCACGCCGGGTGGAGCCGGTGCGGTCGGAGAGCTCGTAGAGCTCCTCGCGGTGCTCGTGGAGGTAGGCCGCCAGGTGCTTCAGCCGCAGTGCGCGCTGGTGGATGGTCAGCTGCCCCAGGCTCTCCTGGCCGACCGAGCGGGCGTGGGCGACGGCGGCGGAGGTGTCCAGTCCCTCGGTGGAGACCAGGCAGACCGGCTCAGAGGTGGAGGCGTCAAGGATCTCGCTGACCTTGCTCGGGGCCTCCGGGGTCCACCAGGAGTCCTGGATGTAGCTGGGCAGGAGACGGGGAGCCGCAGATGTGTCAGTGGCAGCCATGGGGTCCTCTCAACGACAGGTAGAACTGACCGAACGGTCGGTAATTGACCCCATCCTAGCCCGGGAGGCGAGAATGTGACACCCCGCACAGAATCCGCCGCGCCACGTCCGCTGCTCCAGCTCAGCTCGCCGACTCAGCTCCCCAGGTTCACCGCTGCAGCTTCATCCCTTCACCTTCACCACCGTGCGGCCGCGGACCTGGCCGGCGAGGATCTGCTCGGCCTGCTCGAAGACCCCGTCCAGCGGGATCTCCTGGGTCATCTCATCGAGCAGCTCCAGGGGCAGGTCGCTGGCCAGTCGGGCCCACGCCTGTGAACGCAGCTCAGGCGACGCGGTCACGGAGTTGATCCCGGCGAGGGTGACCCCGCGCAGGATGAAGGGCATCACGGTGGTGGGCAGGTCGACGCCCTGGGCCAGCCCGCAGCTGGCGACGGTCCCGTCGTCGTCGGTCTGCGAGAGGATGTTCGCCAGGGTGGCCGAGCCGGCGGAGTCGATCCCACCCGCCCAGCGGCGCTTCTGCAGCGCAGACCCTGCCTCGGCGAAGTCCTGGCGGTCCAGCAGCTCGGAGGCGCCGAGGTGGCGCAGATACTCACCCTGCTCATGGACCCGGCCGGTCACCGCGGTGACCTTATAGCCGAGCTGGTTGAGCACCGCGATCGCCACCGAGCCGACCCCTCCAGCCGCCCCGCTGACGACGACGGCGCCCGACTCGGGCCGCACTCCGCCGCGCTCCAGCGCGAGCACCGCGAGCATCGCGGTGAACCCTGCGGTTCCGATCGCCGCGGCCCGCCGTGGGCTCAGCCCCGCGGGGAGTTTGACCAGGTATTTCGCGGAGACCCGGGCTCGCTCGGCCAGGCCGCCGTGGGCCGCCTCGCCGATCCCGCCGCCGGTGAGCACCACGACGTCGCCCGGGCTGAACTGCGGATCGGCGGAGGCGGTGACCTCGCCGACCAGGTCGATGCCCGGGATCAGCGGGGAGGTCCGCGCCACCCCGGGCTTGCCGGCCAGGGCGAGGCCGTCCTTGTAGTTGATCCCGGAGTAGTGGACAGCGATGTCCACCGGGGCGTCTCCCCCGGCGCCGTCGAGGTAGTCCTCGGGAAGGTCCTGCAAGGTCGCCTGGTGATCCTGAACGCGTCCGCGCTCCAGTGTCTGTTCGATCAGGGCTGCTCGAAAGGTCATGAAGGTCTCCTTGGCATCGGGTGCTCGTATTGGGTGTGGTCGTCGAAGATCAGGGCGGTCTGGGAGGACTGTACGCAGGCCAGCGACTGGATCCGCTCGAAGACCACGCGGCGCAGCTCCTCCACGGTGCGGGTGCGCACCAGCAGCACCGCGTCGTACTGTCCGCCGACCAGCGCCAGATGCCGCACCGCGGGCTCATCGGCGAGCGCCCCGCGCAGCACCTCCCAGTCATCCTGCTTCAGGGTGAGAAAGACGTAGGCCGCCGTGGACATCCCGGCCGCCCGAGGATCGATCACCGCGGTATAGCCCTGCAGCACTCCGGCGGCGCGCAGCCGGGAGATCCGCTCATAGGCGTTGGCCCGGGACAGGTGCAGCCCGGAGGCCAGGGCGCTCACCGATTGGCGGGCATCCTGACTCAGCGCATGCAGGATCCGGTGGTCCACGGAGTCCAGCGAGATCTGACCTCTCGCCGCCTCGTCTCGTTCATCGCCCATAGCTCTGGACGATACCAGCCGTGGCGCACCCCACACGAGCAGTTCGTCCAGCCCCGGGGACCCCCGGGCGGACGCCGTCTTGGATGTGTCTGCGCAGTGGTCACGCGCGGGCGAGCTGGGTGACACTCGTACCGAGAGTGTGATGCACGACACCTGCACGAGAGACTTTTTAGGAGGACTCGCGATGACCAGCGAGACACGGGACGGGACCCCGATCCAGGGCTCCCACATCAAGGAGACGAGCAGCAGCTTCGGGATCACCCCGGAGCAGTACATGCTCCCGGCCGCCCAGCAGATCCGGATGCTCGGACCCGACGGGCAGCTGATCGCCGAGGAGGCCCAGGGCACCAGCCCCGGGCACGAATACCCGATCCCCGAGGACGACGCCCTGCTGGCCGCCTATGAGGCGCTGGTGGTGGGCCGCCGGGTCAATGACCAGAACTATGCCCTGGTCCGCCAGGGCCGGCTCGCGGTCTACCCCTCCTCCCACGGCCAGGAGGCATGCCAGGTCGGTGCCGCCCTTGCACTGGGCACCGGAGACTGGATGTTCCCCACCTACCGCGACACCGTCGCCACGATCACCCGCGGGGTGGACCCGCTGGAGGTCATGGTCTCCTTCCGCGGCGACTGGCACTGCGGCTATGACCCGCTGGACTACAAGATCTCGGCCATGTCGACGCCGCTGACCACCCAGCTGCTCCACGCCGTCGGCGTGGCCCACGCGGCGAAGCTGCGCGGCGAGGACACCGTGGTGCTCGCGATGTGCGGCGACGGCGCCACCAGCGAGGGCGACTTCCATGAGGCGCTGAACTTCGCCGCGGTCTTCGAGGTCCCGGTGGTGTTCTTCGTGCAGAACAACGGCTACGCCATCTCGGTGCCGCTCTCGGCGCAGACCGCTGCGCCTTCGCTGGCGCACAAGGCCATCGGCTACGGCATGGCCGGGGAGCAGGTGGACGGCAACGACATGGTGGCCGTGCTGGCCACGCTGCGCCGCGCCGTCGAGCTGGCCCGGAAGAACTCGATGCCGCTGCTGCTCGAAGCCATCACCTATCGGATGCAGGCCCACACCAACGCCGACGACGACTCCCGCTACCGCGAGTCCGCCGAGGTCGAGCAGTGGAAGCAGCGTGACCCGCTGCTGCGCATGCGCACCTTCCTCACCGAGCGCGGGGTCCTCGACTCCGACGCCGAGACCCGGATCAGCGGGAAGGCCGAGGAGGTCGCGGCCGCACTGCGTCTGGCCATGACCACCGAATCGGACATGGACCCGCTGGAGATCTTCGACCACGTCTATGCCGCCCCGACCGCCCAGCTGCGCGAACAGCGCGCCAAGCTGGCCGATGAGCTCGAGCGAAGCCAGGAGGGCTGACCCATGGCCACTGCCACCACCCCCGCGCCGGCCGGCGCCACCACCAAGCCCACCACCTTCGCCGCAGCGCTGAACACCGCGATGTCCGACGCCATGGAGGGCGACCGCTCGGTCTGCGTCTTCGGCGAGGACGTCGGCACACTCGGCGGAGTCTTCCGGATCACCGACGGGCTGACCCAGCGCTTCGGCGCGAACCGCTGCTTCGACACCCCGCTGGCCGAATCAGGCATCGCCGGCATGGCCATGGGCATGGCGATCAACGGGATGCGCCCGGTGATCGAGATGCAGTTCGACGCCTTCGCCTACCCGGCGCTGGAGCAGATCTTCAGCCACATCGCCAAGACCGCCAACCGGTCCCGCGGGCGGGTCCGCCTGCCCATGGTCATCCGGATCCCCTACGGCGGCGGAGTCGGCGGCGTGGAGCACCACTGCGACTCCTCCGAGGCCTACTACGCGCACACCCCGGGGCTGAAGATCTACACCCCGGCCACGGTCAGCGACGCCTACCTGATGCTGCGCGAGGCCATCGACTCCCCGGACCCGGTGATCTTCTTCGAGCCGAAGAAGCTCTACTGGACCAAGGAGGCCGTCGACCTCAGCGCACTGCGCACCCAGTACGAGGCCGCTGCGAACGATGAGTCCGCACCGGCGGCCGGGGTCGGGGCTGAAGGCCGCGCCGTCGTCGTCCGTGAGGGCACCGACGTCTCATTGATCAGCTACGGGCCCAGTGTGTCCACCGCGCTGAAGGCCGCCGCGGCCGCCGCCGAGGACGGGATCTCTGCGGAGGTCCTGGACCTGCGCAGCATCGTGCCCTTCGACGACGCCGCCTTGGAGGCCACGGTGACCAAGACCGGTCGCGCAGTGGTGATCGCCGAGGCGCAGGGCTTCGTCTCGGTGGCCGCCGAGATCGTGGCCCGGATCCAGGAGCGCAGCTTCCATTCACTGTCCTCCCCGGTCAAGCGGGTCACCGGGTTCGACATTCCATATCCATCGCCGAAGCTAGAGGAGCACCACCTGCCCAGCGTGGACCGCATCCTGGACGCGCTCGACGAGCTGCAGTGGGAGGACTGAGATGACCACTTTCAACCTGCCCGACCTGGGCGAAGGACTGACCGAGGCCACGCTGCTGAGCTGGCTGGTGGCCGAGGGCGAGACGATCGTGGTGGATCAGCCCATCGCCGAGGTCGAGACCGCCAAGTCCGCCATCGAGGTGCCCACCCCCTACGCCGGAGTGGTCACCAAGCTCCACGGCGCCGTGGGCGAGACCCTGATCGTGGACGAACCGCTGATCAGCGTGGGTGCCGAGGGTGAAGCCGGAAGCGGATCCGCCGCGGATGACTCCGCCGGCGCCGGAGCAGACGGCGCCGCCAACGGCTCCTCCGCGGGAGCACTGAGCTACCGCGAGGAGGAGCGCGCCGGCACGATGCCCGCCACCGGAGCGGCCACGGCCCCCGAATCCGCCGCTGACTCCGCGGAGGATGAAGGATCGGGCAATGTCCTGATCGGCTACGGCACCTCCACCTCGAAGAGCAGCGGGCGACGCCGCCGACGCAACGGCGCCTCCCGCCCGGCAGCCGCCGGCGGTGCCGCCTCCCCGGCGAGCGACGCTCCAGCCGTCACAGCTCCAGCGCAGAAGGCCCCTCGGGTGTCCTCGCCACTGGTGCGCCGACTGGCTCGCGAGCATGCCCTCACCCTGGGCGAGCTCACGGGCACCGGTCCGGAGGGGATGATCCTGCGCGCCGACGTGCTCGCCGCGATCGACTCCTCCGCCCAGGCAGCCCCTGCCTCCGCCGAGGCGGTCAGCTCTGCGCCTGCCTCGGCATCTGCGTCCGGTCCCACACAGCCCTCCGCGGGCTCGTCGAAGACCGGCGCACCCGCAGCGGCACCGGCACCGGGTGGCCTCGAGGTCCGCGAACGCGTCCCGATGTCGGGGATGCGCAAGGCTGTGGCCACCACTCTGACCCGTTCGCGCCGAGAGATCCCGGAGGCCACAGTCTGGCAGGACGTGGACATGACCGAGGTCCTCGCGCTGCGCTCCCGACTCAAGGCGCAGGCCGCCAAGGACGGCACCACCGCGCCGTCGCTGCTGGCGCTGCTCAGCCGGTTCGTGCTGGCCGGGCTCTCCCGCTATCCGGACCTGGCCACCAGGCTCGAGGACACGGCAGACGGCGCCCAGGAGATCGTGCACTACGACGGCGTGAACCTGGGCTTCGCGGCCCAGACACCGGCAGGGCTGGTGGTTCCGGTGATCCGGCACGCCGAGCGGCTCTCCGCCCGGGCGCTGCACGGGGAGATCTCACGGCTGGTCGGTGAGGCCCGCGAGGGCAAGATCTCGGGCAAGGAGCTCACCGGAGGCACCTTCACGGTGAACAACTACGGGGTCTTCGGCTCCGACGGCGCCACCCCGATCATCAACCACCCCGAGGTCGGAATCCTCGGCATCGGCCGGATCCTCGACCGCGCCTGGGCGGTGAACGGGGAGCTCGCAGTCCGCAAGGTCGCCACCTTGACCATCGCCTTCGATCACCGGGTGTGCGACGGCGGCACCGCCGGCGGGTTCCTGAACTTCGTGGCCACCTGCTTGGAGGACCCGTCCTCCGCGCTGGCGGATCTCTGAGGATCAATAGGCTGCACCATTGAGGGATGAGCAGAACGGGCCGGGGCCGACAACAGATGTCGGCCCCGGCCTCTTCCCTAGACTGGACCCTTCCCCGCGAGAAGGAGACAGCATGACCGGAGACCTCACCAGCGGAGAACCCGCGACCGCTGACCCCACCGTCCCAGACGCTGCGAGCGCACGGACAGCGAGGCCGCGCACCTACGATCAGCCCGCCGCGTATCAGTCGATCCCCTCAGGACCGCTGGACCCGGATCGCAGCTTCTATGACGCCGTGGCCTCCGCCGAGCGGACGCTGACCCGGGAGTTCGAGATCCCAGTCCGCTCCGGTCACGCCTGGGAGGTCAGTGCCGGGTCGATCGTGCGGATCAGCGCCATCGAGGGTCCGCAGGTCGGTGACCTGAACCTGTGGAACCTGCACAACCCGCGCGAACGGTTCTGGGCCGCCCGGACCCGGCAGCTGCAGCGCGCCTCGATGACCACCTATGACCGTTTCTGGTCCACACTCCCCCACCTGCGCCCGATGGCCACGGTGATCGGGGACTCCCTGGCCGAGCACCCCGACGCCGAGGTCATCCACGACCTGCTGGGCACCCGCTGTGACCCCTATGTCAATCGGATGCTCACCGGTGAGGACTTCGACTACCACTGCCACTCCAACCTCACCCGGGCCATCCACGGTCACGGCCTCACCGAGTACGACGTCCACGATGTGCTCAACGTGTTCCAGTTCGCAGGCCTCAATGAGAAGCGTGAGTACTTCATGGATGCCTGCCCCACCCAGCCCGGTGACTACTTCGAGTTCTTCGCCGAGATCGATCTGCTCTGCGCGCTCTCCACCTGCCCCGGAGGCGACCTCTCGGTGCACATGTGGGGACCCGATGCGGCGACCACCGAAGAGCAGCTCGAGCACTGTCACCCGCTGGGCGTGCAGGTCTTCGCCGTCGAGGAGGAGGCGCTCGGCGCCTGGAGGCCCCCGGAGACGGCGACGTACCGCGGCAGACGCGGGCGTCACGGGCTGGTGGCCACCCCACATCCCGGTCGAGGGTCCAGACTCCCCTGACACGTCGCCCTCGCTGCGGCGCCCCTCACCCGACGCACCTGACACGCAGACGGGCCCGCACCGATCTCAAGGGATCAGCACGGGCCCGTTCAGCTGCGCGCAGCTGTCTGCCGCTCGACGTCGGCTGCTTGAGTGCTACTTGACGTCCTCGTCCACCCAGTCGAACGTCCGGGTCACGGCCTTCTTCCAGAGACGCATCTGGCGATCACGCTCGGCGTCGTCCATCGACGGCAGCCAGCGCTTGTCCTCCGCCCAGTTGGTCGCCAGCTCATCGGTGTCGCTCCAGAAGCCCACCGCCAGGCCCGCCGCATAGGCCGCACCAAGCGCCGTGGTCTCGACCACCTTCGGCCGGATCACCGGGATCCCAAGGATGTCGGCCTGGAACTGCATCAGCGCATCGTTGGCCACCATCCCGCCGTCGACCCGCAGGTCCGCCATGTCGACCCCCGCGTCGGCGTTGGCCGCGTCGAGCACCTCGCGGGTCTGGAAGGCCGTGGCCTCCAGCGCGGCCCGGGCGATGTGGCCCTTGTTCACGAAGCGGGTGAGACCCACGATGACCCCGCGCGCCTCGCCCCGCCAGTAGGGAGCGAACAGCCCGGAGAAGGCGGGCACCACGTAGACCCCGCCGTTGTCCTCCACCGACTTGGCCAGCTCCTCCACCTCGGGTGCCGTCTTGATGAACCCCAGGTTGTCGCGCAGCCACTGGATCAGCGATCCGGTCACGGCGATCGCGCCCTCCAGGGCGTAGACCGGCTTGGCGTCGCCCAGCTTGTAGCAGACGGTGGTGAGCAGCCCGTTCTTCGAGTGGACGATCTCCTCACCGGTGTTGACGATCAGGAAGTTGCCGGTGCCATAGGTGTTCTTCGCCCCGCCCTTCTCGAACGCGGCCTGACCGAACGTCGCGGCCTGCTGGTCACCGAGGATCCCGGCCACCGGCGTCTCGCGCAGCAGCTGAGCGGTGTGGACCGTGCCGTAGACCTCCGAGGAGGACTTGATCTCCGGCAGCATCGAGCGGGGCACCCCGAAGGCCTTCAGGAGCTCGTCATCCCATGAGAGGGTCTCGAGGTCCATGAACATGGTCCGTGAGGCGTTGGTGACATCGGTGATGTGCACGCCGCCCTCGGTGCCGCCGGTGAGGTGCCAGGTGATCCAGGAGTCGGTGTTCCCGAAGTAGAGGTCCCCGGCCTCGGCCCTGGCGCGGGCACCTTCCACGTTGTCCAGGATCCACTTCACCTTGGTGCCGGAGAAGTAGGTCGCCAGCGGCAGACCGACCTTCGTCTTGAAGCGCTCCACCCCGCCGTCGGCGGCGAGCTCGTCCACGATCGACTGGGTGCGAGTGTCCTGCCAGACGATCGCGTTGTAGACGGGCTCTCCGGTGTGCTTGTCCCACACCACCGTGGTCTCACGCTGGTTGGTGATGCCCACCGCGGCGATGTCGTGCCGGGTCAGGTTCACCTTCGAGAGTGCGTTGCCGATGACTTCCCTGGTGTTGTTCCAGATCTCCATCGGGTCGTGCTCGACCCAGCCCGCCTTGGGGAAGATCTGCTCGTGCTCCTTCTGACCCGAGGACACGATGTTCCCGCTGTGGTCAAAGATGATGGCTCGACTCGAGGTGGTGCCCTGGTCGATCGCGATGACGTACTTCGACATGTTGTTCTCCTCGTTGAGTGTGCAGTCGGTGAAAGTTCCGATTACGGGCAGCAGCCGAGCCGCCCGCGATGCTTCTGCGCTATCCGTTCACGACGGGAAGGGTGACCATCATGGCCAGCAGACCGCCCAGAGCACCGCCGATCAGGGGGCCGAGAATCGGAACCCAGGCGTAGGACCAGTCGCTTCCGCCCTTGCCCTTGATGGGCAGCAGCGCATGGACGATTCTGGGCCCAAGGTCACGAGTCGGGTTGATGGCGTAGCCCGTGGGCCCACCGAGGGAGGCGCCGATGCCGACCACCAGCAGTGCCACCGCGAGGGGTCCGAGACCCGAAGGTGTACCCGCGAAGGCGATGATGACGAACACCAGCACGAAGGTGCCGATGATCTCAGTCATGAGGTTCCAGGGGGAGGACCTGATGGCTGGGCCGGTGGCGAAGACGGCCAGCTTGGCCCCTGGGTCAGGCTCCGCGTCGAAGTGCTTCTTATAAGAGAGGTAGCACAGGAAGGCTCCGATCATGGCGCCCAGCAGCTGCGCCGCGAAGTAGAGCACCACGTTGAGAGCCGACTTCTCGATGTCGGGGCCCAGCGTCTCGATGTCGCCGTTGACCAGCAGACCGACCGTGACGGCGGGGTTCAGATGCGCTCCGGAGAGCGCCGCGACGTAGACGCCGGCGAAGACGCCGAGCCCCCAGCCGAAGTTGATCATCAGAAATCCGCCGTTGTTGCCCTTGGTGCCTCGCAGGACGGCGTTGGCGACCACGCCACAACCGAGCAGCAGCAGCAGCATGGTGCCGAATGTCTCGGCGACGAAAGCTTCTAGAGACATCTTTGGCTCCTTTCGTTATTCATTTTTCAGGGGGTTCCCGTCGGGCTGCTGCCCGCCGGAGTCAGGCCACCAGATCCTTGAGCTCAACGGTGTGCCATTCACGCAGCACTCGTTGTGCGTCCTTGATCTCGGAGGCGATGGTCTCTGCGTCCCAGCCCAGCAGCGGAGCGAGGCTCTCACCCAGCTCGCTGAGCAGCTCGGCGGTGACGAGCCCGCGGAAGGCCAGGGAGGTGCGGCGGATCAGGACGTCGATCAGGTGGCCGATCTGCTCGTGCTCCACCATGTAGGCCAGCTCGCGCTGGCTCAGCTCAGGCGTCGAGTCGAGGTCCTTGTCCGCGCCGGCACGGAGGTGATCGATGACCTCCGCGGCACGGGTCCCGTACCGGGTCAGCAGCACTTCCACCCGCTCGGCGGAGAGGCCGTCTCGGGCGTGGGCCATGATCCAGGCCTTCTCTGCGGAGGGTGTCTTCGGGAAGTCGGCGCCGCCGCCGATGGCGAGCCCGGCGGTGCTGACCGTGCGGGGCTTGCCCAGGACTTCGAGCACATCATCGGTCAGGTGCTCGGAGAGCGCCCGGAAGGTGGTCCATTTCCCGCCGACCAGGCTGAGCGTGGTCACAGACTGTCCAGCGATCCGGTCCTCGCGCTTCTCGATGCGGTAGTCCCGCGAGACGAAGCCCGGCTGGGTCGCGTCGTGGCGGGGCAGCGGCCTGACGCCGGAGAAGCTGTAGACCACGTGCCCGGGCTCCACTGCGATCCGGGGGAACACCTGTCCGACCAGGTCGATGAAGTAGTCGACCTCCTCGGGGGTGCACACGGCGGGTTCGTTCACGTCGACGTCGATGTCAGTGGTGCCCACCAGCACTCGGTCCTCGATGGGGTAGATCAGCACGATGCGACCGTCGGTGTTCTCGAAGAACATCTCGCGACCCGCACAGGCGGCCAGCAGCTCGGGGTGATCGAGCACGATGTGGGAGCCCTTGGTGCCGCCCATGAAGGCGCTGGGCTCACCGAGGGACTCGTTGGTCCCATCGACCCAGGCCCCGGTGGCGTTGACGATCACGTCGGCGGTGAACGGGAACTCAGCTCCGGTGAGCTCGTCGCGGAGCATCACGGACTCCCCGCTGCGGCTCACCGCGCTGACGTAGTTCGTGGCCCGGACCTCCGGGTTGGCGTTGAGACCGTCACGCAGCACATCCAGGGTCATCCGCTCCGGGTTGTGCACCGAGGCGTCGAAGTAGGTGGCCGTGTAGCGCACGTCGGGACGCAGATCCGGGAGCTGCGCGAGGGATGCGCGGCGACCGGCGAAACGGTGCCGCGGGACCGCGCCGCCTGCGCGGGAGAACCAGTCATACATGGTCAGGCCCGCCTTGATCAGGAATGCTCCCCGTTCGCGAGGCTGCCCGTGCTGGCGGTGCGTGATGAACCGCAGCGGGGCGGCGAGGACCCCGGAAAAGGTGCTGAAGATGGGGATCGTGGTCTGAAGCGGCTTCACGTAGTGCGGGGCGGTCTTCAGCAGGCCATTGCGCTCGACCACCGATTCGCGAACCAGTCTGAACTCGCCGTTCTCCAGGTAGCGGATCCCACCGTGGATCATGTGCGAGGACGCCCCGGATGCTCCTTGGCAATAGTCGCCGCGCTCCACGAGCGCCACGTCCACGCCCTGCAGCGCCAGATCTCGGAAGGTGCCGACACCGTTGATTCCGCCGCCGATGATCAACACCGAAGCCCGCGGGGTCTCTCGGAGCTGCCGAACCTCTGCTCTCTCAGCGGGGATCCGGGTGTCGCCATTGGTCATCATTGTGTCGGCCATCACATTCTCCTCAGGGTGTCAGGTGCTACATCGGGGTCATCCGTGCGTATAGGTACACTCTTGAAACTTCGGGACAAATAGTCAATGGTGGTGCACAGACGTGCAGAATCTAGGGAAGGATTGATCATCAACACATCGCCAGGGGACGACAGATCTCAGCCCGCTGCACGTTCATCCACCGCGGAGTCCGCACGATCCAGGAGCGGCGATGCCCTGCGCGCGGCGCAGATGTACTACCTCCAGGACCTGACGATGAACGCCATCGCACGGGAGCTCATGACCTCGCGGTCCACGGTCTCCCGCCTGCTCTCGATGGCGCGTGACACCGGTCTGGTCGAGATTCAGGTCAATAATCCGGCGCACCGGGCACCGTCTCTGGAGAACGAGATCCGGCGACGCTTCGGAGTGGACGCCCATGTCGTGCCGGTCTCGGATCTGGTCAGTGATTCAGAGTCGCTGGACCGGGTGGCGATCCAGGCGGCCCGGACCATAGGCCCCCTGGTCGATTCCAATGCGATCATCGGCGTGGCCTGGGGCTCCACGCTCAGCGCCGTGAGCCAGCACCTGAGCCGGAGGATCACCCACGACAGCACGATCGTGCAGCTCAACGGGGCCGGGAACACCCAGACCACGGGGATCGCCTATGCCAGTGAGATCCTGCGCCGATTCGGTCACGCCTACGGCGCCCGCGTCGAGCAGTTTCCGGTCCCGGCCTTCTTCGATCACGCCGACACCAAGACCGCGATGTGGGCCGAACGCAGCGTGTTGAGGATCCTCGAGCTCCAGCGACGCATGACCATGGCGATCTTCGGGGTCGGCTCGACCAACTCCGGGATCCCCAGCCACGTGTACTCGGGCGGGTACCTCGATGAGGCGGACCTGCGCGCGCTGGACGCGGAGCGGGTGGTCGGAGACGTGGCGACGATGTTCTTCCGCGCCGACGGCAGCCACCGTGACCTGCTGATCAATCAGCGCAGCACGGGACCGGACCTGGAGCTGCTGCGACAGGTGCCGCGGCGGATCTGCATCGTCTCGGGTGAGGCGAAGATCAGCGGCCTGCGCGGGGCCCTGGCTGCCGGGCTGCCCACTGATCTCATCCTCGATGAGGCCACGGCGCGATGGCTGGTCCAGGATGCGTCGCGCTGATCCCGCCGCTCGCGATCTGGACCTGCAGGGTCAGGACCTGAGGATCAGGCCTCGGGATAGTCGTAGAAGCCCTTGCCGGACTTCTGTCCCAGCTCGCCTCGGGCCACCATCTCGCGCATCAGCTGCGGCGGAGCGAAACGCTCGCCCAGCTGGGACTCCAGGTATTCAGCGATCCCCAGCCGCACGTCGAGGCCGACGATGTCGGTCAGCGCCAGCGGCCCGATCGGGAACTTGTAGCCGAGCACCATCGCGTTGTCGATGTCGGCCGGAGCGGCCACGCCTTCTTCGACCATCCGGATGGCTTCGAGCCCGATCGCCACTCCCAGCCGGGAGGAGGCGAAGCCGGGTGCGTCCTTGACCACCACGGGCGTCTTGCCCAGGGCCTCGACCCATCGCGGGCTGAGCGCGGCGAGCTCTTCGCCGGTGCGCTCGGCGAGCACCACCTCCACCAGCTTCGAGGCCGGCACCGGATTGAAGAAGTGCAGCCCGCAGAACCTCTCGGGCCGCTGCAGGTGCTCCGCCAGCGCGGTGATGGACAGCGAGGAGGTGTTCGTGGCCAGCCAGGCCTCCGGGGTCAGCTGCGCCTCGGCCCGGCGCAGCGAATCGACCTTGAGCGCCATATCCTCGGGCACCGCTTCGACCACCAGGCCGCAGCGGGTGAACGCGGTGACATCGGCGGTGGCGGTGAGCCGGTCTGCCCAGCTCGCAAGCTCGCCGTCGATCTTCCCCCGGCTCAGCGAGGCCTGGAGATCCTTGGTGATCCGCGCGGCGGCGGTCTGGGCCGCTGCCTCTGAGACATCGACGACGACGACCTCTTCGGCTCCGGCGATGAGGAACGCATGGGCGATCCCAGCCCCCATCCGGCCTCCGCCGAGCACTCCGACGGTGGCGGGGAAAGGCTGTGTCGCTGCGGTCGAGGTGCTCATCCGTGGTCTCCTGATGTCTGTGCTGGCTTGGGATCGGCCTTCGCCGCGGTCTTCTCTGCGTCCTTCGCCGCGGTCTTGGCCTCGCGGCGGTCCAGGAAGGCCTGCATGCGTTCGAACTTGGCCTCGGACTCGAACAGGATCGCCTGGGCGAGGTTGTCGACCTGCGGGTGGGCCTCGCGCGGCATGGAGAAGACCTGCTTGCTGATTCGCACCGCAAGCGGGTCCTGTCTGCCGATCCGGTCCGCCAGGGCGTGGGCGGCGTCGAGCAGCTCTGCGGCGGGGTGCACCGCGTTGAGCAGCCCGTGGTCCAGGGACTCTTGGGCGTCGAGGATGCGCCCGGCGAGCAGGATCTCCTTGGCGACGCCCTCACCGGTGAGCTCACGCAGCCGCCAGAGCGCCCCGGCGGCCGGGATGATGCCCAGCCCGGTCTCGGGCTGGCCGATCTTCACCGCAGGGGTGCCGAGCCGAAAGTCGGCGGCCCAGGCCAGTTCCGCGCCACCGCCGAGGGCGTAGCCGTCCAGTGCGGCGATCACCGGCATGGGCAGCTTGGCCAGGCGTTCGAAGGCGGTGGAGTTGACTCCGCGCAGCGCGTCCGCGCGTCGTCGGTCTCTGAGCTGTCCGATGTCAGCCCCGGAGGCGAAGATGCCTTTGCCGCCGGACTCGGTGCCGGAGAGGATCAGCACCTTCGGGTGGTGCTCCAGGTGTGCGCAGACCGCGTGCAGCTCGGTGATCATGGTGGCGTCGATGGCGTTGCGGACCTCGGGGCGGTCCAGCTGGGCGTGCAGCCGGTCCGCGGACTCGGTGATCGTCAGCGTGCTGAAGTCCGCTGCGTCGAGCAGCGTGGGATCTGGTGCGCTCATGGGCTCAGGCCTTCTCCAGCAGCAGCGCGGCGCCCTGGCCGACGCCCACGCACATGGTGGCGAGCCCGCGGGCCACGCCTTCGTCCTCCATCCGCCGGGCCAGGGTCAGCACGATCCGGCAGCCGGAGGAGCCCAGCGGGTGGCCCAGCGCGATCGCTCCGCCGTCGGCGTTGACCATTCCGGGGTCCAGGCCGAGCCGGCGCATGCTGGCAAGGGACTGGGTGGCGAAGGCCTCGTTGAGCTCCACGGCGCCGAGGTCCGCGATCCCCCAGCCGGCGCGGTCCAGCGCCTTAGCCGTGGCCGGGACCGGGCCCATGCCCATGATCTCCGGCGCGAGTCCTGCGCTGGCACCGCCGGCGATGCGCGCCCGCGGGGTCAGCCCGTACTTCTGCACGGCGGCCTCGGAGGCGACGATCACCGCGGAGGCGCCGTCGTTGAGCGAGGAGGCGTTGCCCGCGGTGACCACGGAGCCGCCGGCGACCACGGGGCGAAGCCCGGCGAGGGTCTCGGCGGTGATCCCGCGTCGGGGGCCCTCGTCGGTGTCCACCACGGTGATCGCACCCTTGCGTCCGGGGACCTCGACCGGGGTGATCTCCCGGGCCAGCCGGCCGGCGTCGATCGCGGCGAGCGCGCGGCGCTGGGACTCGACGGCGAAGGCGTCGGCGTCTTCACGGGTGACGCCTTCGACCCGGGCGACCTCCTCGGCGGTCTCGGGCATGGAGAAGGTGCGCTTCTCGATGGCCTGGAACTTGGGGTTGGGGAACCGCCAGCCGATGGAGGTGTCGACCACCTCTCCGGGCTTGCCGAAGGCGGTGGTGGGCTTGGCCATCACCCAGGGGGCGCGGGACATGGATTCGACTCCCCCGGCGACGACGATGTCGGCGGCTCCGGCGGCGATCATGTGCTGGGCCTGGGAGATCGCGCTCATCCCGGAGGCGCAGAGCCGGTTCACGGTGATGCCCGGAACGCTGTCCGGGAAGCCGGCGAGCAGCCACGCCATCCGCGCGACGTTGCGGTTCTCCTCCCCGGCGCCGTTGGCGTTGCCGAGGATGACCTCGTCGACGTGGGCCGGGTCGATGCCGGATTCCTCGACCACCTGGCGCACCACCAGGGCGGCGAGGTCATCGGGACGTACCGAGGACAGAGCGCCGCCGTAGCGGCCGACGGGAGTGCGGGTGCCGGAGACAAGATATACAGGGCTGATCGCCACGTCATGCGCCTTTCACAGGAATAACTGACCGATCGTTCACCTGTCACTCTTCCATGAGTGCACTGTGTGGTCAATCACAGCATGATCCCCGGCCGACCCCCACCCTGGTCCACAATGGGGAACATGAGCGAAATCATTGCAGGCATCACCATTCCCGACTCCACGATGGCGCGCGAGGCGACCGAGCTGGTCCGCGACGTGGCCGCCCCGCTGGTCTTCCACCACTCTCGCCGGGTCTACCTCTTCGGGTCGCTGCGCGGCGAGGAGCTGGGCACCAGCGCAGACCCGGAGCTGCTCTACATCGGCGCGATGTTCCACGATCTGGGGCTCACCGAGACCTACCGGCGGACCGACCAGCGATTCGAGATCGACGCCGCCGATGAGGCCCGCCGCTTCCTGCTCAGCCATGGCATCGCCGCGGAGGACGCGCAGAAGGTGTGGAACGGCATCGCGCTGCACACCACCCCGGAGATCCCGCTTCACATGGATCCGGAGGTCGCGCTGGTGACCCGTGGGGTCGAGCTCGACGTGCTGGGCCTGGGCTATGACGCGATCACCGATGAGCAGCGGGCCGCCGTCGTCGAGGCCCATCCCCGGCCGGACTTCAAGAATCAGATCCTCGCGGCGTTCACCGAGGGGCTCAAGGACCGCCCGGAGACCACCTTCGGCAACGTGAAGGCCGATGTGCTCGCCCATTTCATGCCCGGCTTCGAGCGCGGGGACTTCGTCGAGGTCATCCGCAGCTCGCCCTGGGCCGAGTGAGCGCCGGCTGATCCCAAGAAGGGGCCCGGAACGAGCACCGGGCTGAGGCTGAGCATCATCTGCCCGGCCTCAGCCCAGTGTCAGTCCCTGGTCGACCCAGTGTGCGCCTGGTCGATCCGGTGTGCGCGCCGCCCTACTGCAGCAGCGTCTTGTCGTCGACCACAGCACCCTTGAGCTTGCCGAACTCGGCGAGGAGGTCCTGCGGGGTCATCTGGGCCTTCTGCTCGGCGCCGACGTCGAGGATGATCCGGCCTTCGTGCATCATGATCAGCCGGTTGCCGACCTCGAGCGCCTGCACCATGTTGTGCGTGACCATCAGCGTGGTCAGACCTTTGTCCTCCACCACACTCCTGGTCAGCCGGGTGACGAGCTCCGCGCGCTGCGGGTCCAGGGCCGCGGTGTGCTCATCGAGCAGCAGCACGCGAGGGTCGGAGTACGTGGCCATGAGCAGGCTCAGCGCCTGGCGCTGTCCGCCGGAGAGCAGCCCGACCTTGGTCTTCAGCCGTCCTTCCAGGCCCAGCTCGAGCTGCTTCAGCGCCTCGGCGAAGCGATCGCGCTTCGACTTGGTCACCCCGCGGGAGAGCCCGCGCGGACGCCCGCGGCGGTCCGCCAGGGAGAGGTTCTCCTCGATGCTGAGGTTAGGGGCGGTGCCTGCCATCGGGTCCTGGAAGACCCGGCCGACCTGCGCGGCCCGCTGGTGCTCCTTGAGCCTGCTGACGTCGGTGCCGTCGAGGGAGACCACGCCGGTGTCCTGGTGGATGCGTCCGGCCACGGTGTTGAGCAGGGTGGACTTGCCCGCGCCGTTGGAGCCGATGACGGTGACGAAGTCACCCTCCTTGAGCTCCAGGTTCACGTCCACCAGCGCGCGGCGCTCGTTGACGGTGTTGGGGAAGAACGTCTTGGAGACTGAGGCGATGTTCAACATGTCAGGCTCCCTTCTCTGCCGAAGTCTTGGACAGGTGCGCATCTGAGGTGGTCAGCGGGGCGGCGGCGTCGGCCAGCGGCGAGGGGCCCTTGCGGCGCAGGCTCAGCTTCGAGAAGCCCTTCCACTGGGGCAGCAGCAGGGCCGCGACGACGAGCACCGCGGACATCAGCTTCATGTCGTTGGGGTTGAGTCCGACGTTGAGCGCGAGCTGGATCGCCAGGCGGTAGACCACGGCGCCGAGGATCACGGCGAGGGTGGCCTGGATGACGCTGCGGCTGCCGAAGATGGCCTGGCCGACGATCACCGAGGCCAGTCCGACCAGGATCAGACCGATGCCCATGCCGATGTCGGCGAATCCCTGGTGCTGGGCGACGACGGCGCCGGCGATGCCGACCAGCCCGTTGGAGAGCATGAGTCCGATGATCTTCTGCCGGTCGGTGCTGACCGCGAAGGAGCTGATCATCTGCTCGTTGTCACCGGTGGCGCGCAGGGCCAGCCCGTTGTCCGTCTGCAGGTACCAGTCCATGATCAGCTTGAAGATCAGCGCGACGGCGGCGAGCACGGCCACCGAGGTCCAGCCCACGCCGGTGAATCCGCGCATCATGGAGATGACGGTGTCCTGGCCCAGCAGGGGCACGTTCGCCCCGTCCATGATGCGCAGGTTGATCGAGTACAGCCCGATCATCGTGAGGATGCCTGCCAGCAGCCCGTTGATGTTGCCCTTGGTGTGCAGCAGGCCGGTGATCATCCCGGCGAGGCTGCCGACCACGAAGGCCGCGGCGGTGGCCAGGAACGGGTCCACCTCGTTGGTGATCAGGATCGCCGCCGTCGCCGCACCGGAGGTGAAGGACCCGTCGACGGTCAGGTCGGGGAAGTTAAGAATCCTGAAGGTCAGGTACACGCCCAGGGCCATGATCGCGTAGATCAGCCCGAGCTCGAATGCTGTGATCATGTGTCCTCATTTGTCGTCGCAGCCGGATCAACGGCCGTCGGCGGGTCCACGTCCACTCAGGCGACGGGCGCCGGTGCAGCCTGGTGCGGCTGTTCCGGCGCCCGGCCTGGTGGTCATCTGTCAGTCATAGCCGCCTGAGGCGGCCGTAGGGGGTCGAGTCGAGTCACCCGTGCGGGTCTACTCGTCCTCTTCCTCTTCTGTGTCCTCGTCTTCTGCGTCCTCGTCACCCTCGGCCTCGTCGGCCTCAGCGGGGTCCTCGGCTTCGACGTCCTCGCCGACGACGACGTCGGCGCGGTCAAGCAGCTCCTGGTCCAGCTCGACGCCCATGGCCTCGGCTGCCTCAGGGTTGACGATGAGCTCCAGAGTCTCCTGAGTCTCCACCGCCATGGTTGCCGGGTCCTCACCGTCTTCGAGGATCCGCAGCGCCATCTCGCCGGCCTGGCGGCCGAGGGCGGCGTAGTTGATGCCGTAGGTGGCCACCGAGCCGCGGATGACCGAGTCACCCTCGGAGGCGATCACCGGGATGCTGTTCTGCTGTCCGTACTGCAGCACGGACTCCAGCGCCGAGACGACAGCGTTGTCGGTCGGGACCCAGATCGCGTCGACGTTGAGCGACTCCACACCCTGCTGGACCTCGGAGGAGTTCGAGACGGTCGCCTCCTGGATCTCCAGGCCGAGCTCGTCGGCGGCCTCCTGGGCGAGCTCCACCTGCACGGCGGAGTTCGTCTCGCCGGAGGAGTAGACGATCCCCACGGTCTCGACGTCGGGTGCGATCTCCTGGAGCAGCTCGAACTGCTCCATCACCGGGTTCAGGTCTGAGGCGCCGGTGATGTTGCCGCCGGGCTCTTCCCAGGAATCCACCAGGCCGGCTTCTTCGGGGTCGGTGACCGCGGAGAACACGATCGGCTTGTCGGTGATCGCCTGGGCCGCGGCCTGAGAGGTCGGGGTGGCGATCGCATGGATCAGGTCCATGTCCGAAGTGGCGAAGGTGCCGGCGATGTTGCTGGCGGTGGCCTGCTCGCCCTGGGCGTTCTGCTCATCCCATTCCACCTCGGCGCCGGCGTCCTCGAAGGCCGCCTTGAAGCCGTCGCGCGCCTCGTCGAGGGACGGGTGGGCGACGATCTGGGTGATGCCGATCGAGTAGCTGCCGGCTTCTTCGCCGGCCTCGCCCTCGGTGTCTTCGCCCTCGGTGTCCCCGCCGCAGGCGGTGAGCATCAGTGCCGTGGCGGCAACCGCCGCGGAGAGCCTCATGGTTGTGCTGCGTGATCGCATAGTTGCTCCTCATCTTGGTGCGTCATTCACCGGTGGGGTTCACCGGTGTGATGCTGTGCGTGATTCAGGTGCTGCTGGTGCTGCTGGTGCTGCGAGTGATCACCGCGTCTCCGCGGTGTGGAACAGAGATTATCCGCTCCAGGTTGATAAGTCAGCAGGTCAGCGCGATCCCGGCATGACCGAGAATTCCTCGCGCTCGCTGTCGTCGTTGAGATTGATCCCCTGGAGCTTCTTCGGAACCATCGAGACGGCGATGAAGGAGATGATCGCCAGGATCGCGATGTAGAGGCCGATCAGCCAGGACTGTCCGGTGGTGTTCAGGATCGTCTGCGCGATGGTGGCCGCGAAGGCGCCGCCGATGATCGAGCCCAGGGCGTAGCCGATCGACACCCCGGAGAAGCGGATGTTGACCGGGAACATCTCGGCGTAGAGCGCCGACTGCGGGCCGTAGGACGGGCCGAGACCGATGGTCAGGATGAAGATCGCCAGGGCGAAGAGCGGCAGCGATGCGGTGTCGAGCAGGAACCACATCGGGATCGCCCAGACGATGATGATGCCGTAGCCGATCTGGAAGGTCTTGACGCGTCCGATGCGGTCGGAGATCCAACCGCCGAAGAGCGTGAAGATGAACCAGCCGACGCCGCCGATCAGCGAGGCGATCAGGGTGTCGTTGCGATCCATGCCCAGCGTGTTCACGCCGTACGCGGCGAAGAAGGCGATCACCAGATAGCCCGCGGCGTTGTTCGCGGCGAAGATCAGCGCGGCAAGGAAGGTGTACTTCTTGTGCGTGGTCACCAGCTCCTTGAGCGGGGCCGAGGATTCCTTCTTGCGCTCCTTCATCTCAAGGAAGACCGGGGACTCGTCGACCTTCAGCCGGATGAGGAAGCCCACGATGATCAGCACGAAGGAGAAGAGGAACGGCACGCGCCAGCCCCACTCGAGGAACTGCTCCTCGGTGGTCATGGCGTTGAGCGCGAACATGAATCCGGTGGCCAGCAGCATGCCCAGCGGGACGCCGATCTGCGGGTATGCGCCGAAGAGTCCGCGCTTGTGCCGGGGGGCGTGTTCGACGGCGAGCAGTGCCGCGCCGCCCCATTCGCCGCCGGCCGAGAGGCCCTGCAGCACGCGAAGCACGATGAGCAGGACCGGCGCCAGGATGCCCCAGCTCGCATAGGTGGGCAGCAGGCCGATGAGCACGGTGGCTCCACCCATGCCCATCAACGTGATGACCAGGACCACCTTGCGGCCGTACCGATCACCGACCATGCCGGCAAGGATCGCGCCGAGCGGGCGGAAGAGGAAGGAGATGCCGACCGAGGCCCAGGCGACGATCTGCGCCAGCGCGGCGTTGTCCTCGCCGAGCGGCTCGAAGTACAGCACCGCCAGCACGAAGCCAGCGGCCTGCGCATAGATGAAGAAGTCGTACCACTCGATGGTGGTGCCGACGAGGGTTCCCGCAAGGACCTTCTTCTCTTCACGAGTCAGGTCATGCCCCTCGCTGCTGAGATAGGTGGTCTGGCTCATATCTGCTCCAAAGGCTGAACACGTCAGGTGACGCACGAGTGATTCCTGGGTTATGCCTGTGACTCAGGTCACTGGCATGAGCGCTAATGTACCAGAATTAATGACCGAACGGTTGGTCAGTGGGGTGATCAGTGCGAACGTCGTCCGTTACAGTGAAATCACCGTCTCCTCGCGCCAGGGTGCGGCGATGCAGCACCCGGCCCCTCACGAGAGATCCGTTCCCAGGACCATGTCCCAGCCACTGACTGACACCTCCCCTCGCATGCGGTGGATGGATCTGCTGCGCGGCGTCGCCGTGCTGCTGGTGGTGGTGCTCCACGGATCCGACATTCCTCGGGCCAACGGGCTCGGCGTGGATCAGTGGATCCAGCTGAACCTCTACCTCGAGCCGTTCCGGATGCCGCTGCTGATGTTCCTCTCTGGAACCCTGCTGCCGCGCTCGCTGACAAAATCCTCAGCCGCCTACCTCTGGGGGAAGTTCGCCGGCATCATCTGGCCGCTGATGATCTGGCTGGTCGGATTCGGCGTGCTGATCTACCGCGGCGGGCCCGGCAGGCTGCAGTACTGGCTGACGGGTGACTATCTCTGGTTCCTGATGGCGCTGACGCTCTGCTACATCTTCGGGATGCTGCTCAAGCCGCTGGTGTCCCGGCCGCAGCTGCTGAGTGGACTGGCCGTCGTCGTGTTCGTGGTCATGGTCGTCACCCGGCATTTCACCGAGGTGGACAACTCGCTGGTCACCCGCACGCTCTATTACGGGGCCTTCTTCTTCCTCGGTGCGGCCTGCGCGCGGATCCTGCAGCGCTGGGCCACCGCACCATGGCTGCTGATCGCGGCGCTCGGCGTGGTGATGGCCCTGCTGGCCCATCACGGGCTGGAGAGCCGGGAGTTCCGGGCGGGCAGCCTCTATGCGGCCCCCACCGCCGTGATCGGCATCGCGGTCATCCTATGGGTGGCGCCGCGAATACCCGCCGGCACGGTCAACAGCTTTCTGCAATGGGTCGGACGCAACTCCATCGTGGTCTACGTCTGTCACTTCCCGATCATCATCCTGATCCACCGCGGACTCAGCGAGGTCGGCGTGGATCCGGTGCTCCATGTCGCGATCAGCACGGTGGGCGGGCTGCTGCTGAGCCTGGTCGTGGTGTGGCTGCGGCCATGGACCAGCTGGCTCTACATCGTCCCGGGCAATCAGCGAGTGACCGCCCGCCTCGCCGCTCGGAAGCGCGATCCCGACGCTGGCGCGGGGCGCGCTGGGGGCGGCGTGCCGGACCTCGGCTCAGATCAGGACTCCGACCGCATGCGCATGTCCTAGCAAGCAGATAAGGTTTCACACTGTGAGCACCGCCCTGTATCGCCGCTATCGTCCCGACTCCTTCGCCGAGGTGATCGGGCAGGAGCACGTCACCGAACCATTGATGACGGCCCTGGGCAAGGACGCGGTCTCCCACGCCTACCTCTTCTCCGGTCCGCGCGGCTGTGGCAAGACCACCTCCGCCCGCATCCTGGCCCGCTGCCTGAACTGTGCACAGGGCCCGACCGGGACCCCCTGCGGGACCTGCGACTCCTGTCTGGACCTCGCCACGGGCGGCTCTGGCTCCCTGGACGTCATCGAGATCGACGCCGCCAGCCATGGCGGCGTCGATGACGCCCGTGATCTGCGCGAACGCGCGACCTTCGCACCGGTGCGCGACCGCTACAAGATCTTCATCATCGATGAGGCCCATATGGTCACCGCCGCGGGCTTCAATGCGCTGCTGAAGATCGTCGAAGAGCCCCCGGAGCACATCAAGTTCATCTTCGCGACCACCGAGCCGGACAAGGTCATCGGGACCATCCGCTCGCGCACCCACCACTACCCGTTCCGACTGGTCCCGCCCGAGCCGCTGATGGAGTACCTGCACCGGCTCTGCGACCAGGAAGGTGTCACCGTCGCCCCCGGCGTGCTGCCCCTGGTGATCCGCGCCGGCGGCGGCTCGGTGCGCGACACCCTCTCCGTGCTGGACCAGCTGATCGCCGGTTCCGCCGAGCGCACCCTGGACTATGACCGGGCGACGGCGCTGCTGGGCTTCACCCACGCCACCATGCTCGACGAGGTCGTGCAGTCCGTGGCGGCGCTCGACGGTGCCACCGCCTTCTCGGTGGTGGATCGAGTCGTCCAGTCCGGACAGGACCCCCGACGATTCGTCGAGGACCTGCTGGAACGGCTGCGCGATCTGATCGTGGTGAAGTCGGTGCCGGAGAACCCCGGCGCGATCCTGCGCGGGGTCCCCGAGGACCAGATCCGTTCGATGCAGACCCAGGCCGGCCAGCTCGGCTCCGCGGAACTCTCCCGGGCGGCCGACATCAGCGCCCAGGCGCTCACCGACATGGTCGGCGCCACCTCCCCGCGGCTGCACCTCGAACTGCTGATGGCTCGACTGCTGCTGCCCCATGCCGAGCAGGGCCACGCCTCGGTAGCCGCACGGCTCGAACGCGTCGAACGTCGGCTCGACTTCGCCGCCGGAGCCGGCGTGACGCCCGACGCCGAGGTGGACACAGCCGGTGACGACGCCGGCGACGCCCCGCGTCAGAGCGGCAGCGCCAGCTCGACCGCAGCCAGCTCGACGCCGGACGCAAGCTCAGCGCCGGAAGCCGGCTCAAGGTCGAAAGATCGTGCTGAGCCCCAGGCCCCGGCCGATCCGAAGTGGACCGCCCCCGCGCAGAGCGCAGCGGCCTCCGATCCTCGCCCCGCAGCCGCACCCCCCGGGCGGCAGGCGGGCCCGCCTGCCGGAGACACGCGTCAGTCGGACACGCCTCAGCCGGAAGTGCCTCGGCCAGAAGCATCTCAGCCGCATGATCGCCAGCCTGCGGCCTCGCCGGCCGCGACACCGACCCCCTCGGGTGCTGGCGAACCTGCTGCGGCGTCGCCGCCCGCATCAGCTGCGGGAGGGTCCACGGACGAGATGATGCGCCGGGCGTGGCCCGACATCGTGGATTCGCTGAAGTCCCAGTCGCGCATGCTGTGGATGCTGGTCAAGGGCAATGTGAGCGTCGGCGGCTTCGACGGGCAGGCCCTGAGCCTCGATTTCGCCAATGAGGGCGCACGGACCACGTTCGCCAACCGCAACGGCGAGCAGGCGATGAACGCCGCGATCGAAGACGTGCTGGGCATGAAGGTCCGCTTCAAGCTCGTCACCGGAGGCACATCCTCGGCAGGCGGTGGTGGGGGCCCAAAAGCTGACCGCCGGCTGAGCCCGGCGGCCGCTCCACAAGAGGCCCAGCCTGGGGATGACACCCCTGCCTGGGTCCAGGAGGAGCCGCCCGAGCCCTACGACCCCGGGTTCGCCGAGGCCCCGCCGGAACAGCCGGCAGACCAGCCCTCTGAGCACCCCGCCGAATCCAACGCCTCCGCCGATCTCAACACAGCCGCCGGGTCCAGCGACCCCGATGCGGCCGATCTTGACCCGACCGACCCCGATTCCAACGATCCCGAGGAATCGGCCGCGGCCGACTCCCGCGCAGCTGCGTCTTCCGCGGTCTCCCCCGAAGCGGCTGCGCACCTGAGCAGCGACGCGTCGGCGCTGAAGCCCGACGCCGGAGACGCCTATCGGCCCCTCGCCGAGAAGTCACCGGTCCCGGCCTTCGCCCGCCGCGCGGGAACCGGCCCACGCTGGAGCGCCCCGGCTGACGTGCTCGCAGCGGGGGACGCCTCCCCTGGCACAGTCTCTTCGCGCGCCGATCCGCAGGACAGCGCAGCAGCACAGGACAGCGCGCCAGCGCAGCACACCGCCGCAGGGAGCACCGCCGGCCCGCCCGGCGGGGGTGCGCCCAGTCGCGCGGCGGAGATCCGCCGTCGGCTGGCCCAGCGCGGCGGGGGCGGATCACCGTCGGCTCCGCCGTCCGAACCCCCTGCTGACCACCCCTCACAGCCGGCTCCACCCCCGGACCCGGCCTGGGACTCAGGCCCGCCGAGCGACTACGACCAGAGCGCGCCGCCGTCGTGGGCTCAGGCTGAGCCGGAGGATGTGGCCAGTGAGGATGATGTCCCGCTGGAGCACTCCGGCGTCTTCGGACGCAAGGCCTTCGAGAAGCACCTGGGAGCCACCCTGTTGGAGGAACGCCGACTCAACGAGTGAGCCCGGTTAGACTGAATCTCCACCCCTGAAGGAAGGCTCGTCCACACCGTGTATGAAGGCGCAGTCCAAGATCTGATCGACGAACTCGGGCGACTTCCCGGCATCGGTCCGAAGTCGGCGCAACGCGTGGCCTTCCACATCCTCGAGGCCGACGGCGAGGACATGAAGCGCCTGGCCGATGCGATCACCACGGTCAAGGAGAAGGTCAAGTTCTGCGCGATCTGCTTCAACGTCTCCGAGGAGACCACCTGCCGGATCTGCCAGGACAGCCGACGCGATCCCAGCCTGCTCTGCGTGGTCGAAGAGTCCAAGGACGTCATGGCGATCGAACGCACCCGGTCCTTCCGCGGGAAGTATCACGTGCTGGGCGGCTCCATCAATCCGATCGCCGGGATCGGCCCCGACCAGCTGCACATCCGCGAGCTGCTCAGCAGGCTCTCCGACGACACCATCACCGAGGTCATCGTGGCCACCGACCCGAACCTCGAAGGCGAGGCGACCGCCACGTATCTCTACCGGATGCTCGGCTCCATCGGCATCAAGCTCACCCGTCTGGCCTCGGGGCTTCCGGTTGGCGGAGACCTGGAATACGCCGATGACGTCACCCTCGGGCGGGCCTTCGAAGGCCGCACCGTGATGTCCTGACCTGGGTCCGACACCCCGTATCCAGATAGTTATGCAAGCGTGATCAGGTAATACCCAGGTTTCTTCGCCGTCGTATTTCCGTTCGTTTTCGTCTGCCCTGTTGTCCTAGTCACGTCTGGGAAGCGCGGGTCATCAGCGGATCACCGTGAGGGATTCTTCCGACCATTCCACGGTCCGCTGGAAGCCGCCGAGCGTTGTCGTCTGGCAAGAAATCAGTTTCCAAATCCTCTTTACCGGTCTAGCGTATTGGGACAGGGCGGTTCTGTGCTGTTTTGCAGCATGGTGCCGGACTGACTCGCACCAGACGCACACCAGAGGATGAGGTAAGCACTGATGAGGAACAAGACTTCCATGGCAGTCCGCGCAGGCGCCGTGAGCGCCGCCGCACTGCTGGTTCTGACCGCCTGTGGGGGCGGCGATGATGAGGCCGAGAACGGCGAAGCCGAAGGCGGCGGCGAGGACGTCATCACCGTCGCCATCGCCGGCGAAGAGCCCTATTCGTATCTCAATGACGACGCGGAGCCCGAAGGCGCGACGATCGCCCTGGCCGAGGAGATCTTCGGCGAGATGGGCTACACGATCGAGGCCGAGGTCACCGACTGGGACAGCCTCATACCGGGCCTCAACGCGGATCGCTACGAGGCCGTCTCCGCGGGCATGTCCATTCTTCCCGAGCGTTGTGAAGAGGCTGCCTTCGCCGAGCCCGAGATCATGTACACCACCGCACTGCTGGTGGAAGAGGGCAACCCCTACGGCGTGGAAGATCTCAACGACGTCGCCGAGGCGATTGAATCCGGCGAGGACATCACGCTGGCCACCCTGTCCTCCGGCGTCGAAGCCGGCTACGTCGACGCCCTGGGCATCGACGCTGAAGGCGTGGGCACCGCGGACGACGGCGTGGACATGGTCACCGGTGGTCGCGCGGACGTGTTCGCCCTGACCGCGATCTCGCTGAGCGAGATGGCCGGTGAGATGGACGGCGTCGAGGTCACCGAGGGCTTCGTCCACGACATGGACGGCGTCATGCAGTACGGCGCCGGCTCCACCGTCTTCCCACAGGGCTCGGAGCTTCTCGAGGAATACAACGAGCACCTCGCAGAGCTCAAGGAGAGCGGCGAGCTGCTGGAGATCATCGGCGAATACGGCTTCACCGAGGCAGAGATCCCGCCCGCCGACCTGACCGCCGAGGCACTCTGCGAAGGCGACCTGGAAGCACTCCAGGACATCGAAGACTGAGCTGAGAGTCTCATACACCCCACGGTGGTCGGCCCGGCCACAGGGCCGACCACCGCTTCGGTGACACCACTTCGGTGACACGACCTCCAGCAGAGAGGAACCACCTCCTACCGTGGACTGGTTAGAACAACAGCAGCAGAACTTCGAGTCGCTGCAGAACTTCGGGCCCCGACTCTGGGATGGATTCCTGCTCACCGTGCAGCTCACCCTTCTCGGTGCAGCCCTTGCCTTCGTCATCGCCGTGATCCTCGGCCTGATGGGCGGCAGCCCCAAATGGTGGCTGCGCACCCCCGCCCGCATCATCATCGAGTTCTTCCGCGGCACCTCGCTGCTGGTGCAGCTGTTCTGGGTGTACTACGTGCTGCCCCTCTTCGGGCTGACCCTGGAGAGCCCCTTCACCGTCGGTGTGATCGCGCTCGGCGTGAACTACGGCGCCTACGGCGCCGAAGCGGTCCGCGCCTCGATGACCTCCGTGGCGAGCGGGCAGTGGGAGGCCACCGTGGCGCTCTCCATGTCCTGGACCCATAAGATCCGCCGGGTCATCTTCCCGCAGGCCTGGGCGCTGATGATCCCTTCACTGGCCAACCTGCTGGTGCACCTGCTGAAAGGTTCGGCCATCGTCTACATCGTCGGCCTCAATGACTTCAACTTCGAGCTGGATCAGCTGCGCCGCGTGACCAGCGCCTGGTTCTCCTACGCCTTCGTCGGTCTCATCGGATACTTCGCCTTCGCACTGGCGCTCACCCAGGGGATGCGGCTGCTTGAGATTCGCGCCAAGCATCGACTCGGCCAGGGGCTCAGCATGCGGGAGATCCTCTCTCCCGCACCCAAGGTGCCCACCTCCGGCATCCAGCCGGGAGGTGCCTCATGATCCCCGTCATGCCATTCACCGCAGACCCGGCCCCCGCCACAGGGGCCACCGGCAACGTCTGGAACTGGGACTTCGCCATCGAGATCTTTCCGGCGATCCTGCGCGCATTCATCGAGGTCACCCTCCTGGTGACCGTGGTGGGCACGGTGATCGCGGCGCTTCTGGGCCTGGTCATCGCCATCCTGCTGCGCGTGCTCCCCCGCCCGCTCGCCTTCGTCCTGCGCTGGGCGGCCAACTTCATCCGGATGACCCCGCTGGTGGTCCAGCTGCTGGTCCTCTACTACGGCTTCACCTGGATGGATCCGCTGACCATAGGCTTCATCGTGTTCGGCATCCACTACGCGACCTACATGTCGGAGGTCTACCGGGCCGGCATCGATTCGGTGCCGAAGGGTCAGTGGGAGGCCACCAAGGCGCTCTCGATGAGCGCCGGGCGGACATGGCGCCGCGTGGTCATCCCGCAGGCGCTGCGCTCCACCATCCCCTCGCTGGGCAACTACGCGATCTCGATGTTCAAGGACACTCCGTTCCTCTTCGTGATCTCGGTGGCCGAGATGGTCCGGGTCGCGCAGACCATCGGCGCCCAGACCTTCCGCTACACCGAGGCGATCACCATCGCCGGCCTGATCTTCCTCGCCGCCAGCTACCCCACTGCACTGCTGATCAACCGTCTGGAGAAGCGACTTGCCTACGCCAACTGACCCCGAGGTCCCGGTCATCGAGTTCGTCGATGTTCAGAAGAGCTTCGGGGACAACATCGTGCTCAAAGACCTGAACTTCTCGGTCCGGCGCGGAGAACGGGTGACCCTGATCGGTCCCTCCGGTTCGGGAAAGACCACCATCCTGCGCCTGGTGATGACACTCGAGGAGCTCACGGGCGGGTACATCTTCGTCGACGGCGAGCCGCTGACCCACCGGGAGAAGGACGGCAAGCGCGTCGCCGTCTCCTCCAAGGAGCAGAAGAAGCTGCGCACCCGGATCGGGATGGTGTTCCAGCAGTTCAACCTGTTCCCCAACATGACCGTGCTGGAGAACATCATCGAGGCGCCCATCTACGTGCTGGGCCAGTCCAAGGCCGAGGCCACCGCGAAGGCACATTCGCTGCTGGAACAGGTCGGCCTGCCCGACAAGGCCGACCAGCACCCGCTGAGCCTCTCGGGTGGACAGCAGCAGCGCGTCGCCATCGCCCGGGCGCTGGCCATGGACCCGGAGATCCTGCTGCTCGACGAGGTCACCTCCGCACTGGACCCCGAGGTCGTCGGGGACGTGCTCAACATCCTGCGCAACGTCGCGGACACCACCAATGTGACCATGCTGATCGTGACGCATGAGATGAGCTTCGCCCGCGACGTCTCCCATAAGGTGATGATGTTCGACGGCGGCCGCGTCATCGAAGAGGGGGCGCCGGAGAAGATCTTCTCGGACCCCAGCCACCAGCGCACCCAGCAGTTCCTCAGCGCTGTGCTCGGCGACGCCTGATCAGATTTAGAATTGACCTACCTTCCCAAACATCCCCAGGAGTGAGACAACCTGTCATGAGCCTGATCGTTCAGAAGTACGGCGGATCATCCGTTGCAGACGCCGAAAGCATCAAACGAGTGGCGAAGCGGATCGTCGAGACCAAGCGCGCCGGGCACCAGGTCGTGGTGGTCGTGTCCGCGATGGGTGACACCACCGATGACCTGCTCGACCTCGCAGGCCAGCTCACCTCGTCACCGCCGTCCCGCGAGATGGACATCCTGCTCTCCTCCGGTGAGCGCATGTCCATGGCGCTGCTGGCGATGGCGATCCACGAGCTGGGCGAGTCCGCCCAGTCCTTCACCGGCTCCCAGGCCGGCATGATCACCGACGCCATCCACGGCAAGGCCCGCATCATCGAGGTCTCCCCGCTGCGCGTGCAGGAATCCCTCGACGCCGGCCACGTCGGCATCGTCGCAGGGTTCCAGGGGATGAGCCGGGAGTCCCGAGACATCACCACGATGGGACGCGGCGGCTCCGACACCACCGCCGTCGCCCTGGCGGCCGCGCTGAAGGCCGACGCCTGCGAGATCTACACCGACGTCGACGGGGTCTTCACCGCAGATCCGCGCGTGGTCAAGACCGCCCGGAAGATCGATGAGATCTCCAGCGACGAGATGCTGGAGATGGCGGCCGCCGGCACCAAGGTGCTGCATCTGCGCTCGGTGGAGTACGCCCGCCGGTTCGGCGTGAAGCTCCACGTCCGCTCCTCGTTCAGCCAGCTCGAAGGCACCTGGGTCATCCCCGACCCCAAAGACACCGTCAAGATTCAGGAAGGCGAACCCTTGGAACAGCCGATCATCTCCGGCGTCTCTCACGACGCATCCGAAGGAAAACTCACCATCACCGGCGTCCCGGACGTCCCGGGCAAGGCGGCGGAGATCTTCAACCTCATCGCCGAGGGCGCGATCAACATCGACATGATCGTCCAGGACGTCTCCATGGCGACCAAGACCACCAACATCTCCTTCACCCTCCCCGGTGAGGACGGCGAGCGCGCCCAGGAGATGCTCAACGCGCACAAGGCCATCATCGGCTTCGAGTCCCTGGACTTCGTGCCCCAGGTCGGCAAGGTCTCGCTGATCGGCGGCGGGATGCGCAACCACCCCGGCGTCTCGGCCCGGTTCTTCACCGCCCTGCGCGACGCCGGGATCAACATCGGCCTGATCTCCACCTCCGAGATCCGCGTCTCGGTGATCACCGACGTCGAGCTGCTGGACCGTGCGGTGGCGGCGATCCACACCGCCTTCGGCCTGGACTCCGACGAAGAGGCGACGGTCTACGCCGGCACCGGCCGCTGAGCCCGACCATGGGCACCGTGGTGCGCCCCGCCGTCGGGCGCTTCGATGACTTCGGTGAGGTCGTCGGGGTGAGGAAGCCCGGCGGTCTGGGGTGCTGGTGCATGTCCTACCGGGACTCCCGGATCTCGGGTCCGGACCGGCCGGCCTTCATGGAGGAGCTCTGCCGCACCGAGCCCGGCCCGGGAGTCATCGCGTTCGTGGATGACACCCCGGCCGGATGGTGCTCGGTGGCGCCGCGCAGCACCTACCGGCGGCTGATGAACTCGCGGACGATCCCGTTCCTCGACGACCGAGACCCCTGGTCGGTGGTCTGCTTCGTGGTCCGCGCCGGATTCCGACGGCGCGGGCTGATGCATAATCTCCTCGACGGTGCCGTGGGGCACGCCGCCGCTCACGGGGCTGCAGTTCTCGAGGGGTATCCGATGGAGCTCGAAGAGGGCACGCGGGTCGATGTGATCAGCGGCTATGTCGGCACCACGGAGCTCTTCCAGGCCCACGGGTTCGAGGTCGCCGGGCCCACCACCGCACACAGCGGACACCGGCCGCGCTGGATCATGCGCCGAGAGCTGGGCTGAGCGGGGTCTGCCCCCGATATCGGCGCCACCAGCACACAGGCGGCAGGTGTACCCTTTACGGGTTCCCTGCCGCCTGCGCACTTGGTACGAGTGATATACCCGATGGTAACCGAAACACCAGCTCCGCTCGGGGCAACACACGGTCTGACCGTGATTCCTGAACAGGAGCACCGCCAGCGAGCTGCCGCCCACCAGGCCGTGGTCAACCGCCTCACCGAGGACTTCCTGGCACGCCGTCATGCCGGCACCAAGCACCCGGTGGAGGACTTCCTCTTCACCTACTACTCCCACTCCCCCGGCAAGCTCTCCCGCTGGCACCCGGGTGCGGGATTCGCGCTCGAGGACTCGCCGGAGACTGAGCGGACCGAATGGAAGCACTACCGCAGCACTCCCGCCGGGGTGACCCTCGACGTCGAGGGCTTCCGCACAGATCGGGCCTCCATGATCGGTTTCGCGCGGCGCCTGTTGAGCACGACGGCGGCCGCGCCGGCCCAGCTGGGATGCTTCGGGCTGCACGAGTGGGCCATGGTGTATAGGTCGGTGGAACATGGCCAGCGCCACGACCAGGTCCCGCTGCGGCTCGGCGCCGCCGGCACCGACGAGGTGGTGGAGGCCGCGAACATCCGGTGCACCCATTTCGACGCCTACCGCTTCTACACGCCCTCGGCGCGGCCGCTCAATGCGCTCGAGCCGACCCGGGAATCGCAGACCCGGATGGAGCAGCCGGGCTGCCTGCACGCCAATATGGACCTCTATAAATGGGCCTATAAGCTCATTCCCGCGGTCAGCAGCGACCTGCTCCTCGAGTGCTTCGATCTGGCCTCACGGATCCGCCGGCTGGATATGCGCGCCTCCCCCTACGACTTGAGCGACTGGGGCTACGAGCCGGTGCCGATCGAGACTCCCGCGGGGCGATCGGCCTACGCCCGGGCGCAGAAGGGCTTCGCGGAGGAGTCCCAGGTGCTGCGTGGGAAGCTGCTCGCGGTGCTGGAGGAGATTGAGCCGCCTGGCTGACCCTGTGGATCCGGTCTGACCTGTTCCGGTCTGATCAGGCGGATGCAATAACGCCTGATCAGACCGCTGAGCAGCCTGCCTCAGGCGTTGGCGAGCACCCGGCTGCATTCGCTGAGCAGCTCCTGCATCCGCGCGGCGTCGTGGCGGCCGTTGAAGATCTCGGTGCCGTTCTCGAAGGCCCTGCCGGCCGCGAGCGGTCCCGCGTCCACGGCGTCGTAGCCGAGGGAGTCCACGAAGTCCTGGACCAGGGCCTTGGCTGCGGTGTCATCGGCGGCGACGGCGAGCGCCCGGCGCTGCGGGTCCCCGGCCGGGTAGGAATCGATCTCCAGATCGCCGTAGCCGATGTGGTTCAGCGTCTTGACGACCCGCGCACCGCCGAGGAACTCCGCGACGACCTCGCTGGTGCTGGTGCCGTTCTCGAACTCGTCCATGAAGCCGTCCACCGGCGCCCAGTAGTTCATGGTGTCGATCACCACCTGGTCTCGCAGCACCGAGGTGTCGATGCTGCGGTACTTGTGCAGCGGCACGGCCAGCACGATGATGTCGGCGCCGCTCAGCTGCTCGCGGTCCACGGCGGCGGCGCCGGGGACGATCACCTCGGTGAGCAGCGCGATGTCTGCAGCGGGCTTGGCGGTCGCGATCTTCACGGCATGACCGGCCCGCACGGCCTGACGGGCGACGGCGGTGCCGACCCGGCCAGCACCGAGCACTCCGATGGTCAGTGGCGTCTGCGTCATGGTGATCCCGTCCCTCGGCCAGCGGTGGACCGATTCTTCAAAAACTGTAAGATTTCGCCTGGCATAACGTGAGCGGCTGCGGTTTTGTTCCACCCGCCGGGTGACTGGCTCCCCACCGCTGAGCCCCCGGCGGCAGGACGGCTCACCTCTGCGAGAGCCACTGCTCGGCCGTCGTGGTGGTGATGACCGTGGGTGAGGGCGGGATCAGCGCCCCGCTGCCCAGCGCGGTCCCTCCCAGCGGGATCCGCACCACCCGGCGGGCCACATGATCCTGCTCGTTGATCGCCCTGGCCAGCTCCGCCATGTCGACCTGCTCTGGACCGCAGACCTCGGTGACCTCGGCAGGCTGCTGGGTCAGGGCCTGCTCCACCAGCTGTTCCGCGGCCTCTGCGACCGCGATCGGACGCGAGAGCAGGCCGGGGACGAACGCCGTGCCCGCCAGCCGCGTCTGTCTCAGGAGCTGTTCGGCCAGTTCGAACCACTGGGTCGTGCCCACGATGCTCAGCGGAAGCCCGCTTCCGCGGTAGACCCTCTCCTGGGCTGCCTTGCCGCGGTAATACCCGAGCCAGCGGTTGACGCGAGGGTCGCCCGCATTGACGATCGAGAGGCAGACGACGCGGGCCCGCGTCCCCTCCAGGGCGGCCACCACGTTCCGCGCAGCGGGCTCGAAGAACCCTGCCGCGGCCCGCGCCGTGAAGCTCTGGTGATTCAGACAGTCCACGACGACCTCAGCCCCCACCAGCGCGCGCCGCAGCGCTGCAAGATCGCCGATGTCTACACCGAGATGCCGGCTGACGCCCACGGTCTCCACCCCACGGCTCGGCAGACGCCGCATCACCAGCGATCCGGCCAGCCCTGAGGCTCCCAGCACTGCCACTCGTGTCGCTGCCATGCCACGGTCCTCTGCCCGCTGGATCTCTTGACGTTCGCCCACTGTAGACGCTCCCGCGGATGCACGTCAGGGGTTCAGCTCACGTCACCGTCGACGTAGAGCCACTGGCCGGACTCGCGGCGGAACCGGCTCAGCTCGCGCAGCCTCCCCCCGGCGCCCTGATGATCGTGGTCCAGGTAGGTGGCCACGAACTCCACCGTCCCGGTGTCGTGGAACGGGCCGCCCGCCGTCGTGCCCAGGATGCTCAACCGGGTCCAGTCCGGGCCTGGCGCGGTGAGGTCGCTCAGCGCGGGCCGGGTCTCGGCGGCCCAGGTGCGGTGCAGATAGCCGCCGAAGCGTCCTGGATCGCGGTGAAGCAGCGCGTTCGCGCTGAAGCGGGACCGCATCAATGCTTCCGCCGTCGGAGCCGGTGCGCCCAGGTGGAAGCGCTCGCAGCAGGCGGTGTAGGCGTCGCCGGATCCGCAGGGACAGCGCGGGTCGCCATGCCGCTGCTCGGTGTCCGACGGGCCGGCGCCGGGCTGGTCGGTGTCCGGCTGCTCGGCGCCGGGCTGGGCGGATGCGTTCTCGGTCATCGCTCCAGCATCTCATCAGGCTCACCCGTCATCCCTGGCGCGGGCACCCGGTAGACTGATCCGGCAAGCTCGCGGAGCGTGCCGCCGTCGTCCCCAGCCGTGCTGATCTGGACCCGCGCGGTGCGTGAGACGGCACCTCGTAGCGGTCCCGCGGGCTCATCCACTCGCACCATCGCACAGGAGACCCTATGCCGCGCATCATCGTCGAGGTCATGCCCAAGCCAGAGATTCTCGATCCCCAGGGCAAGGTCATCGCCTCCGCGCTGCCGCACCTGGGATTCACCGACTTCTCCGGCGTACGCCAGGGCAAGCGCTTCGAGCTCACCTTCGAGGGTGTTGTCACCGAGCAGGTCTTGGAGAGCGCCCGAACCGCCGCGGCAGAGATGCTCTCGAACCCCGTGATCGAAGACGTCATCAGCGTGCGCGTCGATGATGAGGGCGCTGCATGAGCACGGAGACTCCTCTGATCGGGGACTTCCATGCGGCCCCCGCCGCGAACCCGCTGAGCGGGGCGCGCATCGGCGTCGTCACCTTCCCCGGCACCCTCGATGACCGCGACGCCGCGCGCGCCGTCCGCCTCGGCGGCGGCACCGCCGTCCCGCTCTGGCACGCCGATGAGTCGCTGCAGAATGTGGACGCCATCGTGCTCCCCGGCGGCTTCTCCTACGGGGACTACCTGCGCGCCGGCGCCATCGCCCGCTTCGCCCCGATGATGAACAAGATCATCGAGGCAGCCACCGCCAGCTCAGGCTCCCGACTCCCGGTGCTGGGCATCTGCAACGGATTCCAGATGCTCACCGAATCCCACCTGCTGCCGGGTTCGATGGTGAAGAACGATCACCTGAAGTTCCTCTGCCGTGACCAGGTGCTGCGTGTGGAGAACACCTCCACCCCGTGGACCTCACAGTTCACCCCCGAGGAGCTCATCGCGATCCCGCTGAAGAACCAGGACGGCCAGTACCTCGCCGACCCGGCCACCCTGGAGGCGCTCGAGGCCGAGGGCCGCGTGGTCTTCCGCTACGTGGGCGAGAACCCCAACGGTTCACGCAACCGCATCGCCGGCGTGACCAACGAGACTCACAACGTGGTGGGCCTGATGCCGCACCCCGAGCACGCCGTGGAAGCCGGCTACGGTCCCGATGACGCCACCGGGATGCGCAGCGGCACCGACGGACTGACCATCTTCACCTCCGTGATCGCATCTCTTGCCGGAGGTGCCCAGTGAGCGAGCCGACTGTGACAGACAAAGAATTCAACATCGACACCGTGGAGCACGCCTCCACCACCCCCGACACCGACCTGCCCTGGGCCGAGCTCGGCCTGAAGTCCGACGAGTATGACCGGATCGTCGAGATCCTGGGGCGGCGGCCGACGGCGGCCGAGCTGGCCATGTACTCGGTGATGTGGTCCGAGCACTGCTCGTACAAGTCCTCCAAGGTCCACCTGCGCCAGTTCGGCGAAAAGGTCACCGAGGAGATGAAGAAGGACCTGATGGTCGGCATCGGCGAGAACGCCGGCGTCACCGACCTCGGCGACGGCTGGGCCGTCACCTTCAAGATCGAGTCGCACAACCACCCCAGCTTCGTGGAGCCCTACCAGGGCGCTGCCACCGGTGTGGGCGGAATCGTGCGCGACATCATCTCCATGGGCGCCCGCCCGGTGGCGGTGATGGATCCGCTGCGCTTCGGCGACATCGATCACCCTGACACCTTGCGGGTGCTGCCCGGCGTGGTCTCCGGCATCGGCGGCTACGGCAACTCCCTGGGCCTGCCCAACATCGGCGGCGAAGTCGTCTTCGACTCCGTCTACCAGGACAACCCGCTGGTCAACGCGCTGGCCGTGGGCGTGATGCGCCATGAGGACCTCCGCCTGGCCAACGCCTCGGGCGTGGGCAACAGGGTGGTCCTCTTCGGTGCCCGCACCGGCGGCGACGGGATCGGCGGAGCCTCGGTGCTGGCCTCGGAGTCCTTCGACGACTCCAAGCCCTCCAAGCGTCCCGCGGTGCAGGTCGGTGACCCCTTCGCCGAGAAGGTGCTCATCGAGTGCTGCCTCGAGCTCTTCCACGCCGAACTGGTCGAGGGCATCCAGGACCTCGGTGCCGCCGGCATCTCCTGCGCCACCTCCGAGCTCGCCTCCAACGGCGAGGGCGGCATGCACGTGGAGCTCACCGACGTGCTGCTGCGCGATCCCTCGCTGACCCCGGGAGAGATCCTGATGTCAGAGTCCCAGGAACGCATGATGGCAGTGGTCACCCCGGCCAACGCAGCCGAGTTCGAGCGCGTCATGGCCAAGTGGGAGGTCGAATACTCCTGGCTGGGCGAGGTCACCGACACCGGCCGGCTGATCATCGAATGGGACGGCGAGACCATCGTCGACGTCGACCCGCGCACCGTCGCCCATGACGGCCCGGTCTACGAGCGGCCCTACCACCGACCGGACTGGCAGGACGCCCTGCAGGCCGACACCTTCCGCTCATCAGCCGCAGGCGAGAACCTGCCGCAGACCGCGCAGGAGCTCGGCGGCGCCGTCGTGGACCTGATGACCAGCCCGAACATGGCGGACGTCTCCTGGATCACCGATCAGTACGACCGCTTCGTCGGCGGCAACACCGCGCTCTCCCAGCCCGATGACTCCGGTGTGATCCGGGTGGACGAGGAGACCGGGCTCGGCGTCGCCCTCTCCACGGACGCCAACGCGCGCTACACCTATCTGGACCCCTACACCGGGGCGCAGCTGGCGCTGGCCGAGTCCTACCGCAACGTGGCCACCACCGGGGCCATCCCGATGGCGGTCTCGGACTGCCTGAACTTCGGCTCCCCGGAGGACCCGGAGGTCATGTGGCAGTTCGCCGAGGCCGTGCGCGGCCTCGCCGACGGCTGCCAGGAGCTCGGCGTGCCGGTCACCGGGGGAAACGTCTCGCTGTATAACCAGACCGCCGGCCGGGCCATCCACCCCACCCCGGTGGTGGGCGTGCTGGGCAAGTTCGACGACGTCAGCCGGCGCACCCCCTCGGGCTTCGAGCGCTGGGCCGACGGCCAGGCGATCTACCTGCTCGGGACCACCCACGATGAGCTCGACGGCTCCGAGTTCGCCCGCGGACGCGACCACCTGGGCGGGCTGCCGCCGAAGGTGGACCTTGGCGCGGAGAAGATGCTCGGCGAGATCCTGATCAACGCTTCCCGCGACGGCATGATCGACGCCGCCCACGACCTCTCCGAGGGCGGGCTCGCCGCCGGACTGGCCGAGATGGGCCTGCGCTTCGGCGTGGGCGCCCGGGTGGCCGTGGACGGGATCTGCGAGCGCGACGGCGTGGACCCGTTCACCGCGCTCTTCAGCGAGTCCCAGGCCCGCGCCCTGGTCGCGCTGCCCCGGTCGGAGGAGCTGCGCTTCACCGATATGACCACGGCGCGGGGCTTCGCGGCGCTGCGCATCGGCGTGGTGGATGCGAGCTCCGGGGACCTCGAGGTCGCCGGACCCTATGCGGGCGACAGCTTCACGCTGGGCCTGGAGGAGCTGCGCGAGGCATGGAGCGCGGTCATCCCCTCGCGCTTCGCCACCCTGGGTGAGGCCACCGAAGCGGTCCGCCAGGAGAAGTAGAGCACGGCCGCTGGAGCAGACCAGCGCCGGCCGAGACGAAGAGACCACCCTGGCGGATGCCAGGGTGGTCTCTTCGTCTCGGGTCAGATCCCCAGCGAGGCCTGCACCTGGGCCAGCGCCTGCGCGGAGTCACGCAGCGCCTGGGCCTCGTTCGCCGCGAAGGGGGTGGTCGTCACCGGCTGCACACCGCTGGCGGAGACCACGGTCGGGATGGACAGCGCCACCCCGCTGATGTCGAGGAATCCGTCGAGGACGCTGCTGACCGGAAGGATCGCGTTCTCATCGTTGAGCACCGCCTCCACGATCCGTGCCGCGGAGAGCCCGATCGCGTAGTTCGTGGCGCCCTTGCCGGCGATCACCTTGTAGGCGGCGTTGCGCACCTCATCGGAGAGGGTCTCGAGCTCCTCGGTGTCGAAGACCCGCAGCCCGTCACGCTCCCAGTCCAGCAGCGGGGTCACCCCGATGCTGGCCGCGGACCAGAGCGGGAACTCGGTGTCGCCGTGCTCCCCCACGATGTGGGCGTGCACGCTGGACTGCGCGACACCGGCGCGCTGGGCCAGCTTCCAGCGCAGTCGCGCGGTGTCCAGCACGGTCCCGGAGGAGAACACCCGACTGCTGGGCAGCCCGGTGATCTGCTGGGCGGCCACGGTCAGCACGTCGCAGGGATTGGTGACCAGCAGATACACCGCATCCGGAGCGCGCTCCAGCAGCTTCGGGAGCATGCTGCGCAGGATGTCCACATTGGTGCCGGCCAGGTCGAGTCTGGTCTGTCCGGGGTGCTGTTTGGCCCCGGCCGTGATGACGACGACGTCGGCGCCCTCCACGTGCCTGAGGTCCGCGCCGCCGTCGATGTCCGTGGCGCCGGTGAACTGGCTGCCGTGGGCAAGGTCGAGGACCTCTGCTTCGACCCGGGCGGCGTCGATGTCATAGAGGCGCACATGCCGTGCGGAGCCGCGGATCATGGCCGCATAGGCGGTGGATGTGCCGACGCTTCCCGCTCCGACGATGGCCAGGGTGGAGTTCTCGATGACGCTCATGGGCTCAGCCTGTCACAGCAGCGGACGCTCGAACAGAGGCTGTTCCCGGGACCGCGGATTCAGCTGAGCGTCAGTGCCGGCAGAGACAGCACGGGTGTCCTGCGGGGTCGGCGTAGACGTTGAAGCGCTGCGCGCCGTTGGCCATCCGCAGCGCCTCGGCCCACAGCGCGACGACCTCGGTCAGCGCCCGGGCCTGATGACCGGTCAGGGGCGGCTCGGGGCAGGGGCGGCTCGGACCAGGCCAGGGCGGCCCAGCTCCGTTCCCGCGCGGCTCAGAACGGGTTGAGCAGCCGGTGCACGAACCGCCGGGTGCGCTCCTGCGTCGGCGCGCGCAGCACGTCCTCGGCGGGGCCCTGCTCGACGACGACTCCGCCGTCCATGAAGACGACCGTGTCGGCCACCTCGCGGGCGAAGGCGAGCTCGTGGGTCACCAGGACCATGGTCCAGCCCTCCTCGGCGAGCTCCTTGATCACGGTGAGCACGTCGCCCACAAGTTCGGGATCCAGCGCAGAGGTGGGCTCGTCGAAGAGCAGCAGCGCGGGCTGCTGGGCCAGTGCCCGGACGATGCCCACCCGCTGCTGCTGTCCACCGGAGAGCTGGTGCGGATAGTCATCGCGCTTCTCGGCGAGACCGACCCGGGCCAGCAGCCGCTCGGCCTCCGCGATGGCCTCGGCCTTGGGGCGCTTCTGGACCTGGATCGGGCCCTCGGTGACGTTCTGCAGCACGGTCCTGTGCGGGAAGAGGTTGTAGCCCTGGAAGACCATCGCCGAGCGGGTCCGCAGCGACTCCTTCTCTCGGCGGGTGGTCTTCGCGGTGAAGGTCACCGCCGGGCCGCCGGAGAATTCCACGGTGCCGGCGTCGGGCTTCTCCAGGCCGTTGAGGCAGCGCAGCACGGTGGTCTTGCCGGAGCCGGAGGGCCCGACGAGGGCGAGCACCTGACCGGGCTGCACCTGCAGGTCGATGGAGCGCAGCACCTCGTTCTCACCGAAGGACTTGTTCAGTCCGGAGACGCGGAGCAGCGGGTCCCTCTGTGCGGGGTCAGTGGGCGACATAGCGATCCAATCTGCGCTCCAGGCGGTCCTGCACGGTGGAGAGCACGAGGCAGAAGACCCAGTAGATCATTGCGGCCTCCACGTAGAGCAGCATGAACTCCTGGCTGAAGGCGGCCACCTGCTGGGCCTGCCGGAACATCTCGGTGACCAGGATCAGCGAGGCCAGTGAGGTGTCCTTGACCAGGGAGATGAAGGTGTTCGAGAGCGGCGGCACCGAGACCCGGGCCGCCTGCGGCAGGATCAGCCGGCGCAGCGCCTGGTTGCGGGACATCCCGATCGTGTACCCGGCCTCCCACTGACCCTTGGGCACCGAGAGGATCGCCGCGCGGATGACCTCGGCGGCGTATCCGCCGACGTTCATCGAGAACGCGATCACCGCGCTGGGCCAGGGGTCGATGGTGACCCCGATCGAGGGCAGGCCGAAGAAGATCACGAACAGCTGCACCAGCAGCGGGGTGCCGCGGATCACCGAGATGTAGGCCCTCGCGATCCCCGAAAGCAGCCGATTCCCACTGATCCGCATCAGCGCGAGCACCAGGGCGAGCGCGAGCCCGACGGTGAAGCTGGCAAGGGTCAGCGGGATGGTCCCGGTCAGGCCCCCGCGCAGCAGCGGCCAGAACGAGTCGATCGCCAATTCCCAGTTGATGTCCATCAGTTCCATCAGTTCCGAGCCGCCCACGGGCGCAGCGCGTCACCGATCATTCGGTGACGTCGGCGCCGAAGTACTTCTCGGAGATCTCGGTGAGCGTGCCGTCCTCGGCCAAGGCTGCCAGCGCCTCGTCCACTGCCTCGACCAGGGATTCGCTGCCCTGCCGGAAGGTCAGTGCCGCCTGCGACTGATCCTCGGTCTCGGCGGCGATCTTGATGTTCTCGTTGCCCTCGGTCTCCTGGTAGTCCAGGTAGGTGAGCTTGTCGTTGATGGTCGCGTCGACGCGTCCCTGCTCGAGCAGGGTCACCGACTGTGCCCAGCCCTCCACGGCCTCGACGTTCGCGCCGGATTCGGTGGCCAGGTCGTTCCAGTTGGAGGTCAGCGACTGCGCAGTCGTGGCGCCGTCGAGATCCTCGAAGCTGGAGATCTCCTCGTTCTCCGCCAGGGTGACGATCACGCCGTTGGACACGGTGTAGGGCGCGGAGAACAGGTAGCTCTCCTCGCGCTCCTCGGTGATCGAGACCTGGTTGGCGATCACGTCGAAGCGCTCGGACTCCAAGCCGGCGAACATCGCGTCCCACTGGGTCTCCTCGAAGTCCGCCTCCACGCCGAGCTCCTCGGCGACGGCGGTGACGATCTCGACGTCGTAGCCGGTCAGCTCTCCGGCGCCGCCCTCATGGAAGCTGAAAGGACGGTAGGTCCCCTCGGTGCCCACGGTGAGCACCCCGGTCTCCTGCACCTCTTCGAGGGTGAGTCCCGCGGCCGACTCCTCGGCCGGTGCACCGTCCTCCTGCGCCTCGTCGCCTCCGCCGCAGGAGGCCAGCGTCAGGGCCGCAGCGGCAGAGATGGCGAGGGTGGAGAGCAGGCGTGTGGTCATAGGTGGTGCCCCTAGGGTGAAGCGTCGGAGAGTGCCGGCGCGCAATGGTCCGGTCATGGACAGGCACAGAACGGTAGCATCCGCGATGCCCGGGTCAGCGTGCTCTGTTACGCCAGACGTCGCGCAACCCGGTTAGCCTGGAGGGATGCGTATCTGGAGCCTGGACCCCGGCTATCTGGACCGGCAGGGGCTCGTCGCCTGCTGGCGGGAGACGCTGCTCGCCCAGGCGGTGCTGCAGGGCCGGACGAAGGGGTACATGAGTCACCCGCAGCTGGTGCGCTTTCGCGCGCAGGCTGACCCGCTGATCGCGATCGGCGCGTATCTGCAGGGCGTGCTGAGCGAGGCGAGCGCGCGCGGCTACCGCTTCGACGCGACCAAGATCAGCAGCACCGGTGAGCAGGAGCTGATGCCGGTGACGACGGGCCAGCTGCTGCTGGAATGGGATCACCTGGGCGCGAAGCTGCGAACCCGTTCCCCGCAGAAGGCGCAGCAGAACCTGCAGGCGCTGCGTGCCCTGCGTGCCTCGACCGGGGAGACGGCCGTCCCCGCCGCGCACCCGATGATGCGGGTCATCCCGGGCGGGATCGAGCCCTGGGAGCGCGCGGAGCCGGGCTGAGCCCCGAGCCTGAGCCCGGGGCCCGCCCGGCGGATCAGCCTCAGAAGGCCGGCATCAGCGTCTCGTCGTGCTCCTCGATGAGGAACTCGCGGACCTCGTCGCTGGTCATGGCGCGCTCGAGGGCCTCGATCTTCTCGGAGTCGAGGTCTCCCTCGCGGGCCACCAGCGAGATCGCGAAGCGCTCGTCGATGTTCTCCTCCACCGCGATGGCGTCCTGAGGGGTCAGCCCGAGGCTGGCGATGTAGGTCGGGTAGTTGAAGACCGCGGCGATGCCGTCCTCCTCATAGGCCGAGGTCAGGTTCAACAGGTCCACCTGGACCCACTCGAGGTCCTTCGGGTTCTCCTCGATGTCGTCGAGCGTGCCTTCGAAGCCGACGCCCTCGGCCAGGGTGATCAGCCCCTGGTCGGCGAGGATCGCCAGCGCGCGGCCCTCGTTGGACTCATCGTTGGGCAGCGCGACCTGGGCGCCGTCGGGGATCTCCTCCATGGAGTCGTAGTCCCGGGAGTAGAAGCCCACGCGGGCGTTGTAGATCGGCTGGACGACGGCGAGCTCGGCGTCGTGCTCAGCGTTGTAGGCCTCCATATACGGCTGGTGCTGCGCGAAGTTCGCGTCGACCTCGCCGTCGGCGAGCAGCCGGTTGTACTGGACGTTGTCGCTGACCTCGACGAGCTCGATGGTGTAGCCATCCTCCTCGGCGACCTCGGCGGCGGCTTCGACCACGTCGGTCATCGGCGTGGTGTGCGAGGCGACCTGGATCAGCGTGTCATCACCTTCCGCGTCGCCCGGCTCCGAGGAGCAGGCCGCGGTGGCGAAGAGTGCAAGGACGACGGCGGCCCCGCTGAGTGCGCGGACGGGACGGTTCTGCAGTTGGGCAGTCAAGATGCTCCTCGTTCGGATGGGCGGACCCGTGCCGGGCCCGATGGTTTCAACGACGCCTGCGCGCCGGTTATGCCAGGCACGCCGGTGCGGCGGAGTCAGTGGTGCGGCGGAATCAATGGTGCGGCGGAATCAAGCGTGCGGCGTCAGCGTGACCGGTGGTCCAGCGCCATGGAGAGTCTGGTGCCGAAGGTCTGGATCAGCATCACCAGCACCACGATCACCGCGATGGTCACGTACATGATGTCGTACTCATACCGCTGGTAGCCGTAGCGGATGGCGAAGTCACCGACGCCGCCGCCGCCCACGACGCCCATGATCGTGGAGTAGGAGATCATCGAGATGGTGACCGTGGTCATCGAGAGCACGAGCCCGGAGCGTGCCTCCGGGTAGAGGAACCGGGTGACCAGCTGAAGCGTGTCGGCGCCGAGGGAGTCGGCGAGCTCCACGGTGTCGCGGGGGATGTCCACCAGGGTCTGCTCCACCCAGCGGGCGTAGAGCGCGACGGCGACGAAGGAGAGCGGGACCGCCGCGGCGGTGGTCCCGAAGGAGGTGCCCACCGCCCAGCGGGTGAACGGGATCAGCGCGACCACGAAGAGCAGGAACGGCACCGAGCGGACCACGTTGACGAAGCCGTTGAGCCCGGTGTAGACCCAGCCCCGCTCCTTGGGCCCGCCACGGCGGGCCAGATACATCCCGGTGCCCATGGGCAGCCCGACCAGCACCGCGGCGAGCAGCGACCAGCCCAGCATCGCGCCGGTCTCCACGATCGAGGTGATGATCTCGCCCCGGTATTCGCTCAGGCGTCGCGCCAGCTCGTTCACTCCTGCTCCCCCTGGAGGTATCGGCGGGCGCGCTCGGAATAGCTGTCGAACTTCTCGCGTGCCTGCAGGTGGGCGATCTCGGCGATGCCGGTCAGCCGGCCGGACTCCAGGATCGCGGCGCGGTCGCAGGCGCCGCGGATGACTTCGAGCTCATGGCTGACCAGCAGGATGGAGGTCCCCATCTCGGCGCGCACGCGCAGCAGGGTGGCCATGACCTCGTCGGTGTGCTGGCTGTCCAGCGAGGAGGTGGGCTCGTCGCAGAGCAGGATGTCGGGCTCGTTGACCAGCGCGCGCGCGATCGCCACCCGCTGCTTCTCTCCGCCGCTGAGCTGGGCGGGATGTTTCAGGGAGTGGGCTCCCATGTTCACGAAGTCGAGCATCTCGCGGGCCCGGTCCTCGGATCGGGAGACTTCGGAGCCGGATCTCGCTGATCCTGGTCCGCGCCTTCCGAGGCCGCCGCGGCGCCGGTGCAGGTTCAGCGGCAGCGCCACATTGGCCACGACGGTCTTGTTCGCGAGCAGGTTGAACTGCTGGAAGACCATGCCGATCCGGCGGCGCTGGGCGCGTCGCTCGCGTGGGCGCAGCGCGGCGAGGTTGACCCCGTTGACGGTGACGTCTCCCGAGCTGGGCATCTCCAGCGCGTTGACCATCCGCAGCAGGGTGGACTTGCCCGAGCCTGACTCGCCCACCACGCCGAAGATCTCGGACTCTCCGACGCTGAGGCTGACCTCGTGCAGCGCGTGGATCGTCTCGCCTCGGCGAACGGGTCGGGTGTAGCTCTTGGTGACCCGATCGAATTCGATCATCGGTGAAGCAGGATCAAGGGCTTGGATCAGCTCAGACCGTAGGCGATGAGTGAGCCGGCCCAGTCCTCGATCCCGGGCCAGTCGCGGAAGTCCGCGTTCTCGGGTGCCTTGACCACCTTGAGCTGAAGCTTCTCGAAGAAGCTGAGCTTCTCGGCGTCGATGGCGCCGCGGAAGTAGGTGGCCTCGCGGTGCGGGTAGCTGCGCAGCGTCTCGGCCAGCTCGGGCTTGAGGCTGGGTCCGCCGCCGGAGGCGAAGAGGAACAGCGGCTTGCCGCCGAGCTCGGTCCGGTGAGCGTCGAGGAACATCATCGCCGGGCCCCACAGCTTCTCCCGGTAGACGGGGATGCCCAGGACCACGTTGTCGGTCTCGAAGAGCCACCGGCCAGCCTCGGAGACGTCCTTGACGTGGGCAGAGACGCCCCGGTTCTTCAGCGTGGAGGCGATGTGCTCGCCGATCTCCGCGGTGGACCCGTGCTTGCTCGCGACAACGACCATCGTGGTCATAGTTCATCCGCCCTCTCGCAGAAACTTATGTTCTTGGCTGAGCCTATCAACGCAGGTCCCGCTGCGGGAGCGCCGGGATCACCGAGATGCGCGATCACCGGACTCCGCGCAGGTCCAGGGTCAGCTCGCTCTGCGCGCCGACTTCAAGCGTGACCGGGATGCCCCAGTCCTGCTGGTAGAGGTGGCAGGCGGCGTGCATCGGGATCTCTTCTCCGGGTGCGCCGTCGCAGGCGGCGGCCCGGGCGGTGATGTGCAGGACTCCCTCGCTGACCTCTGGGTTCAGCTGCAGCGTCCGGCGCAGCCCCTCGGAGTTCCCGGCGCCGGTGAGCAGCAGGTTCTCCGGGGATGAAGAGACCTTCAGCTGGGTCGGATCGCCCCAGCGGTCATCGAGCTTCTGACCCGTGGGGGCCGTGAAGCCGATGGCGAGGGAGAACTCTCCCGGTGCCACCGCGGTGGATGGGCGCTGGCTCTGTGTGGCGCCCTCGTCCACGGTGAGGTATTCCTTGGGCACCGCGATGCGGACCAGCTCGTGCGCGTTGGTCTCCACCACGAGCAGGCTCGTGCCATCGGCGTCGAGCAGCACGTCGGAGGGTTCCTTCAGCCCGCGCGCCACGGTCGAGACGCTGGCCGCCACGGTGGTGCCGTCGGCGGCGAGGTGCTCACCGCGGTAGCGGCGGATCGCACCGTTATAGGTGTCAGCCATCAGCACCGAGCCGTCCGGAAGCGCGGTCACCCCCAGCGGGTGCTGCAGCCTGGCCTGCCCGGGTGCTCCGTCGCGGAACCCGAAGTCGAAGAGGCCCTCGCCGATGAGCGTCTCCACCACCGGGGACGGCGCTTCCGTGCCGCCTGCTCCGGCCGCCGTGGCGTCCTCGGCGCTGGCGGCACCGGTGCGGATCACGCGCAGCGCGGAGGTCTCGGAGTCAGCGATCCAGATGTCGCCTGCGGCGTCCTCGGTGAGTCCCGAGGTCTGCGCGAACCAGGCGGTCTCGGCGGAGCCGTCGAGGAGACCTTCGAGGCCGGTGCCGGCGAAGATCGACAGCTCCCCGGTGGCGGGGTCGAAGGTGAAGATCTGGTGGGTGCCGGCCATGGCGATGACCACCAGGTCCAGGGTGTTGGACCAGAGCACGTCCCAGGGGGAGGACAGCGAGACGTTCAGCGGATCGGTGCCCAGGCTGCCGGACTCCACCGCGCCGGCCCGGGCGCGCTCGGCGTCGAGGAGGCGCTGTACGCCGTTGCCGGCCACGGTGGTGACCTCTCCGGTCTCGGCGTTGATGCCGCGGAGCCGGTGGTTGACCGTGTCGGCGACCACGATGTCGTAGCCGACCTGCTGCGCCAGCTCGGCCGGGAGCACGGTCAGGCCCTGGGGCTCGTTGAACCGGGCGGCTGCGGGGTCGCCGTCGTGGTGGCCCTTCTGAAGGTCCTCTCCCCCGCCCCAGGAACGGACCACGGTAGCCAAGTCCGCGTCGAGCTCCACGATCCGGTGGTGGCCGGTGTCAGAGACCATGAAGTGACCCTGTGCGGCGTCGGATCCGCCGAGCTCGCGGCCGACCGGGACGGCTTTGCCGGGGAAGCGCAGCGTGCGCGAGACCGGCTCGGGTGGGACATAGGGGCCGTCGCCGCGGTGCAGCGTGCCCTTGGCCTCATGCTCGGTGACGAGCTCCTCGACCAGCGAGGTCAGTCCGGCCACGTGGCCCTCGCCGGCGAGGTTCGCGGCGATGTAGCCCTGCGGGTCGATGACCACCAGGGTCGGCCAGGCGCGGGCCGAGTAGGCCTGCCAGGTCACCAGGTTCGGGTCGTCCAGGACCGGGTGGGCGATCTCGTAGCGCTCGACGGCGGCGGCGAGCGCGTCGGGGTCAGCCTCGTGCTCGAACTTCGGGGAGTGCACGCCGACGGTGACCAGGACGTCGCTGAAGCGCTGCTCCAGCGGGCGCAGCTCGTCGAGCACATGCAGGCAGTTGATGCAGCAGAAGGTCCAGAAGTCCAGGATGACGATCTTCCCGCGCAGGTCCTCCAGTGAGACGTCCTTGCCCCCGGTGTTCAGCCAGCCTCGTCCGAGAAGCTCGGATGCGCGCACCCGCTCGGTGCGGCGAATCGTCTCAGTCTCAGTCATGCGGGATCTCCCTTGAGTCGTGCCTGGCTATTCTGCGGTCTCCAGCGCGGCGGATGCTTCGGCGGCGATGGCCTCGGCGATGGAGGTGAACTCCGCCGAGCCTGCCGCCTCACCGCCGGTGAAGGAGACCATGATGATGTCATCGTCCACCTGCGTGAACAGGATCTGCGCGAAAGTTGTTCCTTCACCGCCGCTGCGCTCCCAGGAATAGGCCGCGGTGTTCTCCGCCTGCTCGGAGGAGACCCCGTCCTGGTCCTGCAGCGTCGGCTCCTCGATGCGCAGCTCGTAGTCGATCCCGTCCAGGGTGAACTCGGTGTCCCGGCAGGAGTCCAGCAGCGCCGCGACATTCTCCAGGTGCTCGGCGACACGCTCCTGGTCGGCCTCGCCGTCCAAGGTGGCCAGCTCGATGGAGCCGGCCCCGGAGAAGCTGTCTGCGAAGTAGTCGGCGCGCACGGTCTCCTCGCCGAGCAGCAGCGGTGAGAAGTCAACGGCGGCCAGCGGCTGCGCGCAGGCCTCAGGGCTCACCTGCGCCTCGGGGTCCTCCCCGGCCAGGGAGTTCTCCTCGAGCAGCTCGCGGTAGGAGCCGGCCACCTCGTCGGAGACGAACCCCATCTCGGTGAAGCCGAAGCTCGCCGCGCGTCCGGCGCCCTCCTGGGCGGCGGTGATCAGCCGGTCGGGGGCGCTCAGGCCTGCGGCACTCGCGCCGTCGCCCTGCGCCTCGCCGTCGCCCTGCGCCTCGCCGTCGCCCTGCGCCTCGCCGTCGCCCTGCGCCTCGCCGTCGCCGTCACCGTCACCGTCAGTCTCACCGTCGGCGGCAGCCTCATTCCCGTCGACCCCGGAGTGGTCGGCATCATCGGGGGCTTCGTCGGGAGCTGACCCGCAGGCGCTGAGCAGCAGCGCCGCGGCGAGGGCGGCTCCGAACACCGGAAGGGGCGCTGGCTTCATCGTGGTCCGTCCCGTTCGGCCATCTCGGCGAACATGTCGTTGTAGTCGTTGAGCTCCGCGTTCTGGGTGCGGTCGGCCTCGCGGTCCAGTCGCCTGGTCTCGCGCTTGTCCTCCCGGGACCAGATGACCCCGGCCACGAAGGACATCAGGATCGCCGGGATCTCGCCCAGCGCCCACATCAGTTCACCGCCGCTGCGCTGATCCTCCAGTGCGGTGAACCCCCAGTCGTAGCCCATGTTGCCGAACCAGGAAGCCTGGATCAGCTGGTCCGAGCTGGTCATCGCCACCGCCAGAAAGGCGTGGAAGACCATGGTGGCCAGCAGGATGATCAGACGCATCGGGTGCGCCGGCCGGGCGGGCAGCGGGTCCTGACCGATCAGCACCAGCGCGAAGATGTACCCGGTGGCCAGGAAGTGGAAGATCATCAGCTCGTGGCCCACATGGTATTCCAGCACCAGTCCGAAGATCGGGGTGTAGTAGAAGATCAGCAGCGAGCCGGCGAAGTTCACCGCCGCGACGATCGGGTTGGTGATGATCCGCGAGAAGCGCGAGTGCACGATCCAGAGGATCCACTCCCGCGGGCCGCGGGTCCCGTCGGTGCGCACCGGCAGCGCGCGCAGCGCCAGGGTCACCGGAGAGCCCATCACCAGGAAGATCGGGGCGACCATCGTCAGCGTCATGTGCTGGATCATGTGTCCGGAGAACAGCACCATCCCGTAGACCGCCGGCCCGCCGGAGGTGACCCAGAGCAGCACCAGCAGCCCGAAGAGCCAGCTGGCCGTGCGCAGCACCGACCAGGAGTCCCCGCGCCGGCGCATCCGCACCATCGCCAGCACGTACCAGGCGGCGAGGAAGACGACGATGGCGACCCACAGCCAGTCCGGGCGCCAGAGGGTCAGCCAGAGGCTGCCGGTGGGCTCGGGGGGCAGGTCGTAGCCGGTGAGCAGCCGGGCCGGGGTGGCGTCGGGGGGAAGCTCCTCGGGCACCGGAGGGGCGGTGCGTCCCAGGATCGTGCTGACCCCGATCACCGCGGCCATGATTGCGACCTCCACGAGGATCAGCTGGAAGAGCAGCCCCGCGGGACGCGCACCGCTGCCCAGCCGCGGGATGATCCAGGACCGGTGCATCCACCCGATGACCGCCAGGGCCAGGGTGGCCAGCAGCTTGGCGGAGAGCATCAGCCCATAGCTGGTGGAGGTGAGCTGCCCCAGCGACTCGATGCGCAGGCTCGCGTTGATGATCCCGGAGGCCGCCACCGTGAGCAGCGCCAGCCCGGCCAGGGTCGAGTAGCGCCGCAGCAGCGTCTCGGTCATCCCAGGTGCCGGTTTCGCGCTGGCTGGCGCGGCGCTGGTCGACGTCGCGGCCGAGCGCTCGCGCGTCTCCGCGGCCTCCCGGCTCAGGGCGGGGCCCAGCAGTGCCAGGACCACCAGCCCGCCGACCCAGATGACGACGCCGAGCAGATGCAGTCCCAGCGAGTTGACCGCCGCGTAGTGGTCATCACCGGAGGCGGAGTGCCCGACCAGCGCCATCGGGAGGATCGCGGTGAGTCCGAGCACCGCGATGAAGAACAGTCCTGCCGGGGCGCGCACGGCGGTGACCAGGGTGGCGAATACCGCGGCGATCAGCACCACTGCGGCCCAGGCCTGGCCGGTGGCGATGGACTGCACGTAGCCGAAGAATCCGGCGGCGAAGGAGTCCGAGGCGGAGAGCTCGAGCCCGGAGAGCGAGGAGAAGGTCAGCACCAGCACGGCCACCGCTGCCACGGTCCAGACCACCCCGGCCAGGCTGGCGATCTGCAGGGTCCGGGCGAACAGCGGATGCTCGGCGGCTGGGTCGTCGGTCGGCAGCTTCCTGCGTCGCCGCGGACCGGCCTGCGGCGGCACCGCCACGGCGGCAAGGATCACCGCGGCGATCGCGGTGGCCATGGCGAGGTGGTGGACGAACCGGGCGACCGGCAGTCCCCATCGGGTCAGCGCACCGGGGTCCGAGAGCTCGCTGGGGTCGTTGGTGCCGGTGAGCACGCCGGTGATGATCAGCGCCAGCAGCCCGGTGCAGAGCGCGGCGGCGGTCAGCGGCAGCGGTGCGGTCCAGAGCCGGGCCGGCGCCTGCCGGGCAGGCAAGGTCACAGAGCTGCTCACGCGTCGTCGTTCCTGGGCGGGTCCTGCCGGGGATCCCGCTGCGGGCCCTGCCGGGGGTTCTTCCGGGGGTCATCGCCGTCGACGTCCTCCTGGGACCGCTGCCGCCAGCGCGCGGACTCCTGCATCTTGCGTCGGGCCAGCACGATGACCAGGACCAGCACGAGCAGGCTGCCGATGCCGAAGACCAGCGGAGCCCAGTCGGGCAGGTCGGGGGCGGCAGGTGCTGCCGCGGTGAATGCGAGTGAGGCTGTCATGGCGGGGCTGCACCTTCCTTGGGTCTTTGGGGACTTCGGCGTCCAACGATTCTACGCCGTGTAGAAGAGTCGGTGTGGACGAGCCTGCGCAGACGACGTCGGCCCCTCGCCCGTTTCTCGGGGCGAGGGGCCGACGTCGTCTGCTGGGCCGGGGCGACTCTGCTTCACAGAGTGCCGCGGCTCATCGGGCTCATTTGCCGGTGGCAGCAGCCTTCAGCTTGGAACCTGCGGAGAGCTTCACGGAGTAGCCCTCCGGGATCTGGATGGTCTCACCGGTCTGCGGGTTGCGTCCGGTGCGGGCGGCGCGCTTGGTGCGCTCCACTGCCAGCCAACCGGGAATGCTGACCTTCTCGCCCTTGGAAACCTGCTCGGTGAAGACCTCGAAGACCGAATCCAGAACGCCGTTGACGGCGGCCTGGGAGTTTCCGGACTTCTCTGCGACTGCTGCGACGAGCTCGCTGCGGTTCAGTGCCATGTGTTTGTCCTCCTGGACGTATTCGGTGGCAGTCCCCGGCATGACCTGCGCAATGCGCGCGACTGACGCGCTCTTCTGCGTCGCCGGACCGGTCATGCCGCGTGGGGCTTTCAGAACGGCAACTTACCACGCAGGCCCGGCCGAACCAGCATGGAACCGCGTGATCCTGGGCCAGAACGACGCATTTACCGCTCCGCGAACACACCGCACGGCGGCCGGGGAGGGTGATATGAACAAAAAGCTCACGAACAAAAAGCCACCCGTGGGAGGACTGATGCTGTTCCTCCAGGGGGTGAGGAACAGGAGCCTCCGCACGGGTGGCGGTCTTTGTGGAGCTCGTTCGCCGAGGCGAGCGGGCTCTGGGTCCAATCTACAGCAGAATGTGTATTGGACAACCACTGAAGGGGCGGGCCGCCCAAAGGCGACCCACCCCTTCAGAGATGGTTCTGCTTCAGCCGCGGCTGATCACCAGGAAGACTTGGTGATACCGGGCAGCTCACCCTTGTGAGCCATATCCCGGAAGCGGATGCGCGAGATGCCGAACTTCTGGAAGGTGCCGCGGGGGCGACCATCGATGGAGTCGCGGTTGCGCACGCGGATCGGGGAAGCATCGCGGGGAAGCTTCTGCAGACCCACGCGAGCTGCTTCGCGGTCCTCGTCCGACGCGTTGGGATCAACGAGGGTCTTCTTCAGCTGCAGACGCTTCTCGGCGTAGCGCTCAACGATGACCTTGCGCTGTTCGTTCTTTGCGATCTTGGATTTCTTAGCCATGATCAGCGCTCCTCTCGGAAGTCGACATGCTTGCGAACGACCGGGTCGTACTTCTTGAGCACGATGCGGTCGGGGTTGTTGCGGCGGTTCTTACGGGTCACATAGGTGAACCCGGTGCCTGCCGTCGACTTCAGCTTGATGATGGGACGTACGTCCTTGTCCTTGGCCATTAGAGCTTCTCACCCTTCTCGATCAGCTCGGCGACGACAACGTCGATGCCGCGGACGTCGATGGTCTTGATGCCCTTGACGGACAAGGTCAGCGTCACATTGCGTCCCAATGAAGGAACCCAGTAGCGCTTCTTCTGGATGTTCGGGTCGAACCGGCGCTTGGTGCGCCGATGCGAGTGGGAGATCGAGTTGCCGAACTGCGGCCCCACTCCGGTCACCTGGCAACGTGCTGCCATGATCACTCCTCTTGCGTAAGTACGTGAATGTATACGGGCGGTCCCCGATTCTGGGTCCCGCCACCAGCTATGACACCGTTACTTGCGAGGACGGACCAGGCTGGGTGAGATCCAACCGAAGTGTCTTCTCATTCGTCCAGCGAGACGCTGAACGGACGGTGGTGCTTGATGTGGTGCTCTGGAATCCAGGCTTCACAACTGCCATGCTGCTTTCCGGCGCTGATACCCATGACAGCCCCCGCTCCAAGAGGACACGCATGTGCACAGCGCAGCACGGCTTGCGACTGTCTATGTTAGCCCGGGCTCGGCCATTCGGCAAAGCGGGTGAGAATCGGGCTCGAGCGGCGGCGGTACAGTCATGGCGTGACTCAGAACGCCACCCGCACCCGCACAGCACTGCCGGTGGCGGCCATCATCGCCACGGTGCTCATGTGGGCCTCATCCTTCGTCCTCATCCGATGGTCGGCCGGGGAGCTCTCCCCCGGGCCGCTCGCGCTGCTGCGGCTGCTCGCCGGAGCGGTGACGCTGAGCGCGCTGCTGCTCTGGGTCCGCCGTGGGAGGCTGCACCGGCCCACCCGAGCCGCGCTCGGACTCACCGCGCTCTTCGGGGTCATCTGGTTCGCGCTCTACACCGTGGTGTTCAACCTCGCCGGGCACTACCTCGACGCCGGGACCATCGCGATGGTGGTCAATCTCGCCCCGCTGATGGTCGGGGTCGGCGCGGTGCTGTTCTTCAAGGAGTCCTTCTCCACCCGGCTCTTCATGGGGATGGTGGTCTCGCTCTGCGGCATCGGACTGATCACCGTGGCCGGATCCACCGGCCAGCTGGCCCTGATCGGGCTGGGCATCGCGCTGATCGCGGCGTTCCTCTACGCCGCCGGCATGCTGATCCAGAAGCTGGCACTGCGCCACACCGACCCGTTGACCGCCACCTGGTTGGCCTGCGCCGCGGGCACCATCGCGTTGCTGCCCTTCCTCGGCGCGACCTGGGAAGAGCTGCAGACCACCTCGACACCGGTGATCATCGGCGCCATCTACATGGGCATCGGACCCACCGCGCTGGGCTTCTGGTTCTGGGGCTACGCGATGAACCACTTCCCCACCGGCAAGGTCGCCGCCAGCACGCTGGCGGTGCCCGCCGTCGTCGTGGTGATGTCCTGGCTCACTCTCGGAGAGATCCCGCCGCTGCTGGGGATCATCGGCGGCGCGGTGACGCTGACCGGTGTGGCTATCGCACAGCTCCGTCGACCCGGGCGACCGGCGCGGCCTGTCGGGCCGGCGCCACCGTCGCACTGAACTTCTCACCGCTGGCCAGCTCATAGGCCCGGGCCGCGCGCAGCACCGAGCGGTCCCGCGTCCTGGCGGCGACGATCTGCAGCCCCACCGGCAGCCCGGCGCTGGTCAGCCCGCAGGGCACCGAGATGGCGGGCTGCTGGGTCATGTTGAACGGGATGGTGTACGGGGTCCAGCTGGTCCACAGGTCCGAGGGCCAACCGACGGGAGCCTGCCGGTTCGCGTCGAAGGCAGGGATCGGCATGGTGGGAGTGACCAGCAGATCGTATTTCTGGTGGAACGCCCCCATGCGCACCCCCAGGTTCATGCGCACCCCGGTGGCGCTGAGATAGTCCAGCGCCGAGGCATCGGCGTACTTCTCGATGCCCGCGCGCAGGCCTGGATCCACATGCTCCAGCGCGCCGGGGCCATAGGCCTCGAGCACCTTCGCCGCACCGGTGAACCAGAGCACGTGGAACGCCTCCATCAGATCCTCCAGATCGGGGTCCACCTGCTCCACCTGGGCGCCCAGCGAGACCAGCACCTGGACCGCCTCATCGACCCGCGCCTCGACCTCGGGATCATTGCTCCCGAGGCCAAGGGTGGGCGAGTAGCCGATCCGCACTCCGGCGAGCGAGCCCCCGTCGACCTCGAGCTCGGCGAGCTCTGCCGAGAAGGGGCGCGTCTGTGAGGGCAGCGCGGACCAGTCGCGGGCGTCGAAGCCGGCGATCACATCGAGCAGCAGCGCGGTGTCGGTGACGGTGCGCGCCATCGGCCCGGCATGGGCGAGGGTCCCGAAGGGGCTTGCGGGGTACATCGGCACGGTGCCGTAGGTGGCCTTGATCGCCACGGTGCCGGTGAAGGCCGCCGGAATCCTGACCGAGCCGCCACCGTCGGTGCCCACCGCCCAGGGGCCCATCCCGGCCCCGACCGCCGCGGCCGCGCCGCCGGAGGATCCGCCCGCGGTCAGCGCGGGGTTCCAGGGGTTGGTGGTGGCGCCGAACCGCAGCGAGTCGGTGGTGCCCTTCCAGGCGAACTCCGGCGTCGCGGTCTTGCCCAGCAGCACCGCCCCGGTCTCGCGCAGCCGTGCCACGCAGGGTGCGTCGAAATCCCAGGGGCCGGCCTCATCGATCAGCCTGCTGCCGCGCAGGGTCGGCCACCCCACGGTCGGGAAGATGTCCTTGATCGAGGTGGGCACCCCGTCTCCGGGGCCCAGCGTCTCACCGGAGCTCCAGCGCCGTGCCGAGCCCCGGGCGGACTCGAGGGCGGACTCCCGGTCCACCAGCACGAAGGCGTTCAGCGCCCCGTTGTGCGCCTCGATCCGCTCCAGGGCGGCCTCTGTGGCGTCCACCGGGGTGAAGTCGCCGGTGCGGTAGCCCGCGAGAAGTTCGACGGCGGTCAGGTCAGCAAGGTGCGTCATGCGCCCCTCCTCAAGCTCTGGAGTCCGAGGACTCGTCTGGTGCAGCAGGTCGGGTGGGTGAAGCGTCGGCTGGGTCAGATTCAGTTCAATGTCGCGGGACGTATCCCTTGGCGGTGTCCACGATGTTCTTCAGCTCCGCCCCGTCGAGCCAGCGCTGCGCGTTGTCCACGAACTGCTCCGCGAGCGCCTTGCGCCAGCCGATCACGTCTCCGGACATGTGGGCGGAGATCGTCACCGACTCCATCGTCCAGAGCGGCGAGTCCACCGGCAGCGGCTCCTGAGCGAAGACGTCGAGGGTGGCGTGGGCGAGGCGGCCCGCTTCCAGCGCCTCGACCAGCGCGGGCTCGTCCACGGATTCTCCGCGACCGATGTTGATCAGGTGCGCACCGCTGCGCATGGCCGCCAGGGACTGGGCGCCGATCAGCCCGGTGGTCTGCGCGGTGAGCGGGGCGGCGTTGATGATGTGATCGAAGCCGCCGATGTGCTGGGGCAGCTGCGCGCTGTCCACCACCGTGCCGAAGTCTGGATCCTGCTCGCGGGCGGTGCGTCCGGCTCCGGTGACCGTGATCCCGACCGCGCGCAGCAGCCGCGCCGTCTCCCGGCCGATCGCCCCGGTGCCGATGACCAGCGCGGAGGTTCCCTGCACCTGCAGCGTCTCGCGGTGCACCCACTGGCGCTGCTGCTGGTGGCGCAGGCTTGCCGCGAAGTCCTTGGCATGGGCGAAGATGGCTGCCAGCACGTATTCCGCGATCGGCCGGTCGAAGATTCCCTGCGCGTTGGTCACCGTGACCTCGGAGCTGCGCAGCTCCTCGAACATCAGCGCGTCCACTCCGGCCGCGGCGACATGGATCCATCTCAGCGCGTCCGCCTGCGGCCAGGCCTGTCGCACCGCCGGGGAGAAGAAGTCCCAGAGGAAGAGCGCCTGCGCGCCCTCGAGTGCGGCGCCGAGCCCGGCGGCGTCGGTGTACCTGACCTCGGCCAGGCGCTCGATCGGCTCCAGCCCTGCGGGTCGCTGGAGCTCGGCTGAATTCTGAGCTGAAACTTGTGATGCGTCCTGTGATTCGTCCTCCGGTGCCGCCTCTGCAGTGGGACACAGCACCGTGATGATCGGTCTCGCTGGGGTCATGTTCACCTGCTCATTCCTGGCCCGTCGTATCGGCCCTGCCCGGCCCATGTCTGGTCTGCCGACCTTTCATCTTCAGTGCGGCTATGCTATGAATACCTGTGAAGATTGTCAACAATCCGGAGATATCATGAGTTCCGCGTCAGGCTTTCAGCCCGTCCCCCGTGAGTCCACCTCCTCGCTGATCACCCGCCAGCTGCGCGAGGGAATCATGAGAGGCGCCCTGCCCGCAGGAACCCAGCTCTCCGAGGTGGCCCTGGCGGCCGAGTTCGGCGTCAGTCGGGGCCCGCTGCGCGAGGCCATGCAGCGCCTGGTCCAGGAAGGCCTGGTCCGCAGCGAGCTCAATCGCGGACTCTTCGTCAAGGAGCTGGACGAGGCCGAGATCCGTGATCTCTACCTGACCCGCACCGCGATCGAGACCGCCGCGGCCCGCGCGGTGGCCCACAGCGAGGCGGTGATACCGGGCACCGAGCGCCTGCGCGCCCGAGCTGCCGCGATGGCCGCCGCCGCAGCAGCCGGGGACCTCGAGGCGCTCGCGGACGCAGACTTCGCCTTTCACGAGGAGCTGGTGAGTCTGGCCGGAAGCCCCCGGCTGCACCGGGTCCACGAGACCCTGATGGTGGAGACCAGGATGTGCATGACGGCGCTGCAGGGGACCTACTTCGATCCCGAGGACCAGGTCGCGGAGCATTCACGCATCGTCGAGGCCATCGCCTCCGGCGACGATGCCGCGCTGGTGCGGGAGATTGAGGAACACATGCAGGAAGCCCTGGACCGCCTGGTCAGAGCCTTTCGGTGAACTCCTCACGCACCCCATGGTCCTGCGCGGCCGACGGGGATAAGGTCGAAGAATGGAATTCAGATATCTCGGACATTCAGGCCTGAAAATCTCAGAGATCACCTACGGCAACTGGTTGACCCACGGCTCACAGGTCGAGAACGACGTCGCGACCGAGTGCGTCCACGCAGCGCTCGACGCCGGGATCACGACCTTCGACACCGCGGACGTCTATGCCAACACCGTGGCCGAACAGGTCCTCGGCGACGCACTGGCCGGGCAGCGCCGTGAGTCCCTGGAGATCTTCACCAAGGTCTATTTCCCGACCGGCCCCAAGGGGCACAATGACACCGGACTCTCCCGCAAACACATCATGGAGTCGATCAACGGTTCGCTGACCCGACTCGGCACCGAATACGTCGACCTCTACCAGGCGCACCGCTATGACTACGAGACTCCGCTCGAGGAGACCATGCAGGCCTTCGCCGACGTGGTCCGCTCCGGCAAGGCGCTCTACATCGGGGTCTCCGAGTGGACCGCGGACCAGCTGCGTGCGGGACACGCGCTGGCCAAGGACCTCGGCGTGCAGCTGATCAGCAACCAGCCGCAGTACAACATGCTCTGGCGGGTCATCGAGCCCGAGGTGGTGCCGGCGTCGGAGGATCTCGGCATCTCCCAGATCGTCTGGTCACCCATCGCCCAGGGCGTGCTGACCGGAAAGTATCTGCCGGGCCGGGCCGCTCCGGAGGGTTCCCGCGCCTCGGACAAGGAGGCAGGAAAGTTCATCGAGCGGTACATGGACCAGGAGATCCTCACCGCGGTGCAGAACCTGAAGCCGATCGCCGCGGACCACGGCCTGGATCTCGCGCAGCTCGCCGTGGCGTGGGTGCTGCAGAACCCGAACGTCGCCTCCGCGCTGGTCGGTGCGTCCCGTCCGGAGCAGATCTCCGGGAACGTCGCCGCCGCCGGAGTCATCCTTGACGACGCCGCGATGCACGCCATCGACGCGGTGCTCGGGGATCTGGCCGAGCAGGATCCCAGCCTGACGAAGTCCCCGGAGACGCGCATCAGCTGACCCCAGAGACCCCTCGTCTCCCCCGGCTGGATGCGGAGCGCGCCCGGTGATGCAGCGCATCGGGCGCGCTCCGCAGTCGTCTCGGAATCCGGCCACCTTTACCGTTTCGTTATGAAAATGGTGGCCCGGAACGTACACTGGCCGCTGGACTGAAGACATGGACAGCCGCCTGAACATGGGCGCAGCTGACCACCGGCGCGGGGAGCAGGACTGGATGAAGCGAGGAGCACGGCGGGCCGTCCCGCTCAGCGGCGCAGCCCTGGTGAGCATCGCCCTGCTCGTGGGCGCAGCCCCCACCGCAGCCGTCGCGTCCCCCGATGCCCCGTCGACTTCCGCCGCTCCCACCACGGGCACCGGTGACACGGTTGACCAGCAGGTCGATGGAGACGCTTCGGAGTCGAACGATGACGTCGCGGACCCGGGTCCTGCACCTTCGCCGGAGCCCGCCCCGGAGCCGCTCGATCCCAGCGAGGATCCCGGCGAGGATCCCCTCGAGTCCCCGGAGGACCCCACCCTGCCGGCGGATCCCATGGACACGCCGGAGCCAGAGCCGGTCGATCCTGGACCGACTGACCCCGCGCCCACCGATCCTGAGCCCACCGATCCTGAGCCCACCGCTCCTGGACCCACCGATCCTGGACCTACCGAGCCCGAGTCCACAGACCCCGAGCTCCCCCAGCCCGAGCCCACCGACGAGGAGTCCCCACCGGTCTTCCCGACCGATCCGGAGGAGGAGATCTCGGCGCCCGCGGAGGGCGAGCACTACCTTCGCTGCGGCTCCGCCTTCACCGCCCCGGGACAGACCGAGACCCTGCGCCTGCAGATGAGCAGCGGACTGACCGACCTCACCGTCGGCTCGAGCCTGACCGGCGCCACCATCTGGATCGACGGCGGGGTCGTCTACTATCAGGCCCCCTCACCGCTGCCGCCTGGTTCTGCACAGGATGATTTCGCGGTTCGTGGAATCTCCCCGAGCGGGGAGCGGGTCGCAGACCGATGCAACATCGGTCTGCAGTCCACATCGGAGGGTGCCGACGACGCGGTGCAGCCGACCCCACCCCAGGAGCCCGACGCGGGCGAGGACATCCCGGCGCCTGTCACACCGGAGACTCCCGAGGCGGCCGAGACCCCGAGCGCCGCGAGCACCCCCGCAGAAGCCTCCGAGACCTTCAGCGGCCCACCGATTCCTGGAATGCCCGGCTATTCGCTCCCCGGGCGGGATGCCTCCGGCACCAGCCCCTCCGCGTCGGCCGCACAGCCGACCGAAGCCTCGGAGCAGGCCGCGCCTTCGGAGCTGGCCGAGGACTCGGAGCTGGCGGCGACCGGACTGAACACCCTCCAGGCCTTCAACGCGGTCGTCTTGGCGCTGGTGGCGATCCTCGCTGGCGCCGCCGCGATGGTCGTGGCCGCTCGCCGGTCCGACTCCCCCGGCTGAGCCGCCTCACCAGGTGTTGGGAGCCGTCTTCCGGGCGGCCGGCAGCGCCGAATCGCGCCGCCAGGTCTGGAGCTCCTCACTGACAGAGAGGTCCTCCGGCACCTCGTGGCCGAGGTCGCGGATCGCGCCGAGGATCTCGACGTTGGGCACGGGGCCCGCGCTGGAGAGCAGCCGGCCGGCGACGTGGGCCCGAACGTAGATCTCACCGTCGACCACGGCTCGCTGCTCGAAGTAGAAGCACTTCTCATCGAAGCCGATCATGCGGGTGTGAATCTCGAACCGAGTCATGAACGTCACCGAGCGTCGGAAGGTGATCTGCTCGGACTGGACCACCGGTGACCATCCGCGCTTACGCATCTGTGCCCAGAGTCCGGAGCGTGCCATGAGGTCGAACCGACCGAGATCGAAGAGTGAGAAGTACTGGCCGTTGTTGATGTGGCGGGCGATGTCGACGTCGGTGGGCAGCGCGCGCATCGTGACCACCGAGGATTCCCAGGGAGTCATGGTGGGTCGACGGCGGACCTGGAACAGCACCAGCAGGGTGCGGAATATCACATGCATGGGCACAGTGTGCCACAAGCTACCAGTCAGTAATAAGTTGACCTGGGGCTCGACCCTCAGGGCGAGCCCGCCGAGGATGCCGACGACGGGCTGGAGGGTCCATGATCCGCCGGGCGCAGCACGTATCCGGCCCCTCTGACGGTGTGGATCATCCGGGGCATGTCGGCCTCGATCTTCTTGCGCACATAAGAGATGTAGAGCTCCACGATGTTGGCCTGTCCGGCGAACTCGTACTCCCATACCTGCTGCAGGATCTCGGCCTTGGGCAGGACCGTCCTGGCATGGCGCATCAGCAGGCGCAGCAGACGAAACTCCGTGTCGGAGAGGTCTATGTCTCGGCCGCCTCGGCGCACCGTGCGTGCCGCGGTGTCCAGCTCGAGATCACCGACCAGCAGACGTTCACCCTCGGTCCGCTCCGGGAGCCGCGCCGTGATGAGGTGCAGCCGGCGCAGCGCCTCCTGAACGGAGATCGGACCCGCCATGTGGTCATCCTGCGGGTGCACGGTCTCGAGCAGCCGTTCCAGCTCGACGTCCGCGTCGAACCAGTGCAGCACCGCAGACGGCTCGGTGCTCGCGCGCAGACCCTCCATGACCCGCTCCAGGTCACCCACTCGCCGGCTGGAGCGCGCGTCCACCACGAAGAGCTCCGGGGCGTCCACCTGCAGCGCCTGCCGGGCGGTCTCCGCGCTGGAGGCCAGCAGCACCTTCACATCGATCCCACGCAGCCGCTGACTCAGCTCCGAGGCCGCCGGGGAGGGTCCGCCGAGGATGAGCACCGGCGAGGAGATCATCAGCGCGGGCCCGAGCACCGGGTGCACGGAGGCCATCGGGAACTCATGCGGTGGCCCGGCACTGTTCTCTCCCGCCATCGCACCTCCCCGGTCTGTCTGCTGAACTGCCTGATCAGGACGTGGCAGATATCCCGGAACTCTACAGACTGTCAAGCTCTGATCCTAGGGCGAAGCCCCAGAGTCAACAACAGATCGGCCCCTCAGTCCTTCAGAACGAGCTGAGGTTTCATGAAAGACTGGCCGCGGTGACTGACATCACCCCTTGTCCGTCACCGGTTCACCCCTGCCGACCCGCCGCACCTGGCATTTACCGAGGAGAACACATGATCATCGGAGTCCCCGCCGAAGTGAAGAACAACGAGTACCGCGTGGCCCTGACACCGGCCGGAACGGTGGACCTCACCGCCCGCGGACACCGGGTGCTGATCGAGAGCGGCGCCGGCACCGGATCCGGCTTCGCCGATCAGGACTATCGTGCGGCAGGGGCTGAGATCCTCGGCGGCGCCGATGAGGTCTGGGAGCACGCCGAGATGATCCTGAAGGTCAAGGAGCCCCAGGCCGAGGAGTTCCCGCGGATGCGCGCAGGTCAGGTGCTCTTCACCTATCTCCACCTCGCGGCGGAGCCCGACTGCGCCCGCGCGCTGCAGGAGCGCGGCGTCACCGCGATCGCCTACGAGACGGTCACCGGCACCCATGGGCTGCCGCTGCTGGCCCCGATGAGCGAGGTCGCCGGACGGCTGGCTCCCCAGGTCGGCGCCTATCACCTGATGCACTCCCAGGGCGGTCCCGGCATCCTCATCGGCGGCGTTCCAGGGGCGCGGCCCGCAAAGGTCGTGGTCATCGGCGGCGGCAAGGCCGGCGAGCAGGCGGCCCTGACCGCGCAGGGCATGGGCGCCGATGTCACCGTGCTGGACCTGAACATCGAACGGCTCCGGGAGCTCTCCGCGCTCTCCGGTCGCGGTCTGACCACGCTCGCCTCGAACACGCTGACCCTCACCGAAGAGGTGGCCGCCGCGGATCTGGTGATCGGGTCGGTGCTGGTCCCCGGAGCGACCGCGCCGAAGCTGGTGACCCGCGAGATGGCCGCGGCGATGCGCCCAGGGTCGGTGCTGGTGGACATCGCCATCGACCAGGGAGGCTGCTTCGAGGGCTCCCGTCCCACCACCCATGCCGATCCCACCTTCACCATCGGGGAGCAGATCTACTACTGCGTGGCGAACATGCCCGGCGCGGTGCCGCACACCTCCACCGCAGCGTTGACGAACTCCACGCTGCGCTACATCTTCGCCCTGGCGGACAAGGGCTGGAAGCAGGCGCTGCGTGAGGACCCGCATCTGGCCAACGGGCTGAACGTGCACGCCGGTGCCGTCACCAACGCTCCGGTGGCCGAGGCCCTGGGGGCGCAGTATCGCGCCACGGCCGACGTGCTGGCCTGATCGGCTGCCTGGTCCCTTCGACGGTCCCACCCTTCGACGATCCGGGTCGCCGGCCTGCCTCAGCTCACAGGCTCTGGCGGTCGGCGAGCCGGTGCCCCGGGACAGGGGTGAAGTAGGTCTGCACCAGCTCGAGGTCCACGGCTTCGAGCGTGCCGGGGCTCCACTGCGGGGCCCGGTCCTTGTCGATGATCTGCGCGCGGATGCCTTCTCTGAAGTCTGCTGAGCGAAGCATGTGCACCGCAACGGTGAACTCCGCCTCCAGCGCCTGGGGCAGCGTGAGCTCCTGGGCGGCCAGGATGGCCCGGTGCGCGACCTTCAGCGAGACCGGAGACTTCTTCCGGAGGGACTCGGCGGCCGCCGCGGCGGCCTCCTCGGTGAGCGCCAGCTCGTCCAGGCGCTGAAGCGCCGCCTCCACATTCGGCGCGGCGTAGGCCTGGTCGATCCAGCTGCGCGAACGCGCCAACGTCGAGGCTTCCGGGGTGCGCGTGAAGCGCGGGAGCGCATCCGCCACGAGTTCGGTGCTCAGTGCCTGGGTCAGTTCAGCGAGGACGTCACTCGGGACCTCGACGTCGGCCAGGCCCAGGGTGATCGCATCGGCGGCGTCGAGGTGAGCGCCGGTGAGGCCTGCGTGCAGCCCCAGCCGACCCGGGGCGTGCCCCAGCAGCCAGGTGCCTCCGACATCAGGAGCGAATCCGATGGTGGTCTCGGGCATGCCGGCTCGGGTGCGCTCGGTGACGATCCGGTGGGATCCGTGGGCGGAGACCCCGATGCCGCCGCCGAGGACCAGGCCGTCCATCAGTGCGACATAGGGCTTGGGATACTCGGCGATCGTGCGGTTGAGCGCATATTCATTCGCCAGGAACGTCTCGCTGGTGAATTCGGCCTCGTAGCCTGGGGCGCCGGCGGGGAGGACGGCGCCGCCGTCGAGCCCCTGAAGCTGGACCATCTCCTGGTACAGGCTGGAGACGTCGCCGCCGGCACAGAGCCCGCGGTCTCCGGCGCCGCGGATGAGCACCTGGCTCACCCGATCATCGACGGCCCAGTCCTGCAGCTGCACCAGGATGCACTCACACATCAGCTGGGTCAGCGCATTGACCGCATGGGGTCGATTCAGCGTGATGATGCCGAGGTGTCCGCGCAGCTCAAAGGCCACATCGCCGGTATATGTCTCCCTGCCCATGTGACAGAGGTTACACGGGGCCCTGCGGCTGACCCAACAGCGGCGCCGGGGAAGCCCTCCGGCGCCGGATCAGGCGCTGGAGAGGCAGGTCAGGCGTTCCAGAGGCAGGTCAGGCGTTCCAGAGACCGTAGGAGTCCGCCAGGGAGGCGATCTTCTGCGCCCGCGCCAGGCGCGGGAGGTAGGAGCCATCGCCGATGGAGCCGCCGGCCTCGTGCGCCTCGATCAGCTCGCGGGCCCAGTTCAGCTCATCCTCCGACGGCGCCAGGCCGGTGTTGATGTGCTCGACCTGGGCGCGGTTCAGCGAGAGCTTGCCGGTCATGCCCATGCTGGCAGTGACCTGGCAGGCTTCGGCCGTCTGCTGCGGGTCCGCATCCGGCGCCGTCGGGCCGTCGATGGCCCCGGGGAGACCACCCACGCGAGAGGCGATGACCAGGCGTGCCCTTGCATAGGCCAGCGCCATCGGATCGGCGGAGACGCCAACATCCTTGCGGAAGTCATTGGTGCCGAAGGCCAGCCGGAAGGTGCCCGGGGCCGACGCGATCTGGGTGGCGTTCTCCACGCCGAGCGCGGACTCCACAAGTGCGATGACCGGGGTTCCGGCGCGCAGGCGCATCGCGGTGTAGGTGACCTGCTCGGGATGCTCGGTCTCAGCCAGCATCACTCCGCGCAGCCCGTCTGCCCGCGAGAGCGCCGCCAGGTCGTCTTCCCAGTGCTCGGAGGTGGTGGGGCTGACCCGGACCCAGGCGGTCATCCCGCCGTTGAGCGCGCGCAGCACCGCCTCTCGGGCGGCGACCTTTCCGTCATCGGGGACCGACGCCTCCAGGTCGAAGATCACAGAATCGGCCTCGCTGGCCAGTCCGGGAGCGAAGTCCTGCTCCTTGGCGGCGTTGATCAGCAGCCACGAGCGGGAGAGTTTGGCGGGAAGCGCGGCCGCGCGACGGTTCCGGATGGGCATGCCTCCAGCCTACCGGAGAAGCCCGGTCCGGCAGGCGGCAGGTGCTCTGGGTCACCGGCGAACGATTGAACCAGAGGTGTTGACATCGAACCGCCTGGGCTTCAGACTGAAGTTCGGTTGAACTTCAAGTTTGAAATACCTTGCTTGGACGTCAATTCCGGACGCGGTCTCAGGATGCCCCCGTTTCTCCTGGCCGTCGTCGCCCTGTGGGGAGGAACTGCTGGCTGGGTGCATGACAAGCGCCCCCGTCTGCACCCGGTTTCCTCATCCCATTCCGCGGGCAGAAGGCCGCCCCCCGGCACAGCGCCTTCTGCCCGCGAGGGCCCCGGAGCCCTCGTCCCCCGACTCTGCGGTCACCGCCGAGCATTCCCGGCGCTCCTCAGACGGCCGCGGATTCGGTCTGCGCGGGAGCAGCTCCTATTCTGGTGCCATGACTCCGACCCACCAGCCCCGCGCTCGCGTGCTCGTCAGTGCGGGCTCCATCGGGCTCGCAGTGCTGCTCGCCGGCTGCGGCTCCTCGGATCCGGAGCCGGAGGAGCAGGAGGTGCCGAGCAACACGATCCCGCAGCCCGAGGTCGAAGCCGACGACACGGTGCGGCTTCCGCTGGCCATGGTGAGCCCTGACGGGCAGGCCCAGGCGGCTCCGCTGAGCGGGGAGGGAACCCTGGAGGACGAGCAGGCGCCAGGCAGCCCGGTGGAGGAGACTCCCGACGGCGAGCAGGCCCAGGAGATCGAGATCGCCCGGACTGCCGCCTTCGGCTGTGACGACACCGTCTCGGTGATCCGGTCCGTGCCGACGGTGACCGAGGACCCAGCTGTGGCCGCCCTGGAGTTTCTGATCGACGACGAGCTCTTCTCCCATGGCTCGCCGGCATTCTCCAACCCGCTCGCCGCCTCCGAAGAGCTCAGCGTGGTCTCGGTGGAGGTTGAACAGGACATGGTGCGCGTCGCCCTGAGCGGCGAACCGGTCACCACGGGGGAATGCGAGTCCTGGCAGATCCTGACCCAGATCGAGACCACCGCCCGTGTCGCGACCGGGGCCACCGACAGCGAGGTCACCGTGGACGGCCAGCCGCTGGCCGAGCTGCTCGGGCTCCCGGCGGACCGGGAGCCGCTGCGGATCAACGAGATCGAGCGCTGAGCGCCCGACCGATCTGCAGGGCCGACCCGTCCTGCGGGCCCCGCCCGACTGCGCCGCTAGTCGATCAGCAGGCCCGGCTGCTCCATGACCGCCGCGACGTCGGAGATGAACCGCCCGGCGAGATCCCCGTCGATCAGCCGATGATCGAAGGACCCGCCGATCACCATGACATCGCGCGGCACGATCTGTCCCTCCACGACCCAGGGCTTCTTCCGCACTGCGCCCAGCGCCACGATCGAGGCCTGCCCCGGAGGCAGGATCGGAGTTCCGCTGTCGAGTCCCAGGGTGCCGATGTTGGTGATCGAGACGGTGCCGCCCTGCATCTCCCCCGGCGTGGTCCTGCCCTCGCGCGCGTCGATGGCCAGCTGGGTCAGCGCCGCGGCCAGACCACGCGTGTTGAAGGCATGGGCCTCATGGATGACCGGAACCACCAGTCCGCGCGGGGTCGCGGCCGCGACCCCGAGGTTCAGGTAGTTCTTCAAGGTGTAGTGCGTGTCATGCCATGTGGCGTTGACCTGCGGATTGCGCCGCACCGCCCAGATGATGGCCTTGGCGGCGAAGAGCATCGGTGAGACGCTCAGCCCCGCATAGGAGGGGTCCTTCTTCAACGCCTGACGCAGCTCCATGGTGCGCGTGACGTCGACCTCCTTGAACACCGAGACATGCGGCACGGTGGTCGCCGAGGCAGTCACGTTGCGCGCAGTCGCCTTGCGCACTCCACGGACCTGGATGTTCTCCTCGCGCGGCCCGTCGAAGAGCAGGCCCTCCTCGGCCGGAGTGGTCTTGCGGCGCCCCGGAGCCGGAGCCCCGGGTGCCGGCATCTGGCCGGAGGCGCGCTGTTCGCGCTTCTGCTGAGCCTGTCGCTCCACATCATCGCGCGTGATCTGTCCGTTGCGGCCAGAGCCTACGAGCTCCCAGACGGCCACACCGAGGCGCTTGGCCAGGGCCCGCACCGGAGGGCTGGCCCGCGCGACGATGTCGGCGATGTCGGTGTAGGTGCCGGACGCCGAGGCGGGGGCGGCGATCTCAAGGCCCTCCAGGTCGACCAGGTCCGGTGCCGTGGAACGGGTCCGGACGCGCCTCGAGGCGGAGTCCGCCTTGGGACCTGAGCCGACCAGGGCCTCATTCTGCGTGGGGGTCTTCTGCTCGTCTCGCGCAGAGCCGACCCGCTGGGAGTTCCCACGTTCGAGATCACCCCGTTCGGAGCCTTCACGCTTCTGGGCTGCGGCCTTCTTCGCGCGCGCCGAGCGCGAGCGGCCTGGCTTCTCCTCGGCGGCGGGCGGCTCGGGACTCTCCTGCTCAGCGGGCTCAGAGGCGGCCTCCGGCGCCGAACCTGGATCGGGCGCCTCCTCCCCCTCGGCGGCGATCCGGATCAGCGGAGCCCCGACCTCGAGGGTCTCTCCCTCGGCGGCGAGGAGCTCGGTGACGATACCGGCGTAGGGCACCGGCAGCTCGACCAGTGACTTGGCGGTCTCGATCTCGACCACGATGTCGTTGACCTCGACCGTCGCCCCCACGGTGGTCCGCCAGGTGACGATCTCGGCCTCGGTCAGTCCTTCGCCGACGTCGGGAAGGTTGAAGGTCTCAGCCATGCTCAGGCACTCCTCTGGTAGCTGAAGCTGCGGTCCACGGCTTCCAGCATCCGATCGATGTCCGGAAGGTACCGATGCTCCTGGGCCGACGGTGGATACGGCATGTGGAACCCACCCACACGCAGCACCGGGGAGAGCAGCCGATGGTGGGCCCGTTCGGCCACGCGTGCGGCGATCTCTCCGCCGATGCCGCCGAAGGTCGGCGCCTCGTGCGCAACGATCAGCCGCTGGGTCTTGGCGGCGGAGCGGGCGATGGTCTCGTCGTCGAGCGGGCTGATCGAGCGGATGTCCACCACTTCGATGCTGCGGTTCTCCGCCCGGGCGGCCTCAGCCGCGGCCAGCGCCACCGGCACCAGCGGACCGTAGGTGGCGATGGTGGCGTCGGTGCCCGCACGGAGCACCTGGGCCCGGAATGCGTCCGGCGCCGGGTTCTCGAGGTCGACCTTCCCTTTGAGCCAGTACCGGCGCTTCGGCTCGAGGATGATCACCGGATCATCGCTGACGATGGCCTGGCGCGTCATCCAGTAGGCGTCCTGCGGGTTCGACGGCGCGAGGATGCGCAGCCCCGCGGTGTGCGCGAAGAGCGCCTCGGGAGATTCGGAGTGGTGCTCGATCGACCCGATGTGCCCGCCATAGGGCAGTCGGATCGTCACCGGCACCTTGATGTTCCCGTCGGTGCGGTTGTGCATCTTGGCCAGCTGGGTGGTGATCTGGTTGAACGCGGGGAAGACGAATCCGTCGAACTGGATCTCGGCCACCGGACGGTAGCCGCGCATGGCCATGCCGATGCAGGTTCCGACGATGCCGGACTCGGCCAGCGGAGAGTCGATCACGCGGTGGGTGCCGAACTCGGCCTGCAGCCCCTCGGTGACGCGGAAGACTCCACCGAGCGCCCCGATGTCCTCACCGATCAGCAGCGTCTTCTGGTCTGCGGCGAGTTCGTCGCGCAGCGCCGCGGTGATCGCCTTGGCCATGACCATCTCTTTGATCGCGCTCATCGTGCGGTGCCCGCCTCCGTCTGATCTTCCGCGAATCCTGCTTCGTAGTCCTTCAGCCAGGCCTTCTCGGTCTCCACCTGGCGGTGCGGCTCCGAATACACGGTGTCGAAGACCCGTTCCAGGTCGATGGGCTCCATGGCCAGCACGGACCTGCGCATATCGGCGGCGAGGTCCTTGTACTCGGCGTCCACCTCGGCGAAGAAGCTCTCATCGGCGTGGTCCGCGGAGCTCAGCCAGGAGCGGTAGCGCCGGATCGGGTCGCGGCCCTCCCAGAGCTCCACCTCTTCGGAGCTGCGGTACTTGGTGGGATCATCTGCGGTGGTGTGGGCACCCATCCGGTAGGTGACCGATTCGATCAGCTTGGGCCCCTTGCCGGCACGGATCTCGTCGGAGAGCTTGGTGGCCACCGCGTAGCTGGCGAGCACGTCGTTGCCGTCCACCCGCACGCCTTCGAACCCGTAGCCCTGCGCCCGGTTGACCAGGGGGCCGCGGGACTGGGTGCGGGTGGGCACCGAGATCGCCCAGTGGTTGTTCTGGATGAAGTAGAGCAGCGGCAGCTCGTAGGAGGAGGCGAAGACCATGGACTCGTGGACATCGCCCTGGCTGGTGGCGCCGTCGCCGATGCAGGCCACGACGATCTCGTCCTCGGCGCGGTCACGGGGCACGCTGCCCATCCGCAGGTCCTGGTTGATCCCCATGGCCCAGCCGGCGGCGTGCAGGGTCTGCGCGGCGAGCACCAGGGTGTATACGTGGAAGTTGTGGTCGCGCGGGTCCCATCCGGTGTGCCGGGTGGCCCGGAACATGGTCAGCAGCTCCTCGGGGGAGATTCCCCGGTAGAGCGCCATGGCATGTTCGCGGTAGGTGGGAAACACCATGTCGGAGGACTTGATCGCCGCGATGGTGCCCACCTGGGCGGCCTCCTGGCCCAGCGCCGGCGCCCAGAGCGCGAGCTGGCCCTGGCGCTGCAGCGAGGTGGCCTCGGCGTCGAGCCGGCGCTCCATGGCCATGTAGCGGTAGAGCTCGCGCAGCTTCTCCGCGCTCAGCTCGGCGATGAACGGGCTGTAGACCTCGTTCTCAGCGAGCTTCCCATCCGGGGTGAGCAGCTGTACGGGCTGCACCTCTTGTGGCTGCACAGTGTGATCCTCTCCGGTGGCACCGCTGATGGCCGCCCTGCAGGTGAGGACGGCCACCGTTCATTGTGTCAGCTCGACTCAGGCTTCGAATCTGTAGGTCCGGCACAACTCGATGAATCGATCATTGGCTTCGACCTCACCGATGGTGACCCGTACGCCCTCGCCGGGGAATCCGCGGACGGCCAGCGCCTGGAGTCCGGCCGCCTCGGCGAAGGCGGCGGTCTTCTCACCCAGCGGGAGCCAGACGAAGTTGCCCTGGGCCTCGGGGATCTTCCAGCCGGCCTCGGCCAGGGCCGAGGTGACCCGGTCCCGCTCGGCGACGAGGGAGTCCACCCGCTCGTGGACCTGCTCCAGGTGTTCCAGCGAGGCCAGTGCCGCGACCTCGGCCAGAGTGGAGACGCTGAAGGGCGCCGCGACGACGCGCAGGTGGCGGGTGATCTCCTGGCCGGCGATGGAGTAGCCCACGCGCAGCGCGGCCAGACCGTGTGCCTTGGAGAAGGTCCGCAGCACCACCACATTGGGGTGGCTGCGGTACAGGGCGAGCGCGTCCACCGGGTCCTCGGTGCGGACGAACTCCTGGTAGGCCTCGTCGATCACGACGACGACGTCGCTGGGCACCTTGGCCAGGAAGGCTTCGACCTCGCTGTGCCGCAGGGCGGGGCCGGTGGGATTGTTCGGGGTGCACAGCAGGAGCACCTTGGTCTGCTCGGTGATCGCGGCGAGCATCGCCTCGAGGTCGTGGCGACCGTCTGCTGCCACTGGAACGGTGACGTCCTTGGCGCCGGCGGTGCGCACCACGATCGGGTAGGCCTCGAAGGAGCGCCACGCGTAGATGACCTCATCCTGGCTGCCGTCGCTGTTGGAGCCGGCGAAGGCGTTGATGATCTGGGTCAGCGCACCCAGGCTGCCGGTGCCGGCGACGATGTCTTCCACCGGGACGTCCAGGAGCTTCGCGAGCCCGGTGCGCAGGCTCTCGGCATTGGGGTGCGGGTAGCGGTGCAGCGTGTCCACTGCGGCCATCGCGTGAGCCACCGCGGGGACCGGCCCCAGCGGGTTCTCGTTGGAGGAGAGCTTGTACGGCGTGAGGCCTTCGGCCGCCCGTGGCGGCTTGCCTGCGGCATAGGCGGGCAGAAGGCTGACGCTTTCCCTTGGGGTGATCGACCCGGCGCGTGAGAACATAGTCATCGTGAGAATCCTACTGGCAATTATTTTGAATGCCCTGGCCCTCGCCGCGGCGGCCTTCCTCATTCCCGGAATCTACGTGGACGGCGCCGAACAGGGCACCGGGGCGACCATCCTCGCGTTCCTCTTCGTGGGAGCCGTCTTCGGTCTGGTCAACGTGGTCATCAAGCCGATCATCTCGCTGCTGTCGCTGCCGATCACCTGCCTGACGCTGGGGCTCTTCGCCGTGGTCATCAATGCGGGAATGCTGGTGCTCACCGCCTGGCTGACCTCCTGGACCCCGGTGCACTTCGTGGTGGAGGACTTCTTCTGGAGCGCGGTGTTCGGCTCCATCGTGGTGGCCCTGGTCTCAGCGCTGCTCAACCGCTTCATCCTGCGCCCGCTCGAGGCCTGAGCCGGAGGGAAGCTCCTCCATGCGTCCCGCCAGCTCCGCGATGGCCTCCTCGAGCTTCTCCACTCCCTCAGAGTCCCATTCGGTGGAATAGACCGTGGCCTCGTGGGCTCCGCGCAGCGATTCGTCGAGCTCCGCGAGCTGGGCACGCTGCCCCTCATCCAGATGATCCGTCGCCTGACCCTCGAGGATCCGGATGGCGTCGATGTTGTGCGCGTAGCCGTGGCTGGCGCCGAAGACTCCCCCGGGCTCGGCCTTCGGAGCCTGATGCTCGTAGGTGATCTCCACCCGATCCGCCGAGAGCTCGCTCGGCCCGCCGAGCAACCGCGGGACCGGGTCATTGGCGTCCTGGAAACTGGTGGTCCTGACTCCTGGGAGCGCCGGACCCTCACGGCCGGGAGCGGCCACGGTGGCGACCTGGGAGATCCGGTACTTGCTTGCCAGCGTGCCGCCGGCAGCGATGTTCAGTGCATGCAGCCCACCCAGGGAGTACCCGGTGATGATCAGCTCGTCCCCGGGCCGGGCCCCGGAGTCCTGCAGCGCCTGATCGATGACCCCCTGCAGGTGCGCCGACTCGTTGGTCCCCGCGTCCAGGAGACTGTTGAGCCCGCGCCCCGCACTCAGATCCAGCTCGCCCTGCGCCAGACCGTCCAGGTCCATGTCTTCCAGCCCCGCGGGGAGTTCAAGCCCTGGGATATGGATGACATGCCGGGTGCTCGCACCCGGCTGGGGCCGTGAGGAGATGCTGAAGTCTCCGAGCGTCGCGACCTCGGACTGGCCCTGGAGGTGATCGCTGAGCAGGTCCACCTCGGTCGCGGCGAGCGGACGGGTCTTCCGCTTCAGCGTCTGGGTGCTCTCGCGGGAGATCCGACGGGCCTTCTCCAGCAGCGACTGGGCCACCAGTCCGGACGCCTCCTTGGAAGACCGCAGCACCGGGTGCTTCCTGGCCAGCAGGTTCAGCACCAGCTGGGACCCCTGGCCAAGGCTCACCACGGCGGTGCGACCCCAGGCGTCGGCGAGCGCCTTGTCCCCCTGTGGGTCCATCAGGTGTGGGTGGATCTGCGGATACTGTGCAAGATGCCTCGCGGTGCCCATCGAGCGCGCCAGCAGCGCCTCGGTGTCCCGATAGCGATCGTGCGCGCTGCGCACGGCGCGCGCGGTCTCCCCCATGGCCCAGGCCCCCACCGAGGTCTCGGCCAGGCTGATTCCCAGCTGCGCCCCCAGCATCGGGATCCGCCAATGCAGCGCGAGCCCGGCCACCGAGCCGATGATCTCGGCCGTGATGCCGCCCAGTGCGCGGCGCTGCTCTTCAGCGACGGCGTCGGCGCGGGTCAGCCCCTGGGCCGCCATCTGCAGACTCTCCAGCACCAGATTCAGCTCGGTGGGCCCCCCGTGGGCCTGCACGGAATACCTCCGCGGGGCGGGTTCGCCGTAGTGATCCTCGGCGATGACGAACACCGCAGCTCACCCCTGCGCAGCCGCCAGGCGGGCCAGCGGAAGGCCGCCGTGGGACTCCACGAACCGAAGGAAACCTTCGGCGCTCTCCGAGGCGCCCCGGGCGCCGTGCACCAGCGCCTGGGTCGCGAGCTCGGTGCCGGCCGCCGGGACGGCAGCGAGTGCGGCATCCACGGCCGCGGCCAGCAGCCGCGCCCGCTGGGCCTGCTCGCGCAGATCTGTCGCGATGATCCTGGCGCTCGCGGACATCTCGAAGAGCCGGGACTGCCGTCTCCGGCATTCTCCGACATGGTGGAAGGTCACGGCGGTGAAGGCCTGACCGGCTGGAGAGTGCCAGTGGATCCCGTCTCGCCCGGCGATGATCGCCTGCACACACTCCTCGGAGCGTTCGGCCACGGCGTCCAGCCGCATCGCCGCCTGCTCATAGTGCTCCGCCGCCTCGTCGAACTGCTGGGCGGCCCGGGAGAAGACCATGCCTGCTCACATCCTTGTTCTGCATGGGCTGGCAGAGGAGTGCCGGCGCCGGCCCTGCTGAGACCCTGTTGACACTTCCCAATCTAGGCACCCGCACCCGCGGGCGATCCTCCGTCACGGGACCCGTGGAGCACCCTGCCGCGCGGCGTCGTCGTCGCCGGTGCTGGGGAAAACTCATGAAAGAATCAGGCCATGGCCCACTCCACTGATGTCACCGCTGCGCCCACCGTCTCTCCGACCCGCGTCCGGCTCGCTGATGCGCAGCCGCAGATCGCCCTGGGCGCCCTGGACGGCCGGTATCGCAGCGCGGTGGCGCCGCTGGTGGATCACCTCTCCGAGGCGGCGCTGAACCGGCACCGGATCCATGTGGAGGTCGAATGGTTCATCCACCTCTGCTCCGAACAGGTGCTCTCCGGGCTCCCCACCCTCACGGCGGAGCAGGTCAACGGGCTGCGCAGCATCGTCACCGAGTTCGGACCTGAGCAGCTCTCCGAGCTCGGCGCCATCGAGGCGCAGACCCACCACGATGTGAAGGCTGTGGAGTACTTCATCGCCCGTCGGCTCGAGGGGCTGGGGCTCAGCGAGCTCACCCCGCTGGTGCACTTCGCCTGCACCAGCGAGGACATCAACAACCTCTCCTACGCTCTGGGGATCCGCGACGCCGTGGCCGAGGTCTGGCTCCCTGCCGCCCGCACGACCCTGGACGGGCTGGCTGAGCTGGCTCAGGACGCCGCCGAGGTGCCGATGCTCTCGCGCACCCACGGACAGCCGGCCACCCCGACCACGCTGGGCAAGGAGATCGCGGTCTTCGTCCATCGGCTGCGTCGCCAGCTGCGCCGGATCGAGTCCCAGGAGTTCCTGGGCAAGATCAACGGCGCCACCGGCACCTACGCCGCGCACCTCGCCGCCGCCCCCGAGGCCGACTGGCCCGCTCTGGCGCAGCGGTTCGTGGAGAAGCTGGGCCTCACCTTCAACCCGCTGACCACCCAGATCGAGTCCCACGACTATCAGGCCGAGCTCTACGCGGACATGGCCCGGTTCAACCGGATCCTGCACGGGCTCTGCGTGGATGTGTGGAGCTACATCTCCATCGGGTTCTTCCGGCAGATCCCGGTCGCCGGCGCCACCGGCTCCTCCACCATGCCGCACAAGGTCAACCCGATCCGCTTCGAGAACGCCGAGGCCAACCTGGAGATCTCCAACGCGCTGCTCGACGCGCTGGGCTCCACGCTGGTGGAGTCCCGCTGGCAGCGCGATCTCACCGACTCCTCCGGCCAGCGCAACATCGGCACCGCGATGGGCCATTCGGTGCTGGCACTGAGCAATATGAGCAAGGGACTCAAGCAGCTCGACGTCGCCGCGGAGGTCATCGCGGCAGATCTCGACGCGAACTGGGAGGTCCTCGGCGAGGCCATCCAGACCGTGATGCGCGCCGAGGCCATCGCCGGCGTAGCCGACATGCAGAACCCGTACGAGCGACTCAAGGAGCTCACCCGCGGTCGTCGGGTGGACGCCGAGAAGCTCAAGGAGTTCGTCACCGGACTCGGCCTGAGCAAGGACGCCGAAGCCCGGCTCGCCCAGCTGACCCCCGGCGCCTACACCGGCCTGGCCGCCCAGCTGGCGGTGGAGTTCGCGCCCCGCGGCTGAACACGCTGCGGCTGAGCACGCTGCGCCGAGCCACCGCGGGGTCTCGGCGCGGGGGCTCGGCGCGGGGGGCCTGCAGGTCTTCCCCTGTGCTCGCTGTCAGGTGAGAATGACGACGTTCACCTGACTCTGATCACGGAAGGTTCGCCATGACCATCGGCCTGACCCCCTACCTGCAGTTCTCCGGGACTGCCCGCCACGCGCTGGAGTTCTACCACTCGGTCTTCGGCGGAGACCTGGAGATGATGACCTACGCCCAGGGCATGGGCGCCGAGGATGAGTCCAAGGACCTGATCATGCACGGGTCGCTGTTCATCGAGCGCGGGGTCCACCTGATGGCCGCCGATGCGCCTCCGGGCATGCCCAGCGTGCTGGGCACGGTGTCGCTGAGCAACAGCGCCCCTGACGACGCCGAGCACACGACGCTCGAGAAGTGGTGGGAGAAGCTCTCCGAGGGCGCGGAGATCAACGAACCGATGGCGAAGTCCCCCTGGGGCGACACCTTCGGGATGCTCACCGACAGGTTCGGGGTCCCCTGGATGGTCAATGCGTCGCGCTGAGCAGCCGCACCACGCGCAGCCTCACCACGAGCAGCCTCACCAGAACCAGATCAGCATCATCGTCGCCAGGAATCCGCAGCCGTAGTTCAGCCAGATGAACTTCCGCCAGGCGGAGTTCACCGCGGCGGAGGTCTCATCGGGGACGTTGAACCAGGGCAGCGAGATCGCCATGTAGGGGATCACGAGCAGCGCGGCCAGCGGGGTGGGCCATTGCCCGAGGAGAAGCAGCACCCCGGCGCCGGCCCAGAGCAGCACCGCCATCCGCACGGTGGACCGCGCGCCGATCGCGGTGGCCACCGAGGAGATGCCGGCTTCGCGGTCGGGCACCACGTCCTGGACGGCGCCGAACGCGTGGGCTGCCATGCCCCAGAGGAAGAACGCGCCCAGGATGATCAGCTCAGTGGGCCCCGGGGTGAAGCCGACCCGGTCATGGGCGAGCGCGAATCCGACCACGGCGGGGCTGGCGAAGTGGGTGCTGGAGGTCAGCGAGTCCAGGAACGGCCGCTCCTTGAACCGCAGCCCCTTGACCGAGTAGGCGGCGACGGCGAAGAGGCTCACCAGCATCGCCGCCCAGGTCAGGGGCCCGCCGCCGAGCATCAGCAGCAGCGCCGGCGGCACGGTGCTCAACGCAGAGATCCACAGCACGGTCGGGTGCAGCTCCGGGTCCAGCAGCGCGCCCTCGATGCCGCCCTTGCGCGGATTGCGCAGATCCGATTCATAGTCGAAGACGTCGTTGATCCCGTACATCGCCACGTTGTAGGGGATCAGGAAGAACAGCGCGCCGAGCACCAGCACCCAGTCGATCTCCCGCGCCGCGAAGAGATAGGCGGCGGCGAAGGGGAACGCGGTGTTGATCCAGCTGAAGGGGCGCGAGGACAGCAGCAGCTGACGGATCAGGCTCATCCGCGCGACTCGTTCGTGCCGCGTCCCGGGTCGGCTTCAACGCTGCCCCCGGCGCGCGTCGGCTTCCGCCGGCGCAGCAGGTGCCAGGCGGCAGGGAGCAGCAGCACCGCGGCCAGCGAATAGCTGAAGTCCTCCAGCGGCGCCAGTCCCAGGTAGAGGCCCATCAGATGTTCGTGGCCGTAGCGCACGATGTCCAGTCCGATGATCACATTGTCGAAGACCGCGGTCAGGCCCAGCAGCAGCGCGGTGGTCAGCGCCGCTGCACCCCAATGGATGCTGCGGCGCAGCAGCACCGCGGCGAGCACCGCCGGGACCATGAAGGCCAGGCTCAGCCAGAGATACGCCATCTAGGAACCCCCTCCGCTGCGCGCACGGAGTCGGCTCTGCTCGGCCCGGTGGCCGAGGAACCTGGCCGCACCGGTGTAGATGATCATGGTGCACAGACTCAGGAACATCAGGAACACCGGCTCCTCCAGCGGCATCTCAGGCCCGAGCACGACCCCGGTGAGATAGCGGCTCTGACCCATCAGGAAGATCTCCAGCCCGATGCCGGCGAAGTCCCAGAGCAGGAAGAAGACGACGCCGAGAAGGGTCACCACCGCGGCCACGCGCGGGTCCGCGAAGAAGAAGAGCCGGAAGCGCCGATCGATGAGCAGCATGCAGAAGGTGGCCAGCAGCAGCCCGGCCAGGTACAGGAAGGACACGCGTGATCAGCCTGCCGCACCTGCACGCGCAGGACGCAGCGATTCGGGACTCAGCGGTCCGGCGCTGTAGTCGCGGCGCAGGTGCTTGAGCACCAGCTCCGCGCTGATCAGACACATCGGCACGCCGATTCCCGGCGCCACGGTGCCCCCGGCGTAGTAGAGCCCGCTCACCTTGGGCGAGACGTTCTGCGGGCGGAACATCGCGGACTGCCGCAGCGTGTGCGCCTGGCCCAGCACCGAGCCGCGCCAGGAGTTGTAGTCCGCCGCGAAGTCCGCGGGGCCGACGGTCTCACGCAGCACGATCCGGTCCTCGAAGTCCTCGATCCCGGCCCAGCCGCCGATCTGCTCGATGGCCGCCTGCGCGATCTGCTCCACGGCTGGGTCCCCGGCGCCGTCGCGGCCGCCTGCGCCCAGGGAGACGTCAGCCGGGACCGGGATCAGCACGAAGAGGTTCTCGTGATCCTCCGGCGCCAGTCCCGGTTCGCTCGCGCTGGCCCGGCAGACGTAGGAGGAGGCTGGCGTCGGGATGGAGGGGCTCGCTCCGAAGATGGACTCGAAGTTCGCGGTCCAGTCCCGGGTGAAGAACAGCGAGTGGTGGGCGAGCTCTGGGAGCTTCCCGCGCACCCCGAGCATCACCAGCACCGCACCGGGGCCGGAAGTGACCTTGTCCCACCAGGCCTCGGGGTAGCTGCGGTCCTGGGCAGAGAGCAGGGCGGTCTCGGTGTGGTGCAGATCCGCCGCGGAGACCACGTGATCGGCGCGCTCGGTGTGCACCGTGCCCTGCTCGTCGCGCCAGCGGACGCCGGTGGCGGTGCGGCGCGGGCCGGTCCGGAACCTGGAACCAGGTGCGGATTCGGTGAGGATCTCGAGGACCTCTGCGCCGGTGGTGATCTCGGCCCCAGCTCCTTCTGCGAGGCGCCGGAAGCTCGCGATGACCTCCCAGAATCCGCCGAGCGGGTACCGCACGCCGTCGTCGAGGTCCAGGGCGCTCATCAGGTGGTACATGGCGGGCGCGTCCTGCGGCCGGGTGCCCAGGAATACCGCCGGGTAGCCGAGGATCTGGCGCAGCACCGGATGCTTGAACCGACGCTGCACGAAGCGCTCCAGCGAGGTCAGCAACAGCCGCGCGAGCTCCGGGGCGGACTTGAGCACCTCGGGGACTGCCAGGTTGTCCAGCCGCTTGAAAGGGTTGTAGAGGAAGCGCCGCTCGGCGATCTCGGTGGTGCGCTTGGCCGACGCGATGTACTTGTCCAGCGCCGGCCCGCTGCCTGGTTCGAGCTCCTCGAAGAGCGCCCGGACCCGCTCCGCACCCTTGGGCAGGTCCACCGGAGCCGACGGCGGCTGGCCGGGTTCGGGCTCGGAGTAGACCCGGTAGGCGGGGTCCAGGTCCACCAGCGTGAGCTGCTCCGCCGACGTCGTGCCCATCAGGTTGTAGAAGTGCTCGAAGACCGAGGGCATCAGGTACCAGGAGGGGCCGGTGTCGAACTGGAAGCCGTCCTCGGCCAGCATCCCGGCCCGACCGCCGGTGCGGGTGCCCTTCTCCAGGACCAGGACGTCATGGCCTTCACGGGCCAGCAGCGCGGCGCTGGCGAGTCCGGCGACTCCGGCGCCGATCACAATGGTGCGAGGCATCAGTGGGTCTCCAGTCGTGTGGTCAGGGCGGACCGGGCGGCCAGCCCTGCTTTGCAGGCATTCGAGACCCGGACCCTTGAATGGTAGAGCTCCTCCACCGGTGTCACCGCGATCTTCTCGAGCAGCGCCTCGAAGAGTGCACAGGCGCTGCGCACCGCGGTGCGCGCATCGCGCGGGAGCAGCGGCATCGCGGCCCGGGCCTCGGCGAGCTGGCCTCGGATCGTGTCCACCCACGCCTGGCGCTGGGCCTCGGTGAGACCCGCGCCGCCGTCCAGGTAGTCGCGCCCGAGCTCCGCAGTGTCTTCGGCGAGGTCGCGCAGAAAGTTGATGTTCTGGAACGCCGCCCCCAGCGCACGCGCCCCGTTGATGAGGATCTCGCGTTCGGCGGGCGTGCGCTGGACTTCGCGCAGGAACACCTGCAGACACATCAGCCCGATCACCTCGGCGGAGCCGTAGACATAGCTCGCGTGCTCGGCGGCGCCATAGGAGGCCGGTTCCAGATCCGCGCGCATCGAGTCGAAGAAGGGATCGATCAGGTCCAGCCCGATCTGCGCCTCGATGGCGGTGCGGGCGAAGGCGTGCACCACCAGATCGGTGCTGTACCCGCGGGCCAGAGCGCGTCGGGTCTCCTCGGCATAGTGCTCCAACGCCTCGGCCTTCTGCGCCGGATCCAGTCCGGCCGCGCTGGCGGCACCGTCGACCACCTCATCGGCGACCCGGACCAGGGCGTAGATGCTGCGCACGTGGCTGCGGTGACGCGGACCCAGAAGCCGGGTGGCCAGCCCGAATGAGGTGGAGTAGGAGGAGATCACCCGGTCCGCGGCGGCACGCGCGGTGGAGGTGAAGTGTTCTGCCGGATCAGCGGGGGCGCTCACGCGGTGGCACCTCGGCCGGGCTGCTTGAACGAGGCAAGATGTTCCAGGGCGGCGAGCTGCTCGACCATCCAGGGGCTGAACGCGAAGGGCGCATCGGCCACGGCGCGCTTCACGGCGTCCAGCTCGCAGAACTGCCACTCACTGACCTCGTCATCCACCGGCGCCAGCTCCGAGGTCAGCACCGCGGTGAAGACCGGGCAGATCTCGTTCTCGACGACGCCGCTGGCGTCCACCGCGCGATACCTGAACTCCGGCAGCGCGGCGCGGATCTCGGTCAGCTCCGCACCGAGCTCCTCGTGGGCCCGCCGGCGCACGGCGTCGGTGAGCTCCTCCTCCAGGCCGGGGTGTCCGCAGAAGCTGTTGGTCCACACTCCCGGCCAGGTGGTCTTGGACAGCGCCCGACGGGTGAGCAGCAGCTGGCCCGCGGCGTCGAAGAGATAGCAGGAGAACCCGAGATGCAGCGGGGTGTCAGCGGTGTGCACCGTGGCCTTGGGGGCGGAGCCCACGGGCGCTCCGGCCTCCGAAAGGAGAACTACGTGTTCCTCTGTCGAGGACGAGCCTGAAGTCATGGATCGAGCATAACTACAGAAGCCGCCCGCGTGCGGGACACGTCACAGTCGCCGCGCGGATAAGACGTGACCATGACCAGAAGCTGACTCGGTATGACTTACTCAGAGTCCGCGCAGATGACGGTGTTAGATTGACCGCAACGTGCCGCGGCACGGCCTTGCACGCTGTTGAAGCCGCGGAGATCTTCGAGCGAGGACGTGGGCCAGATGGCAACAGCAGCGGTGACCGGAGCGACTGGATATATCGGAGGGCGGCTGGTGCCCCAGCTGCTCCGCGCAGGACACAAGGTGCGGGTGCTCACGCGCCGGGCAGAGGCGCTGCGCGATGTCCCCTGGCGTGACGAGGTCACCGTCGTAGAAGGGGACCTCACCGACCCCGAGGCCGCCCGAGACCTCTGCGAGGGTGCTGACACCGCCTACTACCTGGTCCATTCGATGACCTCTGACCGCAGCTTCGAAGAGCTCGACGAGCGGTGCGCCGAGGTCCTGGGGACCGCGGCGAAGGAAGCGGACGTCGACCATATCGTCTACCTCGCCGGCCTCCACCCCGACACCAGCGCAGGTGAGCTCAGCGCGCACCTGCGCTCCCGAGTCCACGTGGGCGAGGTGCTGGAGTCCAGCGGCGTCCCCACGCTGACCCTGCAGGCCGGACTGGTGATCGGCTCCGGCTCCGCCAGCTTCGAGATGATCCGCCACCTCACCGACGTGCTGCCGGTCATGCCCGCCCCGAAATGGGTGCTGAACCAGATCCAGCCCATCGCGGTGCGCGATGCGCTGCACTACCTGACCCGCGCCATGGACATCGAGCTGAGCTCCAGCGTCCGCGCCGACATCGGCGGGCCCGATGTGCACACCTACGCGCAGCTGATGAAGATCTACGCCCGCACCGCCGGGCTCAACGAGCCCCACGTGATCGCGCTGCCGGTGCTCACCCCCTGGCTCGCCGCCCAGTGGGTCAATCTGGTCACCCCGATTCCGCGCACCCTGGCGATCCCGCTGGTGGAATCGCTCCAGCATGACTGCGTGGTCAAGGACCAGATCATCAATGACATCATCGAACCCCCCGAAGGGGGACTCACCGACTACGAGACCTCGGTGCGGCTCGCCCTGGACAAGATCTCCGCCGACCGGGTGGAGACCACCTGGGCCGCCGCCCATCCGCTGGACGTGCCCTCGGAGTCACTGCCCTCGGACCCGGAATGGACCGGACGCTCGGTGCTGGTCGATGAGCGCGAGCGGCTCTCGACCGCCTCCCCCGAAGCGGTCTTCGCCGTCATCGAAGGCATCGGCGGGGAGACCGGCTACTTCTCGCTCTCCCGCGCCTGGGCGCTGCGCGGACTGGCCGACAAGCTGGTCGGCGGCGTCGGGATGGGACGGGGGCGGCGCAGCCGCGGCGAGCTCGCGCTGGGCGACACCCTGGACTGGTGGCGGGTCGAGGAGCTTCAGCGCGGTCGGCTGCTGCGCCTTCGTGCCGAGATGAAGGTGCCCGGCCAGGCGTGGCTGGAATTCACGGTGGAGCCGGAGGGAACCGGCTCCCGCTACCGGCAGCGCGCGATCTTCTTCCCCCGCGGCCTCGCCGGACGCGCCTACTGGCTCGGGGTCACCCCGTTCCACGCCATCATCTTCAAGAAGATGGCGGCCCGGATCCTCGCCGATGCCGAGCAGGCGAGCGCCAACGACTGACCCGGTCCGGGTGGGGCTGGAAAGGTTTTTCAGATTTTCACCATCCGATCCTGCTCTGGTTCCGAACTCTGCGTACATGGCCTGGTCGACACCACGATCAGTGGCTGTGAATCAGACCAACGTGCGACCAACAGGAGATTCAGTCATGAAGACCGAGATGCGCAAAACCACTTCCCTGCTCGGAATCGGCATGGTGGCCCTGCTGGGCCTCAGCGCCTGCGGCGACAACGCCGAGGAGCCGGCGGCAGAGACCGACCAGGAGATGACCGAGGAGACCGAGGGCACCGAGACCGAGGCCACCGACGAAGAGACCGAGTCCATGGACGAGGAAGAGTCGATGGATGACGAAGAGTCCATGGACGAATCAGATCCCGCGGCGAACCTGGTCGGCGCCTCCTGTGAGGCCTACGCCGAGGAAGTCCCCGAGGGTGACGGCTCCGTCGGCGGCATGGCACAGGATCCAGTGGCCACCGCAGCCTCGAACAACCCGATGCTGACCACGCTGACCGCGGCAGTCTCCGGCGAGCTGAACCCCGATGTCGACCTGGTCGACACGCTCAACGGTGACGAGTTCACCGTGATCGCCCCCACCGATGACGCCTTCGGCGAGATCCCCGAGGAAGACCTCAACGCAGTGGTCGAGGACGCTGACATGCTGACCGAGGTGCTGACCTACCACGTCATCCCCGGCCAGATGTCTCCCGATGAGATCGCCGGTGAGCACGAGACCGTCAACGGCGCGACCGTGACCATCGAGGGCGAGGGCGACGACCTCACCTTCGACGACGCCGGCCTCGTCTGTGGCGGCGTGATGACCTCCAACGCCACCGTCTACATGGTCGACGCCGTCCTGATGCCGGCAGCAGCCGAGGAGGAGTGATCCTCGGCGGGAACGGTCACCGCTGACCCTTCCGCAGCAGTTGAAGAACGACCAAGGCGGCGCTCGGCACCCACCCATCTGTTGGGGTGCGGGGCGCCGCCTTCGTCGGTTCCCGTCGCATATCGGCAGGAGTCGGTCGGTGCAGGAATCACCCCTCGGGGTGTGGCATCCTGTTGGAATGCACGAGACGGGAAGTACCGGGTCAGCCGCGGGGCGCGCGCAGCTTCCCGTGCGTGCTCCCGCAGACCCGTGCGGCACCCTGCTGCTGAAGATCCAGCAGGGTGATGAGCTGGCCTTCGAGCAGCTCTACCGCGAACAGAGCTCGATCCTGCTGGCCACCGCGCTGCGGGTGCTGCGGAACAGATCACTGGCGGAGGAGGTTCTCCAAGAGATCTTCACCGAGGTCTGGGTCAACTGCCACAGCTACCGCGTCCAGGCTGGAAGCGGACGCGCCTGGCTGACCACCATGTGTCGGCGCCGAGCGATCGACCGGGTCAGAGCGGTGCAGGCCCAGCAGAACAGAGACTTCACCCAGGGGGTGAAGGAGGCTCATGCACATGAGCCCGACGTCCAGGACTCAGTCCTCACTCAGGTGGAGGCGGCCCGCGCGCAGACAGCGCTGCAGACGCTTCCCGAAGAGCAGGCCACCGCCATCGCGATGGCCTACTACCAGGAACTTTCCCATTCCGAGATCGCACAGCGACTCGATGTCCCCCTCGGGACAGTGAAATCTAGAATACGAGACGGCATGCGAAGACTCAGGGCTCAGCTAGGAGGTGCCGGATGAACGCCGATCGCGAATACCTGGCAGCCGGCCTTGCCCTCGGGACCCTGGCCGACGCCGAGATGATCGAGGCCCTCGACCTCGAAGCCGCTGATCCCGACTTCGCCGAAGAGGTCCAGTCCTTCTGCGAGACGCTGGGGCTGCTGGCCGGGTCCGACGATGCCGTCGCCCCCAGCGCCGAGACGGAGGCGGCGATCCTCAGCATCCCCCGGCTACACCAGCAGGCTGCGCCGGAGCGGATTGCACCTGAGCACGCTGCGGAACCTGTTGCACCCACCGCGGCTGGGGCCTCGGCCCCCGTCACCAGCGCAGGCCCAGGCCCAGGCCCAGGCCCAGAAAAGACTCGACGTCCGACCACCATGCTCTTCGCCCTAGCGGCCTCCACGCTGCTGCTGCTCTCCGCGGTGCTTGCCGGCGCGCTGATCAACCAGCAGCACGACACCACCCAGATCCAGGAGTCGCTGACCGTCGCCGAGGCTGAGCGCGAGCGCACCCAGCGGCTGCTCAGCGCCTCGGACCTGGCATTCACCGAGGCCGAGGCGACCGGCGGCGGGCGCGTCACGCTGGCCTACTCGGTCTCCGAGCAGATGCTGCATCTGACCCCGCACGACATGCCCGAGCTCCCCGCGGATCAGACCATGCAGCTATGGCTGATCGACGAGGAGGGCCCGCACAGCGCCGGCCTGATGACCGGCACCAGCACCGAGCTGCTGACCGACCTCGCGATGGATGAGGACATGATCTTCGGAGTCACCGTGGAGCCCGCGGGCGGCTCTGAAGAGCCGACCAGCGATCCGGTGGTGCTCGCGGATCTCTGACCCAGGTCCTGCAGAGATCACCGTCCACCCATCCAACCGCGGCTCGGCTCCGAACTGAAGATATGACTGAGACAGTGCACGAGACCCCCGGAACCGCCGGCCGCGGATCCTCCCGGCCGGCGAGACGACGGCGCCGTCTGATCCCCCATCTGATCGCCGGAGTCCTCGCAGCCGCGATCTTCCTCGGCGTGGCAGATCTGGTCTCCCAGCTCTTCGGACCCGCCTCCTCGCCGCTGGTCTCGCTGGGCTCCACGATCATCACGCTCTCCCCCAGCTGGCTGCAGGACTTTGCGATCTCCTACTTCGGCAGCAACAACAAGTTGGTGCTCTACCTGAGCATGGGCGTCGTCGGGATGATCCTGGCGGCCTTGATCGGGGCCCTGGCCCGACGCAGTCTGCGCCTGGCCGTGGGCCTGTTCTCCGCCGTCGCGGTGCTCCTGCTGATCGTGGTGCTGCTGCGCCCGGAGAGCTCCCCGCTCGATGCGCTGCCCACGCTGGTCGGCGCCGGGCTCGGGATCCTCAGCCTGCTGCTGCTCAGCGGCGCCGCCACCGGGCTCACCCGGGCCGCCGAGGCTGCTCAGGCGGATCGGGCCGGATCGGCTCCGCTCGACCGGCCGGCAGATACCCGGGGCGCCGCTGCCACCCGCCCCAGCACCGAGGACGAGCGCGCCCATTCACGGCGTCGTTTCCTGGGCCTGGCCGCCGCCGGCACCGCCATCGCCGCGGGCTCGATCACCTTCGGACGCTCCGTCAACGCGCTCGGTCGCGAGGCCGGGTCGGCGGCGGCGCGGCTGGTCCTCCCCTCCCCCGCGGTGCGCGCTGCCGCTATCCCCGCCGGCGCCAGCGTCGGCGTGGACGGGGTTCCTGCGTTCATCACCCCGAACAACGACTTCTACCGGATCGACACCGCGCTTGTGGTGCCGGAGCTCGCCCCGCAGGACTGGACGCTGCGGATCCATGGCCTGGTCGAGGAGGAGGTCACCATCGACATGGACGAGCTGCTCGACCTGCCGCTGCAGGAGCACCACATCACGCTGGCCTGCGTCTCGAACCCGGTCGGCGGAGATCTGCTCGGCAACGCCACCTGGCTGGGCTACCCGATCCGCGAGCTGCTCGCCCGGGCCCGCCCGCTGAGCGAGGCTGACATGGTGCTCTCCCGCTCGATCGACGGCTGGACGGCGTCGACCCCGCTGGAGGTGCTCACCGACGAGGACCGCGCCTGCCTGCTCGCGGTGGGCATGAACGGCGAGCCGCTGCCGGCACAGCACGGCTACCCGGCTCGAATGGTCGTCCCGGGCCTCTACGGCTATGTCTCGGCGACCAAGTGGGTCACCGAGCTGGAGGTCACCCGCTTCGACGCCGAGACCGCCTACTGGACCGACCGCGGCTGGGACGCCGAGGGACCGATACTGGTCGCCTCACGCATCGATGTGCCTCGGCCGCTGGCCCGGGTGGCCAGCGGGGAGGAGCTCGTCGTCGCCGGCAGCGCCTGGGCCCAGCATGAGGGCATCGAAGCCGTCGAGGTCCGCCTGGACGACGGCGACTGGGAGGCCGTGGAGCTGGGCGACGAGGTCAGCATCGACACCTGGCGGCAGTGGCGACATGCCTTCGCCGACGTCGACTCCGGCCGGCACTCGGTGACCGTGCGCGCGATCAACGCCGCCGGGGAGACCCAGACCGATGAGCGGCGCGACCCGATCCCGAACGCCGCGACCGGGCAGCACCGGATCGAGTTCAGCGTGGAGTGATCGTGGTCAGACTGATCCGGTCTGCTCCGTCTGCTCCTCCTGGAACGCCAGTATCCGGCGCAGCCCCTCTGCCACAGCCTGCTCCCCGGGGGCCAGGCTGAGCCGGACCCAGTGATGCCCTGCCACCGGATCGAAGTCGGTGCCCGGCACGACGGCGACGCCGGCGCCTTCCAGCAGCTCCGCGCAGTAGGTCGGGGAGTCCCCGAACCGCTCGAGCTGCTCGCCCAGATGGGCGTAGACGTAGAAGGCGCCGTCTGCCGGCGCGACCTCACCCCAGCCGAGCTGCGGAATGAGTCCCAGCACCCGCTCGCGTGCCGCTGCGTAGCCGCTGACCTGGGATGCGGCGAAGTCCAGCGATTCGGGGGTGAAGGCCTGCACGGCTGCGAGCTGGGTGGCGTGCGGCGGACACAGCGCCACGTTTCCGGCGAGTCTGGAGACCGGGTCCACCAGATGTTCGGGCAGCACCATCCAACCGAGCCTCCAGCCGGGCATCCCCCAGTACTTGGAGAACGAGGAGATCACCACGGCCTCCTCCCCCATCTCGGTGGCGCTCACGGTCTCGGCGCCGTAGCTGATGCCGTGGTAGATCTCGTCGCTGATGAGCTGGACCCCATGGTCGGCGCACCAGTCGGAGAGCTCGCTCAGCTGCTCACGTTCGATCATGGTGCCCGTCGGGTTCGCCGGGGACGCGAGGATCAGGCCGGCCAGGCTGTTGCCGGCGTCGAGCTGTTCCTTGAGCTGGGCGACGGTCGGCTGGAAGCGCTCCTGCGGCCCGCAGTCCAGATCCACCACTTCGATGCCGAGCGCGCTGAGGATGTTGCGGTAGGCGGGATACCCCGGCCGGGCCAGCGCGACCCGGTCACCCGGGTCGAAGGCCGCCAGGAAGCTCAGCATGAAGGCCCCCGAGGAGCCGGTGGTGATCGCGATCCGCGCCGGCGGCACGGTGACCCCGTACCAGCGGGCATAGTGATCCGCGATCGCCGCGCGCAGCGGGGCGATCCCCATCGCTGCGGTGTAGTTCAGCACGGTGTTGCCGGCGTGGATCTCCGCGGCCGCCTGGTTGACCGTCGGCGGGGCGCCGGAGCCGGGCTCCCCCGCGGTCAGCGAGACGACATCCCGACCGGCGGCGCGCATCGCATCGATCCGGGCCAGGATGCTCATCACCTCGAATCCGGGCACCTGTGATCTCTGCGAGGGCATCATCGCTCCAGCCTATCGACTCGCTCCGTGTGAACAGTTCGGATCGTGTGGCAATGCTCGATCGGCACCTCGACGCTCACCCGCGCACCCGGCCGCATCGCGCTGCGTGAGCCAGATCCCAGCGCATAGGCGGTGATCACCGGGTCGGTCTGCAGACGGATCTGGTGCAGGGATCCGCGCTCCCTGATCTCGGCCACCTGCGCGGTGAAGCGGTTCGGGGCCTTCGCCGATGCGGGTGCCTCTGCGGTGAGGGAGATGTTCTCCGCGCGAACGCATACCGCCGCAGACTGCCCCACCTCGAGCCCCTCCGGGTTGCGGGTGACCAGCACCAGCTCTCCCGCCCGGACTTCGATGTTCTCGCCGCTGCGTCGGGTGATCTCCCCGCGGATGATGTTCTCCACACCCACTGCCCGAGCGGCTGAGGTCGTGCTCGGACGGTTGAAGACCTCCTCGACGGAGCCGATCTGCTGGACCCCGCCGTCGGCGAGGCTGAGCACTCGATCCGCCAGCGCCCAGGCCTCGGAGCGGTCATGGGTGACCAGCAGCGCAGGGGTGCCGGTGGCGAGGAGGATCTCGCGCAGCTCTCCGCGCAGCTGGTCGCGGGTGGGGGCGTCCAGCGCGCTGAAAGGCTCATCGAGGAGCAGCAGCTTCGGAGCGGACGCCAGCGCGCGGGCCAGAGCCACGCGCTGCGCCTCCCCGCCGGAGAGGCTCGTGGTGTCCCGGTCGAGGAGATGACCGGCTCGCGCGTTCTGCAGAGCCGTTCGGACCCGCTCCTCGCGCAGCGACCGTGGCATCTTCGGGATCCCATAGGCCACGTTCGCGGCGACGGAGAGGTGCGGGAACAGCGCATGGTCCTGGAACAGGTAGCCGATCCCGCGTCGTCGGACGGGAACTGCGCGTCGTTCCCCCTGCCAGACCTCTCCCCCCAGGGCGACCCGTGAGCCGGCTCCGGGGTGGGCGAGTCCGGCGATGCAGCGCAGGAGCGTCGTCTTGCCGGCCCCGGAAGGTCCGAACACCCCGGTGATCGGTGCGCACGCGTCCAGCGGGAGGGTCAGGTCCACATCTAGGACCTGGTGACGTATCCGCACGTTCAGATCCTCGGCCATATGGTCCTCCCCCTGCTGTTGAGCCCATAGGTCAGCCCGAGGACGACGACGGAGAACAGCAGCAGCCACAGGCTCGTGGTGGCCGCGGTGTCGTAGTCGAAGGCCTGGACGCTGTCATAGATGGAGATCGCGATGGTCCGGGTCTCACCGGGGATGTTGCCGCCGACCATGAGCACCACGCCGAACTCGCCGATGGTGTGTGCGAACGTGAGCACCGCGGCGGTCGTGATCCCGGTGCGTGAGAGCGGCAGGACCACGCGCAGGATCGTCGAGGACCAGGAGCGCCCCAGGACGGTGGAGGCCTCGAGCAGCCGTCGATCCACGCCCACGAAGGCGGCCACCATCGGCTGCACGGCGAAGGGCAGGCTGTAGATCACCGAGGCGATGAGCAGCCCGTTGAAGGAGAACGCCAGCGGAGATCCGGTCAGCTCCACCCACCACCGCCCGATCGGCGACCGGTTCCCCAGCGCGACCAGCACGTAGAAGCCCAGGACCGTGGGGGGCAGCACCAGCGGCAGCGCCACCACCGCTTCGATGACCGCGGTCCAACGCTGCCTCGAATACGCCAGCCACGCCGCCAGCGGCACCGCCAGGACGAGCAGGATCAGCGTCGTCAGCGTGGCGAGACGGATGCTCAGCTCAACAGCTGCCCAGTCCATCCTGCTCAGTCCTCGCCCGAGGGCGGGTAGAACCCATAGTCGGCAAGGATCGCCTGACCCTCCTCGGAACCGATGAAGGCCACGAAGTCTTCATCCTGCACAGTCGCATCATCGAGCAGCATCCCGCCCTGGCGCAGCGTGGGGAACGAGTCCAGCGGAACCTCGACATGGCTGCCCGCGCCGGTCATCGGTGGTGAGAGCGCCAGTGACAGGGCGACGATGCCGGCATCGGCGTTGCCGCTCAGCACGAATTCCGCCGCCTGAGCGATGTTCTCCCCGAGCACGAGCTTGCTCTGCAGCTCCTCGGTGGCACCTGCTGTCTGAATCGCGGCCTGGGCGGCCTCGCCGTAGGGGGCGTGCTCCGGATTCGCGATGGCCACGGTGCGCACCTCCTCCGCGACGAGCCCGTCGATTCCAGCCTCGACATCCGCGGGGGAATCCTGCGGCGCCCAGACGACCAGGCGGCCCACGGCGTAGTCGAAGACTGAGTCCGGGTCGCCGAATCCGTCCTCGGCGAGATCCTGCGCCAGCTCGATGTCTGCGGAGAGGTAGACGTCGAACGGAGCTCCGTTGCGGATCTGCGCCGCAAAGTTCCCGGAGGAGCCATAGGTCACTGCCACCTCGACCTCTGGATGATCGACAGCGAACTCATCGATCACCTCGTCGAGGGCGTACTTGAGATCGGCTGCGGCCGCGACCTGCACCCGCACGTCGGCAGCGCCCTGATCGGTCTCCGGCCCTGAGCTGCCTGACCCGGGCGTCGCGCAGCCCGTGACCGCGAGCATCACGCCCACCCCTGCGCCGACGCGCAGGCGACGCGGCCTTCTGCCGCTCGGGCCTCTACCGCTCATCGATGATCTCCCCCAGCTCGACCACCGCGTTGGTGGCCTTGACCACGACGGTGGCGGGAACGCCTGGGGCCAGGCGCATCTCCTCGGCGGCATCGCGGGTCATCAGGGAGGTCAGCCTGAATGCGCCTGCGGCGACCTCGACCTGTGCCATCACCCCGTCGGTCTTCACCTCGGTGACGATGCCCTCGAGCCGGTTCCTCGCGGACACGCGCGACCCGTCAGAGCCGGGCTCGGAACGAGACCGCGCGTAGGCCGCCACGGACTCGCCGCTGACGGCGGTCCGTCCGGCTGCGTCAGGTGCTCCACTCAGGGTCCCTGCGCTGATCAGCCGGCGCACGGTGTCGGAGCTGACTCCCAGAAGGCGGGCGACCTGTGAAACTCGCAGCTGCGTCATGGTGACGAGTATATGGGTGTATCAGCGGCCAGATCGGACAATCCTCACAGCAGCTGCAAATTCCTCACCTGACTCGGGCTCACCCGGTCACGTAACGCCCCAGGTGTTCAGCGGTGAGCGTCTCAGCCTCATGGATCAGCTGCGCCGGGGTGCCGGTGAAGACCACCCGCCCGCCGTCGGTGCCGGCGCCGGGACCCAGATCGATGATCCAGTCGGCATGGGCCATCACCGCCTGGTGGTGTTCGATCACCACCACAGAGGTGCCGGAGTCCACGAGCCGATCGAGCAGGCCCAGCAGGTTCTCCACATCGGCCAGGTGCAGCCCGGTGGTGGGCTCGTCCAGGACGTAGACCCCACCGGGGTCGGACATCTTCGTGGCCAGCTTGATCCGCTGCCGCTCGCCTCCGGAGAGGGTGTTCAGCGGCTGCCCCAGCCGCAGGTAGCCGAGTCCGACGTCGGAGAGTCGGGTGAGGATCTTGGTGGCGGCGGGCAGCCGGGCTGCTCCGGCGGAGAAGAACTCTTGCGCCTGATCCACCGAGAGGTTGAGCACCTGGCTGATGTTCAGGTCGCCCAGCGTGTAGGCAAGCACCTCGCGGCGGAAGCGGCGGCCCTCGCAGTCCTCACACGGACTCGCCACGGTCTCCATCACGCCCAGCTCGGTATAGATGACCCCGGCGCCGCCGCAGGTGGGGCAGGCTCCTTCGGAGTTCGCACTGAACAGTGCGGGCTTGACCCCGTTGGCCTTGGCGAAGGCCTTGCGGATGGGCTCCAGGAGCCCCGTGTAGGTGGCGGGGTTCGAGCGGCTGGAGCCCTTGATCCCGGCCTGGTCGATGAAGGCCACCCCCTCGCGTCCGGCGAGGCTGCCTTCGATCAGCGTGGACTTCCCCGATCCGGCCACCCCGGTGATCACGGTGAGCACTCCGGTGGGGATGTCCACATCGACGTCGCGCAGGTTGTTGGTCCGCGCACCCCGGATCTCCAGCGCTCCGCTGGAATCACGGACCTGGTCCTTGACCTGCGCCCGGTAGCCCAGGTGCCGGCCGGTCAGCGTCGCGCTGCCGCGCAGCGCCGCAACGGTGCCCTCGAAGCAGAGCTCACCGCCGGCCTCCCCTGCCCGAGGGCCCAGGTCCACCACATGATCGGCGATCTCGATGGTCTCGGGCTTGTGCTCGACCACCAACACGGTGTTGCCCTTGTCGCGCAGCCGCAGCAGCATCGTGTTCATCCGGGCGATGTCGTGCGGGTGCAGCCCGATGGTGGGCTCGTCGAAGACATAGGTGATGTCGGTCAGCGCCGAGCCGAGGTGGCGGATCATCTTCACCCGCTGCGCCTCCCCGCCGGAGAGCGTGCCGGCGGGGCGATCCAGGCTCAGGTAGCCCAGCCCGATGTCGATGAAGTGTTCCACGGTCTCCAGCAGCGAGGCGCGCAGCGGCGCGACGGCGGGCGCCTCCAGTGCGCGCAGCCACTCGGCGAGGTCGCTGAGCTGCATCGCGCAGACCTCGGCGATGTTGCGGCCCCTGACCGTCACCGAGCGGGTGAGCGCGCTCAACCTGGTCCCGTCACATTCGGGGCAGGTGACGAAGGTGACCGCGCGGTCCACGAAGGCCCGGATATGGGGCTGCATCGCGTCGCGGTCCTTGGCGAGCATGGACTTGCGCACCTGCGGCACCAGGCCCTGGTAGGTCATGTTGATCCCGCCGATGCTGACCTTCTCGGGCTCGCGGTGCAGCAGGTCGTGACGTTCCTGCTCGGTGTAGTCCCGCACCGGCTTGTCCGAATCGAAGAAGCCGGACTCGGAGTAGTACCGCACCGACCATCCGCCGGCCTTGTACCCGGGCACGGTGATGGCGCCCTCGTTCAGCGACCTGGTGTCATCGATGAGCTGGGCGACGTCGATGTCGTTGATCTGGCCGCGGCCGTCACAGCGCGGGCACATGCCGCCGGTGACGCTGAATTCGCGGCGCTCCTTGGTGGTCTCTCCGCCGCGTTCGAAGCTGACCGCGCCGGCCCCGCTGATGCTTGCCACGTTGAAGGAGAAGGCCTGCGGGGAGCCGATGTGCGGCTCCCCGATTCGGCTGAAGAGGATCCGCAGCAGTGTGCTGACATCGGTCACGGTGCCCACCGTGGAGCGGATGTTCGCGCCGAGGCGCTCCTGGTTGACCACGATCGCCGCGGTCAGGCCCTGCAGGTCCTCGACATCTGGCCGGTTCAGGCTGGGCATGAACCCCTGCAGGAAGGCGCTGTAGGTCTCGTTGATCATCCGTTGAGACTCCGCGGCGATGGTCCCGAAGACCAGTGAGGACTTCCCCGAGCCGGAGACCCCGGTGAAGACCGTGAGCGCCCGCTTCGGGATCTGCAGACTGAAGCCCTTGAGGTTGTTCTCCCGCGCACCGATCACTTCGATGACGTCGTGGCGGCGTGCGGACTCGTTCATGGGCAGACAGTCCTTAGGTGTCAGTCCTCAGCGGCGGCGAGCTGGCCGCAGGCGCCGTCGATCTCCTTGCCGCGGGTGTCGCGCAGCGTGGTGGGCACCCCGAGTGACTCGAGCCGGTTCACGAAGGCTCGCATCACGTCGGGCTCCGAGGAGGTCCAGATCGATCCCGGGGTGGGGTTCAGCGGGATCGGGTTCACGTGCACCCAGCCGCGGCCGCGGGCGTTGAGCTTCTCGGCCAGCAGCTCGGCGCGCCACTGGTGATCGTTCATGTCCTTGATCAGCGCGTACTCGATGGACACCCGCCGGCCGGTGGTCTTGTAGTAGTGGTACGCCGCGTCGATGGCCTCATCGGCCTTCCAGCGCGAGTTCACCGGGATGAGCTCGTCGCGCAGCTCGTCGTCGGGGGCGTGCAGGCTCAGCGCGAAGGTGATCGGCAGGTTCTCATCGGCGAGCTTGCGGATCGCCGGGACCAGTCCCACGGTGGAGATGGTGATCCCGCGGGCGCTCATCCCGAGGCCCTCCGGCGCGGGATCCACCATCCGGCGCACGGCGTTCATCACCCGCTTGTAGTTCGCCAGCGGCTCGCCCATCCCCATGAAGACGATGTTGGAGACCCGCTGCGGGCCCACGCCTGGGGACGACGACGCGCCCTTGCCCGCGGCTGCCGATTCCTCGGACTCCGCGAAGTCGGTTTCCTCGCCCAGGGCCGCATGGTCGGCTTCGTCGGCGATCTCGGCGGCGTTCGGCGCGTCGAGCTCTCCGGCGGCGATGGCCCGGTTGGCCTGGACGATCTGGTCCACGATCTCAGCCGAAGACATGTTGCGGGTCAGTCCGTTCTGGCCGGTGGCGCAGAAGGGGCAGTTCATCCCGCAGCCACACTGCGAGGAGATGCACAGCGTGATCCGGCTGCGGTAGCGCATCAGCACCGACTCGACCATGGCGCCGTCGAAGAGCCGCCAGAGGAACTTGATCGTGGCGCCGTCGTCGGTCTTGAGCCGGCGGACCTCGGTGAGCAGCGGGGGCAGGAACTCCTCGACCAGCTGTTCGCGGGTCTCGGCGGGCAGATCGGTCATCTGCTCCGGGTCCGAGGTGTAATGCCGGAAGTAGTGCACCGAGAGCTGCTTGGCGCGGAAGCCGGAGATGCCCAGCTCCTTGGCCCGGGCGATCCGCTCGTCCAGGGTCATGTCCGCCAGGTGCTTGGGCGGCTGTTTGACCTTGGGCTGCGCGAACTGAAGCTTCGGTCGACCCTCGGCGTCCATGGGCTGCTTCCAGCCCTCTGCCTTGGGCCGGATCTGCGGACGCGCGGCATCTGCGGGCGGAGCCGACGTGGAGCTTCTCGGCGGACCGCCGGCTGCGGTTTTCGGCGCCCCGGAGGCATTGCGGGCCGGCCCCTGCTTGGGCGCGGAGCTGGACGGTTCGGGGCGCGAGTTCTTCGAAGATGACATCGCACTGATTGTCCCATGGGCGGCGTGGAACCGGTATGCCCGGTGCTGACACTGCCCTCAGGCGGGCGGAGCTCAGCTGGCGCGACCAGGTTTCCAGCAGCCCCTGAAGGAGCCCTGCTTGCGCCTGAGTCCGATCTCCCGGTCGGGATGATCACCATCGTGCTCTACGGCGGCAACTGCCTGGCGGCGCTGCTGGCGCACCAGGCCCGGAGAGACTGACGCGCTTCGCTCACTCCGAGCCGCTCAGCTGATCCCGTCGTAGGTCAGCCGACCGCCGAGCAGCGTCGCGGAGACGCCCATCTCACGCAGACCGACGGCTTGAGGATCAGCGAGAGGATCGGTCTCCACGAGCACCAGATCCGCCGCGTCTCCCTCGCTGACCTGGTGACTTCCCTTTGCGGTGCCCCCGCGGGTGGCTGCCGCGAGCGCGGTGGCCGGGTCCAGGCGCTGCTCCGGATGCCACGCGTCCCGGCCGTCGCGGCTTCGACTCACCGCCGCGGCGATGGCCACCCACGGGTCCAGCGGGGCGACCGGCGCATCCGAGCCCAGCCGCAGCGGCACCCCGGCGCGGGTGAGCGCGTCCAGCGGGAAGGCCCGATCGGTGCGCCCGGCCCAATATGCATCGGCCACGTCACGGTCATCCATCGCATGTTCGGGCTGCACGCTGGCGGTGAGTCCGAGCCGGGCGAAGCGCGGGATGTCCTCCCAGCGCAGCAGCTGGGCATGTTCGATCACTCCCGGCATGGCCAGCGCCTCGAACGCGTCGAGCACGGCGCTGTTCGCCCGGTCCCCGATCGCGTGGATCGCCGCGGCGATCCCCCCGTCGCGGGCCTGACGCATCACATCCTGCAGCTCATCCATCGGCACCGTCTGCATCCCGCAGCTGTGCGGATGCATCAGGTCCACCTCCGGATAGGGGTCCCAGCACCAGGCGGTGCGCGTGTTCAGCGAACCGTCGGAGATCACCTTCAGCGGCCCCATGGTCACCAGTCCACGCTCATCGAGCGCATCGCCGGTGGAGATCCCCGCCAGCAGCGCCGACTGCAGCCGGTCGGGCCAGACGGACACCTCCACGCGCAACGAGTCCACTCCGGCCGCGGTGCGCAGCGGCCACTGGGAGATGTTGTCGGCATTCTCGAACTCGACGATCCCCACCACCCCACGCTTCGCCGCCGCCTGAGCGGTCTGCCGGTAGATCTCGGGGGTCAGCGCGGCGGGGTCCTGGAGCTGGTCCATCACGGCGAAGGAGTCCGCCTCGCGCAGCAGCCCGCTGGCGTCCGTGGAGACTCCCAGTCGAGTCTGCAGCGCGGTGTTGAGCCACATGCAGTGCAAATCGCCGCTGATCAGGCCCACCGGCACCGAACCGGTCGCCTCGTCCAGGCTGCTCAGCGAGGGAAGGTCGGGCCAGAGCCCATCCCGGAACCCGTACCCGACGACGCCGGAGCCCGCCTGTTCCGAACCTTCCACCGCGAGCGCCGGGTCGGAGCTGAGCGCCCCGCGCACCAGCTGCAGCACCTCTGCCGCGCTGGTGGTCGCGGCGAGGTCGAGGCGCCGCCGCGCGATCACCCACTGGGTGAAGTGCACGTGGTGGTCCCACAGCCCGGGGATCAGGAAGCGGCCGTCGGCGTCCAGGGAGTCGGCGCCTGCAGCTCCTCCCCGCCGGGCCCCCGGCCCGGCGGGGGCCAGGGATGCCACCCGCCCATCCACCAGGTGCACATCGTGCAGGACCGGGCCCGAGGTCAGCGCGCCATCCCCACCGGGGAGCCGGACGTTGCGCAGGATCAGCGAGTCAGAACGCCGTGACGTTGGATTCATCGGGCATCTCCCTTCACAGCGGTCTCCCGCAGTGGCGCCTCATTCAGTGCCGCCTCATTCAGTGCCGCCTCATTCACCCGGGACATCCGATCTGCCAGCGCCGGGTCCGCATAGGGGCCGGTGCCGCGCAGCTCATCGATGATGTTGCGCACTGATTCCATGGACTTGTCCTGACTCATCTTCTCCTTGGCCTCGATGCGGGTGACGCGCAGCCGGAACCCGACGGTCCCGCGCACGATCCGCTGGGCGTATTCGCTGTTCTCCTCCGTGGCGTCAAGCAGGTGCGGGTCCGGGAGCGGGCGCTCGAAGTGCTCCACGAGGCGGTGCAGCACGGCGAGGTTCTCGGTCTCGGAGAGGACCTCGGGCACGCCATAGAGGTGCGCCGCGGCGAAGTTCCAGGTGGGCACATTCGGGCGGCTGCCGTACCAGCTCGGTGAGATGTAGCCGTGCGGCCCTTGGATGATCGCGAGCAGCTCGCTCGGCTCGGTCCCGCCAGCACCACCCAGCCCGAGCTTGGCCTCATCGGGCCGACCGACATGGCTGAGCAGGACGAGCCCGCCGTCGTCGTCGGCCTGCTCCTCGAGGATCACCGGGTAGTGCGAGGCGACGAGGCCCGCCGGGGTGTGTGCCACGAAGGTGCACCAGGGGTGCGCAGTGATCAGGTCCTTGATGGCCTCGAGGTCCTCGAGGGCGTAATCCGGGTTGTGACGCATCCCCCCAGGATAGGGAGCTGCCTCGGCCGCACCAAGTGGAAGGACTCCCTTCACGCACACCAGCGCGCTCACCGCCCTGGAGCCGCTGACCAGCGCGGAGAGCCTTGACAGGACGGCAGGGCCGCCCGCGGTGCAGGGCTGGACGTGTTCACTGAGCCCGAGCCGCCGATGCTGCGCGTCAGCGGGGCGTTCCTGCCGTTGCTCGGTCAGGCCGCGCAGTCTCAGCGCGCGCAGTCTCAACGCACGCAGTCTCAACGCACGCAGTCTCAGGCCGTGCAGACCGAGGATCCGGACTGCCGCCGAAGAACTGTCGGCGGCGTACACCTTGCGAATCCGCCTGGGCGAGTGACCTGGTCAAGCCTCAGACCACCGGCCGCTTGAGCTCCTGCGCCAATCGGTGGAAGTCCCGCGCGGGGTTTCCGAAGCGGTGCAGGGTCATCGAGACCGCCTGCTCCTTGAGCCAATAGCGCAGCTCCACCCGGCCGGAGGCGGTGACCTCATCGGCGATCAGCGCCACCTCAGGGCGCTCCGCGAGCCGCGTGCGCAGCTCGGAGTCCACGGCGCCGAGCACACGCACCCGCACCCCGACTCCGCGGTCATGCACACCGGCGGCAAGCGCCGTGGAGAACTGACCCGTGGTCTCCTGGGTCACCGTCAGCTTCAGCGTCCTGCGCCCCAGCTCCAGCGCCTTCGCAGTCGCGGGCGGCAGCTTGGGGTACGCCGAGATGCTCACGTCTGCCCCGGCGCGCTGGGCTGCGACCAGCGCGCGCAGCAGCTGAACCGCGGTGGCGTCCACGCCCACGCGCAGCAGCACGTCCTCACCGAGGTACCGGAAGATGTTCGCCTCGCTCTCCAGCCCGGTGCGGTCAGCGGGCTGACCGAACTCGGCCTCCCACCAGCGCTGATCATCGGCGGCGGCCGCTGCGAGCCAGGAGCGATCAGCCCCGGAGACGATCCCGGAGCTGACGGCTGAGTCCATGAGCCTCCCCACACTCTCCTCGACCACAGCCCTGGCGGAGCCTCCGGCAGGAGCCGCGGCACCCACCATGTCATCTTCCCAGCGACCGAAGAGCATGACATAGTTGGGGCCGCCGGCCTTGGAGCCCAGCCCCACCGAGGACTGCTTCCAGCCGCCGAACGACTGGCGCTGGACGATCGCTCCGGTGATGCCCCGGTTGACATAGGCGTTGCCGACTTGAACCCTGTCCAGCCAGGTGCTCACCTCCGCGGGCTCCAGCGAGTGGATGCCACCGGTGAGTCCGAAGTCGACCTGGTTCTGCGCGGCGATGGCCTCGTCCAGGTCAGTGGCCTCCATCAGCCCCAGCACCGGTCCGAACACCTCGGTGAGGTGGAAGAAGGATCCGGGCTTCACGCCGTCCTTGATTCCCGGGGACCACAGCAGGCCGGTGTCATCGAGCTGCCTGGGCTCCAGGAGCCAGGACTCACCGGGCTCAAGGGTCGTGAGCGCGCGGCGCAGCTTCTCGCTGGGCTCCTCGGTCAGCGGGCCGACGGTGGCGGCAAGGCTGCTCGGCCAGTCCACGACCATCGATGAGGCGGCGTCCACCAGCTGGCGGCGGAACCGCTCCGAGTCATAGACGCTGCCCACCAGGATGCCCAGCGAGGCGGCGGAGCACTTCTGCCCGGCGTGGCCGAAGGCCGAGGTGACCAGGTCCGCCACTGCCAGATCGCGGTCCGCCGAGGGGGTGACGATCAAGGCGTTCTTGCCGGAGGTCTCGGCATTGATCGCCAGCGCGGGCTTCCAGGAGCGGAACATCGCGGCGGTCTCGGAGGCGCCGGTGAGGATCACCCGGTCGATCCCGTCGTGGGAGACCAGGCGCTTGCCGTCCGCGCCCTCGAAGGGATAGACCCCGTGCAGCACCTCGCGCGGAACGCCCGCATCCCAGAGCGCATCCAGGATCGCCATCGAACAATGCGGAGTGTGGTTCGAGGGCTTGTGGATCACCGCGGCACCGGCGGCCAGCGCGGCGAAGGTGCCGCCTGCCGGGATGGCGAGCGGAAAGTTCCACGGCGGGGTGATCAGCACCAGGCGGTCCGGGATGAACCGGGCATGCTCGACCTGCTCGATCTCCAGGGCACTGTGCGCGTAGTAGCGGGCGAAGTCGATCGCCTCGGAGATCTCCGGATCCGTCTGGGCCACGGATTTGCCCACTTCAGCCGCGGCGATCGAGACCAGATGTCCACGACGCGCGGCCAGGATGTCTGCGGCCCGGTAGAGGATGCGGGCCCGTTCGACGGCGGGGCGCGCCGCCCACGGCTCGGCCGCCGCGCGCGCCTGGGCCACCAGCTCATCGATGCGCTCGCCGCTGATCTTCTCCGGCAGCGACTGACCCTCCAGCCAGCCTGGCTGTGACGCGCGGGCAACGGCGTCCGCGGCCCAGCGCTGGTTCGCCGGCAGCGCGGGATCGGTATCGGGCTCGTTCACGAAGGGCGGGAGGGCGGCGTCGTCGTTCTTCAGCTCGCCCGCGCTCGACAGCGCTTCAGCACCCTGCCGCTCTTCGAGACTGCGATCCTGGGTGTGCTGCGGGCCGGGCGCGGTGTGGCCGTGCTTGCTGAGGATCTCTTCCAGCAGCGCCAACGAGTCACGGAAGCGCTGGGCCTCGCGCTCGAAGACCTCGCTGCCGCGACCGGAGCTGTCCACCTCCAGCTCGAAGATGCCTGACATGAAGTTCTCGCTGGCGGCGTTCTCCTCGAGCCGGCGGACCAGGTAGGAGATGGCCACGTCGAACTCAGCGGGGCGCACTGCCGGGACGTAGAGCAGCAGCTGGCCGACGTCGGCGCTGACCGCCTCGGCCTGCTCGGTGGCCATGCCCTGGAGCATCTCGAATTCCATCTGCCCGGTGACACCGCGCTCGGCGCCGAGCAGGTGGGCGAAAGCGATGTCGAAGAGGTTGTGTCCGGCCACTCCGATCCGCACTCCTGCCATGTTCTCCTCGGTCAGCAGCCAGTGCAGGACGAGCTTGTAGTTCGCGTCCGTGGCCTCCTTGGACTCACAGGTGACCTGGGGCCAGCCGGCGATCTCGCCGTGGACCTTCTCCACAGCCAGGTTCGCGCCCTTGACCAGGCGGATCTTGATCCCTGCTCCGCCTGCCGCGACCCGGGCGTTGGCAAACTGAGCAAGCTCCTGGGTCGCGCCGAGCGCATCCGGGAGGTAGGCCTGCAGCACGATGCCACCCTCGTAGTGCTTCAGCTCGGGACGCGAGAGCAGGGTCTTGAACACCGCGATGGTCAGGTTGAGGTCGCGGTACTCCTCCATGTCCAGGTTGATGAACTTGGATCCCGCGGGGGCCTTGGCCGCTTCCTGGTACATCGGGATGAGCCGGGCGACCACATAGTCCACGGTCTGCTCGAAGCCCCACATGGAGATCTGCGAGGCGATGGAGGAGACCTTGATGGAGACGTAGTCGACGTCATCGCGGCGCAGCAGGTCGACGGTGTCCTGCAGGTGCTTGTCCGCCTCAGCCTCTCCGAGCACCGCCTCGCCGAGGAGGTTGATGTTCAGCCGATGCCCGTCCTGCTTGATCGAAGCCACGGCCTTGCCGAAGGGCTTGTCTCGGGCATCGACGACCATGTGACCGACCATGGACCGCATCCGCGCGCGGGCCGCGGGGACGACGACGTCGGGCAGCGTCTTGGCCAGCGCGCTGCCGGCGCGGATCTGCGCCCGGTCCAGCGAGGAGAGCGTGTCTGGGGCGAGTCCGCCCAGCTCAGCGAGCGCGGAGGCGGCGGCCCTGGTGTCCTCGGTGCGGATGACCCGGTCGACGAATCCCACCGTGAAGTCCAGGCCGTTGGGGTGGGAGAGCACAGCGGAGAGTCGCTGGGCGGACTTGTCCGCGGCGGCGTGGTTCTTGCTCTGCTTGCTGGGCTTGCTGGGCTTGCTGGAACCCGTCTCACCGGGGCCGCGCTGCAGCCAGCGGGTGACCTTGGAGACTGCGGCCTCGGAAAGGTCGGTGAGCTCGGCGGTGTTCTGAGTGGACATCGGGGCCTCATTTCACGCAAGGATGCGGGTTCAGCTGTCGGAGTGCTCGGTCTACTGACTTCCAGTGTGTGTCGTCACACACTCGGGAAGCACCCCATTACGGGTTTTCTCCGTATCTTTTGAGTCATAAATGGTGGAGACTGGCAAGCATGCAGACCACCGGTCGGGGCCGCCCGCGGATCCAGGACACGGCTGATGACATCGTGGCCAGCGTGCTCGCGACGGCCGGGGCGAGGGTGAGCACACCGGAGTTCTCCACCCGGCGCATCGCCGAGCTCACCGGACTGAGCCAGACGCTGGTCAGCCGCGCCTGCCGGAGGATCCGGCGGGCCCGCGCAGGCGGGGCCGGTGGGGGCACCGATGGCGACTGCGGGGACGAACTGCTCGGCGGGGCTCCGGATCCGGCGGTCGGCGACCTGGTCGTGACGGAGCTGCAGGTGAGGTTCCCGCGAATCATCTTGCGCTTCGCCCCTCAGGCGAGAACCGCCATCCGGCAGCAGACCGTCGCGGAACGTCGGTCCACTGCCCTGATGGCCTCATTGCACGCTTCAGAGGCCGCGCGCTGGCGGGTCCGGGATGCCGGCGCGGCTCACCCCGCAGAGGTCGCCGTTCACGACCCAGACCAGCTGAGCGCCTGCTGGGACGCCAATGCCCCCGATTGGGATCAGTTCCTCGACCGCACAGCTGCACTGCTCAGCCTCTGTGCGCCGACCGCCGACGCGATTCCCGGTGACCTGCTGGATCTCCTGGCCCGACGTGCCGGACGAGGACTGCACGGCACAGAGTGGCAGCGAGGGGCCCAGCAAAACGAATTTTCTTCTGACTCAGATTCCGAATTGGGCGCCGAAGATGCCGCGCTGCCCACCGACCCGGAGCGGTCGCCGCGGAACCGCTGGTTCTCCCAGGTGGAGCTCTCGGTGACTGAACAGATCGCCATCGCACTGCGCCGGGAGATCACCAATTCCGGCTTCCTCGCGGGCGACCGCCTCTCTCCTGACGTGCTCGGCAGTCAACTCGGACTCGGCCGCAGCGCCGTCCGCTCGGCGATGAGCCGACTGGTCGATGATGGGCTGTTGGACTTCCATCAGGGAAGCTTCAGGGTTCCCGCAGTGACCGGGGCGGACGTCGTCGACCTGTATGCAGCCCGACTGCACCTCGGGATGGTCCTGCTCAGGGCCTGCGCGGTGCAGCCCCGGCACCGGATGCTGCCGGTCCGACTGGCGCTGGGGGCGGTGGAGGCGGCGGCGATTCAGGGCACCCGGTTCGATGTCGGTCTGGCGGATCTGCAGTTTCAGCAGGAGCTGGCGGAGGCGTCCGGGTTGAGCCAGTCCGCGCGGGGGTTCCACGCGCTGACCCTGCGGGTGCGGATGTTCATCGCCGTGCTGCGCCTGGACTACAGCCCCGCGGTGGAGCGCATCGTCAGCGATGACCGGCGCATCCTTACCGCGGTGCTGGCCGGAGACGCCGAAGCTGCAGTGCGGGCCTGGCGGTTGAAGCTCGACAATGCCGTACGGCACATGTCTGCGCTGGCTCCGGAGTCCTTCGACGCTGAGCTGTGGTCGCGGCTGAGCCGGTAGCCGCTCAGCCGGCGAGTCGGTGCACCGGCGCCTTGGGGATCATCAGCGGCGCCGGCCCCTGGGTCCTCGATCACGCGCAAGTCGACACCGAAGACGCTGCGGATCGCCTCCTCGTTGCCGACCTGCGCCGCGGTGCCTTCGGCGGCGATGCGGCCGTCCTACATCGCGACGATATGCGAGGCGCAGCGCCGCACCTGGTTGATGTTTTCCAGCCCCTGCCGCTCCTCGCACCCGGAGGTCAGGCCGGAGGCGGAATGTCGGTATTCGTCGGTCATGGGATCCTTCGTGGCGACGGAGCCCCACACCGGGGCATCGGACAGCGCCGCAGACCGGAAACCTGGGCAGGATCTTCGCGCTGGCAACACTCCCCCAGGGGTGCTGTCATCAGGGCTGGCCTAAGGGCTCGCCGGGGGTGGACGGTCGGCGGGAACGTCCAGGAAACCTGCGGTCTTGAGCCGATGATGTTTGCGACACAACGCCCATAGGTTGGCCGCCGTGGTCTGGCCGTGGGGCCATGGGATCTGATGATCGATGTCGCAGTGCTCAGCTGCAACCATGCATCCCGGCGCTTGGCAGGTGCCATCGCGCAACTCGATGGCCCGACGAAGGAGCTTGGGCACGAATCGGCTCTCATAGACCCGGATCAGGGGCTCGAACGCCGCCACGTGTGGAGCGGACGCGACATCCGGTGGAGCGGGCGCGGCGTCGGATGGAGCGGACCGGACGGCTGGGACCGGCGCCGGCACCGGGGTCCAGGTGATCTGATGCTCTTCGCTGAGGATGATCCGCCGGATCATCTCTGCCGGATAGGCGTGCCGCCGATTTCGACTCAGCGCGGGCTGCCCAGCACCCCGAGGCGTGCCCGCGGCCCAGCCCGAACCCGACAGCAAGGTCTCGGGCTCGATCAGAATTCCGACGTGGGCGTTGATGGGTGTGCCGGACTCACTCTGACCGGCGAGCAGCCAGTGCGAGACGAGATCTGCCTCCCGCTGGGCCTGGGTCCTGGGATCCCCCGCTTCTCGGTTCGTCGGAGCTGCGGCGCGCTCTGAGGAATCGTCACCGGCCACCCCGACAGGGTCCTCGGCGGGTCCCAGCTTCGGTGCCTCCCACCCGGCGTCCGACCCAGCATCAGGTCCGCCACCCGGGAGGCCGAGCCAGTCGAATCCACCCGGAGCGCCAGCATCGCTGGTCATACCCCCGGCGCCGACCCTCCCCACCACCGGCCGTTCGACACAGGGATCGTAGGGGACGTCCTGCCTCGGGTTCCGGGCAACATCCACCAACCGGTTCTTGATGGCCTCAGCGGTGAGAGTGGGCAGCATCGCGTGAAGGATGCTGACTCCATCCTCCAGATGCTCCAGCCATACCCGGCGTTCGGCATGGCTGCGGCGACACCGCTGCACATGCTGGTCAGGCTCCATTCGAGCCACAAAACGGTTCAACCAGGCGTTCGGCCGCGCCGGCCGATGGGTCAGTGCATAGGTCGCGGCCTCGGCGTCGAGGCGTTCCCGGTGCAACGGAGCGACGAGGCGTTCAGCCGCTGAGATCACCCGGACCAGAGAACGGACGGGAACATCTCCGGCACGCACCGCGCCCCACACTCGCGGCAGGTGGTGCCGGGCGAAACAGGCCTGTTGGTACTGGGTGTACACGTGCCCCTCGCTGGCCCCCAGGGCCTCTGCCGCATTCATGATGGCCGCCGATTCGGCGGTCGCATGACCGCGAGCGCTGCGCATGAGCTCGGGCTCGATCACCGCGGTGTCACGCAGGAAGGACTCCACGTAGTCCACAAGCAGGCGCAGCTGCTCCGCCTGACCTCGATTCAGCTGCCGCTGGGACTCCCGCAGCGGCTCTGCATTCGGATCAGCGAGTGCAACCTGCATGATTCGAATATATCTTCTAATAGGGTGAGATTCAATAGTTCAGTTCATGCCAGTTTGGTTGTATTTGAAGGAAGGTCGAGGGGTCAGCGAGACCCGTCTCAGGGACGCACCATCCGGATGTCCGTGATGGCGGAAGCGCCAGGATCCCGCTTCTCAGTTCCGTCGCAGCGGAACCCATTGCGGCGGTAGAACGCCATGGCACGCGGGTTCTGCTTGGCCACCCAGAGACTGACCGGCCCTGCCATCGCGAAGCCGATGATCTCGCCGTCGGACTCTGCGACCCGGATGCTCCACTCGGCCCGCTGCTCGGAGAGGATTCGTGCCCACATCTCGCGGCGCTGACGAGAATGCCCTTCGGTGAAGAACTCGGCGGGGAGCAGGTCCGTGTAAGTCTCTTGCCAGGTGGCCACGTGCGCCGCCGCGATGTGATTCGCATCCTCGCGCCGCGGCCGCCGGATCAGCGCGGCCGCCGGATCAGCGCGGTCAAGGACCCTGGCGCCGTCGACTCAGTCATCAGCCCAGCCCTCCGGAGCTCGGTAGCGCCGGCTCCTGAACATCATCAGGGTGACCCCCACGAGCACCGCGGCGTAGACCAGGATCGCCACGGTCAGCGTGGGATCACCCGAACCGTCGGCCGCGCGCACCAGCCCGGCGGTGATCCAGGCGAGCAGCAGGTAGGTGGCGCCGAAGATCAGCTCGAGATCCGAACTCATCCGCCGGTTCAGCTCCGGCCGGCGCTCCGGCGTGGTCCAGTACGCTTCGGCGCTGGTCGAGGGCAGCGAAAGCAGCTCGGGGCTGACGCGGCTGATCAGCACACGACAGCCGAGGACCACCGCGAACACCACCGCCCCTGTGACTGCCGCGGCGCTGAGAACCCAGGTCTTGGACGCCCAGCGTATAGGTGTCCCATCGAAGCCGAGATGCGCGGGCAGCGGATCTGGTCCGGCGAGCGCGATCCAGGCGAGCACCCCCGTATAGACCAGCAGGCCGACGATCAGCGCGAGCCTGCCCGGAATGAGCGTCGCGCCGCGAGCCTGGATCACACCGATGGGCCGAGCTCCCCCACCTCGATGGTTCCGCTGACCGCGACATCGGTCCGGCCGCCGACCCAGAGCGACTCGCCCTCGCCCTCGATGTGCACCCGGCCGCGACGCTGCAGCACCGTGCCCTGGCTGGCCACGTAGGGCGGAGACATCTTGCCCGAGTACTCCAGCCACTGCGCCACCGAGGCGTTCAGACTTCCGGTGACCGGATCCTCGCGCAGCGCGCCGGTGTCGTCTGGGAAGAAGGCGCGCAGCTCGAGAGCGGTGTCCGCACCCTCGGGCTGCCGGGCGACCACACCGAGGAAGCGGTACTCCGGATCGGTGATCCTGCTCAGATCCGGGGTCACGCCCAGCACGGTCTCGGCGTTGTCCAGCAGCAGCGCGACCCACCCGGGACCGTTGTCCACCCAGGCCGCGTCCAGCACCTGATCAGGGGTGATGCCGAGCGCGTCGGTGAGCATCTCGCGGGCCGCCTTCGCGATCGGCCCCGACCGCACCAGGCCGGGTGCGCCGAAGGAGAGCGTCTGATCGCCGATCTGCACCGGAACCAGACCCACACCGCATTCCTGGACGACGACGCCGGCTGATCGCGGCTCGTGCCCGAGGTCCAGCCAGGCGCGCGCCGAGCCCAGGGTGGGGTGCCCGGCAAAGGGCAGCTCCTTGTCCAGGGCGAAGATCCGCACCCGGTAGTCCGCCTCCGGCGTGGTCGGCGGCAGCAGGAAGGTGCACTCGGAGAGATTGGTCCAGCGCGAGATGGTGCGCATCTGCTCGTCGCTGAGGCCCTCGGCCTCGGCGATCACCGCGACGGGATTGCCCATGAATGGTCCGTCGCCGAAGACGTCGACCTGGCGAAATGGCTTCAACATGGGCTCATCTTAGACAGGGTTCCGCGGCGCGGCACCCTGACGCCACGGAGATTCTGCTCAGACGCCCTTGAACCCGCGCAGCCGCAGGCTGTTGCCCACCACCGAGAGCGAGGAGAACACCATCGCGGCGCCGGCGAGCATCGGGTTGAGCAGGCCCAGCGCGGCCAGCGGAATGGCGGCGACGTTGTAGCCGAAGGCCCAGAACAGGTTGGACTTGATCACTCGAAGTGTCCGGCGCGAGAGCGCCAGAGCATCGACGACCGAGCGCAGGTCTCCGCGCATGACAGTGATCCCCGCGGCGTTGATCGCCACATCGGTGCCCGTGCCCATGGCGATGCCCAGATCCGCCTGGGCCAGCGCGGCCGCGTCGTTGACGCCGTCGCCGACCATGGCCACTGTCCGTCCCTGCTCCTGGAGCCGGATGATCGCGGCCACCTTGTCCTGCGGCAGCGCCTCGGCGATGACCTCATCGATGCCGACCTCGGCGGCCACCCGGTCTGCGGCGCCGGCGTTGTCACCGGTGAGCAGCACCGTAGAGAGTCCCATGGCAGAGAAGCGGGCCACGGCCTCGGCGGAGGTGTCCTTGACCGCATCCGAGACGATCAGAACCCCGGCGAAGCTGCCGTCGACTGCGACCAGGACCGGGGTCGATCCCTGCGACTCGGCCTGGGCGAGCAGCCCGGCGACCTCGGCCGGAAGCTCGATCCCCTGCTGGCGCAGCAGCTCGCGGCGGCCCACCGTCACCGTGCGCCTGGAGACCGTCCCGGAGACGCCATACCCCTGGTGGTTCGTGAAATCGCTCGCCTCAGACAGCTTCCCGGAGGTCGAGCCGAGGGTCTCGCGCGCCGCATTGGTCACGGCGCGGGCGATCGGGTGCTCGGAGGCTGACTCCAGCGCGCCGGCGAGACGGAGCAGCTCGGCGTCGTCGTCAGCGGAATCCGGAGCGCTCCAGGCGCGTGCCGAGTGCATCGCGGCGAGCTTCATCGCCCCCGTAGTCACCGTGCCGGTCTTGTCCAGCACCACTGTGTCGATGCCGCGCGAGGCCTCGAGGACCTCTGGGCCGCGGATCAGGATCCCCAGCTGCGCGCCGCGGCCGGTGCCCACCAGCAGTGCGGTGGGTGTGGCCAGCCCGAGCGCGCAGGGGCAGGCGATGATCAGCACGGCCACGGCGGCGGTGAACGCGAACTCCGCAGAGGGGCCGAGGAGCAGCCAGATCAGCAGGGTGACCAGCGCGATGACCAGCACGATGGGCACGAAGATCCCGGAGATCCGGTCTGCCAGCCGCTGGACCTGGGCCTTGCCCGACTGCGCCTCCTCAACCAGATGGGCCATCTGGGCCAGCTGGGTGTCGGAACCGACCCTCGAGGCACGGACGATCAGTCGTCCGGAGGAGTTCATCGTGGCCCCGGTGACGCTGTCACCCTGGGTGACCTCCACCGGCACCGATTCTCCGGTGAGCATCGACATGTCCACCGCGGACGCGCCGGTGACCACGGTGCCGTCGGTGGCGATCTTCTCCCCCGGGCGCACGATGAACTCGTCCCCGACGGCGAGTTCGCGCACCGGGATGAGCACCTCGGAGCCGTCGCGCAGCACCGAGACCTCCTTGGCTCCCATGTTGAGCAGCGAGCGCAGCGCCTGCCCGGCGCTGGACTTGGAGCGCTTCTCGAAGTACCTGCCCAGCAGCAGGAAGACGGTCACCGCAGCGGCCACCTCGTAGTAGATGCTGGCAGCACCCATGTGGTGGGCGGCATCGGAGAGCCAGGGCGGCTCGGCGAAGAACACGAACTCGTGCCGCAGCCGCGGGTCGCCGGCAGCGCCGAAGATCATGGCGTAGAGCGACCAGAGCAGCGCCGCGAGCGTGCCCAGTGAGATGAGCGTGTCCATGGTGGCGGCGCCGGCGCGCGCATTCAGCGCCGCGGCGCGGTGGAAGGGCCACCCGGCCCAGAGCACCACCGGCAGGGTCAGTGCCAGCGAGACCCAGTTCCACCAGGGGAACTGCAGCGCCGGGATCATGGCGAGCAGCACCACGGGCACGGTGAGCACGGCGGAGATCAGCAGACGACGACGCAGCCCGACCAGCTCCCGCGCGGCCGGGCTCGCAGCGGAGGGCTCCTCGGTGAGCGGCGCCGGCTCCTGGGCGCTGTATCCGGTCTTCTCCACCGCCGCGATGAGCTCCGCGACGGTGGAGTCGCGGTCGACGGAGTTGCGGTCGGCGGCGTCGCGGTCTGCGGAATCCGCAATCTGGACAGCAGCCTTCTCGGTGGCGTAGTTGACGGTGGCCGTGACACCGTCGAGCTTGTTGAGCTTTCGTTCGACGCGCTGCGCGCAGGCGGCGCAGGTCATCCCGCCGATCTCGAGCTCGATGCGCCCGGTGCTCACTGAGCTCACAGCTGGCGCACGGCGTCGTAGCCGGCCTCGTCCACGGCGGCGAGGACGGTCTCGTCGGTGAGGGCTGCGTCGTCGGTGACAGCTATCTCCAGGCGCCCCGTGTCCGCGCTGACCTCCAGGCCGGAGACGCCGGGGAGCTGCTCGACCTCTGCCCGGATGGCGCTCTCGCAATGTCCACAGGACATTCCAGTGACGCTGTAGCGGCGGGTGTCGGTCATGATGAGCTCCTCGGCAGACGAATGGTGGTGCAAGAACATTCTCAAATATACCCCCTCAGGGTATATTTGTGGAACACAGCTCATATAGTGGTGGCCTCGGCCACCTGAGGAGGATCCATGGACAGCGCAGCGCTCGACGACCCTGGCAACATCCCTGCCAATGCCCCTGCCGACACTGCGACCCAGGAGCAGCATCATGGCTATATGACGCAGAAGGACCGCTACCTGGGCCGACTGCGCCGGATCGAGGGGCAGGCCCGCGGGATCCACCGGATGGTGGAGCAGGACACCTACTGCATCGACATCCTCACCCAGATCAGCGCCACCACGGCGGCGCTGGAGAACGTGGCGATGGCGCTGCTGGAAGACCACCTCCGGCACTGCGTGGCCGATGCGGTCGCCGTCGGCGGGGATGAGGCCGAGGAGAAGATCCAGGAAGCCACGGCAGCCATCCGCCGCCTCGTGAAGTCCTGACCACTCATATGATGACTCCCGCACGCGGCGTAGCCCTGATGGTGGTGGGCACCCTCGCCATGGCCGCCTCTGCGGCGATGATCTCCGCGATCGAAGGCGAGCCGCTGAGCGTCGCAGCCTGGCGCTGCCTGCTCGCGGTGCCGATGCTGCTGCCGCTGGCGGCCTGGGAGCTGCTGCGCCGCAGGGGAAGGGCCAAGCTCTCGCGCCGCACACTGGTCGGAGCGCTGATCGCCGGGGTCGCGCTGGGTGTGGACTACAGCTTCTACAACACCTCGATCAACATGATCGGGCCCGGCATCGCAACCGTGCTGATCAATGTGCAGGTCGTGATCCTGCCGCTGATCGCGTGGGCCATGGAGGGCGTGCGGCCGATGCGCCAGCTGGCGCTGATCATCCCGCTGATGCTCGCCGGGGTGGCGCTGACCGCCGGCGCACTGGATCTGGGGAACGTTCAGCTCGCGGGGGTGCTGGCCGGACTCGCGGCAGGCACCGGGTATGCGCTGTATCTGGCGATCATCCGGCGCACCGCGCCCAAGGAGTCTCGGCGCCACAAGTCCGCACCCTTCACGATCCTCAGCCTGGTCTGCCTCTCGGCAGGGGTCACCACCGCGCTGGCCGCCACCGGACTTGGTCGCCTGGAGGTGCCGGAGGGGCTGGGCGGATGGGGGGCGATGCTTGCGCTGGCCTTCGTGGGCCAGGTGCTCACCTACCTGTGCTTCAACGTCGCCATGACCGCGATCTCCGAGACCGCGTCCAGCACGCTGATGCTGCTCTCCGCGGTCTTCGCGGTGGCACTGGCCGCGGTGCTCTTCGCCGACATCCCCAGCGCCTGGCAGCTGATGGGCTGTGCGATGATCATCGGCGGAGCCTGGTGGACCGCGGCGGCGGCACGAAGAAGGGCCGGAGGCGTGGTGCCCCCGACCCTTCCTGTGGACTCAGCCGTGGAGAGCGGACTGAGCTCGCGACACTGAGGGATCAGTGATCATGATCGTCGTGCTCGTCATCGGCGGGCTGGTCTTCAGCGTGATCATGATCGTCGTGCTCGTCGTCGGCATCCTCGCCTTCGGCGGGCTCACCATCGGCGTGCTCGTCGTCGGTGTGGCCATGCCCCTCGTGGGCCTCGTCCTCCCCGTGTTCACCCTCATGTTCCGCCGCCCCCTCGGCCGGCCGACCGTCGACCGCGGCGATCTCGTTCGGGGTGAAGTCCAGCTCGGCTGAGTTGATGATCTCCATCGAGCCGAGATCCACCATGTGCAGCGCCTGCGCGTCGGGCTCGGTGATGTAGGCGATGTCGCCCACCACGCGGATGGCCGGGCTCGGCTCCTGCCACTCCTCCGGCTCGGTCCACTCCTCCATGATCTCCAGATGGTCGGTGTGCTCCCCGGTCTCTGCATTGATCACGTGCAGCTGGCCGTCCTCGGCGAGGACGAGGGCTTCGCCCTCAGGTCCGCGGGCGAGGGATCGGAAGTTATAGGCGGCGTCGAGGTCGACCAGGGAGATCTCCTCATCTGCGGCGTCCACGAGTGCGACCTGGGTCATCGGCTCTTCGCCGTCCTCATCCGTGTTGTAGTCCCCTAGGAAGATCGAGGAGTCCTCGGCCGGGAAGAGGTTGCCGATGCGCGCATACTCCTCAGCGGCGGCGATCTTGGAGAACTCGGCGCCGTCGAAGACCATCACGCCGTCCTCGCAGCCCACCGCGATCATGCCCTCGGGGCCTGCCGCCTCGCCGTGCGGCCCGGGGCACTCCTCGCTGCGCGCGACCTCCTCGCCGTCGGCGTCCAGCACGCGCGCACCGTTGCTGCCATCTTCATCGCCCAGGGTCTCGAAGCGACCTCCGTCGGCGAAGACCGCGGCCACGCCGTGGTGCGCCTCCTGCGTCTCGGCCACCTCGGTCTCCAGCTCCGAGTCAGCCCCGAGGTCGAGGTCGGAGAGCTCAGCGAGCTCATAGCTGTGGATCTCGCCGCTGCCGTCGAAGAACAGCGTGCCGACACCGTCGTGGGAGACCACGTGCCCAGGAGCGGGACCATCCACGGTCACATCGCTGAGGTGCGGATCGGTGGTGAAGTAATCATTGTGATCCCCATGCGGCTCGCCCCAGGTGCCGCCGTCGATCAGCCGGAAGGTCTCACCCTCGCTGAGGAAGAAGTGCCGACCATCGCCGGCAGGGTTGACTCGGAGAAAGCCTTCGGCCTGGTGCTCGCTGAGCACCTCCAGACTCGCGCCGTCGAGCACCGAGACCCCGCCGTCGTGGGTGATCGCCAGGCGTGGGCTGGGGCCGCCGGCGGCAAGGGTCTCCCGGTCGGAGGGCTCGACGACGGTAGCTTCAGGAGCTGCCTCGTCCTCGCCGTCGGAGGTGTCGTCGGCGTCGTCGGCGACATCGGAGGCCGCGGTCGGCTCAGCGGATGCGGCGGTCTCCCCCTCAGCGGCTTCGCCATCCCCGGACGCACCGTCGGCGCAGGAGACAAGTGCCAGGGCGGAGATCATGAAGACGGAGGGCAGAGTGAGGCGTCTGGTGTTCATGCGAATGATTCTTGTTTAGAGCGAGTTTAATTGCAACTCGTTCGCATTACTGTCCGCCGGGGTCACGCCGCCTCCCGGCTACACCACACTCCGCGGCCAACACGATCCGGTGTCGGATTGTGTCGACCCCCGCGCGGCGCGCCAGCACCCCGATTTAGACTCGGACCATGCCCAGTACCCAGTGGAACCCGGGTGCGTATCTGACCTACGCCTCCGAACGAACCCAGCCCTTCATCGACCTGCTCCAGCGTGTGCGAGCCCCCCAGGCAGACCGAATCGTGGACCTCGGATGCGGGCCCGGCAACGGGATGCCGGTGCTGCGCGGGATGTGGCCCAAGGCATGGATCACCGGAATCGACTCCTCGGAGGAGATGCTTCAGCGAGCCGGCGAGGCCACCGATGACGATCGGATCTCCTATACCCGCGCGGACATCAGGGACCTGGACCTTGAACGACAAGCGGATCTGATCGTCTCCAATGCCGCGCTGCAGTGGATCCCCGAGCACCGCGAGCTGCTGCCCTCCATCATGGACAATGTGGCCGCCGGCGGCGCGCTGGCGGTCCAGGTTCCGGGCAACTTCAACGCCCCGAGCCACCAGCTGCTCGCCCAGTTCGCCGCGAAGAGCCCCTATGCCGCGCACATCGACCCGGAGTCGCTGCTCAAGCCCACCTCGGAGCTGAGTGAGTACATGCTCGACGTCTCCCTGCCCGGATGGGAGGTCGAGGCCTGGGAGACCCGGTACCACCACGTGCTGCAGGGTGAGGACCCGGTGTTCGACTGGATCTCTGCGGCGGCGGCGCGTCCGGTGCTCGAGGCTCTCCCCGCCGATGTGCGCGAGGAGTTCATCACGGAGTACAAGGCCGCGCTGCGCGAGGCCTACCCGGCGACCAGGATCGGCACGATCCTGCCCTTCCGGCGGCTGTTCTTCATCGCCCGGCGCAGCACCGGGCGCGGCTGAGCATTCCAGGCTGAGCCGGTAGGGTTCTCGCGTGACTGTTCCTGCCTCCGCCCTGACCAAGACGCCGCGCACTCCCCTCGTCATCCTGAGCACCTTCGTGCTGGTGGCGCTGACGCTCGGCTGGCTGATCGCCCTGCCCATGGTGCTGATGAGCCCGGAGGAGCGCAACAGCGCACCGCTCGGTGTGTACTACAACCTCTTCATGCTCACCCCGGCGCTGGCCGCGGTGACCGCCTATGTGCTGGAGCGCCGTCAGCCGCTCGGCGTGCTCTACGGCCATCATGGGGATGTGGCCCCCGGGGAGAATGCGGTCTCTGTGGAGACTGCGCAGCCCGCCCGGGTGTTAAGACCACAGAGCGTGACCGACGCGCTGGGAATCACCCCGCTGCGCCCGGTGCGCGGGCTCCTGAGCTGGTCCGTGCTGGGACTGCTGCTCTTCTTCGCCTTCAGCTTCGCGGCGCTGCCGCTGGGCGGCGCGCTCGGGGTCTACCCCTTCGACCCCTCGATGCCGATCTTCGTGCAGGACCTGAGCTCGCGGCTCGGCCAGGACGCCACCGAGTTCATCGCCACCGGCATGCTGGTGGAGGTCGGGGTGATCTTCTCCGCCGCGGTGCTGGGCGTGTTCCTCCACGCCGGGATCGAGATGGGCTGGCGCGGCTACCTCTTCCCCCGGCTGCAGCTGCGCTGGGGCCCTCGCGCCGCCGTCGTGCTCACCGGGGTGGTCTCCGGGCTCTGGTACGCCCCGCTGCTGGCGGCTGGGTTCTTCTATGACCAGACCCCGGTGTTCCAGGCGCTGGCGCTGATGCTCGGCTACGCGATCATCATCGGCGGGGTGCTCGCCTGGCTGCGGATGCAGTCCGGTTCGATCTGGCCCGCCGCGTTCGCGCAGTCGATGATCTCGGCCGCGGCGATCCTGCACTTCTGGTTCGCCAGCGCAGGCGAGATGGTGGACCTGCGTCAGGCCACGCTGCAGGGGCTCTCCGGCTGGATCCTGCCGGGGCTGCTGCTGCTGGGGCTGCTGATCTTCGCCCGCCGCGCCTTTCCGCAGAATTCACAGGAGCGTCGCTGAGGAGTCCCGGACACATCAGCGTCACACCGCCGACAACGCGGAGAAACGCCCTCCCTCTAGCCTGGGGTCCAGGCAGCCCAGCAGCTGCCTGGACGCAGGCCTCACGGGGAGGAGCGGCGATGATGGTTCCGGCCGAGCAGCCGGTGGCGGGAGACTCTGCGCTGCGTCTGCACACCCGATCCGGGGAGATGAAGGTCAGCGGCGACACTCTGCACCTGCCGCATCGTGACGCGGCTCCGGTCCAGCTGGCACCGGGTCCGCTGGCACTGCTCCGCGCGCTGATGAAGGCCCAAGGTGCCGTGCTCTCCAGGGAACACCTGCTGGCGGTGCTGCCGCACTGCGGCTCAGAGCACGCCCTTGAGATGTGGGTCTCGCGGCTGCGCCAATCACTGCCTGACCCGTCGATGGTCAAGACCGTGGTCAAGCGCGGCTACCGGCTGGTGGTCTGACCCACGAGAGCGTCTCCGCCGGTCTCCGGATCACAGCCGCCGCCCCACCCACCGGTGGCGAAGTCGCAGCGCTGCACGCCGTCGAGCACCACGTTGCTCACCGTGCTGCTCACCGCGGGGGCGGCATGTTTCTCCCGCAGCGCGTGCGTGACTCCTCCTGGGTCCAGGCAGGGTGGCAGGCAGAACGCCGTGGTGTGACTGGGCGCGAGTGTCTTCGGTGTTCCGGGCTGGCGCTATGGCTCCCGGATGAAGGTCAGGTCAAAGATCCGGCGGCCGACGGCGAGCGCCTTGGTCTCGAAGTCGGTCTGGACGCGCCCATCGAACCGGGGTGCCCAGCCGCCGTCGTCGTCCCGGGCCTGGTGAAGCTCCAGCGGCGCCGGCTCCTTGCCCATCGAGATGGCGTCCAGATCATGGAGGCGGACCTCGGTCAGCGGCGAGTCATCCCCCGCCCGCTCCCCCGCATGGAGGTTCCTGAACTGGGAGGAGGCGCCGATCAGCGAGCGCATCTGCACGGCGTAGCCGGACCAGTCGGTGGCCAGGCGCCAGACTCCGCCGGCAGGCAGGACTCTGGCGACCCTCTCGATGAACCCCGCATCGACGAGCCGACGCTTGTTGTGCTTCTTCTTGTGCCAGGGGTCGGGGAAGAAGATCCAGACCTCGGCGACCTGACCGGGGGCGAAGAGCTGGTCCAGGACCTCGGGCGCATTGGCCACGGCGACCCGGACGTTGCTCAGCCCCTCGCGGCGGATCCTGCTGACCAGCTGGGCGGCGCCGGGCTTGTAGACCTCGATGGCCAGGAAGTCCTTCTCCGGACTGGCGGCGGCGGCATGGGCCACCGCCTCCCCGGAGCCCGAACCGATCTCTACGATGATCGGGGCGGTGCGGCCGAACTCGGCCGCCCAGTCGACGCGGAAGCCATCGGCCACGGAGGTGTCGCGCTCTCCGTGCGGGATGTCCAGCAGCTCCTCCCCCAGCGCCGCGTCCCAGGTCCGCTGGTAGCTGGGCTTGAGCCGGTTGCTGCGCCGGACGAAGGAGAGCGGTCGGCGCATGGGCAGCGGGGGTCGGGAGTCCCCGGGATCGGTGTGCTCGGGATCGGTGTTCCCGGGGTCAGAATTCTTGGGGTCAGAGGTGTCAGGCTGGGAGATGTCGGGCTGGGAAGTCACCGCTACAGGATAGCGGAGGCCCCCTCCAGGAACTCCTGCAGCAGCGGTCCGTTGGTGGATCCGCCGAACTCCCCCTCCTCGAGGAAGATCGCCACGGCGAGGTCTCCCTGCATCGCGATGACCCAGGTGTGGGAGTAGGAGTCATCGCCGTCCCCTGCCTCCGCGGTGCCGGTCTTGGCGTAGATCCGCTCGCCCGGGACGTCCACGAGCGACTCCAGCGAGCCGAAGTTCACGGTGTCGGTCATCAGCGTGCGCAGGTCCTCGGCCTCGGCTTCTGTGATCCCGCTCTCCGGGGTCTCCGACTCCTCCGGCACGACCAGGTGGGGATGGACGGTCCTGCCGGTGGCGATCGAGGCGGTGACGGTGGCCATGCCCAAGGTGGAGGACTCCACCACGCCCTGGCCGAAGAGATTGGAGGCATGGAGGTTGAGCTCGGAGTCCTGCGGCACCGATCCCATCCGTGCGGGCACGCCCAGGTGCGTCTCCTCGACGATGCCGAGGTCGAGCGCGGCCTGGTGGACCTCCGCAGAGGTCACATCGTCGTAGGCGTCGGCGAAGACGGTGTTGCAGGAGACTGCCACCGCGTCGCGGAAGGGGATGTCTCCGAGGTACTCCGAGGGGAACCCGGTGTAGTTGCCGAAGGACTGCCCGTGCACGGTGGTCTGGTTCGAGCAGCTCACATCGGTGTCGGGGGTGAGTCCGTCGCGCAGCATGGCGAGCGAGGAGACCACCTTGAAGGTGGAGCCGGGCGCGTAGGTGGATTGGGTGGCGATCTCCACCTGGCCGCCGTCCGGGTCGTGGCTGGCGGCGGCCAGGACGCCGCCGTCGGAGGGTCGGATGGCGACGATCGCCCCAGAGGCGTCCTGATCTTCGACGATCTCCTGGGCGAGGTTCTGCAGCCGCGGCACCATGGTGGTCTCCACGTCTCCGCCGTCGGCGGGGGCCACCGAGTACAGGGGCTCGCCGTCCTTCTGGATCGCCATCCCCGGAGCTCCGCGCAGGGTCTGCTCGTAGGAGGCCTGGATGCCGGAGGTGCCGATGGTGTCGCCGACGCTCAGGCTCGGGTCTGCCTCCAGGGACTCGGCGGTCACCGGTCCCACCCGGCCCAGCAGCAGCGGGGCGAAGTCCCGGGAGTCCGCCAAGGACATCTGGTCATAGATGCCTGAGGCGCCGGGGATCGCTTCGACGTCGGTGGCGGTCACGTCGTCTTCGGATCGGCGCAGCGTGATGGCCTCCACGAAGGCCAGGTCTCCGCCGCCGAGCACGCTCTCGACGTAGGGGTCCACCGGGATCTCGACCAGCTCGGCGAGCGCCTCGGCGGAGGAGCGCAGCGTATCTTGATCGGCGGGCTCGCCGTCCTGGGCGAGCTGGGCCTTGTCGATGCCCAGCCGGACGACGTCGCGGTTGTAGACCATGGCCCGTCCGTCGTCGTCCATGATCCGGCCGCGGTCGGCGGGGGTGGTGGCCAGGCTGATCGACTCGGTGCCGGCATAGTCGGGCATGATGATCTCTGGCGTGGCTTCCACTGCCCAGACCTCGGTCTCCTGGTCGTAGACCAGTTCGGCGGTGGTCTCATAGGTCCAGGCCTCGCCCTCGATGCCGAGCTCCTCCAGTTCCCAGCTGTGCTGAAGCGGGACTGTGGCGGTGACCGGGCGGGGTGAATCCTCCGGCGGCTCATCGAGCACGACCTCGCCGGTGCTCACCTCAGGGGTGAGCTCCTCGAAGGGCGCGTGGAGATTCTCCACGGCCGCCGTCATGGTCTCGGGGTCTCCGGATTCAAAGCTCAGCGCGGAGAAGTCACCGCTGGAGATCGCGGAGGCCAGCGCATCGGCGGCCTCTTCCACGGTCTCGGACGGGTCGGCGCTGCAGCTGGTGAGCACCATCACGGCCGCGACCCCCACCGCGCTCGGAATGATCAGCCGGGAGCGAGAGGAGACAGACATGACCTGATTATTGCGGCACCGTGGGCGCGTCTCGGGCAGGACTCGCGGGGTGCGCACAAAGGGTCTCCAGGTCAGCGACGACGAGGGCCGGGCTCCCAGAGGACCAGCGCCTGGGTGTTGGCCCTGGCGCGGCGTCCACGGGCGACGGTGACGACGTCGCCGTGCGGACCCACGGCGAAGAATCGCGGCTTGGTGGAGTGCCGCTGCGATTCGCGCAGCTCGTGGCGCAGCGCGTCCACCGTCTCTTCGAGCACCTCCACCCGGTTCTGCAGATCGAGGATCCTGCGGATGCCCTCCAGCGAGACCCCATCCTGGGAGAACTGCTGGATCTGGCGGAGCTGCTCGATGTTGTAGGGAGAGTATCTGCGATGTCGCCCGCCCTGGCGCCGCGGGGTGACCAGACCGATCCGGTCATACTGGCGCAGCGTCTGCGGGTGCATGTCCGCGAGCTCGGCGGCCACGGAGATGACGAACATCGGCGCGTGCCGGTGTTCGGGCTCGAGCATCCGCGAGTCCAGAATCCGGGGGTCACGCATCCGGGGGTCCACCATCACAGCACCGCCTTCGCCTCGAGGCCTTTCCGGGGATCGAGCCCCTTGGTGGCTTCCGCATAGGCCTTCACGGCCTCGACCGCCTCGGCGGAGAGGTCCTTGGGAACCTCCACCTGAACCGTGACCAGCATGTCGCCGGCGACCTCGCGGCCCTTCTCCTTCCGGCGCACGCCGTGGCCCTTGAGCCGGAGCACGCGCCCGGAGGTCACTCCGGCAGGAATCTTGATGTTGACCTTCTCGCCGTGGACCGTCGGAACCTGCACCGCGGTGCCCAGCGCCGCCTCGTCGAAGGCCACGGGCAGGTGGATGCGGATGTCGTCGTCCTCGCGCTCGAAGAACCTGTGGCCGGAGACGGCGACCTCGACCAGGAGGTCACCGGCGCCGCCGGAGCCGCGCTGACCCTTGCCCTTCACGCGTACCTTCTGGCCGGTCCGGATCCCCGCGGGGATCCGGACGTCGATGACGCCGCCATCGGGCTCGCGCAGACCCACGGTGGTGCCACGGATGGCCCCACCGAAGGAGATGGTGGTCCGCGCGGTGCGGTCGGCGCCCTTCGCAGGGGCTCCGCCTCCGCCGAAGCGGCCGGAGCCGCCGAACCCGCCGGGGCCCCCGAAGAGGTCCGAGAGGTCGGGGCCGCTGGCGCCGCCGCGGCCGGAGCCGCCGCGCGCACCGCCGGCGCCTCCGTTGAAGAGGTTGCCGAAGAGATCTTCGAAGCCGCCTCCCCCACCGGGGCCCGGGCCGCCCGAGAACCGGGCGCCCGAGCCCATGGCGCGGACGGCGTCGTACTGTTCGCGCTGCTCTTTGTCAGCCAGCACGGAGTGAGCCTCAGCGACGTCCTTGAACTTCTGCTCGGCAGCATCATCACCGGGGTTCTTGTCGGGATGATGCTTCCGGGCGAGCTTTCGGTACGCCTTCTTGACGTCCTCCTCGGAGGCATCGCGGGAGACGCCGAGGATTGCGTAGAAATCTTTATCGATCCAGTCCTGTGAGGCCATGGCGCCTCCCTCCTTTCTGCTGCTTAGAGATTCAGCTCTGCTCGGGCCCGGAAGAGACCATCACCTGGGCCGCCCGGAGCAGGCGGTTCCCGTGGCGATAGCCGGCGCGCAGCACGATGGCCACGTGGTCGGCGGGGATCTCTTCATGGGGCTGAGCCATGATGGCCTCGTGCTGGTTGGGATCGAATGCTTCGCCGATCTCTCCCAACACCTCCAGACCCTGGCTCTGCAGCACCGACTCCAGCCGGGTGGCGATGTGCGCGAAGGGGCCGTCCTGGAGATCTCCGGCCTGGCGGGCCGAGGAGATGTCGTCCAGGACCGGCATCAGCTCGGTGATGAGCTGACCCTTGGTCCGGTCGCGCTCGGTCGCCCGGTCGCGCTCCACCCGTCGGCGGTAGTTGATGTACTCGGCCTGAAGCCGCTGCAGGTCAGCCTGCAGCTCGGCCTCGCGCACGCCGTCCTCGGCAGGAGCATCCTCGCGGATGCTGTCCTCGGCCAGGAGCGCCTCCGGGTCCATCGCCATGGCGGGGTCAGCGATCGTCTCCTCCTCCGTGCCACGGAGGAACTCATCAGCCGCATGGATCCGCTCTTCGGGCTCGGTCTCGACACCCCCGGTGATGCCGTCCTCAGCGGAGGTCTGAGTGAGCTCGGGCTCCTCGGCCACACGGGGGTCGGCATCCTCCACGGGGAGGTCCTGCAGAATCTTCTCGGCCTGGGCCAGCGGGTCCTGCACGGGATCCTGCTCGTCGGGCTCTTCGCCGCTGGGAACCTCAGGGTTCTTGTGATCTGCCATGTGTCAGACCCCCCTTACTTCTTCTCGGCTTCGTCCTCTTCGTCGACGACCTCTGCGTCGACGATGTCCTCATCCTCGTCCTGCGCGGGCTCGCCGGTGCCATTGGCAGCGGCGTCCGGGGCCTGCGCGTAGAGCGCCTCGCCGATCTTGACCTGGGAGGCCTGGAGCTTCTCGTACGCGGCGTTGACCTCGTCGGCGTTGTCCTCGCCCTCGAGCGCCTTCTTGAGCTCGTCGACGTCGGCCTGGACCTCGGTCTTGACCTCCTCGGGCAGCTTGTCCCCGTTGTCCTTTAGCAGCTTGTCCACGGAGTAGGCGGTGGACTCGGCGGCGTTGCGCTTCTCAGCGGCCTCGCGACGGACCTTGTCCTCCTCAGCGTGAGCCTCGGCGTCGGCGACCATGCGATCGATGTCTTCCTTCTCCAGCGAGGTGCCGCCGGTGATGGTCATCGACTGCTCGGTGCCGGTGCCCTTGTCCTTTGCGGAGACGTGGACGATGCCGTTGGCGTCGATGTCGAAGGTGACCTCGACCTGGGGCACGCCGCGGGGCGCCGGCGCGATGCCGGTCAGCTCGAAGGTGCCCAGTGCCTTGTTGTCCCGGGTGAACTCGCGCTCTCCCTGGAAGACCTGGACCGCCACGGAGGGCTGGTTGTCCTCGGCGGTGGAGAAGACCTCGGAGCGCTTCGACGGGATGGCCGTGTTGCGCTCGATCAGCTTGGTCATCACTCCGCCCTTGGTCTCGATGCCCAGGGACAGCGGGGTGACGTCGATGAGCAGCACGTCCTTGCGCTCACCGGCGAGCACGCCTGCCTGCAGGGCTGCGCCGACGGCGACGACCTCGTCCGGGTTGACGCCCTTGTTGGCGTCCTTGCCGGCGAGCTGCTTGACCAGGTCGGCGACTGCGGGCATGCGGGTGGAGCCGCCGACGAGGATCACGTGGTCGATCTCTGCGATCTTGACCCCGGCCTCCTTGATGACGTCGTTGAACGGCTTCTTGGTGCGGTCCAGCAGGTCCGAGGTCATGTCGACGAACTTCGCCCGAGACAGGGTCTCGTTGACGTGCACCGGGACGCCGTCGTTCTGGGTGGCGTAGGGGATGTTGATGTTGGCGCTGGAGGTGGAGGAGAGCTCCTTCTTGGCGCGCTCGGCCTCTTCCTTCAGACGCGGCACGGCGATCTTGTCCTTGGAGAGGTCGACTCCCTCCTTGGCCTTGACCTGCGCGACGAGCCAGTCCATGATCCGCTGGTCCCAGTCGTCGCCGCCGAGGCGGTTGTCACCGGAGGTGGAGCGGACCTGGATGGTGGAGAAGTCATCCTCATCCTTGCCGACCTCGAGCAGGGAGACGTCGAAGGTGCCGCCGCCCAGGTCGAAGACCAGGATGAGCTCGTCTTCCTTGCCCTTGTCCAGGCCGTAGGCGAGTGCCGCGGCGGTGGGCTCGTTGACGATGCGGGAGACCTTCAGGCCGGCGATCTCTCCGGCCTCCTTGGTGGCCTGGCGCTCGGCGTCGTTGAAGTACGCCGGCACGGTGATGACGGCTTCGGCGACGTCCTCGCCCAGGTAGGACTCGGCGTCGTGCTTGAGCTTCATCAGGGTGCGGGCGGAGATCTCCTGCGCGGTGTACTTCTTGCCGTCGATCTCGGTGGACCAGTCGGTGCCCATGTGGCGCTTGACCGATGCGATGGTGCGGTCGGGGTTGGACACGGCCTGGCGGCGTGCCACCTCGCCGACGAGGACCTCGCCGGACTTGGAGAATCCGACGACCGAGGGGGTGGTGCGCGCACCCTCGGCGTTGGCGATGACGGTGGGCTCGCCACCTTCGAGAACTGTGACGACCGAGTTGGTGGTTCCGAGGTCGATACCTACTGAGCGGGACATGCGATCTCCTTTCGAGAGCGGTGTTGAGTGAACTGCACTCAAGTCTTGTCCTCGCTCGACGTGGTGTCAAACTGACTTGAGTGCAGGTGACTCAACTTTCTACTCCCGGTCCAACCACAGCCTCACAGATTCCATTCCCGCGTGAGTTCTGCGCCGCCGCAGAGGCAGCCACAAGGTGCTCACATGGCGATGCCGATGTACTTGGTCTCGAGGAACTCCTCGATGCCGGTGTCGCCGCCCTCACGACCGAGTCCCGACTCCTTGATCCCGCCGAACGGGGCCGCGGGGTTCGAGACCGCACCCTGGTTCAGCCCCACCATGCCGGACTCCACGGCCTCGGCGACGCGGATGCCGCGGCGCAGGCTCTCCGTGTAGACGTAGTTGACCAGTCCGTATTCGGTGGAGTTGATCCACTCGACCACCTCGTCCTCGGTATCGAAGGGGGTCAGCGGAGCGACGGGTCCGAAGATCTCCTCCTGACGCATCCGCGCTCCGGCGGGCACGTCGGTGAGCACCGTGGGCGGGTAGAAGTAGCCCTCGCGATCCACCGGGGTGCCCCCAATCAGGACCTTGGCGCCGCCGTCGACCGCGTCGGTGACCAGCTCATCGACCTTGTCCAGCTGCTTGGCGTCGACCAGCGGCCCGACGCGCACACCGTCCTCCACGCCCCGGCCCAGGGGCAGCTTCTCCATCTCTGCGGAGAGCTTCTGCGCGAACTCATCGATGACGGAGCGGTGGACGAAGATCCGGTTCGCGGCGGTGCAGGCCTCGCCGGTGTTGCGCATCTTGGCCAGCAGCGCACCGGCCACGGCCGCGTCGAGGTCAGCGTCCTCGAAGACCACGAAACCTGCGTTTCCGCCGAGCTCCATGGAAGTGCGCAGCACCCGCTCGGAGGCCTGCTCCAGCAGCTTGCGCCCGACTCCGGTGGAGCCGGTGAAGGAGAGCTTGCGCGCGATGCCGGAGCGGATCAGCGGCTCCATCACCTTGCCCGAGGTGGAGGTCACCAGGACATTGACGGCACCTGCGGGAAGGCCTGCCTCGTGCAGGATGTCGGCGAGCGCGAGCATCGACAGCGGGGTGAGCTCGGCAGGCTTGATCACCGAGGTGCAGCCGGCGGCGATGGCCGGACCGAGCTTGCGGGTCCCCATGGCGAGCGGGAAGTTCCAGGGGGTGATCAGGATCGCGGGGCCCACCGGCTGCTTGGTCACCAGGAAGCGGGCGCCGCCGGCGGGGGCGGTCTGGTAGCTGCCGCTGATCCGGGTGGCCTCCTCGGCGAAGTGCCGGAAGAACTCGGCGGCGTAGGCGACCTCGCCGTAGGAGTCGCTCAGCGGCTTGCCCATCTCCAGGGTCATCAGCAGGGCGAGATCATCCTTGCGCTCGTGCATCAGCTCGAACGCGCGCATCAGGATGTTCGCGCGCTCCCGGGGCGGCATCGCGGCGAGTCCGGGCTGCGCGGCCTCGGCGGCCTTCAGCGCGTTCCAGCCGTCCTGCGCGGAGGCGTCGGCCACGGTGCAGAGCAGCCTGCCGGTGGAGGGATCGTTGACATCCAGGGTGACCCCGCCTTCGGCGTCCACCCATTCGCCGCCGATGTAGAGGCGCTTGGGGGCAGCCTCGATCAGGCTGGATTCGCGTTCTGCGGTGATGGTCTGCTCTGCCATGTGTCCTCCTTGAGAGGGTGCGATGGGCGTGACGTGGGCCTTCGCAGGCCAGCCTACGCCGCCCGCGCCGCGCGGTCATGCGTTCTGGCTGTGCACCGCTGCCATGTGTCGCACCGGGCGGACCACCGGCCCCGCGCCACGGCGCGCCACGGCCTGCGACGTCATATCTGGCAATGCGCCTCGATGACCGTTAGCCTGAGCTGCAAGAAGATTGTCAACAATCCGAAAGGTGTTCTCGATGGCGACGCTGTCTCCCCAGTTGAAGCAGGCGACTCCCGTGGTGGCGACCCGGGGTGAGGGCGTGTGGCTCTACGACGAGGCGGGCCAGCCGCATCTGGACTTCACCGCCGGCATCGGGGTCACCAGCACCGGGCACTGCCATCCGCATGTGGTCGCCGCCGCGCAGGCGCAGGTGGGGAGCCTGATCCACGGCCAATACACCACGATCATGCACCAGCCGCTGTTGACTCTCACCGAGCGGCTCTCCGAGGTGCTCCCGGAAGGTCTGGACTCGGTCTTCTTCTCCAACTCGGGATCCGAGGCGGCTGAGGCGGCGCTGCGTCTGGCGCGCCAGGCCACCGGACGACCGAACATCGTGGTGTTCCAGGGCGGCTTCCACGGACGCACCGTGGCGGCGGCCTCGATGACCACCTCCGGCACGAAGTTCCGGGCAGGGTTCAGCCCGTTGATGTCCGGCGTCGTCGTCGCGCCGTTCCCCAATCCCAGCCACTACCGCAAGTACGGCTGGGACCAGGAGCAGGCCACTGACTTCGCGCTCGATGAGCTGGACCTGCTGCTTCAGACACAGTCCAACCCGGCAGACACCGCGGCGTTCCTGGTCGAGCCGGTGCTGGGTGAGGGCGGCTATGTGCCGGGCAATGAGCGGTTCTTCGCGGGACTTCGTGAACGTGCCGATCGGCACGGAATCCTGGTGATCATCGACGAGGTGCAGACCGGCTTCGGGCGCACCGGAAGGTTCTGGGGGCACGACCACTTCGTGGCGGAGGGCTCGCCGCGACTGCCGGACATCATGATGTTCGCCAAGGGCATCGCCTCGGGGTTCCCGATCTCCGGGATCGCAGCCTCGGCGGAGCTGATGAGCAAGGCATGGCCGGGCTCCCAGGGCGGGACCTATGGCGCGAACGCAGTGGCCTGCGCGGCGGCAGTGGCCACGCTGGAGGTCATCGCACAGGAGGGCCTGGTGGAGAACAGCGCGGCGCGCGGCGAGCAGCTGCGCGCCGGCCTGCGCGAGATCGCCGCCGAGGCGAACGCCCGGGCCGCAGCGGAGCGCATCGCCGAGGTGCGTGGACTGGGCCTGATGGTGGGCAATGAGTTCCGCGATGCGCACGGCGCCCCGGACCCTGCCACCGCGACGGCGGTGCAGCAGGAAGCCGCCCGTCGTGGGCTGCTGCTGCTGATCTGCGGATCCTGGGGCGAGGTGGTCCGCTTCATCCCGGCGCTGGTGGTCTCGGAATCCGAGGTGGACCAGGCGCTGACGCTGTGGTCGGAGGCCGTGGCCGCCGTCGTCACCTGAGACTCAGGCGCGACGGAGGCGGCCCTCCGGCTACCAGACCCGGGAGGTCAGCTGCGGGTACTTCGGTGACATGTCGTCTCCCGAGGATGTGCGCGTGACGCGTCGCCTGAGCCAGGGGTAGAGATAGTCCTTGGTCCAGGTCAGCTCGCTGATGACGCGTTGAGGCAGTGAACCGAGAGGCGAGTCGTCGACCTCGGGATCCTCGATCTCGTCCTTCTCGCCGAGGACCTTGAGCACCTCCTTGGCCATCATCATGTGCCCGGCGATGCCCAGGTGCATCCGGTCCTCGTCCCAGTAGCGCCAGTCCTGGAACTGCCGCATGTGCCAGAAGTCGACCAGGTCCAGATCGAGGTCTGCGGCGATCTTGCGCACGTGCTCGTTGTAGATGGCGGTCCGGCCGCGGGTGGCCTTGAACAGCGGTGCCTGGCCGGAGTCGAACCCGGTGAACAGCACCACGCGGGCGCCGCTGGAGATGAGCTTCTCCACACCCCAGCGGTAGCGCTCCATGAGTGCGTCGATGTTGACCGTGGGGCGCAGGATGTCATTGCCGCCGGCGTAGACGGTCACCAGGGTGGGGCCCAGACCGATCGCGGGGTCCAGCTGCTCGTCGAGGACCTGCTGGAGCTTCTTGCCGCGCACCGCGAGGTTCGCGTAGCCCCAGGAGGAGTCGTTGGAGATCAGCTGGCCGGCGACCCGGTCGGCCCAGCCGCGCACCCCGTTGGGGCTGGACGGATCGATGTCCGCCACGCCCTCGCTGAACGAGTCCCCCAGGGCGACGAAGCGTTTCTGAAATGGACCGTCGAGTTGATCTGATGCGGACATTGAGCCCTCCCGTTCGCATGCGGCTGGCGTACTCTCTGCAGCAACCCTACCGGTGGGCTGGCCAGGACTGAACCTGGCGGGGTCGACGCCACCAGGTGGGACGACGACCTCCAGATGGGCGTCAACCGATCAGCGGTAGAGCGGGTTGGCCCCGCCCGGCTGCTCCGAGGCGGCCACCGGACCCGGAGCCGTACCGGTGCCGAAGGGTGAACCGCCGAGGGCCTCGCGACCGTGCTCGCCCAGCCAGTTCCCCAGGTCCGGTCCGACCGGGACGATCTGGGTCGGGTTGAGGTCCTCGTGGACCTCGTAGTAGTGCCGCTTGATCTGGTCGAAGTCCACCGTGTCCCCGAAGCCCGGAGTCTGGAACAGGTCTCGGGCGTAGGCCCAGAGGTTCGGCATCTCGGTGAGCTTGTTCCGGTTGCACTTGAAGTGCCCGTGATACACCGGGTCGAAGCGGACCAGTGTGGTGAACAGTCGCACATCGGCCTCGGTGATGTGCTCGCCCATCAGATAGCGGCGTTCGGACAGGTGGGACTCGAGCCAGTCCAGTGCGGTGAAGAGCCGATCGTAGGCGTCCTGGTAGGCGCTCTGTGAGCCGGCGAAGCCTGCGCGGTAGACGCCGTTGTTGACCTCGGTGAAGATCCGCTTGATCACCGGCAGCATCTCGTCGAGCTTGTCCTCCGGGAGCAGGTCCGGGGCGCCGGTGCGGTGGTGCTCTCGCCACTGCGTGGAGAGGTCGAAGGTCAGCTGCGGATAGTTGTTGGTGACCACCCCTCCGGTGGGGACATCGACCAGCGCCGGGACGGTGATCCCGCGCGGGTAGTCCGGGAAGCGGGCGAAGTAGTTCTCCTGCAGCCGCTCGGTGCCGAGCACCGGGTCCACCCCGCCCTCGTCGAGGTCGAAGGTCCAGGAGCGCGCGTCATGGGTGGGTCCGGGGGCGCCCAGTGAGATCGCGTCCTCCAGGCCCAGCAGCCGGCGGATGATGATGGAGCGGTGGGCCCAGGGGCAGGCGCGGGCGGCCACGAGCCGGTAGCGGCCCGGTTCGACCGGCCAGGCCTGTCCGCCCTCGGTGAGTCCTGCCAGGCGCGGATCTCCGATGGAGGATGACGCTTCCTGCGGCGCTGACTGGGCGGCCTGCGGATCGGCGACGACACGATCCTCGATGTAGTTGGTGTCGCGGGTGAACTCTCCCCCGGTCACATACGCACCCTTGGTGGAGTGCTCGGTGCCTGCCGTCTTCTGCGGCTCGTGCTGGTGGGATTCGCTGTTCTGGGCCATGGGCTCAGCCTACGCGTCGGCATCGGTAGGCTGAGATCATGTCTCAGGCCAGCCCGGTGCAGCGGATCACCTGCGAGAACCCCTCCCCGATGACGCTGCAGGGGACCAACACCTATGTCCTGGGCGCCGATCTGGCGCAACAGGTGGTGATCATCGATCCCGGGCCGGCCGGTCACCCGGAGCATCTGGCGCAGGTGCGCGCCGTCGTCGGCCCTCGCCGGGTCGCACAGATCCTGGTCACACACCGTCATGCTGACCACACCGGGGCTGCCGCGAGCTTCAGCGAAGCCTTCGCGGCGCCGGTGCGCGGCCACAGCCGGGAACAGTGCATCGGGCTTCCCGACCAGCCAGCCGCGGCGCTGACCGACGGCGAGATCATCGAGCTGGGCGGCCTGCGGCTGAGCGTGCTGCACACCCCGGGGCACACCTCGGATTCGGTCTGCTTCTGGCTGCATGGAGACGCCGATCGCCATGAACAGGCGATGTTCACCGGAGACACCATTCTGGGTGAGGGCACGACGATGCTCGATCACCCCGACGGGACGCTCACTGACTATCTGCAGAGTCTGAGAAGGCTCAGCGAGCACGCCCGGGCCAGGCTGCTTCCGGCTCATGGTCCGGCTCAGCCCAGTGTGGCCGAGGCGGCTCGGCGCTATCTGGCCCACCGGATCGAGCGCCTGGAGCAGGTCCGTGAGCTGCTGCGCACCGCCGAGAATGACGGAACCTCGCTGGATGCGGCGACCCTGGGAAAGCTGATCTACGGTGAACGCGCCGGGCTTCCGGCCGGGATCACGACCAAGATCGCGGCGGCTCAGCTGCAGCATCTGCAACACCTGGGCGAACGCTGAACGCTAGAACGGCCGCGTCATGTGGTCCGCCTCGGTCCAGCGGATCGACTCCACCGTGATGCCCTCGGCATTGAGATGATCCAGCAGCGCCGAAGCCGCGGAGTTCAACCGGTCGAAGGCGTCGTTCCCGGTGCCGGTCGCCGCCCCTGCGGCGTAGAAGCTCAGCTTCAGCCCGCGGCGGCCCCGCTGGTCGTGGAACTCTCTCTTGGCGACAGAGAGCTGGCCGTCGGTGACTCCCACCAGGGGGCCCTCCTCGACGTCGGCACGGAAGGGGTCCATGAACCCGGTGAGCTCCTCCACCGCGTCGTCCACAGCTATCAGGTCCTCGGCAATGACCTCGGCATGGAGCACCGCCCACTCTTCGACCGCCAAGGGACGCCGACCCCATGCGGCCCGTTTCTTCCAGCGCAATGATCCTCCTGTTGTGTTCCTGCGGAGGCCAGACGGAGCACGCCGCGTGCAATGCTGACCGCTCCGCACATCTCTGCACTCTAGGATAGCGAGCATGAGCAACCATACGGCCGTCATCACCGGTTCCACCGCCGGCCTCGGCGCAGCGTTCGCGCGCCAGCTGGCTGCACAGGGCTACAACCTCGTCCTGGTCGCCCGCGACGGGAAGCGCCTGCGGATGCAGGCCGAGTCCATGTCCTCCCAATACGGGGTGAGGACCTCGGTCATCGTCGCGGACCTGGTGACCGACGACGGCGTGGCGGCGGTCCAGGAGCGGCTCGCCGACCGAACGAATCCGGTGCACCTGCTGGTGAACAACGCCGGGCACGGGCTGGCCACAGACTTCATCGACTCGGACCTCGACGACGAGCGCAAGCTGCTGCGCCTGCATGTGCAGACCACCATGGAGCTCTCCCACACTGCGGCCAACGCGATGGTGCGTCGCCGCGGCGGGCGGATCATCAATGTGGCCTCGACGGCCGGATACATCTCCACCGGGACCTACTCCGCGGCGAAGTCCTGGGTGATCAACTTCTCCAAGGGGCTGCATTCGCAGCTGCGCTCGCGCGGGGTGACCGTGACCGCGCTCGTGCCCGGCCTGGTGCGCACCGAGTTCCACCAGCGTTCTGGGATCAAGATCAAGTCCGTCAAGCGCTGGATGTGGCTGGACGCCGACGACGTCGTCCGCCAGGCGCTGACTGCCAATGCCCAGGGCGCCTCGACCTGCGTGCCGGCGCGCAGCTACCAGATGCTCACCGCCGGACTGCGCTTCATGCCCGACTCAGTGGTGCAGTGGGCCGTGGACAAGCGCACCGGGTCTCCAGAAAACGGTGAGGACTCAGAGGGCGAGACCGCAGGGGCGAGCGACTCCCGCGCTGCGAATCGCGGCTCCTCGGTGAGTGCGGAGTACGGGACCGGTGACGGCACCGCGGAGCCGACCACCGACGCGATCAAGACCGTCAACGCCTATAAGTCGGCGAAGGCCAAGAGCTCCGCCAAGGGCAGCGCCAACCGAGAGTCCCAGCCGCCGAAGGAGTGAGCAGGACCGACCTGCGGTCGGAGCCTCAACCCAGCGGCGTCCTCAGCGCTGACGGGAGCTCAGCGCGATCGGGAGCTCAGCGCGATGAACCAGGCCGAGGCGGCGCCTCGCCCGGACGCCGTGTCGCCGCAGCACCGAAGGCCTCCTCCTCCGCATCCTCGACCTCCTCGTTCGCCGACACCTTCCGCGTCGCCGAAACGTCCCGTTCCTGCGGCGCATCAGTCTTCAGCGGGGTGACCGCCGGCGTGGGCGCGGCATCCTCGGGATAGGCGGTGCCGTCGGCGTCGAGCTCATGGCCGTCCTGGCGCTCCTCCTGCCGTTCAAGCCGCTCGCGGTAGGCCTCGGCTCCGGGGCCGGAGAACTCTCGGTTACGCTGCACGGCGGCGATCGAGCCGGTGAAGACCGAGGCCCCCTCCCCCGCCTGGGTCACCGGCTGAGAATCTGCGCCGGGATCGACGACGCCGACCTGTCCGGTGCGCACCGGCGCGGGAGCCTTCGCCAGCGCCTCCTCATTGGTCAGCAGCATCCGCTGGGTGAACACCGCATAGGGGTGCTCGGCGCGCAGGTAGTTCACCAGATCCTCACGGATCAGGCAGCGCAGGTCCCAGAGCTCCCCGGAGTTCCGGGCGGAGACCACGACCCGTGCCTTGATCATGCCGCCCACGGCGTCGGTGACCTGCAGCGAGTAGTCCCTGCCGTCCCAGAGGTCGGCAGAATCGAGCAGCCGCTTCAGCCGGGCCCGCAGCGGATCCATCGGGACGCGCCAGTCGACGTCGAGCTCCACGGTGCCCAGGATGTCGGTGCCCACCCGGGTCCAGTTCTCGAAGGGGGTGGCCACGAAGTAGCTGGAGGGATAGATGAACCTGCGCTCGTCCCAGGACTTGATGACCACGGCGGTGAGCGTGATGTCCTCCACTGTGCCGAAGTTGCCCTCGACCACGACGACGTCTCCTGCGCGGATCGAATCGGTGAAGGCCAGCTGGATGCCGGCGAAGACGTTGGTGAGCACCGACTGCATCGCCAGGCCGACCACCACCGAGGCCACGCCGGCGGAGGCGAGCAGGCCGGCGCCGAGTGCGCGCACCTGCGGGATCATCAACAGGATCGCCGCCACCGCCACGGTGATGATGACCGCGGTGAGGATCCGCCGGATCAGGGAGACCTGGGTGGCCAGACGGCGGCCGCGCCGGTCCTCCACATCCAGCTCACCCTCGGAGTGACCGATGTACTTCGAATAGATCATCGCCTCGGCGATCCGTACGATCCGCAGCGCCCACCAGGCGATCCCGATCACCACGGCGACCAGCAGCACGAAGGAGACCGGCAGGAACCACTCGGCGGCGCGCAGCGTGATGTTCAGCGTGAACCAGGTTCCGATCAGCACCAGGGTGACGAACAGTGGGGTCCGGGTCCGGTTCACCGCATGCTTGACCCCATCGTTGTGCCGGAAGATCTGCTTCAGCAGCATCGAGGACATCACGGTGACCACCAGGGCGATCACCACCGCGATGATCAGGCCGGTGATGATGCCGAAGAACGGGCCCTGTTCGGCGATCAGGGTTTCGAGCCCCTCAGGGACGCTCTCCTCGACGATGTCACCGACCCCTTCGGTGGGCGCCGTCTCCTCGGGAGCGAGATCGGCGGTCTGCGGCACAGCGGGCGCCAGGAAGCTCGACGAGAAATCCATCCGGGAAAAGACCATGGCCAGCATCATGCCACGCCGTTCTGGACGGGCACTGAAACACCGCGGGGCGTCCGGTGTGTGGGCTCTCACGTCACGAAGTGGGCGCAAGGCTGCCGTAATGGAGACAATGGAGGGGTGTTCACCCTCGATCCAGCGGGCGAGCACCCGATCGCCTCACCCCTAGGAGACCCATGCTGACCCTCAAGGATCTGCGCGGCAGCGCGATCGACTCCGCCTCCGTGCTTCCGCGCGCCTCCCAGGACATCTCGACCACCATCGAGGCCGTGGCCCCGATCCTGGAGAATGTGCGGCTGAAAGGTGTCTCCGCACTGCTGGACTACTCCGAGAAGTTCGACGGCGTCCGGCCGCCCTCGCTGCGGGTTCCGGCGGAGAAGCTCCGCGAAGCCGCCGAGGAGCTTCAGCCTGAGGTTCGTGCGGCGCTCGAGGAGCTGATCCTCCGAGCCAGGCAGGTGCACGAGGCCCAGCTGCCGGAGGCCTCGGAGGTCTCACCCGGCCCCGGCGCCCGGGTGATCAACCGCTGGGCCCCGATCCGACGGGTGGGCCTGTATGTGCCCGGCGGTCAGGCGGTCTACCCCTCCTCAGTGGTGATGAACGTCGTTCCGGCGCAGGTGGCCGGGGTGCGATCGCTGGCGATCGCGTCACCCCCGCAGGCGGACTTCGGGGGCCTTCCCCACCCGACTGTCCTCGGTGCGGCGCACCTGCTCGGGATCGAAGAGGTCTACGCGGTCGGCGGCGCCCAGGCCGTGGCGATGTTCGCCTATGGGGCCCGGGACGAGCAGGGCGAGCAGGCCTGCCCTCCGGTCTCGCTGATCACCGGACCCGGGAACATCTTCGTGGCCACGGCCAAGCGCGCGGTCCAGGGGGTGGTGGGCATCGATTCAGAGGCCGGCCCCACCGAGATCATGGTGCTCGCCGATGAGACCGCGCCGGCGGATCTGATCGCGGCGGATCTGATCTCCCAGGCGGAGCATGATGCGCTGGCCGCCGCGGTGCTGGTGACGCCCTCGATGTCCCTCGCCGAGGCTGTGGGAGCCCAGGTCGAGCTGCAGGCGCGCAGCACCCGGCACGCGGATCGGGTCAAGCAGGCGCTCAGCGGCACCCAGTCTGCGGTGCTCGTGGTCGACACGATGGAGCAGGGCGTGGAGATCGCCAACGCATACGGCGCGGAGCACCTCGAGGTGATGACCAGCGATGATGCCGGAATCGTGGAGCAGATCCACAACGCCGGCGCGGTGTTCGTCGGCGCCCACACCCCGGTGTCACTGGGTGACTACTGCGCCGGATCGAACCATGTGCTTCCCACCGGAGGCGCCTCCGCGTACTCCTCCGGGTTGAACGTCTCCAGCTTCCTGCGCTCCCAGCAGGTCATCCAGTACGACCGGGAGGGGCTGCGCGCGGTGGCGGGTCACGTCTCGGCATTGGCCCAGGCCGAAGGGCTGCCGGCCCACGGCGACGCCGTCCAGGCCCGGTTCCGCTGACCCGCTGACCCGCCGCCGGCAGCCTTACCGACGACGACGGCGGACGCGACTCTCCCGCGAATGAGGGAGTCGAGCCCGCCGTCGTCCTACTGATGCGTCTTGGTCCTCAACACGGCAGCTCGGGGAGGCGGCACCACTGGTGGCGCCGCTCCCCGAGCTGCCGTGTTGAGTTCTCTACCAGCTCTGAGCGGAACGCTCAGGCCTGGGAGATGTAGCTGGTGTTGACCCAGCCGGTGTAGCTGTCCCCGCCGACCTTGTGCTGGACCTTGAGCCAGGACCCCTCGCGCTGAAGCTGCTTGAGCTCCGTGCCGCGCGGGACCTGCACGAGCTTGTCGCTGGATGTGGAGGCCTCTTCGCGCAGCGGCACGCTGTAGCTCGCAGTCCAGGTCCCTGCGGCCGAGACCGAGGAGACGGTCTTCGCGCTGGGGTGGACCTTGTAGTAGTCGTCCCCGTAGCCGCCCGGGTCACCCTTGAGGCCCAGCTGGGAGGTGCAGTGCGGCCAAGCGTTCCAGCCCTGCTTCTTCCAGAGCATGTGACCCCGCTTGATCTGTTCCGCTCTGGTGGCCTGGTGCGGGAAGCCGGAGCCGCCCACTTCCTTCCAGGATTCAGGGCTGAACTGGATGCCGCCGTAGAAGCCGTTGCCGGTGTTGATCTTCCAGTTTCCACCGGATTCACACTGTGCCAGCTTGTCCCAGGCCGAGCTGTACGGGCCGTTAGAGCTCTTGGTGTGCATGTTCGAGGTCGACGGTGCGGTGGAGGTGCCGCTGCCGGAGGACCCGGTGGTGGAGCCGCCGGTGGTCGAGCCGGAGCCCGAGGTGGCGGTGTCGGAGGTGGTCAGGAACTGCGCCGACATCCAACCGGTGGCACCGTTGACCTTGACCTCCTGCCAGCCGGTCGTCTTCTTCTCGAGCAGCTCGACCCTGGTTCCGGTCGGCACGGAGAACATCGTGCTGTTCTCGGTGCTCGGACCCATGCGGACATTCACCTGAGCCGTGGTGGTGGCGGTTCCGACGACCTTGCTCGTGCTGTTGGTCGAGTTCGCCAGGGTGGGGGTCGAGCTGCTGGAGCCCGTGCTGCTGGACCCGGAGCTGCCGGCGGCACCGGCGTTGATGTAGGTGGAGTCGACCCAGACGGTCTGCCCGCTGAAGACGAAGCTCACCCAGCCGCCGCTGCGCCCGGTGATCTCGAACTGGCGCAGCGGGTTCAGGTTCAGGACCACCTGATGTGAGGTGCCTGGGCCGCTGCGAGCATTCAGGTAGACGTTGGGCTTGACGTGATAGGTCCCGCTCGCGGAAGTGCTCGAACCCGAAGTGTTCGAAGACGACTCGGTGTTCGTCGGTGCGGAGGACCCGGTGCTGGAGGAGGACCCGGTATCTGAGGACGACCCGGTGTTTGCACCACTCGAAGTGGACGCGGTGACTTTGGAGAGGTAGTCCGAGTGCACCCACAGCGTGCGGGTGCCGTCCTCGAAGCTGACCCACTCGTCCTTCTCGCCCGTGACCTGGATCTTGGTACCGGGGCTCAGCACCTTCGCGGTGGAGCTGGAGGTGCTCGCACCCGTCCGCGCATTGAGATGGATGCCGCTCTTGACGGTGTAGGTGCCGCTGGAGGTGACCGGGGTGGAACTGGAGGACTCTGAACCGCCGGGGATGGTTTCGGAGCCTGAGCCGGAGCCCGTACTGGCAGTGGCCTTATCCAGGTACGCCGAGCTCACCCAGAGGTTCCGAGTGCCGTCATTGAACCGGACCGCGGAGCCCTTCTCGCCGTTCAGCGTGATCGTGGTGCCGGGCTTGAGGACCTTGACCACGGCGCTCGTGCTGCTGGCAGTCGAGCGGGCGTTCAGGTTCACCCCGGCCTTGACCTGGTAGCTGCCGCTGGCGGGACTGACCCCATAGGCCAGGGAACCGGCGCCTGAGGAACCGGTGCTTGAGGAACCGGTCGAGGCGTTGGCAGTGACCTCCTCCAGGTACGCCGAGCTCACCCAGAGGTTCCGAGTGCCGTCATTGAACCGGACCGCGGAGCCCTTCTCGCCGTTCAGCGTGATCGTGGTGCCGGGCTTGAGGACCTTGACCACGGCGCTCGTGCTGCTGGCAGTCGAGCGGGCGTTCAGGTTCACCCCGGCCTTGACCTGGTAGCTGCCGCTGGCGGGACTGACCCCATAGGCCAGGGAACCGGTGCCTGAGGAACCGGTGCTTGAGGAACCGGTCGAGGCGTTGGCAGTGACCTCCTCCAGGTACGCCGAGCTCACCCAGAGGTTCCGAGTGCCGTCATTGAACCGGACCGCGGAGCCCTTCTCGCCGTTCAGCGTGATCGTGGTGCCGGGCTTGAGGACCTTGACCACGGCGCTCGTGCTGCTGGCAGTCGAGCGGGCGTTCAGGTTCACCCCGGCCTTGACCTGGTAGCTGCCGCTGGCGGGACTGACCCCATAGGCCAGGGAACCGGAGGACTCTGTGCCACCGGGAATGGTCTCGGGCCCTGAGCCGGAGCCCGTGCCGAGAGTAACCTTCTCCAGGTGCGCAAAGGTCACCCAGAGGTTCCGAGTGCCGTCATTGAACCTGACCTTGGTGTCCTTCATGCCGGTCAGCGTGATCGTGGTGCCGGGCTCGAGGACCTTGACCACGGCGCTCGAGCCGCTGGCAGTCGAGCGGGCGATCAGGTTCACCCCGGCCTTGACCTGGTAGCTGCCGCTGGCGGGACTGACCCCATAGGCCAGGGAACCGGAGGACTCTGTGCCACCGGGAATGGTCTCGGGCCCTGAGCCGGAGCCCGTGCCGACAGTAACCTTCTCCAGGTGCGCAAAGGTCACCCAAAGGTTCCGAGTGCCGTCATTGAACCTGACCTTGGAGTCCTTCATGCCGGTCAGCGTGACCGTGGTGCCGGGCTCGAGGACCTTGACCACGGCGCTCGAGCCGCTGGCAGTCGAGCGGGCGATCAGGTTCACCCCGGCCTTGACCTGGTAGCTGCCGCTGGCGGGACTGACCCCATAGGCCAAATCACCGGTGCTCGCGGCAGTGGTCGTGCTAGCAGTGACTCTCTCCAGGTGCGCTGCGGTCACCCAGAGGTTCTGAGTGCCGTCATGGAACCGGACCTTGGTGTCCTTCATACCGGTCAGCGTGACCCTGGTGCCGGGCTCGAGCACCTTGACGATGGGACTCGAACCGCTGGCATTCGAGCGGGCGACCAGGTTCACCCCGGCCTTGACCTGGTAGCTGCCACTTGCGGGACTGACCCCATGGGCCAAATCACCGGTGCTCGCGGCACTGGTGTTCGAGGAACCGGTGGAGGCGGTCGAAACCCGGGACAGGAAGTCGCCGTGCGACCAGACGGACTGACCGTTTCGGCTGAACTTCATCCAGCCGCCGTGGGTTGCGGTGACGGTCACCGTGGTGCCCGAGGTGAGCCCCTGGAGAACCGCGTAGTTGGTACCGGGACCGCTGCGGCCATTCAGCGCCGCGGTGGTCCGGTACTGGGTGGGCGTGATGGAGGTGCCCTGGGGGACGTTGGCCGCAGGCACAGTGCCGCCTCCGGCCGGGCGGGAGGGCGTCAGTGAAGAGTGCGCCACCCAGCCGATACGACCGTTTGCGTTCACCCGCACCATGCCGTTGCTGGTGTCACCCGGGGCTGCGGTCAGCGTGGCGCCCGCTCCGAGCTGCATGATGACGGAACCGGTGCTGCTCGCGGTGGCGCGCAGCGGAGTTGAGTTCACGGTCCAGTAGTTGCAGGCAGACGGGTTGGTGATGTTCATCACGAATGAGGCGGAGGCGCGCAGGTCGACACCACGCTGTGCGAGCCAGGTCGTCGGATTGTGCGAGGTGCCGTGCATCCAGGCACCCTCCCAGATCTCCAGGTGCAGGTGAGGCCCGGTGGATGCACCCGAGCTTCCCACCCGTGAGATGGTCTGACCCGCCTGCACCGCCTGCCCGACGCGGACATGGGTGTGCGCATCCCACATGTGGAGGTAGGCGCTGTGGAAGGTCCTGCCGTTGATCTGGTGCTGCACGACGACGAAGCCGGTGTTGTACCGGTTGCCGCTGAAGGCGCGCACCACGGTGCCTGCGGCCACAGAGTAGATCGGGCTGCCGTCGGCGGCACCGAGGTCCTGTCCCAAGTGGGCGGTGGAGGCGCCCTGGGTCGGCATGCAGCGCGAGCCGTACGGGGAGGTGTAGGTATAGGAGCGCTGGGCCAGCGGGAACCGGAACTGGGTGGCGTTCTGCGTGGCGGAGATGTCCACCGTGCTCAGTCCGGAGAGATTCGTCGCTGGGGCTTCCACCCCCGCGGTGGGCAGCGCGGCCACATTCATAGGCGCGGTGTCCGCGGCGGCGGCATTCGCGGTCAGTGGCATGGTCAGGCCTACGGCCAGGGTGCCGATAACGGCAGACGAGAGTTTCTTCGGCACAGGTGCTTCCTCACTAGTCGTTCAGAACAGAACGGCTCCATGAACGCCCCGCCAGGCACGAAGGTCGACGACTGGGGCCCTCGCGCTCATCGGCTGGGAGACCGTCGAGCCCCCTTGCGGGGTGAGTGAGGACCAGCACGCGAAACACGTGCATGCGGAGTATTCATAAGCAGATATGGCGACTGGGGAAGCAGCGAACCGTACTAAGAGATGGGAAACCTACGCGTACAGCAAGCCGAGTCGGGACAACTGTAACCCATGATTAGTTGTCCGCCGCAAGAGTTTTTAAAAAAGCTTCAAGTTCAACTTTAACCACGCTGTGATCATGGAAACGAACAGAACACGACACGTTGATGAACACGGTGGAGGACGCAAGAGCAGCGTTCGAGTCGACGTCCAGGCGTCCGCGAGCGCCTGGGAATGATTGGAGGGCAGCGCAGCTGGCGAACATCACTACCGCAGGATGCTCGCGTGGCACTGCACTGCCCTCGCTGGAAAAGTATCCCATTCCAGGAGAGCAGGAACGCGCCGACGCCCGGCGCGGCACGCCATTGTGATGCGTTCGTGACTCACGCCGCGCAGCGCGTGCCACACTGGACCCATGACGCCGCCTCCAGCTTCGAAATCCGCCCCCATGCAGGGCACCCAGATGGCCCGCACCAGAGTGCGAGGGATGCTGATACTCGCTTCCATGACGCCGTTCGCACTGTTGGGATGCGCAGCCGAGGAGGAGCCGAGCTCTCCGACGCAGCCGAGCTCGGAGTCGGCGCCCCCCGTGGAGGAGTCCGAGGAGCCACAGCAGACGTCGACCCCGGAACCGGAGGAGCAGCCCGACACCTCACCGGACGACGGCGATTCTGGCGAGATTCCCCAGGGAGAAGGACCGGGAGGCGACCTTCCCGATCCCGATGAGATCGACATCGAAAGAACTGAGGAACTAGGTGCTTATTTCTCTGAAGAAGAGGCTTGCATGTTCATCGGTTCAATGATGGAAGGCCTGCAAACTGACATGAATGAAGGGGTTGAAGATCAAGAGGTTCTTGATGAGATCTATTCTGCGGTCGAGCAGAACTATATTCTCGTCCCAGTAGAACTGCGCGAGCCGCTTGAAAACATTCTTGCTCTGGTCGACACCGATGTTGAATCACTCGACGAGGAAGCAGTCCTGGTCGCGGCGGAACCGGTGGACGGATGGTTCACGGTTGAATTCTGTGAAGGCGAATATCACAACCAGACTTCAGGCGGCGACGCCTGAGCCCCAAGAGTTTCAGGCAGCTCACAGGTCACGACCATCGACTGCCCAAGAAGCCTCTCTAATGTAGGAACTGCCTCTTGAAGGTGCGAGTGATTCAGCAGACCCCGCGTATCGGAACAGTGTTCCCTCACACTCCGGACGCGGGGTCTGCGCATTCACTGGGACATCTCCGCCGCAGGCGAGACAGCGGTTCTCTAGACTGATTCCATGACAGAGACCGCCCCCACCGGCCCCACCGGCCCGGTCCGCATCGACGCATGGCTCTGGTCGGTCCGACTCTTCAAGACCCGGTCCGCGGCCACGACCGCCTGCCGCGCCGGGCACGTCACTATCGATGGCAACCCGGCGAAGGCCTCGCTGCGCGTCACTCCCGGCACCCGGATCCACATCCGCCGTCCAGGGCACGAGCTCATCCTCGACGTCGTCCACACCCTGTCGAAGCGAGTCGGCCCCCCGGTGGCCCAGAAGGCCTACCGCGACCACTCGCCTGAGCGGATCAGGCCCCGCGACGTGGGCCTGCCGGTGCGCGAGCGCGGCTCGGGGCGCCCGACGAAACGGGAACGTCGGAAGCTCGAGGAGCTCCGCGGCCAGCTCCCGGGCTGATCGGATTCTGAAAGAATGCAGGCTGCACATACTCACCGCTAGAGAGGCACTACAGATGTCCGCCACCGACGCACTCCCCCCGATCGACCTCGGCCCCGCAAGCCAATACCCAGAAGGTGAGGTCTTCCGAGTCTCAGCAGAGGACTCAGGGTGGAACGACGACATCGCGGTGGTCCACGCCGAGGATGGCGGCTTCTACGCCCTGGACGACACCTGCTCCCACGAGGCAGTGTCTCTCTCCGATGGCTATGTCGAGGAAGACACTCTGGAGTGCCCCATGCACGCCTCAGCCTTCTGCCTGCGCACCGGCGTCCCGGAGACGCTGCCAGCGCTGCGCCCGGTGAAGACGCATCAGGTCACGATCGACGGAGATCGACTGGTGCTGCATCCCGGCACACCGCGCCCGAGCGAGGACTCAGCCGCCTGACCGGAGCAGCTGTGAGGCGTCGCAGACTAAGACTCAGGAAGCTCCCAGGAACTGCACGGGGAAACGCCAAGAATGTCGCCTAGAGTAGTTATTACCTCATCAAGGTGCGAGTGATTCAGAGCCCCGAGTCAGCCATTTAAAGCGTCCCCTCACGCTGGCCGACTCGGGGCTCTTCTCATGGCCAAGACTGGGGCCACGATTTCCAGTGACTTACCAGCAAACCGCAAGTGCCCGCCCAAGGAGACGTCCTAAGGTAGGACTACCTCATCAAGGTGCGAGTGATTCGGGAGCCCCGGATCGGCCGATACAGCGTCCCCCTCACGCTGGCCGATCTGGGGCTCCCTTCTTTCTGCCTTGGAGAGGTCCGCCGCTCATGCAGTGGGTACGGCCCGGCGGATCACCAGATAGTTCACCGCAGTCAGGACCAGCGTGAGCAGCAGCACCCATCCGGCGAAGGAGTACGAGCTCTGCACGGCCAGCCAGTCCCCGACATGGGGCCACCACTGGTTCTGCGCGACGACCATGATGGTGACGGCCAGCAGGGCCACGAGACCCAGCGCGATGATCCAGAGCATCGCCAGGCTGACCCGGCGGTAGAGGATCGACCAGAAGAACCCGAACATCATCGCCCACAGGCACACCGCTCCCGCCAGGATCCCGGCCCCCAGGACCCCTGCGTTCTGCGTGACCGCTGGGATGTCGAAGGTGTAGCTCTCGGCCCAGAATCCACCGGTGGCCCGCTCGAGCAGGATGGCGATCGAGAAGAGTGCACCGAAGCCGGCCGAGACTGTCGCGAAGGCCAAGAAGGCCCCCAGCACGAAGACCCGCCTGCTGTAGCTCAGCGCCATGGAGAAGGGGAACGTGTGAGATGCCGAATAGGCCGCGATGAACGCCAGGCACCAGATGGTGGCCTGCGAGGCGCCGGTGTTGATCGTCGGCCCATCGCCGGAGACATGACGCAGCCAGAGACCGATGCCGATCGCCACGGCCCATGACAGCAGGAACACGCTCAGCGGCACCCAGATCATCTGCGATGGCACGGTGAACTGCAGCTTGAAGGCGGACGGGACGCGGGCGAAGCTCGAACGTGGGGCTTCCTGTTCCCGTGCCGCCGGAGCCGCCATTGAATGAACTGCGACGTTGCTCATCGGGCCACCTCCTGGGATGGATCCATCGTGGTCTGTTTCAACGTGTCTTCGCGTGCGGTGAGCCGCACGATGAGCTGCTGGAGCGAGACTGGGACGACCTCCACGTCGCGCTCCTGAAGCGCCCTGCGTTCAGCCTCATCGAGCGCCCCGAGCACCGTGGTCCGCACGATCCGGCCCATGGCCTCGTGCTGCAGGACCTCGCGGGTGCCGGCGATCTCGGCCACGGCATCTGCACGTCCCACCAGGGTGACGGCACGATCACACAGCTGTTCCACCGGCTCCTGCAGCAGGATGCTTCCCTGGTCGATGACCACCACATTCTCGATCAGGTGTGCGATCTCATCGATCAGGTGCGAAGAGATCACGATGGTTCGCGGGTGCGCAGCGTAGTCCTCGAGCAGCCGGTCGTAGAACAGCTGCCGGGCCACCGCGTCGAGTCCCATGTACGGCTCGTCGAAGAAGGTCACCTCGGCGCGCGAGGCGATCCCGATGATCACGCCCACGGCGGAGCGCTGGCCGCGGGACATCTTCTTGATCCGGGTCTTCTCCGGGACGCGGAACTCGCGGGCAAGCTGGGCCGCCAGTTCCTCGTCCCAGCGAGGGAACGCCTGGGCCGCGGCGTTGAAGGCGTGCTTGGCGAGCGCGTCGTCGACGTAGCGCTGCTCTTCACGGACGAAGCAGATCTTCGGGAGCACCTGCTCGTTCTCATGGGGGCGCATGCCTAGGATCTTCACCTCGCCCGCGGTGGGCCAGTCCTGGGCTGTCGCGATGGACATCAGCGTGGTCTTGCCGGCACCGTTGCGGCCCAGAAGCCCGTGGATGGCGTCCTTTTCAAGTCTCAGCGAAATGTCCTGCAGCGCCGTGGCGCTGCGGTATCGACGCGAGACCCGGATCAGTTCTATGGCGGCGTCCATGACCGCCTCCTTCCTTCAGCGCCCGGGGCGCTGTTCACGCTCTGGAGCGGAGCATCTCGATGATGGTGTCCACCGAGAGCCCGACGGTACGGGCCTCGGTGATGATCGGATCGAGGTAGTGGGTCGCGAACTGCTGCCGGCGCTGCGCGATGAGGATCTCCCGGGCGCCCGGGGCCACGAACATGCCGAGGCCGCGACGCTTGAGCAGGATCCCGCGATCCACCAGCAGGTTCAGACCCTTGGCTGCGGTGGCGGGATTGATCCGATGGAAGGACGCGAGCTCGTTGGTCGAGGGGGCGCGCTCACCTTCTGCCAGGGATCCGTCCAGGACGGAGGCCTCCAGCTGCTCAGCGATCTGCACGAACAGTGCGCGACCCTCTTCCACGGACCCATCCACCCTTCATCGAGGAACAGCTCCAGCATACCGAGTCCACTACCTCTATGGTTAATTACTCTACTAATTAACCATAGAGGTAGTGCTGGGTCAAGGTTCGACGCCTCACCGCGTGTGGGAGGCCCCAGGGTCACCTCTGGCAGGGCACCAGCTTCAGGACATAGGATCAGCACATGAACGGTGAGAACATCGAATGTTGGCTGACCGATATGGACGGGGTGCTCGTCCGCGAGCAGGAGGCGCTGCCCGGCGCCGCAGAGCTGCTGGAACAGTGGCGGCGCCAGGACCTCCCCTATCTTGTGCTGACGAACAACTCGATCTTCACCGCCCGCGATCTCAGCGCTCGGCTGCGCAACTCCGGACTGGTGGTGCCCGAGGAGCGGATCTGGACCTCCGCCCTGGCCACCGCGACCTTCCTGGCGAACCAGATCGACCCGGAGTCCAACGCGCAGGGCAGCTGCTACGTCATAGGCGAAGCCGGGCTCACCACCGCGATCCACGCCGCAGGGTTCATCATGACCGAGACCAATCCGGACTATGTGGTCGTCGGTGAGACGCGGAACTATAGCTTCGAGGCCATCACGAAGGCCCTCCGGCTGATCAACAACGGTGCCCGGTTCATCCTCACCAACCCCGACGCCACCGGCCCGAGCCCCGAGGGCGTGCTGCCCGCCACGGGCGCCATCGCCTCACTGATCACCAAGGCCACCGGTCGCAAGCCCTATGTGGTCGGCAAGCCGAATCCGATGATGTTCCGGTCGGCGCTGAACCACCTCGGGGCGCACTCCATGGAGACCGCCATGATCGGGGACCGGATGGACACCGACATCGTGGCCGGCATGGAGGCCGGAATGCACACGATCCTGGTGATGACCGGACTCTCCAGCCGCGCCAGCATCGCCGACTTCCCGTTCCGCCCGAATCGGATCATCGACGGCGTCTATGAGCTGCTCGACGATCCGGTAGATCGGGACGACGACACCCAGTAGGACCCAGACGCAGAGACGCCCGGCACCTTCGCAGAGGTGCCGGGCGTTCTTGCGTGTGCAGAGCGGTCAGCGCGGGTGCGCCGGCTCCTGCTCGCGAGCCAGCGGTTCGATCCCGTCCGAGGGGTCGGAAGCATCGGGCAGGACCTCGCGCTCCAGCTGAGCGCCCTCGACGTCGACGTCAGGGATGAGGCGATCCATCCACTTCGGCAGCCACCAGGCGGCGGGACCTGCCAGGTGCAGCAGGGCGGGCACCAGCAGCAGTCGCACCACGAAGGCGTCCAGCAGCACGCCCACGGAGAGCCCCAGGCCCATGGAGGCCACCATCGGATCGTCGGTGAAGATGAATCCGGCGAAGACCGAGGACATGATCAGCGCCGCGGCGGTGACCACGGAGCGCCCGGCATGCAGTCCCTGGCGCACGGCGAGCCGCGGCGCAGAGCCGTGGGCGTAGGCCTCGCGCATGCCCGAGGCGGTGAAGAGCTGATAGTCCATGGCCAGTCCGAAGAGGATGCCGACCATCAGCACCGGCAGGAAGGTCACGATCGGCCCGGGTTCGGTGACTCCGACGATGTCGGCGAACCAGCCCCACTGGAACACTGCCACGACGATGCCCACGGCGGCGGCGAAGGACCCGACGAACCCGAGGGTGGCGATCACCGGGAGCAGGATCGAGCGGAACACCATGATCATCAGCAGCAGCGAGAGCCCGATGACCAGCGCCAGGTAGAGCGGCAGCGCATCGGCGATCACATCTGACATGTCGATCTGGGCGGCCGTCATGCCCGCCACGGAGAGCTCGACATCGGCGGCGTCCGTGCCGGCCAGCGGAGCGCCGTCGCGGAACTCATGCACCAGAGCCTCGGTCGACTCGGCAGCCGGCCCCTCCTCGGGGATGATCTGGAAGACCCCGAGCGTGTTGTCCTCGCTGAGTGCGGCGGGGACCGCTGCCGCGATGTTCTCGTTCTCCAGCAGCGAGGTGCCGATCTCGATCTGGTAGTCCTGCGCCTGGGTGTCATCCAGCCCGGAGGGCAGGTCGGCGAGGACCAGGAGCGGCCCGTTGACACCCTGGCCGAAGGCCTCCTCGGTCGCGGAGTACGCCTGGTAGGAGGCCGAGTCCTCGGCATTGGAGCTGGCATCGGGAAGGCCGAGGCGCAGGTCGAAGGTCGGGATGGAGAGCACGCCGAGGCCGATCAGCGCAGCGGCGGCGATGCCGATCGCCTTGCCGTGGCCCATCTGGGTGGTGATCTCCTTGGTGCGCCGCTCGCCGATGTGGCGTCGTTCCCGGCGGGCAAGGATCCTGCGGTCCACCAGGGAGAGCATGGCCGGGGTCATGGTGACCGCCATGAGCACCGCGATGGCCACACAGGCGGCTGCGACGCTGCCCATCAGGGCCAGGAACGGCAGGCCGGTGACGTTGAGCGCCAGCAGCGCGATCACCACGGTGGCACCCGCGAAGACCACGGCGTTGCCAGCGGTCCCGGTGGCCAGGGCGATCGACTTATGGACGGCCATGCCGTCCTTCAGCTGCCGGCGGTGCCGGTGGATGATGAACAACGAGTAGTCGATGCCCACGGCCAGGCCCAGCATGAGTCCCAGGATCGGGGTCATCGACATCATCTCGACGACGCCGGAGAGCGCCATCGCGCCGGCGACGCCGACTCCGACGCCGATCAGGGCGTTGAGCAGCGGCAACCCTGCGCCGATGAGCGTGCCGAGCATGATCAGCAGCACGGCGGCGGCGATCATCAGGCCGATCAGCTCGGCAACCGAGAAGAGGTGGGGAAGCTCGAAGTCGAGGTCTCCGCCGGGCAGTGCTTCGACTCCGTCGATCTCCGCGTCGGTGATGGCCGCCGAGACGGTGGCCAGGTCTTCGGTGCCGATGCTCTCCATCGGCTCGGTGAAGTTGAGCATCAGCACGGCGACGTCGCCGTCGTCGGAGACGACCTGGGCGCCGGAGGAGAGCTCCAGAAGCGCCTCGCCGCGCTCCAGCTCGGCGGCCGCCTCGGTGAGCTCATCTTCGCCGGCGTTGAGCTCCTCCTCCCCGGCGTTGAGCTCCTCTTCCCCGGCGTTGAGCTCCTCTTCCCCGGCCTCGAGCTCCTGCTCTGCGGCTTCCAGCTCGGCCCGGTTGGCATCGATCTCGGCCTGCTGAGCCTCGAACTGAGGCCGCGCGGCCTCATAGATGCCCTGCTCCTGGGCGCCAGCGATGGCCTCGTCGAGCTGCTCCTGACCTTCGTCGAGCTGGGCGAATCCGGACTCGATCTCCCCACGGCCCGCTTCGATCTCCTCACGACCGGCTTCGATCTCCTCACGACCGGTCTCGATGTCTTCGCGATTCGTCTCGATCTCCTCGCGGCCGGACTCCAGCTCAGCTTCACCGGCGGAGATCTCGCTGCGCGCGTCGGCGATCTGATCCTCGGTGGCGAAGGGGTCGGTGACGCTGCTGACGATGTCGTCAGCCTCGAGCTCCTCGATGAACTCGGCGACCTGCTGCTCCTGCTCGCCGGTGAACGGCTCGCCGTCGTCGGTGCGGATGATCGCCGAGGCGTTGCCGCCGCCGGAGTCTGGCATCTCCTCGGCCAGGCGATCGGCGACCGCGGTGGTCTCCAGGTCAGGAAGGGTGATCTGATCCGTCAGCTGTCCGCCGAAGGCGAGGAAGGAGCTGACGGCGAGGGCGAGCACGGCGAACCAGGCTGCGACGACGGTCTTGGCTCGGCGCGCAGAGAGCAGGCCGAGGCGGTAAAGGAGCTTTGCCATGACACGATCATAAACGGAACGCCGCGTCTCGAAATTCACCGAGAGGATTGTGAAGGACGACTGTGGCGAAACTCACCGCGGCGGGTTGTGGGTCTGGTTCGTCTCGGGTCGCAGGAGCCCGGTCACCACGACGTCGACGAGGCTCTCCGCCCAGGTCAGGCTCGGTGCGGAGCCGATGAGCATTCGGAAGATCAGCGGGTCGCCGATCGCCGAGGCGGCCGCTGAGATGTCGACTCCGGCGCGAAGCTCGCCCGCCCGCTCGGCTTCACGCAGTCGTTCCGCCAGCTGTCCGTGATCCCACATGCTCGCCTGCTGGAGCAGCCGCTCGGTCCCGGGATCACACTGGAGTCCTGCCACCACGAGACTGCGCGCCATCCCGACGTGGGTGTCGCGGAAGGCCTCTACGATCATGCCGCGGATCCAGGTCAGGCAGTCCGCACGCAGATCACCGGTGGACGGCATGGGCACCAGCTCGATCTCGGCGTCTCCGGTGAGCATCACCTCCAGCACCACTGCAGCCTTGGACTTCCACCATCGATAGATGGTCTGCTTGCTCACCCCGGCCTCGGAGGCGATGGCCTCCACCGTCAGCTCCTCATAGGAGCTCACGCGGAGCAGCCGGATCGTGGCGTCGAGCACCGCCTGGTGGGAGGCTTCGCTGCGCGGACGTCCCCGTCGCGGTTCTGCGGTCTCGGCCCGCTGCGCCTCAGATGCCATGGGCGACATCGTAGCGCGCCGAGACGATTCCCGGCCTGTGCCATCCTTGACTCATGACCATTGCACCCGGGACTCCCCGAGGGCTGCGTTGACCAGCCGCCCCATGGACCTGCCGGGTCTCTCCGCGGGCCACCTGCCAGGTCTCGACGAGGTGGCGGGCGACGCGCTCGAGGACTTCGCACCGCAGCTGTTCGCCGCTCTGTGTGAGCAGCTGCCCGGGGTTCCCGCTGCGCTGCTGGACAGCAGCGATCACGCCAGGACCGATCAGCCCGCGCGCAGCGCCCACAGCATCCTGGCCTTCTCCTTCGGGGACCATGCGGCGCTGGTCAGCCACCATCAGGGCCAGACCAGCGTCACCACGCCCAAGGGGACCATCGAGCGCCGCCAGCCGTTCTTCAGCTGGTTGGCGGAGAACTGGACCGGGTCCGCAGAGCAGCCGGACGAGGGTCGCGAGCCTGCCGAGTCTGACCGACCTGGACAGCCTGACGGACCGGACGCGACCCGCCATGATCTCCCGCGGTTCGCGCTCGGCTGGGTGGGATGGCTGGGCTATGAGCTCAAGCGGGAGGTCGGCGCTGAAGACCCAGCGGAGAAGGCCCTGGAGCCGGCAGACCGTCCGGCCCAGGAGGCCAGCCTGTTCCGCGCCACCCATGCCGTGGTCATCCACCATGCCCAGGGGCAGCTGGAGCTTCAGTGCTGGGACGCAGCGGCGGAGTCTGCTTGGAAGGAGCAGGTGTTCGAGACGTTGCAGGGCCTGGCGCTGAGGGACGGCTCTGGCGAAGGAGGCTGCGACGAAGGAGGGTCCGACGCCGCCCTGCTCCGCGAGATCGCGGTCCGTGACTCTCGCCGGGACTATCTCGCCGCGATCGCGCGGGCGAAGCGGGAGATCACCGAGGGCAACAGCTATGAGATCTGCCTGACCACGGCGGTCACCGGGACGCTGGCACCGGGACGCGCACGCGGCATCGAGCTCTTCGCCGCCCTGCGCACCCGCAACCGAGCCCCCTTCACCCAGTTCCTGAGCATCGGTGAGACCGAGATCCTCTCCACCTCGCCCGAACGCTTTCTCAGCATCAGCGCGAGCGGCACGGCGCGCTCGGAGCCCATCAAGGGCACCAGACCCCGCGGGGTGACCGCCGCGCAGGACCGCGCCATGATCGAGGATCTGCGCACCCACCCCAAGGATCGGGCGGAGAACGTGATGATCGCGGACCTGGTCCGCAATGACCTCTCCATCCACGCGATCCCGGGAAGCCTGCGCACCGAGCGGCTCTGCGCGGTGGAGACCTATCCCAGCGTGCACCAGCTGGTCTCCACGATCAGCGCCCGCATCCCGGATGCGGTGCCGCGGGCCCGGGTCGTCGCTGACGCATTCCCCCCGGGGTCGATGACCGGGGCGCCGAAGATCTCCACCATGGAGATCCTGCAGCGGCTGGAGACGGGTCCGCGCGGGCCCTATTCCGGGGTGGCGGGGTATTTCAGCACGAACGGCGCTGCGGACCTGGCAGTGCTCATCCGCACCGCGGTGCTCAGCGGCGAGGGTGAGTCACGCCGCTTCCACCTGGGGCTGGGCGGAGCGATCACCGCTGATTCCGACCCTGCCGAGGAATGGGAGGAGATCCGCACCAAGTCGCGCGGGGTGCTGGAGGCCCTGGGCGCCCGGTTCCCGGAATCTGAGACCGCGACCTCGGACTAGACGATATGTAGCAGCTCCTAGGTCGGCGAGGGGTTGCGGGCCGGGCCCCCACTCACAGAGATTCGTGGGGCACCGGACGAAGTCCTCGACGCCGGAATCCGGTGCGAGCTTCCTGCCCCGGAGAAGCTCCAGCGACCAGCCGCAGACCGGGTCAAGACCGACGCCAAAGCCGCGGCGCACCTGCCCCGACTGCTCCCCGTCTCCGGCGGGATCTCGCTGCACCCGGCGGTCTCGAAGATGCCGCGCCCATGCTGCCCGCAGTGAGGCCCTCGTCCGGCACAGTGGCTGCACCAGCCGAAGAGTTCGCCTGCGACCGGGGAATCCTCGAAGTTCAGGGTGGTCAGTCCGCTCGGGGGCGGCGGGCATCCACGAAAGTGGATCGCGGGTGAGCGGTCCCTCCTACCGGCGTGTCACCAGGACGTCGAAGAAGACCGTCCCATCAGAGCCCTTCCTGAAGGACCCGGAGCAGGAGACCGGCTCGCCGTGACCGGTCCGCTTGCCGTAGGCCTTGTTGTACTCCCAGAGGAGCTGGCCAGCGTCGGAGAAGAGGGCGGCGTCGATCGAGCGAATGAACAGCTTCTCACCCGTGGCCACTCCCGCCTCGTCGAAGACGAAGGCGACAGCTCCGCGGGGCTTCACCTGTAGCATGTCGTAGCCGCCCTCGCCGTCGGGGCACCCGACGGTGATGAGGGGGAAGTCCGGTTTCACGGGCGCGGCCTGTGCGGCCGTGACGCTTCCTGCGAAGATCCCCGCTGCTAAGAATGTGGCTAGAACGCCTCGACGCACCATCGCCCATCACTCCTTCGTAAGCCACGGACGTGCCACCCGTGCGATGGGCAACGTCCTTTCATGACGCCGGATCCACCGGTGATAACGCTTCAATGCTGGCACCCCGGGGTGGCCACGTCTAGGGCGACCGTCCAGATCCGACCTCGGATCGAGCACAGATCAAAGTGCGGGTCGGGATCGCGCCAGCGGCGCGGGCAACGGCGCATCAGTTTGAACACTGGACCCGGGCCCTGCGCACGATGCGTGCCGTCTTGTGGCGGTCGGCCGCGGCTGAGTAGAACTAGTCGGTGCGCTGGTGGTCGAAGGTCGCGAGCTTCCCTGCCTGGCGCTCCACAATTGCGTCGAAGGTCTCGGCGTCCATGTTCGCGGCGCTGACCATCAGCAGGTGCCTGCCGTAGTCGACGCTTGCCGAGAAGCCGAGGACCTCCACCATGGATTCCCCGTCGTGGACCTTCATGTTCAGCTCCAGACCGCGGAAGTCGTGGGCCTCAAAGGCCTCGACGTCCACCGAATCGGTCTCACCGCGCAGCGGTTCGGCGGTGCAGGCTTCGATGACCCGGTCCCAGATGACAGCCGATTCCGGCGGGTCCTCGAGACCGAGCATCCAGACGTAGAGGCTCTCGGTGCGATCGGCGAGCTCATGCTTGTATTCCTGGACCACGCCGAGCTCCGGGCGCTCCCCGATGAGATCCGCATTGATCCGGTCCATCGCCGAGGCGCACTCGCCCTCGCCGAAGCTCTCGGTATAGACCTCTGCGGCCGCTCCGAGCTGGTCCTTGAAGAAGTTCAGTCCGGTCAGCGTGGAGTGGCTGTCTGGGGCGAAGGGCAGCTCGGACTCGGTGACCAGCACCTGGGAGATCTCTCGCTGGGTGAGCAGCTCGTCTGCGTCAGACGCAGCTGACTCTTCGGTCCCGGTCTCATCCTCAGCGGGATCCTCGTCGGCGCTGCCATCAGGCTCGCCAGCCTCCGATGGGAGGGAGCTCATGGATGCGACATCCTGCGCCGAGCTCGCATCCTCGGCGTCTGGGGAGCAGCCGGCGGCAGTCACGGCGAGCGCTCCAGCCGCAGACAGCGCAAGGAGACCCCTGGCCCGAGTCGCGCAGGGCACGGCTCGGTGAGCCGTCGAACGCAATCCGATCATGGTTCCTCAGGTCTCGTCGGCGCAGGGTGAGAGGGGCCGAATTGTGCGCTCCGGCGCCCTGGGCAGTGAGTATATCCGCTCATCGGAAAGGGCTCTACTGCAGAGCCGAGGTCAGTCGGAACGTGTTGTCCAGGTATCGGACGTGCCACGGCCGGCGGGCCCACTCCTGAAGATCGAGCTCGGTGGAGAGCAGCAGGTACCGGGTGAAGACCTCTTCGATCTCGGCCACCTTGCCCGCGTCGACGATCATCAGCGTGACCTCCAGGTTCAGCGAGAAGGAGCGCATGTCCATGTTCGAGGAGCCGAGCACCGCGACGTGGTCATCGATGATCATGAACTTGGCGTGCAGCACATCGGGGTCCGGGTAGCGGAAGATCCGCACCCCGGCCTCGAGCAGGATCTGATAGTAGGACTGCTGGGCATGCTGGATGGTGAACTGATCGGCCTTCTTGGAGACCAGGACAAGGACCTCGACATCGCGGTGCGCGGCATTGGTCAGCGCGTAGAGCAGCGAATCGTCGGGGACCAGATACGGCGTGGAGATGATGATCCGATGGGTGGCCTGGTAGATCAGGTCGTTGAAGAGTCGCAGGTTGTTCTCGTCCGGGAAGCCCGGGCCGGAGGGGACGACCTGGACCAGCGAACCGCCCGAGGCGGCCTCATCGGCCTCGAGGTCCACCAGCAGCTTCTCGCCGAGGTTCTCGTTGGTCTCGGCATACCAGTCCGAGGCGAAGACGATGTCGAGCCCGGTCACGGCCGGGCCGGTGAGCACGACGTTGAGCTCGACCCAGCGCCGACCCATCCGCACCGCCGCGGGGCGCTGGTAGTGCGGCTCGATCAGGTTCGTGGAGCCGGTCAGTGCGGTGATGCCGTCGATCACGACGATCTTGCGGTGGTTGCGCAGGTCGAAGCGGGAGAAGCGACGGCGCAGCGGGCGGATCGGCAGCACCCGGTACCATTCGATCTTCGAGCTGCGCAGCCTGCGCTTGAGCCGTCGGTAGCCGCTGACCCGGGCGGTGCCGAGGTGGTCGTAGAGGAAACGCACCTTGACCCCGCGCTCGGCCGCGCGCTCCATGGCGTCGAGGACCGGGCCGGTGTACTCGGGGTCATCGCCGACGATGTAGAAGAGCACGTGGACGTACTCCCGCGCCTCATCGATCTGATCGACCAGCCAGGTGAAGGACGCCTTATAGTCCGTGATCAGGGTGAGCTGGTTCCCCTCCTGGATGGGGAACGCGCCGAGGTTGCGGTTGAGCACCACGGTGGCGCTGAGCTGCTCGTGCTCGCGCAGCTGGTCGGAGAGCTGCATCTGGCTGGTGGCCTCCAGCAGCGCCGCGTTCATCCGCTGCTGACGCTCCTGCCGCCGAGCCGAGAGCTTGCTGCGCCCCAGGAGCAGGAAGAGCGGAAGCCCGATAGCGGGGATGAAGAAGATCGCGAGCAGCCAGGCCATCGCAGTGTTGGGACGGCGGTTCGACGGGATGATGCCGATCACAGCCACCCGGACGCCGATCTCGAACACGAGGATGCTCAGGAAGATCCCCTGCGGCAGGGAGTCCAGTCCCAGCCCGCTAAATGGCCACAGCAACGCATCCCTCCCAATCCTTCCAAGACAGCCTACTGGGTCCGCTCACGTCAATCGCCCCCGGCAGGTCGCGCAGGAGCTAGGCTGTAGCCATGGCTGAGCACTTTCGTGATGACTCTGTGGCCGCCGTCGCCGTACGCATCGACGCCGAACACCCCACCGGCGCGGTCTTTGACCCGCACCAGCCCCAGCTGCGAATCACCGATCTCGGTGCCATTCGCGGGGACGGGATATTCGAGACGATGCACGCCATCAACGGGACGCCGCGGAAGCTCGACGCGCACCTTGCCCGGCTGCGACGCTCCGCCGGCATCCTCGACATCGGCATCCCTCCGAGAGACTCCTGGGAGGCCGCCGTCGGGCTGGGCCTCGAGGAGTACCGCGCGCGGGGCGGAGTGCCTGAGGAGCTCGCGATCAAGCTCGTGGCCACCCGCGGGGTGGAGAACGAGCCCGCCTCCGAGGATCCGGCCTTCGCCGGCACCTACTGGCTCATGCTGACCCCGGTGGCGGAGAGCATGCGGATCAACCGCGGAAAGCCGCTCGGCGTGACGCTGCTCGACCGCGGCTATGACTCCACCGCCGCCGAGCGGGCGCCCTGGCTGCTGCTCGGGGCGAAGACGCTGAGCTACGCGGTGAACATGGCGGCGCTGCGCCACGCCGACGCCGGCGGCTTCGACGACGTCATCTTCATCACCTCCGACGGCCAGGTCCTCGAGGGGCCCACCTCCACGGTGCTGATCGCCGAGGCGGGCGCCGCAGGCGAGCCCCCGACGCTGATCACCCCGGTGCTGGAGACCGGCATCCTGCCCGGCACCACGCAGGGCGCGATCTTCACCGCTGCAGAGCGGGCGGGATGGAAGCTCGGCTATGGGCCGCTCACCCCGGAGGATCTCTACGCGGCAGACCACGTGTGGCTGCTGTCCTCGGTGCGGCTCGCCGCTCCGGTGAACCGGATCGATGAGCACGAGCTCGCCGTGGACCCCGAACTCACCGCGCAGCTGAACAGCTTCCTGGACCAGGACCTCCCGGTCAATCACCCGGTGGACTGAGCGCGTCCACAGCCCGCCGGCACAGCCGGTGCTGCAGAACGCCCGTCAGCTCTGCAGCTGGCGGGCGTTCTTCAGCACCGGGACCATCTTTCGGGTCTGGCTGACCACTTCCGGGTCCACCTCTGCGACCAGCAGCTCGGGTGCGCCGCCGGCCTCGCTGAGCGGGACGCCCAGCGGGGAGACGATCATCGAATGACCGATTCCGGTGGGCGCTCCCTGGACCGCGTCCACCCCCGCGGCGGCGGGGTCGGCCTGACCGCAGGCGAGGATGTACTGCGTGGAGTCCAGCGCCCTGGCCTGTGCGAGCAGCCGCCACTGCTCCAGCTTGCCCTCCCCTGCTCCCCATGAGGCCGGCACCAGGGTCACCTGCGCCCCGGAGCGGGCATGGTCGGTGAAGAGGTTCGGGAAGCGGATGTCATAACAGGTTGCCAGGCCGAAGGTGACCCCGTCGAGCACGAACTGCGCGGGGCTCCGGCCGGGCTGGACGCCGTCGGACTCCTTGAAGCCGAAGGCGTCATAGAGATGGATCTTGTCGTAGGCGACATCGACCTCTTCGCCGGAAACGGCCGGCCCCACGGCAATGAGCGTGTTGACCACCCGCGGTCGACCCTCGCCGCTGGGAACCCCGGGGGTGAACATCCCGGCGACGATCACGATCTGGAATTCGCGCGCCATGGCGCGGACCGCCTCGGCCCAGGGGCCGGTGACCGGTTCGGCCACGGGTGGCAGCGGGTGCCCGAAGGCTCGCTGGGTCGCCTCGGGGAACACGACGACGCGGGCGCCGGCCTGCGCGGCGCGTGCGGCATATTCGCGGATCAGTTCGAGGTTGGCTTCAGGATCCGGGCCGGTGGTGATCTGAGCGGCAGCGATGCGCATCGATCAGACCTCCGCGCGATCTCCGACCTTGCTGCGGAGCTTCTTCACCGTAGAGCTTGCGCCCCGCTGGGAGAGCACCTGCACGGTCGCAGAGACGGCCGCGGAACCGATGGAGAAGGCGAGGGCTCGCTTGAGCGTCATCTCGTCGTTGCCCACGCGCGGGGCGTCGTCGCCGGTGGCCTTCTTCCACACGAAGTCGAAGATTCGGGTTGCGACGAAGCCGCCTGCCAGTGAGATGCCAAGGGCCATGCCCTTGTCCAGAAGCTTGTCCACAATGTTCTCCTCAGGGGGTGGGTCGATGTCCTGGTGTTACTCTAGTGCACGTCATTTGAGACACGACAGGGGAGCGCCCCTCGACGGAAGAACGCGGCTGAGAAGCCATGATTCCGCCGGCAGGGCGCTGAGAGTGGGCTGAAGGCCCAGACCCTCGCACCTGATCAGGTTAGGACCTGCGAAGGAAGTCGAGAATCTTCACTCGGATGCTCGAGCTCCGGCTCGAGCTCTCCTCCTGCGTGCTTCTGGTCCGCCCTCATCCAGGGAGAAGCATCATGAGCAGCAGCAAACGCGCGGCCACCTCCGGTCGCGGCACAGGCGCACACTCCCCCACCCGATCATGGCGCTGGTCGGTCTCCGACATCGTGGTCGCCTCGGTGCTCGCGGTCGCCTCCGGAGTCATCTTCTGGGGCTGGAACCTCAGCTACCACCTGATCGGGAACCTCTTCGTCTTCTACCCGCCGGTGGAGACCCTGGTGCATGGGATGTGGCTCTTCCCCGCCGTCCTCGGGGCCCTGGTGATCCGCAAGCCCGGCGCCGCGATCTACTGCGAGATGGTCGCCGCGGCGGTCTCCGCCCTGCTGGGCTCCCAGTGGGGACTCACCGTGCTCTCCTCCGGGTTCATGCAGGGCCTCGGCGCCGAGCTGATCTTCCTGGCGGTGGTCTATCGCCGCTTCTCCCTGGAGTTCGCGATGGCAGCCGGCGCCGCCTCCGGGCTCACCGGCGGAATCACCTATCACTGGATCGTCCCGATGTACGCCTACGCCCCCACCGAGACCATCATCCACATCACCTGCTTCGCGCTCTCGGGGGCGATCATCGCCGGGGTGCTCCCCTGGCTCGCCACCCGTGGACTGGCGGCGGCCTCGGTGCTGGGGCCGCTGAACTCTCGGCGAGCGCACCGGGAGCCACGGCTGAGCCTCGGGCGAGCACATGGGTGAACGGGTCGACGCCGGGGCTGGTGATCTCGCCGGCACCCCGGTCCCTGAGCCCGGCTCCGCGACCCGGGCGCACCCTGCGCGCGGGGTCGCCGTCACCGCGCAGCGATGGTCCTGGACCCATGCCGAACGCGAGCGTGCTGCTGTGGCGGGCCTTGACCTGCAGATCTCTCCGGGAGAGAAGGTGCTCCTCGCGGGGCCCTCGGGGGCGGGGAAGTCCACCCTGCTGCACGCGCTGGCCGCGGTGCTGCATGATGATGAGGCCGAGGTCCACGGCCGGCTGCTGCTCGACGGCGTCGACCCTGAGCAGGCCCGCGGCCGGGCCGGCCTGATGCAGCAGGACCCGGAGTCCCAGGTGGTGCTCTCGCGGATCGGCGACGACGTGGCCTTCTCCGCCGAGAACCTCGCCGTGCCGCGGGAGCAGATCTGGCAGCGGGTCCGGGCCGCACTAACCGATGTCGGACTGCACAGCTTCGACCTGGATCATCCCAGCGCGAAGCTCTCCGGAGGACAGAAGCAGCGGCTGGCCCTGGCCGGGATCCTCGCGATGCGCCCCGGCCTGCTGCTGCTCGATGAACCCACCGCAAACCTGGACCCCGAGGGCGTCCGGCAGGTACGTGACGCGGTGCTCGCCGCCGCCGAGGCCACCGGCGCCACGGTCATCCTGGTGGAGCATCGTCTCGAGGTCTGGGCGGAGCACATGGACACCCTGCTGGTGCTCGAGACCGGCGGCGGGATCCGCAGGAGCAGTCCCGCCGCGGAGATCTTCACCGATGCTGCGCTTCGCGAGGAGCTGGCCGGCATGGGGCTCTGGGTTCCCGGACGGGATCCGCTGCAGGATCTGCCGGTGTGGAGGGGTGGTACGGAGCGGCTGGGCGGGACTGAGCGGCTGGGCGGGACTGGGCGGAAGCAGGCCGAACCGCTGCTGCTGGCCGAGGGCCTCGCCGTCGGACGCCACTCCCCCAAACCCGGCTGGCGGCGCGCGCAGCCGGCGCCGCCGACCGTGAAGGATCTCGATCTGGTGATCCGCCGAGGTCAGACCCTGGGCATCACCGGCGCCAACGGCGCGGGGAAGTCCACGCTGCTGCTGACCCTGGCGGGGCTGCTGCCCGCCCATGCCGGCAGCGTCTCGGCGACTGCGGAGCTCAAGGGCGCTGGCGCGCTGCTGGCGGAGGACCCGCACAAGTGGCGCTCCGCTGACCTGGTCGCCCGGATCGGGGTGGTCTTCCAAGAGCCGGAGCACCAGTTCGTGCGCAGCACCGTCCGCGAGGAGCTCGCCCTGGGCGCGCAGCAGGCCAAGGTCCCCGGCACGACGGACCCATTGTTCGACGAGCAGCAGATCGACGACCGGGTCGCCCGGCTGCTGGAGCGTCTCGGACTCACGGAGCTGGCCGAGGCCAACCCGTTCACGCTCTCGGGCGGGGAGAAGCGCCGGCTCTCGGTGGGCACTGTGCTCTCGGCGGGACCTGAGGTGCTGATGCTCGATGAGCCCACCTTCGGCCAGGATGCCCGCACCTTCGCGGAGCTCATCTCACTGCTGCGCGAGCATGTGGATTCCGGCGGAACGGTGCTGGCGGTCACCCACGATGCCGCCTTCCTGCGCGGACTTCACGCGAGTGAGCACCAGGTCCGGCGAGAAGAACCGGTCGCCCCGGACGAGCAGCGGGGCGGGGAGCGCTCAGACCCCCCGGGTGGGGAGCTCTTCGGGCCTGAGCGGTCGCTGTCCTGGCTGGGCCGGCGCAATGCGCTGGCCAAGCTCATCGCGGTCTTCCTGATCACGGCGGCGCTGGTGATGACCATCGACGCGGTGAGCTCCGGCGTCGTGATCCTCGCCAGCCTCGCGCTGCTGCCGCTGGCCGGGATCAGACCGGGCGGCTTCCTGCGACGCGTCTGGCCCTTCGCCGCGGGCGCGGTGGTGGCCGCCTGGGGCACCGCGATCGCCGCCGAAGAGTCCGGTCGTGTGCTCGCTGACCTGGGGTTCACCACGATCAGCGAGGGATCGATCACGCTGGGGCTCGCGCTGGGCGCCCGTGCGTTCGCGATCGTGCTGCCTTCGGTGATCGTCTTCTCCACCACGGATCCGACGGATCTGGCGGACTCCCTGGCGCAGCAGCTGCGGCTGCCCGCGCGCTTCGTGCTCAGTGCGCTGGCGGCGATGCGGCTGCTCGGTCTGCTGGCGGAGCATTGGAGAACGATCGGGCACGCCCGCCGAGCCCGCGGCGTGGGTGCGCACGGCGGGCTCACGGCACGGATGCGCGGCACGGCCTCGCAGGCCTTCGGTCTGCTGGTCCAGGCCATCCGGATGGCCACCAGGCTCGCGGTGACCATGGAGTCGCGCGGGTTCGGCGCGGGACCGCGAAGCTGGGCGCGCCCCGCGCGGTTCAGCGCGGCGGATCTGCCGGTGATCCTGGGCGGCGCCGGAATCGGGGCGCTGGCGGTGACCGCGGCGGTCCTCGCCGGAGCCTGGAACTTCGTCTGGACCTGAGCGGGTCCATGCTCAGCCGCGGGAGGGAGGGATGTCCCGGCTGATCCGCTCGACCGCGCTGGCGAGCTCGTCATGGGTGAGCAGATCCCGGCGCATGTGCTTGGTGCGGTAGCCGGAGCGGCCCACCACATGCGCGCTGACCGGCGCGGTGAGCAGCTGCAGGCCCCAGGCGAGCAGCACGATGGCGACCCATTCCCAGGACCGCCAGCTGATCGCCGCGGCCAGCAGCAGCGCAAGCAGCCCCAGCACCTGTGGCTTGGTCGCTGCGTGCATCCGCGAGTGCAGATCGGGCAGCCGGACCAGGCCGACGCCGGCGGCCAGGGACATCAGCCCGCCGATCACCAGCAGCACCGAGGCCACCGCATCGAGGATCAGGTCCGCGTCGAGAGACTCAAGCATCACGATCCTCCTGCTTCGATGGCTTCTGTGCGGGCGGGCGAGCAGCGGTGTCAGCACTCGGGGCTTCCTCCGCGTCGGCGCTGGCGTCGTCGTGGCGGCGCGGGGTGAACCCGGAGCGGGTCAGGGCGGAGAACCAGGAGGTGGACTCGTCCTCGCCCTCCTCCACCTCGATCCCGGGCATCCTGGGGGTGCTCACCGGGTCGTGCGGGGCCTCCGGCTCACTCTCCGCAGCGGCACCGGGGATGGCCGGGGCCAGCGGGGGCGCAGGGTATGGGTCCTGCTCGGAGGATTCGCTGGCCACCTCTTCGGGAGAGCGCACGACCACATAGCGTGCGATGGCCACCGCGCCGAGGAAGCCGATCACGGCCGTGATCACGACGAACATGATGAAGTCCTGGTGGTCGTTGACCACCATGTCCACGATCATCATCGAGGCCACGATGATGAGCATCACGTCGAGGCTGATCACCCGGTCCAGCACGGAGGGGCCCTTATAGATGCGGTAGACGCTGCCGATGGCGCCGATGGCGAGCAGCACCTGGGTGATGTGCACGGCGATGTCCAGCATCAGTGCTCCACCTCCTCGATCGTGGTCCGCTCAGGAGAATCGGCGCCGGCATCGATGTCGGTACGCTCGGGGGTGCGTCCCGCGGCACGTTCGGCGTCCCGCTCGGCCTCGCTGGGACCGTCGCCGCGGTGGATGAACGGGGCCTCCCGCTCGGTCTTGGAGAAGCCCGACATCCTGCCCAGGCGCTTCTCCGCCTTGACCACGGCCACGTCCGAGCGATTCCCGCAGGTCAGGATGAGCAGCGCCTCGGTCTTCAGCGCGTCCTGGCGGATCTTCTCGGCATCCTCATCGGAATTGATGTCGAGAGTGTGCAGGTAGAGCGTCGCCGTCGTGCGGTCGACGTCGAGGACCAGGGAGCCCGGCACCAGCGCAAGCGCATGCCCGGTCAGGGTGACGATCAGGTCGTCATGGCTGCGCAGCTGGATCGAGATGATCGAGTTCTTCACCCTCGGTCCGACGACGACGGCGATCCAGGAGACCTGGAACGAGGCGGCGACCATCTTCACCAGGAAGCGACCGGTGAAGGCCAGTCCCCACCAGGGGTTCAGCCGTCCGCTGCCGCGCAGCGGCGGCAGGTAGAACACCCGCACGATGATCGTGGCATAGACCGCCCCGATGATGAACGTGCCGATCGTGAAGTCCTGCCAGATCGCCATCCAGAAGAAGCCGAGGAACGCGATCAGCGGCAGCTCCAGCTTCAGCGGAGTCTTGGGTCTCTTCATCACTGATCATCCCCGTCGGTGATCTCCGGGACGACGTCGGCCGCTTCGTCATCGGGCTGCAGGGAGGTCTCCACCGGAGCATGCTCGGCCGCGCCGCCGTCGTCGAGCTCATAGTCGATCAGGAAGGTGGCGGCGAACTCCTCGAGCTCGTCGCGCACACCCTCGGTCCGGTCGGGGCCGAAGACGGCCTCCAGGTAGGGGGTGCGCTCATACATATCCTGCGCGGCGGCCCGGGAGAAGTCCATCAGCGGGCCGGCGAAGACGCTGAACGCCAGCGACATCGCCACCAGCGCCGCGGTCGGGGCGACCATCGACATCGGCAGGTAGCGCTTGTTCGCCGCGCGGGAGTGCGCCAGCGTCTTGGACATCAGCTGGCGCTCGGGAGTCTCATCGGCGTCCTCAGGCTTGCGCCAGAAGCCGCGGGTCCAGATCCTGGCCACCGCCATCAGGGTGAGCAGGGAGGTCACCACCGAGGCGATCACCAGCGTCCAGGTGATCCAGGTGTTCTCCGCGATGCCGCCCTGCATCATGCCCAGCTTGCCGACGAATCCGGAGAACGGTGGAATCCCGGCGAGGTTCATCGCCGGGATGAAGAACAGCAGTCCCAGCACCGGGGAGATCTTCGCCAGCCCGCCCAGGCGCAGCACGTTGGAGGTCCCGGACCGGCGTTCGATCAGTCCGGTGACCAGGAACAGCGTGGTCTGGATGGTGATGTGGTGGGCCACGTAGTAGATGGTGGCGGCCATGCCGATGATCGAGCTCAGCGCGAGCCCGAAGACCAGATAGCCGATATGGCTGATCAAGGTGAAGGAGAGCATGCGCTTGATGTCCGCCTGCGCCAGCGCACCGAGGATTCCCACGATCATGGTCAGCGCCGCGACGATCATCAGCGCGGTGTTGATCCGCTCCCCCGGGAAGAGCAGCGTCTCGGTGCGGATCATCGCGTAGATGCCGACCTTGGTGAGCAGCCCGGCGAACACCGCGGTGACCGGGGCCGGCGCCGTGGGGTAGGAGTCGGGCAGCCAGAAGGCCAGCGGGAACACCGCGGCCTTGATCCCGAAGGCCACCAGCAGCATCACGTGCAGGGTCAGCTGGGTGCTGGGATCAAGGTCCGCCAGGCGCAGCGCGAGATCGGCCAGGTTCACCGTGCCGGTGGCGGCGTAGATCATCCCGATCGTGATCAGGAACAGCATCGAGGAGACGATCGAGACCACCACGTAGGTGACGCCCGCACGGATCCGGGATTCACCGCCGCCCAGGGTCAGCAGCACATAGGAGGCGGTCAGGAAGATCTCGAAGCCCACGTAGAGGTTGAACAGGTCACCGGCGAGGAACGCGTTGGATACGCCGGCCACCAGGATCAGGTAGGTGGGGTAGAAGATCGAGACCGGACCGGAGTCGTCCTTCTCCTCGGCGGCGCCCTGGCCCACCGCGTAGAGCAGCACGCACAGGGTGATGATCGAGGAGACCACCAGCATCAGCGCCGCGAACCGGTCGATCACCATCACGATGCCGAAGGGCGCCGGCCAGCCGGCCAGGTGGATGGCGTGGGCGCCGCCGTTCCAGACGTGGCTCAGCATCGTGACCTCGAGGATCACGGTGAGCACGAGCGCGCCGATGGTGATCGCCCGCTGGGCGGACTTGTTGCGGTAGAAGGCGAACGCGAAGCCCGCGCCGAAGAACGGGATCAGCACGGCCAGCGGGGTGAAGTTGAGGAACTCGGTGTTCATCAGCGCTGACCTCCTTCGGTCGGGTCTGGATCCTCAGCCGGATCGGTGTCAGGTTCCGCCGTCGGCTCGACGTCGGGATCTGCCGGGGCCTGCCGAGGCGGCCCGTCGGCGCGTCCGGCTCCGATGGTGACGTCGAGCTGGTCTGCGTGCATCGCTCCGGACGCGGGCGCCTCATCTGCGGCATCCGTCCCAGCCACCTCATCCACCCCGCGGCGCGGGTTCAGCAGCTGGCGCCCCGAGGAGTCGGTGTCATCGGCGAACTCGGTGGTCTCGGTGGCCAGCTCAGCGTCTTCCTCGGTGTCATGGACGTTGGCGTAGGAGGCGATGCGGCGGTCTTCCTCGTCGTCGGCGAGCTCGTCCTGCCGGGCGAGCACCCAGGACCGGTAGATCAGCGCCAGCATGAAGCTGACCAGTGCGAAGGCGATCACGATCGCGGTGAGCAGCAGCGCCTGCGGCAGCGGGTCGAGGTACTCCTCGGCGGAGATGTCGGGATCATAGATCGGGGCGAGTCCGGCGCGGCCGGCGGTGTGCAGCAGCAGCAGGTTCACCCCGTTGGAGATCAGGATGATCCCGAGCAGCACCCGGGTCAGTGAGCGCTCCAGGAGCAGGTAGATGCCGATGGCGAAGAGCGCGCCCATGAGCACCAGAAGGGTCAGGTTGACGGTCATCGGGCCACCCCCGCAGAGGTCTCGCCGTGGATGCCGTGCGCGGTGGTGGTGGCGCGCTGGCCCTCACGTTCGCTGCGCACATCGATCTCCGAGCCGAGGCTGCGCAGGATGTCCACGATCAGGCCGATGACCACCAGGTAGACCCCGACGTCGAAGAGGATCGCCGAGACGAAGTGGTGCTCGCCAAAGATCGGGAGGGTGAGGTAGAAGTCGAAGGACTGGAAGGCCTGCCCGCCGGCGATCAGCGGGGTGATGCCCGTGAAGCAGGCGATGGCCAGGCCCCAGCCCATCATGGCGCCGGCGGAGAACGGGATCGCGGCTTCGAGCTCGTAGCGGCCGCCGGCCAGGTAGCGCAGCACGAAGGCGAGTCCCGCCAGCAGGCCGCCGGCGAAGCCGCCGCCTGGCAGGTTGTGTCCGGCCAGCAGCAGGTAGAGCGAGATCATGATGATGCCGTGGAACATCAGCCGGGTGATGACCTCGAAGACGATGCTGCGGTGCTCCGGCGCCACCGTGCGGCCGGCCACCAGCCAGGCCTCACGGGCCACGGTGGCGAAGGAGCGGGCGACCTTGATCTCGCGGACCTGGCGCGGGGAGAGCGCCTTGTCCGAGAGCACCCGTCCGACGGTGCCGCTGGGGACCTCATGGAGCTCCCGGCGCTGCACGTCACGGCGTTTCACGAAGATCAGCGAGGCGACGCCGGTGGCCGCGGCGGCGAGCACGGTGATCTCACCGAAGGTGTCCCAGACGCGGATGTCCACGAGTGTGACGTTGACGATGTTGGCGCCCTGACCGACCTCATAGGCCATCCAGGGGTATTCCACGGACACCGGATCGGCGGTGCGGGCGTTCATGGACATCGCGGCGACGGCCATCATGACCACGCCGAAGCCGATGCCCAGCGCCGCGCGGCCGAACTTGAACCGGGTGGGGGTCTGGGTCCAGATGCCCGCCGGCAGGCTTCGCAGCGCGAGCACGAAGACCACCAGCACGATGGACTCCACCAGCAGCAGGGTCAGCGCGAGGTCCGGGGCGCCCTGCAGCGCGAAGATCCCGGCGATCCCCCAGCCGCAGAGCGAGACCATCAGCACCGCCATGAAGCGCTTGGGAGCCCAGATGGCGCCGGAGGCTCCGCCGAGGATGATCAGCGCGAGCACCACCTGCAGCGGCTGCTCGGCGATGATGAAGTCGTCCACCATCCAGCGATCTGAGACCCCGGCGCCTCCGGGGCCGCCGAAGATCACCACGCTGAGCGGCACCAGCGTCGCCACGGCGAGGATGATGAACAGGTACCAGCCCAGCGCACCGCGCTGGGTGCGGGCGGTGACCCAGGAGGAGAGCATGTCGACCCCGCGCACCGTGGCTCGGTAGCCGCGCTCGGCGTCGAACACCGGAGGCACCTTCGTCTGGACGCGGGCGAAAGGCTCGCGGAGGCGGAAGAGCGCGTAGCCCAGCACCCAGGTCAGCGCGGAGAGTCCCAGCACCGGGGTCAGTCCGTGCCAGAGCGCGAGATAGGTCGGTTCGACCGCGGGGTCCACCGGCGCGAACAGGGTGGCCCAGGGTTCGACCAGCGCCTGCACCGGCTGTGGGAACAGCGCCAGGCCCACGGTCGCCGCGGCGAGGATCATCGGAGCTGCGAGGAAGACCCGCGGCACCGGGCCCTTGAAGACGATGGGCGCCGCCGCAGCGCCGGAGGCTTCGCGCTTGGTGGCGAAGGCTCCCCAGAGGAACCGGGCCGAGTAGGCAACGGTCAGCGCGGAGCCCAGCACGACGCCGACCAGCACCAGCCAGCCCCAGGTCAGCGCCGAGCCCCCGTCGGTGGCTTCGGCGTAGCTGAAGAACGACTCGAAGACGACCTCCTTGGCCACGAAGCCGAAGAGCGGCGGCAGGCCTGCCATGGAGGCGGTGGCGATCAGCGCGACGATGAACAATGGGCGCTGGGTCCGGGCCAGCCCGGAGAGCCTGCGCAGATCGCGGGTGCCGGACTGGTGGTCGATGATCCCGACCACCATGAACAGCGCCGCCTTGAACAACCCGTGGGCCAGCAGCATGGCGAGTCCGGCCAGCGCCGCGTCCTCGGTGCCCAGCCCGTTGATCATGATCAGGAAGCCCAGCTGGGAGACCGTGCCGTAGGCGAGCACCAGCTTGATGTCGGTCTGGCGCAGCGCCCGCCAGGCGCCGACCAGCATGGTGAGCAGCCCGAGCCCGAGCACCAGCGGCAGCCAGAAGGTGGTCTCGTGGAAGCCCGGGGCGAACCGGGCCACCAGGTAGACGCCGGCCTTGACCATCGCGGCGGCATGCAGATAGGCCGAGACCGGAGTCGGCGCCGCCATCGCTGCGGGGAGCCAGAAGTGGAACGGGACCAGCGCGGACTTCGAGAGCGCGCCGAGCAGGACCAGCGCCACCGCGATGTCCACCGCGGTCGCCGTCGCGGGGTCAGAGACCAGCTCCGGGGCGGCGGCGAGGATCTCGGAGAGCCGGTAGCTGCCGGTGAGCTGGCCCAGCCAGAGCAGACCCACCAGCATCGCCAGTCCGCCGAAGGTGGTCACCAGCAGCGCCTGGATCGCTGAGCGGCGGGCATAGATCCGGTGTGCCGAGAAGCCGATCAGCAGGAAGGACAGGATCGTGGTGAGCTCCCAGAACACGAAGAGCATGACCAGGTCATCGGCGAGCACCAGACCCAGCATCGAGGCGGCGAAGGCGAAGAGCTCCGCGGCGAAGGGGCCCGCCGCACGCTCGGAGGACGCGAAGTAGCGGGCGCAGTAGAGCATCACCAGGGCCCCGACGCCGAGGATCAGCACCGACATGGCCAGCGCCAGGGCGTCGATGCGGAACGCCAGCTCCACGCCGAACTGCGGGATCCACTCGATCACCTCGGCCGGAGGAGCGTTGGGCTCGCCGATGCCGGCGGCCTGATCGGCCTCGAGCACCGCGGGCACATAGCTCAGGATCGCGACCATGGCCACAGCCAGGACTGCGGCGAGGAAGAAGAAGGTGCGGCGGCCGAACCGGTGGTACAGGAAGGGGGTCAGGATGCTGAGCGCGAACAGCACAGCCAGCATCCCAATGATCATGTACCCCGCTCCTCTCCAGTCATCAGCCTCACACGCCTCACTGCGAGTTCCTGGATCCAGGTTCTGCGGTGGCAATCCTCTCAATGTTAACAAACCAGGGTTACTATGCCGCAATGACCAGCATCGAGCCCGTCGCGGCCTCCCCCCTCGCTCCGCTGAAGAAGCGGCTGATCGCGGTCTGGAGCCTGTGGAGCTGGGGCAATGCCACGGTGAGCGCGGTGATGGTGACCTTCGTCTTCGGCACCTACATCGCCGACGCGGTCGGGCCGGGCGGGCAGGGAACGCAGTATCTGACCACCGCGAACACCATCGCCGGGCTGGTCATCGCGCTCACCGCCCCGGTCATCGGGCAGCGGGCGGACAACGGCGGCCGACGACGACGCTGGCTCGCCGTCAACACCCTGATCGTCATCGCGCTGGTCGCGGCATGCTTCTTCGTGAAGCCCGACCAGGCCTACCTGGTCCTGGGCGTGACCCTCATGGCCACGATGACGCTCTTCGACGAGTTCGCGAACCTCAACTACAACTCCATGATCACCGACATCGCTGACTCGCCACGGATGGGCCGAGTCTCAGGCATCGGCTGGGGCTCGGGCTACCTCGGCGGGATCGTGATCCTCGCCATCGTCTACTTCGGTCTGGTCGCCGGCGAGCCGCCGCACCTGTTCGGACTGGGAGAGGATGAGATGGTCAACGTCCGGGCAGTGGCGCTGGTGGCTGCCGCCTGGTTCCTGATCTTCTCGCTGCCGCTGCTGCTGACCCCGCTCAAGACCGCCGACCAGGAGGTCATTCAGGAACGGGTCAGCATCCTGGAGTCCTACCGCAGGCTCGTCGGGCTGGTCATCGGACTCTGGCGTGAGGACCGGAACACCTTCTGGTTCCTGGTCTCCTCCGCGATCTATCGTGATGGGCTCTCCGCGGTGTTCACCTACGGCGCGATCCTCGGTGTCACGGTCTTCGGGTTCACCACCTCCGACATCCTGCTCTTCGGCATCGCCGGCAATGTGGCCGCGGCGCTGGGGGCGTTCATCGGCGGCTGGTTCGACGACCGGGTCGGTCCGCGCCGAGTGATCGCCACCTGTGTGACCGCGCTGATCATCACCGCCGCAATCCTGTACTTCCTCGACGTGGAGCGCAGCTTCGGCGGCTTCGTGGTCACCCCGACGGGCGCCTTCTGGGTCTTCGGGCTGATGCTCTGCGTGTTCGTGGGCCCGGCGCAGTCCTCTTCCCGGGCGTTCCTGGCCCGGCTGGCACCGCCGAGCCGGGCCGGTGAGCTCTTCGGGCTCTACGCGACGGCGGGGCGCAGCGTGTCCTTCCTGACTCCGGGGCTGATCGCGCTGCTGCTGTGGAGCGCGGGCGGCAGCGACAAGGCGATCATCATCGGCGTGGTGGTGATCCTGAGCATCGGGCTTCTCACCCTGACCCTGGTGCACAACCCCACCGGTCCGGCGAAGATGCGCGATCATCGGGTGCTGAACCGCAGCTGAGGGCTGAGGCGGGGCGGAGTGGCCCCGAGCTGACCCGGCCTCGGGCTACCTGATGATCGTGCGGTGGAAGTTCGCGTGGCTGCGCGAGGCCGTGGGTCCGCGCTGGCCCTGATAGCGGGACTGATGCGCCCCGGTGCCGTAGCCGTGCTCGGCCGGAGAGCTCAGCCGGAAGAAGCAGAGCTGACCGATCTTCGACCCGGGCCACAGCTTGATCGGCAGCGTGGCCATGTTGGAGAGCTCCAGGGTGACCTGCCCGGAGAACCCGGGGTCGATGAACCCCGCGGTGGAGTGGGTCAGCAGTCCCAGCCGGCCCAGTGAGCTCTTGCCCTCCAGCCGGGCCGCGACGTCGTCGGGCAGGGTGACCGACTCATAGGTGGCGCCGAGCACGAACTCCCCGGGATGCAGGATGAAGGGCTCCTCGGGATCCACCTCCACCAGCCGGGTCAGATCCGGCTGGTCCGCCGCCGGGTCGATGTGGGCGTATTTGTGGTTGTCGAAGAGCCGGAACATGCGCTCCAGGCGCACATCCACGCTTGAGGGTTGGATCATCGAGGTGTCCAGCGGGTCCAGCCTGATCCGCTCGGCGTCGATCTCGGCTCGGATGTCACGGTCAGATAGCAGCACTCGCCCAAAGTACCTCAGCACAGCACTTGCCGGAGACGAGCCGGGCCCGTTCGCATTGCATTCTGCGCGAGTCCGTGATCGCGTAGAGACATGACCGAGACTCCCAATACCCAGCCAGAGCAGACTCCCGCCACCGACGCAGCCGCCGAGCAGGTCGGCCCCGCCGCCACGCTCGAGCAGGTCCTGATCGAGGGCAAGGACGGCACCGCGCAGGCCGGCGAGATCATCCGGACCTTCCTGACCAGCAGCGTCTTCTTCCTCAGCCCCGAGGAGGTCAACGACGAGACCGGTTCGGTGAATCCGCTGACGCTGCAGGACAACGAGGGCAACCCGTTGATCGCGCTGTTCAGCACCAGCGGGAACATTCCCGATGACTACAAGGAGCACGCTCCGCATGCCGTGGAGGCCCCCGGGGTCGCCATCGTGCAGTCGATCACCGGCGCCGGCATCATGATCGACGCCGGCCAGGAGCATGGCTTCCAGATCTCCGCCGAGGGCGTGGAGCGGATCCGCACCGACTTCATCAGCCCTGCCGAGGACGCCGAAGCCCAGCAATGAGCTGACCTCCGCTGAGCGGCAGCGCTCGCACCGCCCCCGCCGGGGCTAGAGTGTTGAGCTGAATCTGCTGCAGGAGCCGGGAGGAGTGTCGTGGGCGCGGTCCTCTCCGGCTTCACCATCATCTGGCTGATCATCGCGGTCGGCTGGAGCATCGGCAGGTTCGGGGTGCTCGGCCCCGATGCGCGCGTGGTGATGAGCCGCGTCGCGTTCTTCGTGGCATCCCCCTGCCTGCTCTTCGTCACCATCTCCGAATCCTCGCTGCGCGAGGTGCTCGGGCCGCAGTTCGCCATCGCGACCATCGGCGCGCTGATGACCCTGGTCGCGTTCATCCTGCTCGGCCGACTCCTGCTGCTCAAGGGCCGCGCCGGGTCTGATCTGATGATCGGCGGAATGAGCGGGTCGCTGGTCAACGGCGCCAACCTCGGCTTCCCGATCGCGGCCTATGTGCTCGGCGACGTCGCGCTCGCCGCGCCGATCATCATGTTCCAGCTGGCGATCTACACCCCGATCTACGTCACCGCACTGGACCTGCTGACCCGCGACGCGGGCACGACGCCGAAGGTCCGGCCCCGCCCCCGCATCGCGGTGCTGCGCAGCCTGGGGCAGTCTGCGGTGAACCCGATGATCATCGGCGCCGCTCTCGGCCTGCTCTTCTCCTGGCAGGGACTGAGCTTCCCCACCCCTGTGCAGGAGGCGATCGAGCTCCTCGCCGGCGCCTCGATCCCGCTGATGCTGCTGGCCTTCGGCCTCTCCCTGGTCGGCAGCCGACCGCTGAGCAGGGCCTCCGCCCGGCGTCGTGACGTGTTCCTCGCCGCCGGCCTGAAGCTGATCCTGCACCCGGTGCTCGCCTGGCTGCTCGCGTCCTTCGTCTTCGGACTCGATGCGCATCAGGTGCTCGTCGCGGTGGTCATGGCGGCCCTGCCGACCGCGCAGAACGTGCTGGTCACTGCCGTGCGCTATCAGGCCGGGGAGGTCATCGCCCGCGACACCGTCCTGTTGACCACCATCGCGGCGATCCCCACCGTGGTGCTGGTCGCCGTGCTGCTGGGCTGATCAGCGCAGACCCGACCGATCACCGAACCGGCGACCGGGGCGGCAGCCGAGCGACGGGCGGAGCGTCAGGGCATTGCTACGCTGAACCCTATGTCGCAGGTCCCCCACTCCCCTCCGCCGCCCCCACCCGGGGCGCCCGGGCGCACCCGCTCCCGCCGCGGACTGCTGGTGGCGTGGGCGGCCGCGCTGGTCCTGGCGCTGGCGGCCGGCGGCGTCGCCATCTGGCAGGTCAGCGAGAGGATCTACACCCCGGGTCACACCGCGCAGGAGTACTGGGACTCGATCACCCGAGGCAGCGGATCCGAGGCGCTGGGATTCTTCGACCCCGCCGCGCTGGACGCGGCGGAGGGCGCCCCGATCGACAGCCTGCTGCTGGACGGAGACGCGCTTGCACGCAGCGCCGCAGGCATCGAGAACACCAGGTTCGAGGAAGACCCCGGGCAGCAGGGACGCGCGATGATGCAGTTCGACATCGAGGGTGAGAGCTTCGAGACCCAGCTGCCCATGGAATCCCAGCAGAACACGCTGGCCTTCTTCCCGGACTGGGAGCTCACGGCGGCGTCGATGAGCCAGCTGCAGATCGATGTGCCCGGCGCCGCGGCCGGCGGCATCGCGCAGATCACCGTGAACGGTGAGCCGGTGAACCTCGAAAACGACTCCGCGACGCTGCGGACCTATGTCCCGGCCGTGGTGGAGATCGCCGTGGACAGCGAATGGCTGGTCGGCGCCTCTCGCTACGTGGTGGTCCAGGACGCCGGGAAGGGGGACGACGACGGCCAGTCCCACCAGATCACGCTGGAGCTCCAGGCCTCCGAGGCCGCCCAGGACCTGCTCCAGGAAGAGGTCGAGGCCTATCTGGACGGCTGTGCCGATCAGCAGGTGCTGATGCCCGCCGGATGCCCCATGGGCATCAACACCCCCAACCAGGTGGTCACCGAGTCCATCAGCTGGCGGATGCCTGAGCCCGAGGGCCTCACGCTCGACTTCGCAGAGGAGGGCTGGGAGACCCCCGGCGCCGACATGTCGGCCACGGTCACCTTCGACTCGCGGCACTTCCACGATGGGGCGAGCCTTGAAGAGAGCCACCAGGTCGACTTCGCGCTCAGCATCGAGGTCGGTGCCAGCGGCGAGGAGCTGATCGTCGCGGTCTCCGGCTCCGATTGATCCGAACTGTAGACTCTGGCCCTGTGGCTGCCCAGAGGACTGCGATCCGCGACACCGCGGAGACAAGGTCTGCCGTGGACCCCAAGACGCTCGAAACCGCTGGTCTGAGCTCGGTGCAGGTGCTGGAGCGAAACCGGCTGGGACTGGCGAACGTCCAGCCGCGCACCACCTCGCGCTCGATCACCGACATTCTGCGCACCCACCTGATGACGCTGTTCAATCTCATCATCGGGCTCTGTGCACTGGCCATCATCCTGCTGGGACGCTGGCTGGACCTGCTCTTCGCGGTCGCAGCGGTGGCCAACGTCTTCATCGGGCTCTTCCAGGAGTACAGCGCCAAGCGCAAGCTTGATGCCATCGCGCTGCTGCACCAGGACGATGTGCGGGTGCTGCGGGACGGGATGCTCCTGCAGATCCACCGCGAACAGATCGTGCTCGACGACGTCGTCGAGCTGCGCCGCGGCGACGAGATTCCCGCCGACGGCGCGGTGCTCAGCGCCGAGGGGCTCGACGTGGACGAATCGATGCTCACCGGGGAGTCCGATGCCGTGGCCAAGCGCCGCGACGACCGGATCCTCTCCGGGACCGCCGTGGTGGCGGGATCCGGAAGATTCCGGGTGACTGCCGTGGGGGAACGGGCCCATGCGGTGAGGCTGGCCACCGAGGCGAAGCGATATCAGAAGATCAACTCGGAGCTGCGCCGCGCGATGGAGAAGATCGCCTTCTGGCTCTCCATGGTGCTGCTGCCCATCGTGGCGGTGGTGCTCAACGGCCAGATGCAGGCCTTCGGCGGCTGGAACACCGCCTGGGAGTCGGGCCAGTGGCGGGACGCGCTGGTCACCTCGGTGTCCTCGGTCACCGCGATGATCCCCCAGGGGCTGGCCCTGATGACGACCATCGCCTTCGCCGTGGCCGCCGTGAAGCTCTCCCGGGAGAACGTGCTGCTCCAGGAGCAGCCGGCCGTGGAGATCCTGGCCCGGGTGGATGTGGTCTGTCTGGACAAGACCGGCACGCTCACCGACGGCACCATCGCCTTCCACCGGGCCACCGCGCTGAGTCCGCGCGGGCTTCCCTCCCCGGCCCGCCGCGACCCGGGGTCCACCGCGCTGGAGGGGACCGCCGAGTGGGAGCAGGTGCTGGCCTTCTTCGGCGCCGATGAGGGCGCGAACGCCACCGCGGCGGCGCTGCGCGCACCCTACACCGCCCTGCCTCGGCACCGGGTGGCCAGTCAGGTCCAGTTCTCCTCGGCCAGGCGTTTCTCCGCCGTGAGCTTCGCCGCGGACGCCGGCGGTCTCGCCGGGCACTGGGTGCTGGGCGCCCCGGAGATCCTCCGCGGGGACTCCACCGACCCGCAGGTGCGCACGGAGCAGCTGCTGAACCGCACCGAGGAGCTCTCCAGCCGGGGACTGCGCACGATGCTGCTCGCCCACGCGCCCTTGGACGGCCCGATCATCGACGGCGACACCGGGCCGCTCGGCCGGGGGCAGCGACTGCCGCAGGGAATGGTCCCGGTGGCGCTGCTGACCTTCAAGGAGAACGTCCGTCCCGAGGCCCACGCCACGCTTCAGTATTTCCGTGAGCAGAACATCGCGCTGAAGGTGATCTCCGGCGACTCCCCCAAGACGGCCGCCGCGGTGGCCCGCGAGGTGGGCATGGTCATCGAAGGCGACGCCGTGGACGCCTCCGCGCTGCCAGAAGACCCCGTGGCGCTGCGCGAGACGTTGGAACACCATTCGGTGTTCGGCCGGGTCTCCCCCGAGCAGAAGCGCACCATGGTGGAGGCGCTGAAGTCTGCCGGACACGTCGTGGCGATGACCGGCGACGGAGTCAACGACGCCCTGGCCATGAAGAAGGCTGACCTGGGGATCGCCATGGGCGACGGCGCACCGGCCACCAAGGCGGTCTCTCGGATGGTGCTGCTCGACGGTCGCTTCGACCGGCTCCCCTCGGTGCTGGAACAGGGCCGCAAGGTCATCGCCAACACCGAGCGGGTGGCGCACCTGTTCCTGTCCAAGACCGCCTATGCGATCCTGCTCGGGCTGATCTACGGGCTGCTCTTCTGGGAGTTCCCGTTCCTTCCCCGTCAGTTCTCGACCGTGGACTTCCTCATGATCGGATTCCCGGCGTTCTTCCTCGCCCTGATGCCCAATCCGCGGCTCTACCGACCGGGGTTCCTCCGCCGCTCGATGCTCTTCTCCATCCCGACGGCGATCGCGATCGTGCTCGCAGTGGTCACGGTCAGCGCCTTCGGCCGTTACCTCGAAGCGCCCTCCGCGGCGATCCAGACCGCCACGACGCTGTGCCTGACCGCGGTGGGCCTCTGGGTGCTCAATGTGGCGCTGCGCCCGCTGACGTGGCCGCGGGTGGCCCTGATCGGGACCATGTACCTGCTCCTCGCCGCGGTGCTCCTGCTCCCCATATCTGTGCAGTACCACCTCTTCGTGATGCCCTCGACCGAGCTGCTGGTGGCGGCGATCGTCTCCAGCATCCTGGGCTGCGGGCTCGTCGAGGTCGGGAGCCGGGCCGTCACGGCGCTGACCACACGGCGGCCCGCGCCCGGGAATACCGGGCTCGGCTCGGACGCTGGATAATGGACCACGTCATGAGCACCCTTCCTTCGTCGAAAGCGAGCCGAGCATGCTGAGGACCGTCATGGGCGGCAAGATCCACCGCGCCACCGTGACCCACGCGGACCTGCACTACGTGGGGTCCATCACCGTGGACGCCGATCTGCTCGACGCGGCAGGGATCGTCGAGGGCGAGAAGGTCCAGGTGGTCGACATCACCAACGGTGCACGCCTGGAGACCTACACCATCGCTGGTCCGCGCGGATCGAGTGTCATCGGGATCAACGGCGCCGCCGCCCACCTGGTGGATCCAGGGGACCTGATCATCCTGATCAGCTACGTGATGCTGGACGCGCTCGAGCTCGCCTCCCACGAGCCGCAGGTGGTCCATGTGGACGGTGAGAACCGGATCGTGGCGCTCGGCCACGACCCGGCCGAGCCGGTGCCGGGCGCGACGGACCAGCTGGACCCGCGCACCGCGACGCTCGGCTGAGCCGCCGATCCGAGGCTCCGGTCTGAGCTCGAACAGGCGACCCCTGCGGCGCGAACCAGGGATGGAGCCGGGTGCTGAATCAGGGTGGAATCAGGGTCCATCAGGGGTCATGACCGTGACATCGGCGTGCAAAGCAGACTAAGTTCTAAAGGGACTCGTAAGACACGAGAGACTCATCCACCGTCAGAACGGAGTTGACCATGCGACTGTTCACACTGGGCGCCGGCGTAGCCATCGGCTACATCATCGGCAGCAAGCGCGGCAAGGCAGAATTCGAGCGGAGCCTCAACGCCGTGAAGAAGAACGCCGCGGAGACCTGGAAGGACCCCAAGGTCCAGGAGACCGTGACCAAGGCCGGAGAGACTGCCAAGCAGTACGTCTCCACCGTGGCCGACTCGGTCAAGAAGCACGCCAACGACGCCGCCACTCCGGTGGCCGACGTGGCGATCGACGCCGCCGCGCGCGCCGAAGACACCGTGAAGAAGGCCGGCAGCAGCGCCGAGAAGCTGGTCGATCAGGCCGCCGAGAAGGTCGAGAAGCAGGCCGACGCGGCGGATGAGAAGGCCCGCCAGTCCTCCGGCGGCACCGGCTCGTCCGACTCGTCCTCGAGCAGCAACACCGACTCGTCCTCGAGCAGCAACACCGACTCGTCCTCGAGCAGCAACACCGACTCGTCCACCAAGCCCTCCGGGAGCAACGGACGCTGACTTCAGGCACTGACAAGCAGTGACGGCCGTGGGTGCTCGCCTCTGAGAATGGGGGCGGTCCCACGGCCAACCTATATCCTGAGACCTATGCCGACTGAGACATCCGCCGCCCGACTGATCGTCGAGACCCTCGGCACCCGAACACTGAACGAACACCCCGAGGCCCCGCGCCATGACCAGCTTCTGCGCCGAGCCCTGCGGCGCAGGCGGGTGACGCTGAAGCCTGTGGGCGAGCACAGCCAGGTCTTCGTCTTCGGCGGCGTGGTCGTCGGCGGGATGGACTCGGTGGTGACGACACTGGTGAGCGCCCACGCGCGCCGGATCACTGCGGATCCGCAGCTCCTGCGTCGGCACCTGCAGCTCCAAGAGGTGCCGCTGCCAGCGGAGCAGAACGATGCCGATCAGACTCACACAGATCAGGCTGACGCTGATCCGGACTCGGGTGACCAGCGCACAGGCGACCAGGGCGCCGCTGATCCTGGCACGACCGTCGTGCGCCCAGCGCCTTCCGCGATCCGCGCCTTCGTCGTCGGCGAGCGGGTCTGCGCCTCCCTGCTGCGACTGCCCGCCACGGTCCTCGGCGACGGCAGCTCAACATTGAGCCAGCTGATGCAGGCCGATGCCCAGGCGCGCAGTCGGCACGCGCTGCTCGCCGGCACCGCGGTGCCCGTCCCTGCCGACGGCTCGACCCCCGCTGCGCAGGACCAGCTGCGCAGCCGGGGCCTTGATCCCGACGACGTGCCCGCACGAGGTGTCCCCGTGCAGCTGCAGGACTCGCTGGAGATCTCGGCGGGCGGGCTGACCATCGATGTGACCACGGTGCTGCCCGATGCTCTGCACGAGCTTGCGGTGGAGGCGGTCATGGCGGTGCCGGGACTCTTCGCGGCCGCGGTCGATCTGCAGGTTCCGGACCTCGAGTCGGCCGAGGGCGCCGTCGTCCTGGCGGTGCTGCCGGATGCCGATATCAGCCGCGCCCACCTGCCCGCCTACGGAGAGCCGAGAGACGTCGCCGGCGCGATCGCCGACGAGATCCTGCTGCGCGCCTCACGCTGAGAAGCCCGGCGCGCGGGATGATCCGCGCGCAGGTGCGGCCCATCTTCGAACAGCGCCTCGCGCAGCGTCACCGGGGTCTCGGGGCGCTGGGGCAGCAGACCTCGTCGGCGCAGCTCCGGAGTCACGAAGGTCTCGAAGCGTTCAAAGTCCGCGGGCCGCACTCCGGCCGAGATGTTGAACCCATCCACCCCGGAGAGCTCCTTGAACCGGACCAGCTCATCGACGACCTGCACCGGGTCTCCCACGATCAGCGGCCCGCGCCCACCGATGGAGATGAACTCCGCGACATCTCGCACCGTCCAGTGCTTGGACGGGTCCTTGGTGAACATCGCCAGCGCCGACTGATTGGCCTCGGTCTGCACATCGGCGACGACGTCGTCCTCGCGCAGATCCGAGAGATCCACCCCGGTCCACCCGCCGAAGAGCGTCAGTGCCGAGGCGGTGTCCACATACTCGCGGTATTCGGCGAGCCGCGCCTGTGCCAGCTCCTCGGTCTCGGCCACGATGATCGTGGCCATGGCGAAGAACCGCACGGATTCGGGATCACGCCCGGCCTCCAACAGTGCCCTGCGGGTCTCGGAGACCTGAACAGCCAGCCGCTGCGGGGACGAGCTGACCACGAAGATCGCCTCGCCATGGTCCACCGCGAACTTCTGTCCCCGCGCGGAGGACCCCGCCTGGAAGAGCAGCGGGGTGCGCTGCGGTCCTGGGTGGGTGAGCATCTCCCCGGGCACGGTGAACCACTCTCCCTGGTGGTCGATCGGGTGGACCTTCTCCGGATCCACGAAGACCCCGGTGGACTTGTCCGCGAGGACCGCGCCGTCTTCGAAGGAGTGCTCGAAGAGCTTGTACATCACTTCGAGGTACTCGTCTGCGCGGTCGTAGCGCTCGTCATGCGGGATCTGTGTGGCAAGTCCGAGATTGCGCGCCGCGGAGTCCTGATAGCTGGTGACGATGTTCCACGCGATCCTGCCCCGAGTGAGGTGATCCAGGGTGGCGAAGCGCCGAGCGAGGGCGTACGGAGCCTCATAGGTCACCGAGGCGGTCAGCCCGAATCCCAGGTGTGTGGTGGCCGCGGCGAGCGCCGGCACGATGACCTGCGGGTCCAGCAGCGGGAACTGCACTCCACCGCGGGCAGCTGCCTCGGCGGTGCCGCCGTAGACGTCATAGACCCCGGGGATGTCAGCCAGGAACAAGGATGAGAAGCCTGCCCGCTCCACGGTGCGGGCCAGCTCGGTCCAGTACTCGAGCGTGTCGAACTCTGCGATCCGCGACTCTGGGTGGCGCCACAGGCCCGGCGACTGATGCACCGGGACCAGCATGTCGAAGGCGTTGAAATGGATGGTCATGGTTTCTCCTTGGCCTCGCCGATCGCGTTGAGCCCCTGGGGCAGGGTGCCGTTGATCTCATGGTCGCCCAGTGAGCGGGCGCGAAAGACGACCGGGTTGTGGGTGGCGATGGTCTGCGCATTGCGCCAATGCCTGTCCAGCGCCTTGGTGCGCAGCGTGGCGGAGGCGCCCACGGTCTGGAACAGCTCCGAGGTCACCGCCAGGACCAGCTCCGGCACACTGATCTGGGCCTTCTCCACGGCGATCTCCGCATCATGGATCTGAACCGGTGGTTCGCCATGGAACTCGGGGCCGCCGGTGCCGGCCTGCAGGCCCGCTGCCAGTGCCCGGTCCAGGGTGCGGGCCGCCTGCAGCACGGCGGCCTCGGCCACGAAGGCCTTCGAGGACATCTTCCCGACCACCTGCTGGATCAGCGGATCCTGGCTGAAGGCCTGCCCGGCGGTGGAGGTGTTGAAGGTGCGGGTGCGCCGGGCCAGTGTGGACGTGGCATCTGCCAGGGCCGCCTTGGCGATTCCTGCTTGGACGGCGAGCAGGTAGAGCTGGAAGAACGCCGCCTCGTGGACGGATTCGTGATCGCCCGGGCTGCGTCCGAGCACCGCGAGGTCCTCCACCGCCACGGAGTCCAGCCGCGTGGTGCCGGTGCCGGTGAGCTTCTGCCCGAAGCCGTCCCAGTCATCGAGCAGGGTCACCCCGGCGGCGTCTGTGGGCACCACAGCGAAGCGTCGCCCCTCCCCTTCCTGGGCCTGAGAAGCTGAGACGCGGGTGTAGGTCGAGAAGATCGTGCCGGTGGAGTAGCACTTCTCGCCCGTGAGCAGCGCCGCGCCATGCTCGTCGCGGTCCAATCGGGTGTTCAGGCTGCCCAACGCGTTGCCGCCCTTCTCCGTGGAGGCATTGCCCACCGTGCCGCCCTTGAGCACCCGGGCGTACCAGAGCTCGCGCACCGGCGCAGGTTGGAAGCGCAGCGACTCGACGAACCCGAAATGCCCGCGGTAGAGGTGGGCGATGTTGGAATCTGCCTCGGCGAGCGCGATCACCTCGGCGATGAGCCCCTCGATGCTGAGCTCCTCGCCGCCGAACTCGGTCGGCACGCGCAGCGCGCCGAAGCCGACGTCGTCGAGCCAGCCGACCTGCTCGAAGGGCAGGATCCGCTCCAGCTCACGCTGTACGGCGCCTTCTCGGATGCGGGTCAGGAGCTCTTCAGGGATGGTGCGGCTCATGCGTCGTTCACCTGTTTCCATGCGGCGTCGATGTCTCGGTCGAAGGCGGGGTTGAGCAGACCGTCGAGGTACTCGCCGTACCACTCACGCACCTCCGCGGAGTGGTAGGCGGCCTTGAGCGCCTCGAAGCGCTCGGGCTGTTCCTCGCGGAAGCCCGGGCGCGCGCAGACCGCGAGCGCGAAGGGCAGCGCCTCCTCGGCTGATTCCATGATCAGCACCTCGTCGGGGAGCACATCGATCTCGGCCAGCAGCCGGGCGAAGCCGAAGACGGCGTCGACATCCGCGTAGATCTGCCCCACCGACTGCTGGTCCACCTCGATGAACTGCAGGTCCTTGGGGTTGGCGGTGATGTCCCGGACGCTCAGCGCGGCGACAGGCTTGGACTCATCGATCTCGATCAGACCTCCGCGGGCGAGCAGCCGGATCCCGCGCCCGTTGTTCGCGGTGTCCACCGGCAGCGCGATCTGGGCGCCGTCCGGGAGCTCCTCCAGCGAGTCGTGCTGCGCGGAGTAGATCCCCGAGGGCTGCTCGAACATGAAGAAGATCGGCTCGATGTCGAGGTCGTTGTCCGCGTTGAACTGGCGCAGATAGCTGATGTTCTGGAAGAAGTTGACGTCGTATTCGCCGTTGCTCACCGCGTGGTTGGGTTGGATGATGTCGGTGACGTAGGTGGCGTTGAACTCCCAGCCATCGGCCTCCAGGATGCGCTGGGCGATGCGGGTCGGCTCCTGGAAGGGGGCGTTCTCGGTGACCACCAGGCGCAGGCTGCGGTCGGCGCCGGCCCCGCCGGCGAGGCCGCATCCCGAGGTGAGGCTCCCGACGCCGAGCAGAGCGGCCATGCCCAGTGAACCGCTCAATACTCGACGCCGGGAGAGTGTGGGGGCGCTGGATGTGCTCATGCGCTGAAGTCCGCCCAGATCTCTTCGGCGTTGTCGATAGTGATGAAGTCCTCGAAGTCGATGACCCCGCCCTGGTACTCCTCGAACCACTGTTCGACCTCTTCGGACTGGAAGGCGTCCTGAAGCGCCTGGGCCTGTTCATCGGTGACCCCGTCCGGTCCGACGGCGACCACGCAGGTGAACGGGGTGCGCACCTCTTCGCGTCCGTCCTCGATGCTGAGCGTGGTCTCCTCGAGGTCCAGGTCGGCCTCGGCGATCAGCCGGACGAAGGCGAAGCCGGCGTCGACGTCGGGCAGCACCTGCGCAGCTGACTGCTGGTCGGTCTCCACGAACTTGAAGTCCCGGGGGTTCTCCGTGATGTCGTTCTGGGTCAGTTCGATGATCGAGACGGACTCGTCGATCTCGATCAGGCCCTCATCGGCGAGCAGCTGCAGCGCCCGGCCGTTGTTCGAGGGATCCACCGGCAGGTTGATCTCGGCCCCGTCGGGCAGCTCCTCGAGGGAGTCGTATTCCAGTGAGAACAGCCCGGCGGGGGCGTAGTACACCGAGAACAGCGGCTCGACCTGCGTGTCGTTGGACTGGTTGAAGTTGTTCAGATAGGCCAGGTGCTGGAAGTAGTTGCCCTCGAACTCGCCCTGGTTGACCACCTGGTTGGGCTGGACGATATCGGTCATATAGGTGATGTCCAGCTCGTAGCCCTGCTCCGCGAGCAGCTCGGCGGCGATCTCGGCGGGCTCTTGGAAGGGCGCGGATTCGGTGACCACGATGCTGATGGTGGAATCATCCTCCACCAGCCCGCAGCCGGTCAGGCTCAGGGCTGCGGCGGAGAGGACTGCGCCGGTGAGGATCGCGGGGCGTAGAGCGTTCATGGGTTTGGGCTGCTTTCTCTGGCTGGGCGACATGCGCCCAGAGGGTGTGCGGGAATGACCAGGGCGCGACGTCGGACGCCAGCCCTGGCAGCGGAGTGAGGTGATGCGGGGTGGTGTTGCCGTTCCGCGGATGCGCGGGTCAGGCGAAGATCCTGCTCAGACGGTGATCTCGGTCAGGCGAGGATCTCGGTCATGCGGTGATCGCGGTCAGGCGGTGATGCGCCGGTCCGAGGCGCGGGCGAGCCGGGTGCCGGCGAACTGCACCAGGGTCACCAGCAGCACCATCAGCACGATGGCGGCGATCATGGTGGGGGTCTCATAGCGGTAGTAGCCGTAGCGGATCGCCAGGTCACCGATGCCCCCGCCGCCGACCAGCCCTGACATCGCCGAATAGGAGATGAAGCTGACCGTGGTGATGGTGATGGAGCCGATCAGTCCGGGCTTGGCGTCGACGAGCAGCACGTTGCGGATGATCTGCCCGCGCGTGGCGCCCATCGCCCGGGACGCCTCCACCGCACCGGAGCCCAGCTGGGTGATGTTCTGCTCCACCAGGCGGGCGAAGTAGGGGATGGCGTTGATCGTCAGCGGGACGATCACCGCGGCGGTGCCCACCGAGGTGCCGACCACGAACCGGGTGAACGGGATGATGGCGATGAGCAGGATCAGGAACGGGAAGGACCGGATCATGTTCACCACCCCGGAGACGATCGCATGAGACCGTGGCCGCGGCGCCAGTCCGTCGGGAGCGTGGACGAAGAGCCAGATCCCCAGCGGGGTGCCCAGCAGGACCGCCACCGGGATGGCGACCCCGATCATCGCGAAGGTCTCCAGCATGGCCTGGTTGATCTCGGGAAGCCGCTCGATGACGAGGTCCATCAGCGCACACCCCCTGCCGAGCCGGCCAGCGCGGCGTGCTCTGACCGACGCGTCTGACCCTGATCCTGAGACTCCGCGTGCTGCGGGGAGCGTCGCGTGGACTGACCCGACTTCTGCTCGCCGGACTCCGACCCATGCGCGGCCGGGCCGCTGCGGTCCAGCCGTATCCCATCGCTGAGCAGGTACTTTCCGATCGAGGTCCGCGGATTGAACCCTTCTCGGCGGAGCTCGCTCGCCGGGAACTCCTCGACGACCCGCCCATCCTCCATCACCGCGACGTTGTCGGCGAGAGCCTTGATGACTTCCATCTCGTGGGTCACGATCACCACGGTGATGCCGAATTCACGGTTCACATCCGCGAGGTACTGCAGCACGGTGGCAGTGGTGAAGGGGTCCAGCGCAGAGGTCGGCTCATCGCAGAGCAGCACCTCAGGCTTGGTCGCCAGTGCCCGAGCGATCGCCACGCGCTGCTTCTGACCACCCGAGAGCTGAGCCGGATACACGGAGGCCTTGTCGGTGATGTCCACGATCTCCAGCGCCTCGGCCGCCCGCCGCAGACGTTCACGGCGGTCCTTGACCCCGGCGAACTTCAGCGACAGCTCGACGTTCTGGGCGACGCTGAGGTTGTTGACCAGGTTGAATCCCTGGAAGATCATGCCGATCTGGTGCCGGGCCCGGCGCAGCGCCGCATCGTCCAAGCCGGTCAGCTCGGTGCCGGCGACGCTGACCTGGCCCGAGGTGGGGCGCTCGAGCAGATTGATGTTGCGCAGCAGCGTGGACTTGCCGGCGCCGGAGAACCCGATGATGCCTTGGATGCTGCCGCGCGGCACCTCGAGGCTGACGTCATCGACCGCGGTCAGCGGCTCGCGGCCGCGGGCGGCAAAGGTCGTCGAGACATGGGACAGGGAAATCAAGGGGCATACTCCATCGGTCCTGGCGTTAGCACCCGGCGGAGGCCGTGAAGCCCTCCGGGTTGCTGCGACGTCTTCGAGCCAGATCTCTCGGTCGCTCTGGATGGTTGAGTGCCTTCACTGTAATGGTGAACGTGGGCAGAAAGTCAAGTCGCGATATGTGTTGCGTTTTGTCTCATTTGCTGAACGCGACATTGATCGGATTCCCCGCCTGGGCGTAGTCTGATCCGCGTACCATCCCGAGCGGCCGAGAGATCTGGCTCGTCGACGCCGCAGCAACCCAGGGAGGGGCACCTTTGCAAGGGTGTCTTTTCGCCGGGTGCTACCGCCAGGATCGATGGGAGTATCCTCTGATGATTTCGCCTGCCTCCACCCTGACCGACTACACCGCAACAACCGCTGCCGGCCCTGCCGAGCCCTCAGACGCCACCTCCGTGGCTGCCGCCAAGCCTGACAGCCGGCAGCAGTACACGTCACTCGATGTCCAGCTCTCCGGCGTCGGCCGCGCCTTCGGATCGCGCACCGTGCTGCGCGACGTCAGCCTGCAGATCGCTCCCGGTGAGGTGCTCGCGATCCTGGGTTCCTCCGGCTGCGGCAAGTCCACGCTGCTGCGCGCCGTCGGTGGTCTCGACACCGGCAGCACCGGCGAGATCCTGATCAACGGTTCCCCGGTGCAGCGCTACGACGAGCGCACCGCGGTCGGATTCCAGGAGCCGCGACTGCTGCCCTGGCGCTCGATCCACAAGAACGTCAGCCTGGGGCTGCCGCGCAGCCTGTCCAAGGCCGAGGGGCGTGAACGCGTGGACGAGCTCCTGGAGCTGGTCGGTCTGCACGACCGCGCGTCGCTGCGACCCCGGGAGATCTCCGGAGGCATGGCGCAGCGCGCGTCGCTGGCCCGGGCACTGGCTCGCCGCCCCGGCGTGCTGCTGCTCGACGAGCCCTTCGGCGCCCTGGACGCGCTCACCCGGCTGAAGATGCAGGACCTGCTGCTGGATCTGCATGCGCAGACCGGCACCACGGTGCTGCTCGTCACCCACGACGTGGATGAGGCGCTGCAGCTGGCAGACCGCGTGCTGCTCCTCGGGCAGGACCCGGCGGACCCCGATCCCGCCGAAGGTGCCACGATCGCCCGACTGCTGAGCGTGCCCGGGCGACGTCCGCGAGATCGCGCCTCCGCGGAGCTTGCCGCTCTGCGCGGGGAGCTCTTCTCCGGCCTCGGCGTCGACTCGCACAGCCACTGACTCGTCCCGGCAGCTGATCCGGCCGACTCCGCTCGTCCTGACCTGACCAGCGGGGCTCCGCCGACGCGGTCCCCGCACTGCCGGATCACCACCTCCGGGGCCCATTCACTGCCTGACCCCACATGCCGAACATGCCAGGAGCCTTCTGCCGCTCCTGCCTGACACGCACGACCATGAACCTCGAACACGATGTCCATCCTTGAAGAACCGAAAGGCCCTCCCCATGCCCAGCACCTCCGCTTCCCGCTCCCCGCGCTCCCGCCGCACCTCCGTCAAAGCTGTCTCCGCAGCCGCCGCCGTCGCGCTGCTCGCCACCGCCTGCGGCGGTGATGGCGGCGAGGACGAGCAGCTGGAGACGCTGAACATCGACTTCGCCACGTACAACCCGCTGAGCCTGATCATCCTGGAGAACGGCTGGCTGGAGGAAGAGCTCGAAGAGCTCGACGTCGACGTGCAGTGGGTGCAGTCCCAGGGCTCGAACCGCGCGAACGAGAACCTGCGCGCGGGCAACATCCACGTGGGCTCCACCGCCGGCTCCGCCGCGCTGCTGAACCGCGCCGTCGGCGCCGACACCCACACGATCATGATCGAGAACCAGCCCGAGTGGTCCGCTCTGGTCACCCAGGAAGGCTCCGACATCGAATCCGTGGAGGATCTCGAGGGAGCTTCCATCGCCGCCACCCTGGCCACCGACCCCTACTTCTTCATGGCGCGCGCGCTGCAGGAGGCCGGGCTGAGCGTGGACGACGTCGAGGTCCAGGCGCTGCAGCACGCCGACGGCCGCCAGGCGCTGGAGAACGGCGACGTCGACGCCTGGGCCGGACTGGATCCGATCATGGCCGGCGCCGAGGCCGAGGGCGCGGAGCTGCTCTACCGCAACGTGGACTTCAACACCTACTCGGTCATCAACGCCACCGGGGACTTCGTGGAGAACCACCCCGATGTGGCCCAGATCGTGGTCAACGTCTACGAGCAGGCCCGCGAATGGGCCAACGAGAACCCCGAGGGAACGGCGGAGATCCTCGCCGAGTACGCCGGGATCGAGCCGGAGATCGCCGAGGCGGTCATCACCGAGCGCACCAACTTCGAGGTGGACCCGGTGCCCGGCGATGACGTCTACGCCGCCATGGAGGCCGCCGGACCGTTCTTCGTGGAGAACGGCGACGTCGACAGCCAGGACGCGGTGGATGAGGCGCTCGAGTCCCTCTTCTACACCGAGTTCGCCGAGAACCGCGAGGCCACCGACGCCGAGGGCACCGAGAACGCCGCAGACGAGGCTGACATCGAGGAGGTCGAAGAGTGACAGACACCGCACTCAGCTCCACGGCGGCACAGCCCGCCGATGGGGCCGCACACTCCCCTGAGCGGCGCACCCGGCGCGGGCTGCCCGGCGGCGGGCTGTTGATCGGCGCCGTCGTCCCTGTGCTGCTGCTGACACTGTGGTGGGTGGTCACCGAGGTCACCGGCACCTTCACCGCGGTCCAGCTGCCTCCCCCGCAGGCGGTCCTCACCGCTGGGATCGGGCTCTTCGAGTCCGGCGACCTCTTCGAACACATGGGAATCTCGCTGCAGCGCGTGCTGATCGGCTTCGCCATCGGCGCCGGGCTCGGCCTGGCGCTGGGTTCGCTGCTCGGGCTGTCCGGACTCGCGGACAAGCTGCTGAACCCCACGGTGGGAGCCTTCCGGGCCGTGCCGTCGCTGGCCTGGGTGCCGCTGCTGCTGCTCTGGGTGGGGATCGGTGAGGACTCCAAGGTCATCCTGATCGCCATCGGCGCGTTCTTCCCGGTGTTCACCGCGATCCACTCCGCGCTGCGGCATGTGGACGCGCAGCTGGTCGAAGCCGGCCGCGCCTTCGGGTTCCACGGCCTCCGGCTGCTGGGCACCGTCCAGCTGCCCGCCGTGGTGCCCAGCGTCTTCTCCGGACTCCGGCTCGGCCTGGCGCAGGCCTGGCTCTTCCTGGTCGCCGCAGAGCTGCTCGCGGCCGCCGAGGGACTGGGCTTCCTGCTCACCGAGTCGCAGAACAACGGTCGCACCGATCGGCTGCTGCTGGCGATCGTGCTGCTGGCGCTGCTGGGCAAGCTCACCGACACCCTGCTCGGGGTGCTCGAGCGCAAGGCGCTCAAGACCTGGGCCTAGCCGCTCCCCCAGTTCGGGGTTCTGCCGGGGCTTCCGCATCACGCCGGCCAGATCATCGGCCAGGTGTCATGCGGAGGCCCCGGTCCTCTGTGTTGCGGGACGCTGAGTTTTCCTGCCGGCGGGATCAGCTCCTGCGGCGGAGCTGGAACTGCGCCCCGTGGTGCTCCGTGGGCAGGTGGTCGCCGGCGCCGAAGAGCTTGTTGCGCAATGTGCCCGGGGCGTACTCGGTCTTGTAGCGGCCGAGCTTCTGCAGCTCGGGCACCACGTGTTCGACCACGTCCACGAAGGTGCCAGGGGTGATGTGATAGGCCAGGTTGAAGCCGTCCACATCGGTCTCCTCCTGCCATTCGATCAGCTGCTGCGCCGCCGTCGGGCCGCCACCGATGATGACCGGGCCGAAGCCGCCGACACCGACCCATTCGGCCAGCTGCCGGACGGTCCAGACCTCATCCTCCCGACCGGAGGCCTTCTGGAAGGTCTCCACGGTGGACTGGATGGCGTTGGACTTCACGTCGCCGATGGGCTGGTCGAGATCGAACTGGCTCAGGTCGATGCCCATCCAGCCCGACATCAGCACCAGTCCGCCCTCGGCGTCGATGTACTGGGCCAGGTCGTCGTACTTGGCCTGCGCGGCGGCGTCGTCCGGTCCGGTGACGATGGTCTGCATCGCGAAGATCCGCACCGAGTAGGGGTCCCGTCCCGCCTCGGCCACCGACTGGCGGATCTTGGCCACCGAGGCCTTGGCGAGCTCCTTGGTGGGCGGATTGATGAACACCGCCTCGGCGTGCTTGCCGGCGAAGGCCCGGCCGCGGGCGGAGGCCCCGGCCTGGTAGATCACCGGGGTGCGCTGCGGGGAGGGCTCCACCACGCCGATCCCGGGGGTCTTGAAGAACTCCCCGTGGTGCTCGATCCGGTGCACCTTCGCCGGGTCGGTGAAGACCCCGGAGGCCTTGTCGGCGAGGACGGCGTCGTCCTCCCAGGATCCTTCGAGCAGCTTGTAGACGACGTCGAGGTACTCATCGGCATGGTCGTAGCGGCGATCGTGCTCCATCTGATCGTCCTGGCCCATGTTCTGCGCGGCCGAGGGCAGGTACCCGGTGACCACGTTCCAGCCCACCCGGCCGCCGGTGAGGTGGTCCAGGGTGCCCAGCCGTCGGGAGAACGGGTAGGGGTGCTCGTAGGCGGTGCCGGCGGTGATGCCGAAGCCCAGGTTCTTGGTGACCGCGGCCATCGCCGAGACCAGCAGGAACGGGTCCTGCAGCGGGATCTGCGCCCCGGAGCGCAGCGCGGCCTCCGGGTTCGAGCCGAAGACGTCATAGGGGCCCAGCACATCGGCGATGAACAGTCCGTCGAAGAGGCCTCGCTCGAGGATCTGCGCGACCTCGGTCCAGTACCCGATCGTGTTGTATTCCCGGGCGCGGTCCTCCGGGTGCCGCCACAGCCCCGGGGACTGGTGCACCACGCAGTTCATGTCGAAGGCGTTGAACAGGATCTCGCGCTTGCCGGACTCGGTGGTCGGGTAGGTCATGTGCAGTTCTCCTTGAGGTTCGACTCAGTGGTTGGCATCGATGTCTGCGCGTCGAGGCTGCGCGTAAGGTGCAGCGTCGGAGCTCGGTCGGGTGGGGCCGGTTCTCAGGCGTTCTTCGCGGCGTTCTTCTACGCGCCGATCGGGGTCGCTGGCGGGCTGGCCACCGCAGACTGACTCGCGGTGTCCGGTTCGCCGACGCTCCACAGCCGGACCGGCTCGGCGCCGTTGACCCGGTTGTCCCCGGCGATCCGGGCCTTGTAGACCCAGGGGTTGTGGCTGGTGACGGTGCGGGCGTTGCGCCAGTGCCGGTCGAGACTCCGGGACTGGCTCACCCCGGAGGCGCCGAGGACGTCGAAGATCCGGGTGACCGCCTCCAGCACGGGTCGATGCAGCGCCACCTGGGCGCGTCCGGTGGCAAGCTCCACCGCGTTGGCCGCCTCGATCTGGGCTTGTTCCGTGGCGCTTCGCGCGGCGAAGGCGGCATCGAGGCTCGCGGCGGTGGCGAGGACCTGCGCCCGGGCCAGCGCCGCCACGGCATCCACCTCTCCGACGGCCTGGAGCAGCTGCGGATCGGTGCGTGGGGTGCGGGTGTTGGCGTGGGAGAAGGTCCTCGAGCGCTCATGCAGCAGCGTTGCGGCGTCCCGTGCCGCGGCCTCGACGACGCCGGCGAGCACGATCAGCAGGAAGTGCTGGTAGAGCGCAGTCTGGTACGGGAAGCGATCGGTCAGTCCGCGCAGCTCCGACTCCTCCACCACGGCGTCGGTCAGCCGCGCGGTGCCGGAGCCGGTGGTGCGCTGTCCGAAGCCGTCCCAGTCGTCGTCGATCTGCACTCCGGGCTGGTCCCGGCGCACCAGCACGGCGAGCTCATTGCCCGCGGCGTCCCGGGCGGTGACGTCGAGCCAGTCCGCGAAGATCGCACCGGTGGTGTAGTACTTCACCCCGGTGACCCTGGGCCCGTCGTCGGTCTGGCTGACCACGGTGCCGGACTGGTGGAAGCCGCCCTTGCCCGGTTCGGTCCAGGCGTTGCCGACCAGCTCCCCTGCGGCCAACCTGGCGAGCCAGCGCTGCACGACGCGCCGGGCATCGGGCTGGGCATCGGGCCGGGCGTCACGCGCGGAGTCAGGGGCGGAGTCAGGTCGGGCGTCGCAGCGCCACAGCAGATCCTCCTGGACCGCGAAGTGGCCGCGCAGCACCTGCGGGATGTTGCTGTCCTGGGCGGCGAGCTCCAGGAGGACCTCGGTGGTCTGCACCCAGTCCAAGCCGTATCCACCAGCCGGCTCCGGCACGCGAAGCCGTCCGATGCCACCTGCCACGAGGTCCGTGACCTCATCGCGGGCGAGCTCACGGCTGCGCTCTCGGTCGAGCGCGGAGAGGCCGACACGCTCAATGGCGTCGCGCAGATTCTGGGGCACAGGCAGCTGAATGTTCATTCTTTCCTCCATCGATTCTGGCGGTAGCACCCGGCATGCCCGGGTTGCTGCGACGTCTTCGGGCCAGATCCCTCGGTCGCTCTGGATGGTGATGAGGCTCAATATAGAGGATGCAGGGGCTCATCCGTCAAGTTCGGACGACGGCGGAAGCCAGACTCCGACTGACGGACCAGCGCCGAGCCGGGCGAACCATATCCATGAACGTCGTCCACCCTGACCTCCGTTGTGACCAGGTGTGTTCATCCAGCAGATCAAGGACACGTTCGGTGGTGACACCAGCGCCGAATGTCATATGGCGTCTCACAGTGCGAACGATTCTTGCTGGTCGGCGAGACGACGCGTAGCGTTGAGGTGTCACCATCCCGAGCGGCTGAGAGATCTGGCTCAGAGACGCCGCAGCAACCCGGATTCGCCGGGTGCTAACGCCAGGACCGATGGAGTTGATCTGCATGTCTGTTCCTGCTCGCACCCTTGAGAACCCCACCGCCGCGTCCCGTGTGGACTCCTTTGCGCTGCGCCACGCCCTGGCACAGTTTCCGCAGGGCGTCGTCGCCGTCGGCGCGGAGGTCGATGGGACACCTGAGGCGATCATCGCGTCCACCTTCACGGTGGGCGTCTCGCTGGCGCCGCCCCTGGTCACCCTGGCGGTGCAGCACGATTCCTCCACCTGGCCGAAGCTTGAGCGCAGCGGCGGCGAACTGGGCATCTCGGTGCTCGGCCGCGATCAGAACGGGCTGTGCAGGCAGATCGCGTCCAAGGACCGCGCCAACCGATTCACCGGGGTGGACTACCAGCTCCACGGCTCGGCGCTGCTGCTCGATGGGGTCCCGATGTGGCTGCGCACCCGGATCTACGACCGGGTCCGCGCCGGGGACCACGACATCATCGTGCTGGAGATCCTGGACCTGGGCTTCACCGAGGGCGCTCCTGGGCTGGTCTTCCACCAGCACGAGTTCAAGACCCTGACCACCCTGAGCTGACCCGAAGGACCCTTGTTGAGCATCCACCCTCGATCCACCGTGCCCGCAGCCGCGGCCACTCCCGAAGACCCGACGCACCGCGACACCCCCGAAACCGCACCCTCGTTCAAGGCCCAGCGCTCCGCGATCGTGCCCTCGGATCCGTTGAGCGCCGACGTGCACGCCTGGACGGACCCGCAGAACGAGGACCAGCGCATGGCATTCTGGTCCGCGGCCGCCACCCTGTTGGACTGGTCGACCCCGTGGGAGACCACCCACTCCTGGACCCCGCCGAACCCGGTCACCCAGCGCGGCCCGAAGATCGGCTGGTATGAGGGCGGGACGCTCAACGCCGCGGTGAACTGCGTGGACCGCCACGTCGCCGCGGGACGCGGGGAGAAGATCGCGCTGCACTTCGAAGGCGAGCCCGGAGACCGCGAGGACGTCAGCTACGCCGAGCTGGGCCGTCGGGTCAACCAGGCGGCGAACGCGCTGACCAGCATGGGCATCACCCGCGGGGACCGCGTGGTGATCTACCTTCCGGTGCTGGTGGAGACCATCGTGATCACGCTGGCCTGCGCCCGGGTCGGCGCGGTGCACTCGCTGGTCTTCGGCGGATTCTCCGCCGAGGCGCTGAAGTTCCGTGTCGAGGACACCGGGGCGAAGCTGCTGGTCACCACCGATGGTCAGTTCCGCCGCGGCAGGGCCGTGCCGGTGAAGGCCAACGCTGATGCCGCCGTCGCCGAGGCCACCGCCGAGCACGGCGGCAACCTCGAACACGTCCTGGTGATCAACCGCACAGACTCCCCCGTGGAATGGACGCCGGAGCGGGACCTCTGGTGGCACGAGGTGGTCGAGACCGCCTCCCCCGAGCACACCCCGGAGTTCTTCGACGCCGAGACCGAGCTGTTCATCATGTACACCTCCGGGACCACCGGCAAGCCCAAGGGACTCGTCCACACCACCGGCGGCTACCTCACCGGGGCCCTGTACACCTACCTGCGGCTCTTCGCCCACCCTGACCCGGAGCGGCGCACCCAGGACGTCCACTGGTGCACCGCCGACCTGGCCTGGGTCACCGCGCACACCTATGAGATCTACGGCCCGCTGGCCGCCGGCGCCACCCAGGTGATCTTCGAGGGCACGCCGAACACTCCGCATGAGGGCCGCCACTTCGAGATCATCGAACGCCACCAGGTCACCACCTACTACACCGCCCCCACGCTGGTGCGTTCCCTGATGGGCTGGTTCCCCGAAGGTGTTCCGGCGCAGTATGACCTCTCCTCGATCCGGCTCGCCGGGACCGTGGGCGAGGCGGTCAACCCCGAGGCCTGGCACTGGATCCGCCGCGAGATCGGCCGCGACACCACCGACGACGCCGGCCGACCGGCGCTTCCCGTGGTGGACACCTGGTGGCAGTCCGAATCCGGGTCCACGGTGCTCTCCCCGCGGCCCGAGGACGCCCGGTCGACGCACCCAGGGCTCAAGCCCGGGGCCGCGACCCGTGCACTTCCCGGCTGGGGCGCCGCCGTCGTCGATGAGGCCGGCCAGCAGGTGCCCACGGGCACGCAGGGCAACATCGTGCTCACCCACACCGGCCCCTCGATGGCCAGGACCGTCTGGGGCAACCCGGAGCGGTACTTCACCTCCTACTGGGAGAAGTACGCGGAGCAGGGATGGTTCCTCGCCGGGGACGGGGCGCGGAAGGACGAGGACGGGGACATCTGGATCCTGGGCCGGATCGATGACGTCATCAACATCTCCGGACACCGGCTCTCCACGATCGAGATCGAATCGGCGCTGATCTCCCACCCCGACGTGGTCGAGGCCGGGGTCTGCCCGGTCTTCGATGCCATGACCGGTCACGCGGCCGTTGCGTTCACCGTGCTGACCACCGCCGCCCGCGAGCGCCTCGACGCCGCGGGGGGTGCGGGCAGCGCGGCCGAGCGGGAGCTGCTCGGGAAGCTGCGCAGCCATGTGGGCGAGGTGATCGGCCCGGTGGCCAAACCACGCACGGTGATCCCCGTGCCCGAGGTGCCCAAGACCCGCTCCGGGAAGATCATGCGCCGGCTGCTGACCCAGCTGCATGACGGCGAGACCCTGGGAGACACCACAAGCCTGCAGAATGAACCCTGTGTACCGAAGATCGAAGAGATCTGCCAACGGCGCGGAACCGCGCCGAGAAGAGAAGAGGTAGCTACATGAGCGATCGCCAGTTCGGCTTCCGCACCCGCGCCCTGCACGCCGGGGCCGTCCCCGATGCCGTCCACGGATCGCGTGCTGTGCCCATCCACCAGTCCACCTCCTTCGTGTTCAAGGACACCGACGACGCTGCGAACCTCTTCGCGCTGCAGAAGTACGGGAACATCTACTCCCGGATCGGCAACCCCACCGTCTCGGCGCTGGAGGAGCGCGTCGCGTCGCTGGAGGGCGGCATCGGCGCGGTGGCCACCGCCTCCGGGATGAGTGCTGAGTTCCTGGTCTTCGCCGCACTCTGCGGCTCCGGGGACCACATCGTGGCGAGCTCGAAGCTCTACGGCGGCACGATCACCCAGCTCGACGTCACGCTGCGCCGCTTCGGGATCGAGACCACCTTCGTGGACTCCCTGGAACCGGAGGACTACGAGGCGGCGATGCAGGAGAACACCAAGGTTCTCTACACCGAGGTCGTCGCGAACCCCAGCTCTGACATCGCTGACCTGCGCGGACTCTCAGAGGTCGCGCACAAGCACGGAGTCCCGCTGGTGGTGGACTCCACCCTGACCACCCCGTACCTGATCCGCCCGTTCGAACACGGCGCGGACATCGTGATCCACTCGGTCACCAAGTTCATGGGTGGCCACGGCACCACCCTGGGTGGAGTGATCGTGGAATCCGGCGAGTTCCCCTGGGACAACGGGAACTTCCCCGCGATGACCGAGCCGGTGGCCTCCTACGGCGGGCTCTCCTGGTGGGGCAACTTCGGCGAATACGGCTTCCTGACCAAGCTGCGCGCCGAGCAGCTGCGCGACATCGGACCCTCACTGGGCCCGCAGGCCGCGTTCAACCTCATCCAGGGCATCGAGACCCTGCCGCAGCGTATCGACGAGCACGTCGCCAACGCCCAGAAGGTCGCCGAATGGCTCGAAGCCGATGACCGGGTGGTCTACGTCAACTACGCCGGTCTGCCCTCCCACGCCGATCATGACCGGGCCAAGGAGATGCTGCCCAAGGGTGTGGGCTCGGTGTTCAGCTTCGGCATCCGCGGAGGCCGGGCGACCGGCGCCCGCTTCATCGAGTCCCTGCAGCTGGCCAGCCACCTGGCTAATGTGGGGGATGTGCGCACCTTGATCCTGCACCCAGGATCAACCACCCACCAGCAGCTTTCCCCGGAGCAGATGGCCGCAGCCGGGATCCCGGAGGACCTGATCCGCATCTCGGTCGGCATCGAAGACGTCGATGACATCATCTGGGATCTGGACCAGGCGCTGAGCACCGCAGTCGAAGGAGACAAGTGATGAGCGAGCAGACCCTGCAGCACCACGACGAGGCCACGGCCGAACATCCCCACGGCCGCTGGGAAGCGCCGTCGCCCTCCCGCCGGCTGCAGCTGCTGCGCAGCGCCAAGTCGGTGGCGATCGTGGGCATGTCGGACAAGCCAGCCCGGGCCAGCTACTTCGTGGCGACCTACCTGCTGAGCTCCTCGAGCTACACGGTCTACTTCGTGAATCCGCGACTCAAAGAGGTGCTCGGCCAGCCGGTCTACGCCTCACTGAAGGATCTCCCCGAGGTCCCCGACATCGTGGACATCTTCCGCCGAGCCGAGGATGTTCCCGACATCGCCCAGGAGGCCGCCGAGATCGGCGCCAAGACCATCTGGGCCCAGCTCGGCATCGAGACTGAGCAGGCCATGCAGCTGGCCCAGGACGCCGGGCTCAACGCGGTGCAGAACCGGTGCCTGAAGATCGAGCACGGCCGCTTCCACGGCAACCTTCACCTCGCCGGCTTCAACACCGGTGTCATCTCTGCGAAGCGGCAGATCATCGACCGCTGAGTGAGACACGCTTCGAGGGCGCGGCACTGAGGGACTCCGTCTCCGGGTGCCGCGCCCTCGTCCGTCGTTGCTGCAGCAGCCCGAAGAACAGCGTGAACAGCGCGAAGCTGCCGAAGTGGTTGTAGTTGATGAAGAGGAACTCTGTGGGTGACGCGATCAGGAAGATGACCATCACCATCAGCAGTCCCACACCGGTGCGCGTGTCTGTGCTGCGGGCGTAGAGATACGCCCAGCCGGTGGTGCATCCCAGCACCAGGATCAGCAGCAGCAGGCCCAGCAGACCGAGGTCGACGGCGGTCTGGATATAGGAGTTGTGGAAGTGCGCGATGGCGTAGTCGTCGAACTGCGGCACATACAGGCTGGGAACTTCACCCTCAGGCGAGTGGAAGTAGCCGGTGAAGCCCCACCCCGTCACCGGCCGTTCGGCGATCGCGCGGTAGCCCCATTCCCAGAGCACCGTGCGTCCGGTCAGCGTCGGATCGCGCCCGATCGCCTCCAGCAGAGGCACCCAGACCTGGTTCAGCACCGCCCCAGCGGCCACGCCCACCGGCACCAGGACGGCGAGCAGGCCTCCCAGCGGGATGCGCGGGACCAACAGCTGGGCAAGCGGCACGATGATCACTGCGGCGCCCGCGAGCAGGACCCCCGTGGCGGAGCCGGCCCAGAGGACGAAGAGGATGAACGCCGCGAGCACCAGCACCCGGCGGAGACCGCGCAGCAGCGTCATGGCCAGGACAGTGCCGGTGGCCCCGTAGAAGCCGGCCATGATGTTGTGCTGGAAGAAGCCGCGGATCGGATCTCCGCCGAGGAGGTTAGCGCGGCCATGCGGATCAATGTACAGCACCTGGTCGACGCCGACGAGAGCGAAGGCCATGCCTGCCAGCACCAGCACGGTCAGCACTCGGAGGAACACCCGGGCAATCTGCTGCAATGAGTATTCGGCGGCCAGCATGCACGCGACGAGGATGTTTCCGGCGGCCATGACTCCATAGACCAGTGAATCCGTTGGAGAGACGGACCAGGCGGCGCTGAGGACCACGAGTCCCCCGATACTCACGGCGATCGTGATCGGCACCGGGCTCAGTGACCGTGAGGTCAGCAGGACCAGCACCGAGATCAGGTGAAGCAGGACCCAGCTTGCGGAGAAGATCGAGTTGTCCACGACGCCACCGGCGGGGTCGTACGAGATCAGGATGACGGCATTCGCCCCGAGGGTGCAGGCGATGTAGACATAGAAGAACCAGGTCCGCAGCGACCTCACCAAGGCACTCCCTGCGCGAGCTTCCGCACCGATCCGTGGATGCGCGCCAGCGACTCCTGGACCTGTTCGGCGGACGCTCGGTAGACCTTCGGGGCATGCCCGTAGGGGTCGAGCACGTCCATGGTGTCCGGATCACGGGGTGGAATCATCCCGCGCTGGGCAGCCGCACGCTCGACTCCCTGGCGCAGCTGGTCGGGCAGCAGCGGCGACGCGAGACCCGAGCGAGGTGAGGGCAGCGGCTGGAACCGATGCGCCGACGCCCGCTCGACACCTTCGAGAAGGTCGGCAAACTCGGTCAGCAGGAATGCCTTGCGTGATGCCCGTGGTGCAGCGCGAACCACCTCACTGCGGTGTTCACGCGCCATGCCCAGGACGAGATCGGCTTCCTCGACCATGGTCGGGGTGAGCTGCCTGGCTGTGTGGCCGGTGGCATCGGCTCCAAGTCTCAGGGAGAGCGCTGCCGCCTGCTCATCCATGGGGGCTCCTTCCAAGGCTCGGGTCCCCGCACTGGCGATCACCACCGCCGAGCGCCAGGACTCCCCGGCCTGCGCAACCGCGGCCTGCAACAGCTGCGCAGTCTGGGGCGAGCGGCAGATGTTCCCGGTGCAGACCACCAGGACCCTGAACGGGTCGTCACTGACCGGCATCATCGCGGAACCACCCCCACCTGCTGACGGTATGGAGTGCTGTAGCCGTCGACTGCCTTCGGGGGCAGCATCGTGGGCACCACTCCGAACAGCGTCACGTCCACTATGCGCATCGCCTCGATGGCCTTCTGCAGCTGCGGCTTGTGCACCCTGCCAACCGCCACCACCAGAAGCACTCCGGAACACAGGGCGCCCAGCACTCGGGCGTCGCTGACCGGCAGCAGCGGCGGGGCGTCGAAGATGATGATCTCGTACTCACGCTGAAGCGTCGCGACCAGCTCTTCCATGGCCTCGGAGCCGAGGAGCTCGATGGGATTCGGAGGCACCGTCCCGGCTGGCAGCATCTCCAGGTTATCGGGTCCCCAGAATTGGATGACGTCGGGCAGCTCCACGCGTCCGCTGAGCACATCGGTGAGTCCCACCGCGCCCTCGAGTCCGAGCATCTGGGCGGCCATGGGCCTGCGCAGATCTGCATCGACCAGCAGAACCCGGTGGCCTGCGGCGCGCAGGCTGATGGCGAGGTTGACCGCTACCGATGACTTCCCCTCCGCCTCGATCGAGGAGGTGACGACGAAGCTGCGCGCCGACTGTCCCACGGCCAGGAACTGCAGATTGGTCCCGAGCGTGCTGAAGGATTCGGTCAGCGGACTGCCCACATCTGCCTGGGCTATGAGCCGACCCTTCTGCAGCTCCCGGTCGAACTGCACGCCTCCCAGCACTGCCTGATCGGTGACCTCCGTGATGTCCTGCTCGCTGCGGACCTTCGTGTCGAGGACTTCGCGCAGCGCCAGAATCACGATCCCGATGGCGAGGCCGGCCAGCAGTCCGAGTCCCAGGATGCTGATCGGCTGCGGAAAGCTGGGAGCATCCGGGACGAAAGGTTCTTCCACGGCGGTCAACGTGACGTTTCCGTCGCCCTCCGTCGATGTCGTGAGACCCTGGACCACATCATCGAGCGCAGCAGTCATCGACGTGGCGATTGCGGCAGCCCGCTGAGGATCCTCGTCGGCGACGGTGACCTCCAGGATCACCGTGCCGGTCTGCGCGGCCACCGTGATCTGTTCGGCGAGCTCTCGCGGGGTGTCCTCAAGCTCCAGGTCCTCCACCACAGGTCCAAGAACGGCTGAGCTCCGGGCGAGCTCGACGAAGCTCCTTACGAGTTCCTGGCTGTAGATCGACCGCTGGCTCAGGTCGTAGGCCTCGGCATCCTCCACCGCGACGTAGATGCGCGTCTCCGCCTCGTAGGTCGCCGGCAGCAGCGCGACCAGCGCGGCCGCGGCACCGACGGTCACGACCACGGCCAGGACCAGGGTCAGCCATCCTCGCTTGAGGACTCGGACATATTGCTGGAGCTCCATTGAGAAACCTGCTCTTGTAGAGAAACGACGGTTACAGACTTAGATTACGGTGCAGAATGCGAATCGAGAAGGGTTTTTCGCGGGAGAAGCCAAGGTCAGTCACGATTTGACAGGTTCGTCCACGGCCTGGCGACCTGTTTTGTCTTGACCCCGCAGAGATGAATGAGCTGCAAGAGAAGCGCTGCCCGCGAGCGCGGGGCGGCAGGCTCCCCGCAGGGCCCGCCGCGAGCGGCCGCGTGCCGGGTGAGGCATCACGCAGTCGGTGCCGAATCTCGTAGCGGGACGAGACGTAGACCTTCGTCATCGCATTGCGCACATGGAAATCTACGGTGCGCAAGGACAACCCCCAGCGCCTCGATGATCTCCTTGTTTGTCCAGCCGTCAGTGATGAGCACGGCGGCCTGGCGCTCTCACGCCGAGAGCCCCTCCAAGACTCCTGCCCCATCGACAGCGACCTCGGCGCAAGCTTCCTGCGGAGGCGTCTCCACGGATTTCACCGCTGAGGGTCGGAGCGGAGCCGTCTCCTGCGCGCGTGAGATCCAAGGTTCCCAGGGCAAGGAAATTGAACGCCCGAAATACGCGGTGGGCGCCGAAATCCGAGACGTGCTGCGCGGAATGGATCGGCTGAGTGCGCGGCCCGCACCACGAGCAGCATCAAATCTGCTCCAACGTTCCACCACGCCCCGGACTCGCCTCGAAGGCGCAACAGGTGCTTCACGGTCTGCTTATGACCCGGCTCCACGATGGCCTCCAGGCATGGAATCGCTCTTGCCCGGCCGAGACCAGCACTCCGGATTCCCGGCGCACGGCGGTGATCTCGGCAATCATGGGCTCGGCGTCGTCGCACTGGCTCCGACTGATCGAAATCAAGGCCCAGGTCAGGTTCGCGACAAAGACCCCGGCATCCTCGCATCCGGGGACACTGTCACGGCAGTGGAAAGATCGGCAAAGGCCGCGATGGGGTCACCCAGCTGGCGAGAGACGTCTTCCTCTGCTTCGCGGATCTTCCCGGGCCCCGATGACGCTGCAGGCCGGGGCCTCATTCTTCTGCCTCACCTGAAGGCCTACACGCGATGCTCGGCGGTGTCGCCCCGATGCAACCACGCGACATCTAGACACTATGCCCAGCTACCAAAGACCTTCTGGTCGTCTGAGAAAATAGATCATTGATGGAATTGCATAGATCATGGAATCTGAGAAACGTCGACATATGGCCATCCGCTTCACTGATATCAGCTCCAGTTACCGCGCCAAAAATCTAGTCTTTCTACTAGAAGATACTTGAAACAAGCAACAAGTTGCTGCTCCGTATCACACCCTCGAGAGCGCACGATTCGACGAGTCACCAGACTTTCTTCGGAAGACTGCGGACAATCACCCAGAATCCCCCTTGCGCCCCACCTGATTTCATCCTTATGCGGACGCGTGTACGCATTACCGCGCGGGAGATCTAGTCGGAATGGCCAGCAGCTCTTGTGAGTCATATCACTACACCGCGTTGCGGTTACCTGCCATTTTCCTCAAAACCTTGAATACTGCACTTGATTGTGTTTTAGTTAGAACGTCTAAGCGTCTTGCACCGCTTGGATCTGTCACCAGCAGCGAATGCGCGAGTACTTCGCTCCACCCTTGTCCGTTTACTTTTCCGTCCACTGTGCCGTGGATTCATCCGGTACAGCATGCCTGCGCCCAGGAGATCATCCATGACTGCAACACCCCCTGCCTCACGCCCAGAAACCTTCGAATCCCAGACCCGCGCTCACTCACGCCGCCGCAAGATCAAAGCCGTCGTCGCCGCAGGCACCGTCCTCGGCATCGGCGCCGTGGCCACCCTCGCGACCTGGAACGACTCAGAATTCGCCCAAGGCCTGTTCGGCGCCGGGTCATACAACGTAGAGAGCTCCGAAGACGGCAACGGTTTTGCAGAGCACCCCGAAGGCGAACCCGCACAGCTGCAGTTCTCGGCGGCCAACGCGGCCCCGGGCGACAAGTTTGCGGCCCCCCTCTGGCTTCGCACTGATGAGGAAACCACAATTGACGGCATGATCACCGGCATCACATCTGTGGGCACTGGCCAGGTTGAGAACTTCGTCGATGTCCGGGTATTGGAAGTGACCGGTGGCACCTGCGCCGCAGGAAGCAATTCCGGCAACGTCATCGCGACTGGAGCCCACCTCGGAGAGCTCGAGGGCGCGCTTAGCAAGGATGAGCAAATCCGTCTGGTCAACGGCGAGTCCGACACCGCAGGCACCTCCGTTCAGCTCTGCTTCCAGGTGACCGCCGCTGACGAGAACATCCTGGAGCCCAAAGCGAAGGCTTCCGCCACATGGAAGGTGCAGACCGAGTCCGTCGAAGACTGACCTGAGCCCCGATAAGCTCAGTCAATGAAGATGTCCGCCGCTGGCCCCACGCATGACCGCGTATGTTCCCCACGTGGCAGGCGTCTCGCGAAGCTGCGAGCCCTGCTGGCGAGCGGCAGCGTTCTGGGTCTGGGCGCGTTCGCCACGGTGGCATCCTGGACTGATCAACAGGATGCCACCGGCACGCTGACCGCGGGGGAGTTCGTACTGACCAGTTCGACCAATGGTGAAGACTTCTCTCAGTACAGCCCCGATGCCCCGGCTCCACTGTTCATCGATGCCGCAGAAGTGGACATGATCCCTGGATCTCCGGTCTACGCCCTGCTGAGCGTGAGCACTGATGAGGGTTCGGTCGGCGGCGCAGTCGCCCTGCTGGCTCACCCGGACAACATCACGGGACTGGGCGCGCACCTGACCTACGGAGTCCAGCGGCTCCCCCCGAGTCCGGCCGGCCCCCCTTCCTGCAATGCCGACAGCTTCACAGCCAGTGAGACTGCGGTCGTCCCGCTCGGGTCATCCTTGGCCGATGGCGGCGGTCCGGGCAGTGAACAGGCACTTCAGGCACAGGGGTCCGACCAGGTCGACTTCTGCTTCGCCATCACTCTGCCGCCCGAGATCAGCCCCAGCCCCGACGCGACCTCAGTGGAGGCCTCGTGGGAGCTGGCAGGAACCGCGAATGGAACTGGCAGCAACCAATGACATCGAACCCCCGCATGCTCAGCGCCTGGGCCGCGATCCTCGGCGTGGCCGCGCTGGCTCTGGCCTCCGTGCACCATCCGGCCGAGCTCACCGAAGCGTCCTGGACCGACTCCGAATATGCGGCGGCAGAGCTGCGCTATGAAGCTCCTGAGCCTGAGGAGACGGAGGAGCCCCCGGAATCTGACGCGCCCACCGAGCCAGAGGATCCCTCCGAGACCGAAGACCCTGCTGATCCGTCGGAACCCGAAGACCCCCGAGACCCCGAAGACCCCGACTCCTCCCCAAACCCAGAAGACCCAGATGAGGGCGAACCAGAGACCCCCGACGTTCCCATCGCAGACGGTGGCGCCGAGGTGGATCAAGCCCGCGTCGACGAGATCAACACACTCCCCGCCCTGCAACCCAAGAATGACCTCGCCGCAATGGGGCTGACCTTCCAGACCACCTCGGTGACCCCCCTCGGAGGACGCACACTCGACTTCTGCCACGACTTCACAATCAGCAACTCGTCTGAAGAGCCCGTGGAATGGGAGCTTGAGTTCGACACATCTCAGGCACCGCTCTGGGGCTGGACTCCCTACGCCACATCGGGGGAACCACGCTTCCAGACCCAGGGAAACCCTCGACAGGGGGCCTTCACCGGCGATTTCGATACAACCTCATCGATCTGGAGCATTCGCGGGCAAGACTTCAGATCTGACGCTCGGCAGTCTTGGCTCGGTGACACTCGCACCATTGAGCCCGGGGCCGATATGGCAATCCGCTTCTGCACGCTGCGCGATTCCGTGCCATACCCCGAGGTTGACACAGCGCTGTTCACCTGGGACTTGAGCAATGATGGCGGATGGTCACTTGGCATCAGCGCAGACGTGCAGACTCCAGTGGAGACGTACATTCCCTGGGCGATCACCATAGATCTGTCCCAGATCGTCTGCCCCGAGTTCCTGGACGACGCGACCCTCCGCTGGCAGGGCGGCGAGGTGACTGCCCTGGATGATTCCGGGCATCGGTTCTCCTACAGACTTTCCCAAAACGATGAGTTCGACCTCATTCGCGCCGATGCACCGGTCCATCGGGGCATCGTTCGCGTCCAGCTGCCCGGTCGATCCGCGGGCGCCAACCTGCAGCCCAACTGCTGATGGGCGTCCAGCGCTTCATGAAACGCGCCCTCCACCTTCTGGGCGAACTCTTCCTGTGGCTGGCTGCGGTCCTCGGCGGAATCTCGATCCTGCTGGTCGTCCTCGGGTGGGCCATGAACATCTCACTGATCATGTTCCGCACCGGGTCGATGGAACCGACGATCCCCACCGGAGCTGTCGCCGTCGTCCAGGAGATCTCAGCCGAGGAGGTGGAGGTCGGCGACATCCTGACGGTCGACCGAGACGACCAGCTTCCAGTGACGCACCGTGTGACGAGCATCGAACCCGGAGCCGGGTCCGCTGAGCGCGTCATCCGCATGCAGGGAGACGCCAACGAGACGGAGGATCCTCACCCGTACACGATCACCGAAGCGCGACTCTCGCTGTTCCACATCCCGCACATCGCCAACGCGGTCAACCAGCTCAACAACCCCTACCTGCTGGGTCTGATCACGGTCGTGGCGGCGGCTGGCGTGGGCTGGACCTTCTGGCCCCGAGAAGAAGATCGACCGTGCAGCTCCGCTGCGCCTTCCCCTGCTCCCGCCTCACCGCCTCCACGGCACCGGCCGCGCCATACCTCAGTGGAGTGACGCTGACCGGTCTTGCTCAGTCCTCGATGAGGTCGTGGATCGCGATCACCTGGTCGCGGCCAGGCCCCACGCCCACGCCCGAGATCCGGCAGCCGCTGAGCTTCTCCAGCGCGAGCACGTAGTTCCGTGCGTTCTCCGGGAGGTCCTCCAGCGTGCGGGCGCCGGAGATGTCCTCGGTCCAGCCGGGGTAGTTCTCGAAGACCGGCTTCGCGTGGTGGAACTCGGTCTGGGTCATCGGCATCTCGTCCTGACGGACGCCGTCGACCTCGTAGGCCACGCAGACCGGGATCTCTTCGATGCCGGTGAGGACGTCGAGCTTGGTCAGGAAGAAGTCGGTGAAGCCGTTGATGCGGGAGGCGTAGCGCGCCATCACCGCGTCGTACCAGCCGCAGCGACGCGGGCGTCCGGTGTTGACGCCGAACTCGCCGCCGGTCTTCTGCAGGTACTCGCCCCACTCGTCGAAGAGCTCGGTCGGGAACGGGCCGGCACCGACTCGTGTGGTGTAAGCCTTGACGATGCCGATGGAGCGCGTGATCCGGGTCGGCCCGATGCCGGACCCGACGGACGCGCCGCCCGCGGTCGGGTTGGAGGAGGTCACGAACGGGTAGGTGCCGTGGTCGACGTCGAGGTAGGTCGCCTGACCACCCTCCATCAGCACCACTTCGCCGCGGTCCAGCGCGTCGTTGAGCAGGATGGTGGTGTCCACGACCATGGGCCGCAGTCGCTCGGCGAAGTCCAGGAAGTACTCGGCGATCTCATCGACCGCGATGGCTCGGCGGTTGTAGAGCTTGACCAGGAGCTCGTTCTTCTGCCGCAGCGCCCCTTCGATCTTCTGCCGCAGGATCGACTCGTCAAAGATGTCCTGGACCCGAATGCCGAGGCGGGCGACCTTGTCCATGTACGTGGGACCGATGCCGCGACCGGTGGTGCCGATGGCGCGCTTTCCGAGGAACCGCTCGGTGACCTTGTCCATGGTCTGGTGATAGGGCGCGACGAGGTGCGCATTGGCCGAGATCTTCAGCTTCGAGGTGTCGGCGCCGCGCGCCTCGAGGCCATCGATCTCGTGGAAGAGCGCCTCCAGGTTCACGACGACGCCGTTTCCGATCACCGGCACGGCGTTCGGGGACAGTATCCCGGCCGGAAGGAGCTTGAGCTCGAACTTCTCGCCGCCGACGACGACGGTGTGACCTGCGTTGTTGCCGCCATTGGGCTTCACCACGTAGTCGACCCGGGAACCGAGCAGGTCCGTGGCTTTGCCCTTACCTTCGTCGCCCCACTGGGCTCCGACGATCACAATGGCTGGCATGGCAGTCCTTTCCCGAGCTGAGCTGGTCTGGGAGCACCCGCAACCGCAAAGGCGTCCTTGTAGATCCTACCAACGTCGACCGAAACCAGGATTGGTCCTGACACAGTCAGCCCAGTCGACCGCCCGAAGCCTCGAGGTAGCAGGCGGCGCAGAGGGATTCGTACCAGATGTCGGTGCCGTCGATCGCGACCTGATCACCGTCGAAGATGATCGCGTCACCGGCGCGTCGGGTGTTGAACACCGCCTTGCGCCCGCAGCGGCAGATGGTCTTGAGCTCCTCGAGTGCATGGGCGAGGTCCATCAGCCGCGCCGACCCGGGGAACGCCATCGTCCGGAAATCCGTGCGGATGCCGTAGGCGAGCACCGGAACGTCATCGAGCACGGCGATGCGCAGCAGGTCCTCCACCTGCGCCGGGGTGAGGAACTGGGCCTCATCCACGAGCAGACAGGCCACGGGTTTGATCTGCCGGTTCAGCGCCCCTGACTCCGCTTCCATGTCATCGAGCAACGTTCCCGGCGTGGTCCCCGCAGCATGCTGTGCCACCAGTTCGCGCAGCGGAGCCTGCGGCGGGATCAGGAAGTCCACGTTGCGGGTCACGCCGAGACGGGAGACGATCTCGTCCTCGCCCTTGGTGTCTACCTGGGGCTTCGCCAGCAGAACCCGCTGACCGCGCTCCTCATAGTTGAACGCGGCCTGCAGCAGCCCGGTCGACTTGCCCGAGTTCATCGCGCCATAGCGGAAGTAGAGCTTAGCCATTCTCAGAAGAACCCTTCGGCTTGGACAGCGCAGGGCTCAGCGCAGGCGGCTGATCGCCTCGGGTGCGGAAGCGTCGCAGTCGCGCAGCAGCTTGGTGATGCGTTCAACCTCGGCGGTCTCGCCGATGGCGGCCGCAGCCTGGCCCAGCGCGCCCAGGGAACGCAGGAAGCCGCGGTTGGGCTCGTGGCTCCACGGCACAGGGCCGGCACCGCGCCAGCCGGAGCGGCGCAGCACGTCGAGGCCGCGGTGGTAGCCGACCCGGGCGTACGCGTAGCCCTCCACGGTGTATCCCTGGTCCAGCGCGTCCTCTGCGAGCAGCGCCCAGACCAGGGAGGACTCCGGGTGTTTCGCCGCGAGATCCACGGGCTCCTCGCCGGTGGCCAGCGATTCGGAGACTTCGGGTTCAGCCGGAAGCAGCGTGGGCTCCGGCTCCATCAAATTTTGACCAACGATGCTCATGGCCACATCCTACTGCCAAGATTCCTCACCGGGATTCGCATCCAAAGCCGCTCCCGCACGGGCTGCGCGGCCCTCTCGACGTGAGGATCTCGGCCGGAGCCCGGCGGCGGCCCGCGTGGACTCCAGCGGGCCGCCGCCTGATGTGGCTGCGCGGATCACTTCTTCTTGCGGCTGGACTTCTTGCCGGAGTCGACGAGGGCGATGGCGATCGCAGCGAGCCAGGCGTCCTTTGCCAGCGGAGTGCCGTCCTGGGTGGGGCGGACGCCGTCGGACTGGGTCATGCCGTCATTGCGGAAATACATGCTGAGCATGCCCGCGGTGAAGGTGCCGAGTGCGAGACCTGCGACCCGGTTGCTCACGAAGGGTGCCAGCAGCGCGCCGCCGAGGGCGATCTCTCCCCATGCCAGAGCCTTGCCGAACTGCTCCGGCGAGAGCTGCTTGACTGCGGGCACGCCGGTGGCGGCCATGCCCTGCATGCCGGCGGCGGAATCGGCATCAAGGCCGAGCTTGCCGATCCCGGCGTTGAGGATGAAGGCACCGGGGACGGTGCGCAGCGCGATCGTGGACATGTTCATGAGGTTCTCCGACCTGTTGGGGACGTCCGGCCGCCTGAGACGGCGGCCGTTGAAGACGATTTCCCAAGGCTCAACCCTACCGAGGGCGCGGCCATTCCCACGCTCGGGACCAGTCAGCGGCCCGGTCGGCTGGGAACGACGACGGCGGCCGCCGCTTCACCGAGAAGGGACGGCCACCGTCGTCGTCGTTGCTCGGCGCGGGACGCTGAGCGAGAAGTATTACTTGATGGACTTGCCGGCGGAGCCGAGGCGCTGGGAGGCCTCCACGATGCGGGCGGCCATGGACTCTTCGGCCTTGGCGCCCCAGACGCGCGGGTCGTAGGTCTTCTTGTTCCCGACCTCGCCGTCGATCTTCAGCACGCCGTCGTAGTTGGCGAGCATGTGACCGGCCACCGGGCGGGTGAAGGCGTACTGGGTGTCGGTGTCGATGTTCATCTTGATCACGCCGTAGGAGACCGCGTCGGAGATCTCCTGCTCGGAGGAGCCGGAACCGCCGTGGAAGACCAGGTCGAAGGGTGCCGCCTTGCCGTACTTCACGGCGGCCTCCTCCTGGATCGCCTTGAGGATCTCCGGGCGCAGCTTCACGCCGCCGGGCTTGTACACGCCGTGGACGTTGCCGAAGGTCAGCGCGGTCATGTAGCGGCCGTGCTCGCCCAGGCCGAGCGCCTCGATGGTCGCGGTGGCGTCTTCGATGGTGGTGTAGAGCTTCTCATTGATCGCGTTCTCCACACCGTCCTCTTCGCCGCCGACGGTGCCGATCTCTACCTCGAGGATCTGCTTGGCGGCCGCGCTGCGGGGAAGCAGCTCGGCGGCGATGCGCAGGTTCTCCTCGAGCGTCTCTGCGGAGCCGTCCCACATGTGGGAGTTGAAGATCGGGTCGCGTCCGGCCTTGACCTCGGCCTCGGAGGCTTCGAGCAGCGGCAGCACGAACCCGTCGAGCTTGTCCTTGGGGCAGTGGTCGGTGTGCAGCGCGATGTTTACGCCGCAGCTCTTGGCGACCTGCTTGGCGAAGGCGGCGAAGCCCAGGGAGCCGACCACCATGTCCTTGACGCTGGCGCCGGACCAGTACGCGGCACCGCCGGTGGAGACCTGGATGATGCCGTCAGACTCGGCCTCGGCGAAGCCGCGGATGGCGGCGTTCAGGGTCTGCGAGCTGGTGACGTTCACCGCGGGGTAGGCGTAGCCGCCAGCCTTCGCGGAATCGATCATCTGGTTGTACTTGTCCGGGGTTGCGATAGCCACGTGTGAGCTCCTTATTGCATAAGTCAGAGACGGCAACGTCATTGGTGCGCTGCCGTCATCCTATCGGGGTTGAGCCGCCAGAGCCGAGGAATCTTTCGCTCGATCTGCAGAATCTTCAGGTCCCGACGTGGTCACAGGGTCGTTGCTCCAGCGGTCGCCTCTGCCGATCTTCGAGGGCCACCAGAACCGGTGACCGAGGTCCACGCCGATCGCCGGGACCTGCAGGGTACGCACGATGAAGGTGTCGATCAGCACGCCCAGGGCGACCAGGAAGGCCAGCTGCACCATGAACATCAGCGGCAGCACGCCCAGGGCGGCGAAGGTCGCGGCCAGCACGATGCCGGCGCTGGTGATGACTCCGCCGGTGATGACCAGTGAGTAGAGCAGCCCCTCCTTCGGCCCGCGGCGGATGGTCTCCTCCCGGGCTCGGGTGGCCAGGAAGATGTTGTAGTCCACCCCCAGGGCGGTGAGGAAGACGAAGCCGAACAGCGGCACCGTCGGGTCGGCTCCTGGGAACCCGAAGATGTAGTTGAACACCAGCGCGGAGATGCCCAGTGCTGCGGTGTAGGAGAGCACCGTGGTGACCAGCAGGATCAGCGGGGCAGTCACCGAGCGCAGCAGCACGATCAGGAAGGCCAGGATGACCAGCAGCACGATCGGGATGATCGTGATCAGGTCACGCTGGGCGGTCTCGTTGGTGTCCAGCTGGGTGGCGGTGGTGCCGCCGACCAGCGCTTCGCCGTCGAGCGCGTTGAGCTCCTCGCGGAGCTCCCCGATGGTGCGCTCAGCCTCGAGGGAGTCCCCGGAGTCGGTCAGCGTGACCGAGAGCTGGTTGTAGCCGTCGACCTCATTGGCATCCTCAGGACCCTGGGCCGGTGCGCCGTTCTCGGCCACCGCGTAGACCTCGCCTACGCCGTCGCGGGCATCGACGATCTCGAGTGCCGCGGCAAGCTCATCCGCAGGCACGAAGACGTTCGCGGGGGCGCCGGTGCCGGCATCGAAATGCTCCTCGAGCATCGCCTGGCCATCTTTGGCGTCGGTCTGGCCCAGCACCTGTTCCGACTGCGGGACGCCCTCGGCGCGCAGATCCAGCACGCCCACCGAGGCGATGAGCAGCAGGCCGGTGACCACGAGCCAGATGAACCGGGGACGGGCGCGGACCTTCTCCGCGACCACGGCCCAGAGGGTCCGACGCCGCGAGGTGTGCTTCGTGCGGCGCGTCTCCAGGTCTGGGTTCGCGGCCAGGGCCTCCTCCACGGCGGGCTTGGGCGCATGCGGGACCTTGGGCCAGAAGACCGGGCGGCCGAAGAGCGCGAGCATCGCGGGCAGGAAGGTCAGCGTGGCGAGCATCGCGAAGACGATGCCGGTGCTGGCCACGGGGCCCAGTGCCCGGTTGGAGTTCAGATCGGAGAAGAGCAGGCAGAGCAGCGCGGCGGCCACGGTGCCGCCGGAGGCGAGGATCGCAGGGGTGGAGCGGCGCCAGGCTTCCCAGAGCGCATCGAAGCGGTTCTCTCGGGCGAGCAGCTCTTCGCGGTAGCGGGCGACCAGCAGCAGCGAGTAGTCGGTGGCGGCGCCGATGACCAGGATCGAGAGGATGCCCTGGGCCTGGCCGTTGAGCGTGATCCACTCCCACTTGGCCATCTGGAAGATCACGGTGATGGCGCTGGAGAGCGCGGCGATGGAGGAGAGCAGCACCAGGAAGGGCAGCAGCACCGAGCGGTAGACCACCACCAGGATGACGAAGACCGTGATCACGGCGACCAGCAGGAGCAGCCCGTCGATCCCGGCGAAGGCGTTGGCGAAGTCATCGGAGAGCGCCGCCGGTCCGGTGACGTGGGTGGTCCACTCATCTTCCGTGAGCTCGGAATCGACGAGGTTGCGCAGCTCTTCGACAGCACCGTCCTCGACCGCGGCCTCTTCCATGAGGACCAGCACCTGGAAGGCCTCCCCATCTTGGGAGACCTGCGGGGGCAGGGAGCGGTCGACGCCGCCGAGCTCGTTGATCTCACCCACCAGAGCCTCCAGGGAGACGAGCGCCTGCTCATCGACCTCACCGCCGGCGGGTTCACCGATGAGGGTCGCCGGGACGGAGTCATCGTCGGAGAAGCCCTGGCTGAGTTCGAGCGCCTCGGTGGACTCCGCGTCGGCGGGAAGGAAGGTGGTCTGATCATTGGTGGTGACCTCGCTGACCTTCCCGAAGGTCTGACCGCCCACGGCGGTCACCCCGAGCCAGACCAGCACCAGAATCGCGGGGATCAGGATCCGGATCCAGCCGGGCTGGGTGCGGCTGCGCCCCTGCTGAGTCTTGTTCTTCACGTCTTCTCGCTATCGTTCCCGCCGTACCTAGACGCCGCGCCGCGCCACATGGCACGAAACGCTGCACCGTTCGGGCATAACCTCGGCCTTCACCGGCAGGTGTTGATCCCTGCGTCGAAGACATCTGACGAAGACACTGTACTGCGCTCGAGTATTTCTAATTTGTAGCAGATTCCCAGGCTTGGGTGGACGTGCGAGATGCGACTGTCGACTCCCCCACATCTCGGCTCGCTTCGCGCGGGACGCGGAGACGCGGCACGCGCAGCGTCACCTGTAGGCCCGGAGGTGGCTCAGGTGACGCTGCGCGGTCGGCGGCGTCGAACAGAGGGTGAGGTGCTCGCGTGCTGACTATTCGACGACGACGAGCAGATCTCCGCCGTCGACCTGCTGCACCCCGCTGATCACCGCTCGGGTCACGGTGCCCGCCACCTGGGTGGTGATCCCAGCTTCCATCTTCATCGCCTCGATGGTGGCCACGTTCTGTCCGGCCTCCACGGTGTCACCCTCCTCGACCGTGAGCGTGACCGCTCCGGCGAAGGGTGCGGCGACATGGCCCGACTTGGAGGCGTCGGCCTTCTCGGCGACCGCCACGGTGGCTTCCACGGAGTCATCCCGGGCGCCGACCTGGCGGGCCTGCCCGTTGAGCGTGCACATGACGGTCCGCACACCTTTGGGGTCAGGGTCGGAGACGGTCTGCAGCGTGACCAGCAGCCGCACACCTCTGCCCAGCGAGATGACGTGTTCGTAGCCGGTGCGCATTCCGTAGAGGAAGTCTCGGGTGTGCAGGACTTGGACGTCGCCGTACTTGTCCCGGGCGGCCTCGAAGTCCTTGGTCGGGCCGGGGAAGAGCAGCCGGTTCAGCGTGCGACGCCGGACGGCGGCGTCGTCGGAGCGCAACGCTGCGGAGTCCTCCTCGGTGAGATCCTGATCCAGCGGCTTGATCGTGCGACCCTCCAGCGCCTTTGAGCGGAACGGCTCGGGCCACCCGCCTGGCGGGTCTCCGAGCTGTCCGGCGAGGAACTGGATCACCGAATCGGGCAGGTCGAAGCTCTGCGGGTTCGCCTCGAACTCCTTGGGGTCGACGTCCATGCCGACCAGCTGCAGCGCCAGATCCCCGACCACCTTCGAAGACGGGGTGACCTTCACCAGCCGGCCCAGCATGGTGTCGGCGGCGTGGTACATGTCCTCGATGTTCTCGAACCGCTCCCCCAGGCCCAGCGCGATGGCCTGCTGGCGCAGGTTCGAGAGCTGACCACCCGGGATCTCGTGCCGGTAGACCCGGCCGGTGGGGCTGGTCAGCCCTGATTCGAAGGGCGTGTAGATCGAGCGCACGGCCTCCCAGTAGGGCTCCATGGAGGCCACGGCCTCCAGGCCCAGCCCGGTGTCGCGCTCGGTGTGCTCCAGGGCTGCCACGAGCGCCGAGGCCGGAGGCTGCGAGGTGGTCGCCGCCATCGAGGCCACCGCGACGTCGACGGCGTCGACCCCGGCCTCGGCGGCGGCCAGCAGGGTGGCCAGCTGTCCGCCGGCGGTGTCGTGGGTGTGCAGGTGCACGGGCAGGTCGAAGCGTTCCCGCAGGGCGGTGACCAGGGTCTTCGCCGCGGAAGGGCGCAGGAGCCCGGCCATGTCCTTGATTGCGAGGATGTGCGCGCCGGCGTCGACCATCTGCTCAGCCAGGCCGAGGTAATAGTCCAGGGTGTAGAGGTCCTCATCCGGGTCGGAGAGGTTGCCGGTGTAGCAGATGGCGGCCTCGGCCACGGCTGTACCGGTCTTGCGGACCGCCTCGATGGCCGGGACGATCTGGTTCACGTCGTTGAGCGCGTCGAAGATCCGGAAGATGTCGACCCCGGTGGCGGCGGCCTCGGCCACGAAGGCGTCGGTGACCTCCAGCGGGTAGGGGGTGTAGCCCACAGTGTTGCGGCCGCGCAGCAGCATCTGGATCGGGATGTTCGGCAGCTCAGCGCGCAGCAGGCGCAGCCGGTCCCAGGGGTCCTCGGAGAGGAAGCGCAGCGCGACGTCGTAGGTCGCCCCGCCCCAGGCCTCGACCGAGAGCAGACCGGGGGTCACATGCGCGACGGCGGGCGCGGCGGCGAGCAGGTCGCGGGTGCGCACGCGGGTGGCGAGCAGCGACTGGTGGGCGTCACGGAACGTGGTGTCGGTGACGGCCAGCGCGGTCTGTTCGCGGAGCTTCCGGGCGAAGCCCTCGGGGCCCTCGCTGATGAGGACCTGGCGCCAACCGTCGGGCTTGGGGTGGTCCGAGGGGCCGTCGAAGGGACTGCGGTCCGGCTCGTCGCGCTTGTCGCCGGGGAAGTGCGGGAGCTTGTCGCGCGGGTCGATGCCTTCGACCCGGGGGCCGTAGGGCTGGTTCACGGTGACGTCGGCCAGGTACTGCAGGGCCTTGGAGCCGCGGTCCTGGGAGCGGTTGATCTTGGCCAGCTCGGGGTGGGCGTCGATGAAGTCGGTGGCCACGTCCCCTGCGAGGAACTCCGGCGAATCCAGCACGTTGAGCAGGAACGGAATGTTGGTGGCGACCCCGCGGATCCGGAATTCCGAGAGCGCGCGACGGGCGCGGGCGATGGCGGTCTGGTGGTTGCGGCCGCGGGCGGTGAGCTTGACCAGCATCGAGTCGAAGTGCGGGCTGATCTCGGCGCCGGCGTAGACGGTGCCGCCGTCGAGCCGGATGCCGGAGCCGCCGGCGGAGCGGTAGACGGTGACCGTGCCGATGTCCGGGCGGAACTCGTTGGCCGGGTCCTCGGTGGTGATCCGGCACTGCATGGCGGAGCCGCGCACGCGCAGGTCCTCCTGCCGGATGTCGAGGTCTTCGAGGGTCTCCCCTGCGGCGATGCGCATCTGGGCGGAGACCAGGTCGATGTCGGTGATCTCTTCGGTGACGGTGTGCTCCACCTGGATGCGCGGGTTCATCTCGATGAACACGTGCTGCCCGGCGCGCTCACCGACGGTGTCCACGAGGAACTCCACCGTGCCGGCGTTGCGGTAGTTCATGGCCTTGGCGAACGCGACGGCGTCGCGGTGCAGCGCCTGGCGGATGTCCTCGTCCAGGTGCGGTGCCGGGGCGATCTCCACGACCTTCTGGTAGCGGCGCTGCAGCGAGCAGTCGCGCTCGAAGAGGTGGACCACGTTGCCTTCGCCGTCGGCCAGGATCTGGACCTCGATGTGGCGGGGACGCAGGACAGCCTGTTCGAGGAAGACGGTGGGGTTGCCGAAGGCGGTCTCGGCCTCGTGCATGGCCGAGCGCAGCGATTCGGCGAGGTCTTCACGCTTGTCCACCCGGCGCATGCCGCGTCCGCCGCCGCCGGCGACGGCCTTGACGAAGATCGGGAAGCCGATCTCCTCGGCGGCCTTGATGAGCTCTTCGGTGTCCTTGGAGGGCTCGGAGCTCTGCAGCACCGGGACTCCGGCCTTCTTCGCGGCACGCAGGGCCTTGACCTTGTCTCCGGTGGATTCCAGGACGTCGGCAGGCGGACCGATGAAGGTGATGCCCGCCTCGTCACAGGCTCGGGCCAGGTCAGGGTTCTCGGAGAGGAAGCCGTAGCCGGGGTAGATGGCATCCACGCTGGCGTCCTTGGCGACGCGGATGATCTCTTCGATGTTCAGGTAGGCGCGGACGGCGTGGCCCTCTTCGCCGATCCGGTAGGCCTCGTCGGCCTTCTGCCGGTGGAAGGAGTTGCGGTCCTCATGCGGATACACGGCGACGGTGCGCGCGCCGAGTTCGACGCCGGCGCGGAACGCGCGGATGGCGATCTCCCCGCGGTTGGCGACCAGGATCTTCGAGAACATAACTGCGGTCTCCCTCACTTCGTGGCGCCGCCACCTCATTGTGGCGGCGTTGGAGCGATCCTACCGGGCTGGGGGTTCGAGGAGGAGGGTCTCCCTCAGTCGCGCGGGTCTCCCCGTGTTCACTCGTGGTGTGAGAGGCCCGGCACCGAGATCTGATCCACCGGGACCGAGAAGCAGATGCCGTGAGACTCCCCGCGCTTGAAGAGGACCTGATGCAGGGAGTCCGTGATGGGCTGCACCTTTTCCTCCTGCACGACCATCATGAGCACCGACTGCGCGCCCGTGAAGCGGACCCCGAAGAACGTCTTGTGCGGATGAGCGCCCACGCCTCGGGCCGACAGTGCTGTCACGCCGGTCGCTCCGGCGTCCTCGACCAACGAGATGGCTCTCTCCTCCTGATCGTCCGGGATCACGACGAAGACGACTCGGTGCGGCATCAGGTCTCCTTGGGGGCGGTCGATGAAGATCTTCGAGCTTGCGCCGTGGCGGCGAATCTCACGACGCAAGCATAGGCGAGGACCGCGATGACCGGACCGACCGAGGCGAACGCGATGAGCCCGAAACCGTCCATGAGCATGTCCCTGCCGGGCGTCGCCGTAGCCAGGCCGATTCCCAGAGCGGTGATCAGCGGGACGGTGATCTCGCTGGTGGTGACTCCACCGAGGTCGAAGGAGAGCGGAACCAGGTCCTTCGGCGCCAGCAGCAGCAGGAGCAGCGCGAGCAGGTACAGCCCGATGATGATCGCCACGAATGACCCCCCGGTCAAGATCCGCAGCACGCCTACTCCGATGCCCACCGCGACGCCGCAGGCCACCAGGATCCTGAGCGTGTTCGCGCTCAGACGCTTCTCGGAGATCTCCTGCGCCTCCTCGCTGATGGCCATCAGCGCAGGCTCTGCCATGGTCGTGGCGAACCCGATCAGCACGCCGAAGGCGACGATGAGCAGGACCTGGTCCGTCTCGATGAGCTGCTCCGCCATCCGACTGCCCATCGGCAGGAGTCCGATCTGCAGCCCCACGATGAACCCGTAGAGGCCGAGGACGACCATCGCGAAGCCGACAGTGACCCCGATGGGATTGCCGAGTCTCCTTCGCAGCACGACGAACTGGAAGAACAGCACCACGGCGATCACCGGAAGCACGTCGCGAACAACGGTCATCAGGCCCACCAGCAGATCCAGCCACCATGCCGCTTCATCCGCTGAGTCAGTCGAGACGACGGCCGCGGCATCTCCGAACTGATAGACCACGATCCCGTAGAGCTGGACGCTGATCATCGGAACCATCACGCACAGGGCCACGAGACCGAATCCGTCTCCGAGGCGACTCCTGCCGGTGATAGAGGCAGCCATCCCGATGCCGATCGCCGCGATGAGCGGGACCGTGACGATGTTCGTGGTGACCCCACCGGAGTCGTAGGCCAGGCTGGCGACCTCCTCCGGTGAGATCAGGGTCAGCCCGATGACGACGGTGTAGCCGATGAGCAGGACTCTGTGCAGGGCCCAGCCCAGGAACACGCGCAGCGCGCCGATCACCATCACAAGCCCCACGCTCAGCGCGATCACGAATCGCAGAGTCATGCTGTTGATCCGGCCCTCGCTGACCAGCTCCGCCTGATCTGCGACCGAGATCAGCGCCGGCTCGGCAATGACCGCTGCGAACCCGATGAAGAAGCAGAAGGGAAGAAGCTTCCACAACGACGCCGTCTTCACCAGCTTGTTGGTGATCGACTTCCCGACCGGAAAGACGCTGCGCTCCAGTCCCTCGAGGAAGAGCGCGATCCCCGCGGCGACGATCAACAGCCCGATGAGGATGGAGCCGGCCCCCTCCGGGACCTGTCGGAAGACCGCGGCCTGGAAGAGGACGACGACCAGAAGGATGGGCAGAAGTGCCCTGAGCGCGTGGATGAACCGTCGTCGCAGCGAACCCAGCAGCTTCACATCAGATCCCTCCCGTGCAGCTGCTGCACCTCGACGTCGAAGAGTGGAGCTAAGGGGAGTCGAACCCCTGACCTCGTCGATGCGAACGACGCGCTCTACCAGCTGAGCTATAGCCCCGCGCCCTGCCGCCGTGCTGCAGACCAGACTTCTCCGGCCATCTGGACCCGCGGCGTCGGCCCTCACAGGATAATGGACATGAGACGCCGGCTGCTGAGGCTGCCGCCGCCGATCCCACGCCCTAGGGTCTCCACCCCAGCCCGTGGTAACGTCTCTGACCCTCCGCAGCACTTGCGCCAGCAGCGACACGAGCAGGTCTGAGCAGAACGGATCAACAATGTCCTCATCTCTCCCTGAACTCATCCACCAGGACTCGATTCTGCTGGATGCGGAAGCAGCCGACTGGAAATCCGCCGTGCGCCTAGCAGGTGGCCTCTTGGAACAGGCAGGCGTCGCGTCTGCTCAATACACCGAGGCGATGATCGACAACGTCGTCGACAACGGTCCCTATATCGTGATCGCACCCGGCTTCGCGTTCGCGCATGCCCGCCCCTCCGAGGCTGTCCAGCGCACCGGCATGTCCTGGGTGCGGCTGAAGGAGCCGGTCGACTTCGGAAGTGGGGACAACGACCCGGTCTCCCTGGTCGTGGCACTTGCTGCCGTAGATTCCAAGCACCACACGCATGCCCTGGCCGAGCTCAGTGGCGTCCTGGGCGATGAGGACACCCGGGCCGCGTTGGACGCCGCCCCGTCCCCCGCAGCCATCTCCGCCATCCTTCGAGGAGAAGACGAGTCCCCTACCTCTGCAGGCCCGGCGACCCGGTCGTCGGGCGGGAACGAACAGCACCTGATTCTCACCGTCTGCGGCAACGGCCTCGGGACCTCGTTGTTCTTGAAGAACACTCTCGAAGGTGTTCTGGACACGTGGGGCTGGGGTCGGTACCTCAACGTTGAAGCCACCGACACCATCTCGGCTCGCGGACGGGCTTCAGAGGCGAAGGCGATTCTCACCTCCGGAGAGATCGCCAAGTCCCTCGGCGACGTCGGCATCCCGGTGAAGGTCATCGAGAATTTCACCAGCAAAGACGAGCTCGACGGCGCTTTGCGCGAACTCTACAACGTCTAAGGAACTCACATGGACTGGCTCGTCGCAATAGCCGAATTCCTCGTCAACGAGATCCTCTCCGTCCCGGCGTTCCTGATCGGCATCATCGTCGCCGTGGGACTGATCGCGCTCAAGAAATCCACCGGACAGATCATCGGTGGCGCGATGAAGGCGATACTCGGATTCCTGCTCATCGGTGCGGGAGCCGGGCTCGTCGTCGCATCTCTGGACCCGCTGGGGATCATGATCCAGGGGGCCACCGGCGCCCAGGGCGTCATCCCCACAAACGAAGCGATCGTCGGCATCGCCCAAGAGACCTATGGCGCCCAGGTGGCGTGGCTGATGATCCTGGGATTCGCCATCAGTCTGGTGCTGGCGCGCTTCACCCCGCTGAGCTACGTCTTCCTCACTGGCCACCATATCCTCTTCATGGCGACGCTGCTGACTATCGTGCTGGCCACTGCCGGGTACTCCGGGCCACTCACCGTAGGACTCGGCGGAGCTCTGCTGGGCATCCTGATGGTCTCTCTTCCGGCCTTCTCACAGCCCTTCACCCGCAAGATCACCGGCGATGACAGCATCGCCATGGGGCACTTCGGCACCGCTGGCTACATCGCGGCAGGAACCGTGGGTCGCCTGGTCGGCGGCAAGTCCAGTCGATCCACTGAAGACCTGAAACTGCCTGAAGGCCTGCGGTTCCTCCGAGACTCCATGGTCGCGACTGCACTGTCTATGGTGATCATGTACGTCGTCGTGGCACTGATCTTCTTCGCCCGCGAAGGTGAAGCGGCTTACGAGGCATTCGACGGTGGAGCCGAGAATCTCGGCAACTTCATCATGCTCTCGGTGACGCAGGGGCTGCAGTTCGGCATTGCGGTAGCGGTGATACTTTTCGGTGTCCGCACCATCCTCGGAGAGATCGTCCCCGCGTTCCAGGGCATCGCAGCCAAGATCGTGCCGGGTGCCAAGCCGGCCCTCGATGCTCCAATCGTGTTCCCTTTCGCGCAGAACGCAGTGCTTATCGGTTTCCTCTCGAGCTTCACCGGTGGATTGGTGGGACTCGCGGCGCTGACCCTCTGGCTCAACCCGGCACTCGGACTGGCCCTGATCCTGCCGGGGCTGGTGCCGCACTTCTTCACCGGCGGCGCAGCCGGTGTATACGGCAACGCGACTGGTGGTCGGCGCGGAGCAATCGCAGGAGGCTTTGTCAATGGGCTCCTCATCACGTTCTTGCCCGCACTTCTGCTCCTGGTCCTTGGAGACTTTGGAAGTGCCAACACGACGTTTGGAGATACTGACTTCGGCTGGTTCGGGATTCTAGTCGGCTACGGAGCAGGCATCGGCTCTGTCGCCGGCATCGTGGTCGTCTCGGCCCTGGGCCTGGTGATTCTTGGTGCTGCGATCCTGGTGCAGCGTCGCGTCGTAGACCGGAACTGGGACCCATCGCCCAATCGGCCCGACCAGGGAGAACGGGCCTCGATCGACACTCCCGCAGCAGACGCCCACGGTCAGTATCCGAAGATTGCCCCACCCGAGGGAGCGCCCGCACCGCCTCCGCGAGGGTAGCTCTGCTGCGTGCCGTCCTCTGCAAGGCCAGGAGTCGCTCCAAGAGCGCTCGGCAGAACGAATGCTGCTGCGCCCACCACTCAGCGTCAGAACCGAACTTCCCCGCCACGCCGACCCGCGGAGTCACCGACTACAGGATAATGGACACGTGACTTCCACTGCTGAGGCTGCGGCCTTCAATCCCACCCCGCCCTTCGGTCTGCTGCTCGACGTGGACGGGCCCATCGCCTCTCCGGTCAGCCGCACCGTCGCCATCGAGTCCATCGCCCGGGATCTCACGGCGATGGCCAACCAGGGCATCCCGGTCATCTTCAACACCGGACGATCCGACGACTTCATCGCCCGACAGGTGATCCCACCGATGCGCGCCGCCGGCCTGCTCCCCGACGCCCCGGTCTTCACCATCAGCGAGAAGGGTGCGGTGTGGGCCGAGGTCACCCCTGAGGGTCTCGGCGAGATCCACATCGACGAGGAGCTCAAGCTCACCACCGGCCTCTCCGACGATGTTCGGACCCTGGTCACCGAGCGCTTCAGCGCGCACATGTTCTTCGATGAGACCAAGCGCGCCATGATCTCTGTGGAGCAGTCCACCGAGGTCGAGAACAAGGACTACCTCGAAGCGCAGAAGGAGTTCGACGCCGCGATCCCCGCCCTGCTGAGCAAGCACCAGCTGGAACATGTGCGGATCGACCCGACCATCATCTCCACCGACGTGGAGCACGAACGCGTGGGCAAGGACCTCGGCGCCGAGCGCTCCCTGAATCTGCTCAAGGCCCGCGGCATCACCGCGGAGACCTGGTTCACCATGGGTGACTCCCGCACCGACTACGCCATGGCCACCTGGCTGCACGAGCGCGGCCTGCCCGTCTCCCACGTGGACGTGCGTCCCGAGGACGGGATCCCCGAGACTGCATATGAGGTGCTCACCTCCTCCACCGGCGCGATCCATGACGAAGCGGGTGCTGAGTTCCTCAGCCGCTGGGCCGCAGACCCCGCCACCACCAAGGCCGGCCGCGGTGAGACGTCGTAGGTTCCAGCGGTGAAAGTGATGTCGTTGCGGAGCCGGTCAGCTGTCGAAGCGGTGCTGCCGGATCCAGGCGTGCATCGCGATCCCGGCCGCGGTGCCGGCATTGATCGACCGGGTGGAGCCGAACTGCGCGATGGACAGCGTGTCCAGCGCGGCCTCCCGCACCTCGTCGCTGAGCCCCGGACCCTCCTGGCCGAAGACCAGCACGCACCGCTTGGGCAGCTCATAGGTCTCAATCGGCATCGAGTCCGGGAACAGGTCGACGCCGAGCACCGGCAGTCCCTCCGACTCGGCCCAGGCCACGAAGTCCTCCACCGATGCGTGGTGGCGGACGTGCTGGTAGCGGTCGGTGACCATCGCGCCGCGGCGGTTCCAGCGGCGGCGCCCGATGATGTGGACCTCTTTGGCCATGAACGCGTTGGCGGTGCGCACCACGGTGCCGATGTTGAAATCGTGCTGCCAGTTCTCGATGGCCACGTGAAAGTCGTGCCGGCGGGAATCAAGGTCCGCGACTATCGCCTCATGGGACCAGTAGCGGTACGCGTCGACCACATTGCGGCGGTCGCCCGCGCGCAGCAGCTCCGGGTCGTAGTGCTCACCTGAGGGCCAGGGTCCCTCCCACGGGCCCAGGCCGATCTCACGTTCGGTGGGCTGCCCAGATTCATCCATGGATTCGAGGCTATCCCACCGGTGGGGTGTCAGGATTCGGTGGTCTGCGCGCGGGGGTCCGGGGCTCAACGTGCCGAGCAGAGTGTGCGTGGCGGGGCGTGCAGGATCAGTTCACGCGCGCCAGGAGGAACCCGTCCCAACCCTTGAGCCCCACGGTCTGCAGAGCGGTGGCGCTGAGTCGCTCATCGGCCTGGATCAGCTCCATCAAGGTGCGGATGCCTTGGATGTCCGGGTCGGCGCTGTCCTGCTCGAGCACCGCACCGGAGCGCACCACGTTGTCGATGACGATCACCGTTCCCGGGTGCGACAGCGTCAGCGAAGCTTCAAGGTAGTGCGGGGTGTTCGCCTTGTCGGCGTCGATGAACACCAGGTCGAAGGGGTGGGTTCCCTCATCGATCAGCGCGTGCGCGGATTCCAATGCGGGGCCGATGCGCAGCTGGATGCGCTCTGCGACGCCGGCGGCATGGAAGTTCCGCCGGGCCACCTGCGCTGCCGCCGGGTCGATGTCCAAGGTGACCACGGCGCCGTCGTCGTCCATGGCTCGGGCCATCCAGATGCTGGAATACCCGGCGAGGGTGCCGAACTCCAGGACGCGGGTGGCGCCGGTCATCTGCACCAGCAGCGCGAGGAAGGCGCCCATGTTCGCGGTGACATCGATCCCCGGGGTGGCGGTCTCCGCAGAGCTGAGCCGGGTGTCCGCGAGCGCCTGGTCCTCGTGCACCAGGTGATCGATCAGGTAGGTGTCGACGGCCGCGAAATCATCGTGTGCTGTGACCATGCCAGCACCCTAGGCCGGGAATGGTCTTGGGCACCAGGGGGCGTGTGTCCTGAGGAGGGGCGGGAGCGGGGATTATGCTCCTGCTATGCCTGATGCCGACTCCCTCGCATCCCCCGCCTCCCCGGTGCGGATCCGCGATGCAGAGCTGCCCGATCTGCCCGCGGTGGTGGAGATCCAGACCCACTACGCCCACCACACGGTCACCACCTTCAGCGAGGAGCCGCTGAGCCTGGCGGCTTGGGCTGAGAGCCTGGAGGAGAAGCGCGCGGCGAATCATCCGTTCCTCCTTGCGGAGCAGGACGGGGTCGTTCTCGGGTTCGCCTACGCCGGGCACTGGCGGCGGAAATCCGCCTATCGGTACACCGTGGAGGACACGATCTATCTGCGTCCCGGGGCGGAGGGCCGTGGGGTCGGGCGGGCGCTGCTCACCGAGCTGCTGGCCCGGTGCGAGGCCGCCGGGCACCGGCAGGTGATCGCGGTGCTCACCGACGACGTCTCCACCCGCGCCTCCTACGCGCTGCACCTGAAACTCGGGTTCACCCAGGTGGGGCGGTTGGCCGATGTCGGGGTCAAGCGCGGGCAGACGCTGAGCACCGTGCTGATGCAGCGCTCACTGGGGAGCTAGGTCGGGGGCTGCTGCTGCGGGTGCAGACCCGGCGCGCATCGGCTCAGCCTCCCGCGAGCGCCGCGCGAACCTGCGTCACGGCCCGCTGGAACCCTTCCCGGGAGTCTTCTGCATTGAACCGCAGCACCCGCCAGCCCTCCGTGAGAAAGACGTTGTCGCGTCGCTGATCCGCGCGCTGCTGCTGCGGTGTGAAATGGGTGTCACCCTCGTATTGGATCGCGACCTTCAGGGCCGGGTAGCCCAGATCCGCGCGGGGAGACCAGCGAAATCCCGGCTGCGCGGGTACCTGCAGCTCAGGTTCAGGCAGTCCCGCCCGGATCAGCGCGAGTCGAAGCAGCGTCTCCTGCACGGAATCAGAGCCCACCCGAATCCAGGTCAGGGCCGTGAGGCAGCGTCGTCGTCCCGCTGCTCCAGGGGTTGCCTGGAGGAGGTCTCGCAGTTCATCGATAGTGGTGTGCGGGGTGGTTCGGGCGTCGAACCGCGGGTACGGGTGGCGCACGAGCAGGTCTCCCATGATGATCAGCTCCCGCACGCTGCAGCCCCTGCCGACGTCGAGCCAGGTCCTCGCTGGGGTGCTGAGCCGGAGGCCCTCACGCGTGGTGATGTCCTGGGGCCGCAGCGATACCCGGTGTCCGCAGACACCCCGTCGGCGAGTCCAAAGGCCTGGTTCCAGTGGATGAGAGAGGTGCAGGCGCTGATCCGTCGAGGGCCCGCCGGGAAGCCATAGCCGATGGATCTGTGCGGCGCTCGAGTGGGAGATCCACGCGTCTGGGCGCTCGCGAAGGAGTGCGGCCGCTTTGAGCTGGAGCGTTTCCAGTGGGGTGCGTGCATCTGCGAGCGTCTGCACTGCGTAGACGCCTGCCCCGAGCGCCACCACGTCTTTGCGCCGCAGTCGCTCTCGCGGCACACCCTTGCGCAGGGCCTCGGCCGCGGTGAACGCCCCTCCGGTGAGCTCCTGCGGCAGCGGGTACATGGGGTCAGTGTGCCCAAAGTCCCCGAACAACCCTCTGGTTTTCCACACCGCCACATCTACTGGGCGATTTGAGGGAATTCTGCCTCCGTTTCGGCCCCCATTTCCCCTCATATTGCACAGTAGATGGCGGGCGGGCGGGAGGGGACACGGGTCGAAGAGGGCGATCCGTGATTCAGCCGCGGGACGCCTGCGCGGGGATGCTGGCCGCGATCGCACCCAGGCCGAGCACCGCCAGTCCCGCCAGGACGCCGAACATCGCCTCGTAGCTGCCCAGCCAGTCGGCCAGGATCGCGCCCACGAAGGGCGCGACCGCCACGGCGAGCATCATCGGCCCGTTGAGCACCCCTGAGAGGCGGCCGTAATCCCTGATCCCCCACCGGTCGGTGACCGCGGTGGCCTGAAGCAGCGTGACGATCCCGCGCGCGACGCCGGCCGCCATCGAGATCATGATCAACAGCACCGCGGCGGTGATGTTCCAGGCCAGAGCCGCCGTGGTGAGGGCGAGCAGCGCGTAGATGAGCACGCTGCGCTGCCGCACGCTGGTCCCGCGATCCAGCCGGGCATAGAAGATGCGGCCGATGACCTGCCCCACCCCGCCGAGGCCGAGCACCCAGGCGGCCACCATCGGGGAGACCCCGCGCTCCACCAGCATCGGCACCAGGTTGATCAGCCCGGCATACATCGCCACCGCACCCAGTGCCATCCCGGTCACCAGCAGGATGTAGGGGCGGCTGCGCATGATCGTGGCGGCGTAGTCCCGCGGAGGTGGCTGGGGCGGGAGCTCCGCAGCGGTGGCGCTGACGGGGGCGGCGGCAGCGTCGGCGGCACCCGGGACGACGTCGGCGGACTCACCCGTCTGCTCCTTCGGCCAGGGCCGGCTCAGCACCACCGCGTGCACCGGGACCACCAGCACACCGAGCACCACCGCCAGCACCACGTAGGTCTCTCGCCAGCTCAGCTGGGTGGCCAGCGCCTCCGTGACCGGAGCGAACACCGTGCTCGCCAGGCCGCCGGCGAGGGTGACCATGGTCAGCGCGAAGATCCGCCGCCGTCCGTACCACCGGGTCAGCGCTGCGAAGGCGGGCGGGTAGAGCGTCCCGGACATCGCGACGCCGAGGAGAAGCCAGCCCAGCAGGAACACCCAGTACGACGGCGCAGCGGCCACTGCCAGCAGCCCCGGGACTGCGAGCGCCGCACCCATGGTCATGATCAGCCTGGGACCGCGTCGGTCCAGCACCCGTCCAAGTGGAATCCCGAGCAGTCCAGAGATCACCAGCGCTGCAGAGAAGGCCGCGGTCAGCGCCGTGGCGGACCAGCCGGTGTCAGCAGCGATGCGCGGCTGCAGCACCGGGAACGCGTAGAAGAGCACCCCCCAGGAGGTGATCTGGGTGAGGCACAGCCCGAGGAGGACCGCCCGTTTGGAGGGGTGCACCTGATCAGTGTCGCGGACTGCGCCGGGCCGGGGTCAGCCCGGCTCAGTCCAGTCCGAGGTCGTTCTTGGAGTACGCGAACAGGTAGGGCACGCCGGCCGTGGCTTCGATGTGCTCCTTGGCGCCGGTGTCGCGATCGACGATCACCGCCACCGCCTGCACGATCCCGCCGGCGCCACGCACGGCCTCGACGGCGGTCAGCGCGGAGCCTCCGGTGGTGGAGGTGTCTTCCAGGACGACGACCTTCTTTCCGTCCACGCTGGGGCCCTCGACCTGGCGGCCCATGCCGTGGGACTTCTGCGCCTTGCGCACCACGAAGGCGTCCGTGGCGGTACCGTCCTGCGCGGCAGCGTGCATCACGGCGGTGCCCACCGGGTCCGCGCCCATGGTCAGCCCGCCCGCGGCGACGTAGTCGATGCCAGCTTCGGCGAGAAGCATCCGGATGACCCGCCCGACCAGCGGGGCGGCCTCATGCTGGAGGGTGATCCGACGCAGGTCGATGTAATAATCGGCTTCCTTGCCTGAAGACAGAGTGACCTTGCCGCGCACCACGGCGAGCTCGCTGATGAGTTCTTGGAGGCGCTGGCGATCGGCGGCATGGTCGGCGGGCTGCGGGGTTCCGGCGGCGGTCTCAGTCATGTGACCATCCTAGCTATGGGCCCGGCTGCGGCTCGGCCTCCTTGGGATTCGGTCGAGCCCCGCCGTCCGGTCCGGCCGGGCCGTCCGGTCCGCTCTCCTGGCCGGTGGTGACCTGGCGCTGGGCCTCGGTGATCCGCTCCACGAACCACGAGGCGATCGTGGCGGTGATCGAACCGATGAGCGCGATGCCGGCGATCATGAGACCTATCGCGATGAGCCTCCCCAGACCGGTGACTGGATAGTAGTCGCCGTAGCCGACCGAGCTGATGGTGACGAAGGCCCACCAGAGCGCATCTGAGAAGCTGGTGATGTTGGCGCCCTCGGCGTTCTGCTCCGCATCGAGGACTCCCAGCGCGGCCACCAGCACCAACATCCCCGAGACGCCGGCGACGTAGACCGACACCTTTCCGCGCAGCGCAGAGCCCATCGTCCGATGCATCACCGCGACCACCTTGACCAGACGGAGCAGCTGAAGCGGACGGAGGAAGGGGAGCGCCGCCATCGCGAGTTCATGCAGGTGGGTGACGAACCAGCGTCCTCGATTCCGCACCAGCACCAGGCTGATCACGTAGTGCAGAGCGAAGACGACCCAGACTCCGATGAGGAAGATCGGCGGCCAGGAGACATCGGTGGGCCTGGTGTTCGCGAGCACCAGATAGGCATACACGACGAGGAAGGCCAGCGCCACGATCGCCATCGGCAGCTCCGTGGCCTTGTCCCAGCGTTGATAACGGGCCCCGAAGTCAGCCTTGGACCGCTCCCGTCTTCCCAGGACCACGGGTTCGGATGCCTCTTCTGGTGCCATCAGAGTGTTCCCCCTTCGCCCTGCGGGGTGGTGTCGCCTCAGCGTACCGAGCCGCCCATCTCGACAGCCATGCCTCGCGCACCCGGGAAGGTCCTTCTACGGTCTTCTCGAAGCCGCCAGGCCGGAGGGTCCCGGGCCGGAGGGTTCAGCGCCGGAGGGTTGCGCACGACTCGCTGCCCCGCCGGCCTCCGCCTCGGCGTCGATCTCCTGCTGCGCCTGCGCCCCGGTGCAGCGGACACACAGGCTCCAGTGACCTGACCGAAACCTGCTCCTGAGTAGACTCGGATCATGCGTGAGCTACAGACAGACATTGTGGAAGAGATGGGCGTCAAGCCCGAGATCGATCCCGCAGAGGAGGTCAGCCGGCGCGTGGACTTCCTGGTCGAATACGCCAAGACCGCGAAGGCCAAGGGCTTCGTGCTGGGCATCTCCGGCGGAGTGGACTCCTCGCTGGCGGGCAAGCTCTGCCAGCTCGCGGTGGTGAAGCTGCGCGAGGAAGGCCACGAGGCCGAGTTCCACGCGGTGCGGCTGCCCCACGGTGTTCAGCACGACGCCGACGACGCCGATGCCGCCCTGGACTTCATCGCCCCAGACCAGACACACACCTTCAACATCGAGAAGGCCGTGACCGGAGTGAACGCCGCTTTCGACGAGGCCCTGGGCCGCCCCATGCAGGATTATCACCGCGGCAATGTGAAGGCCCGGCTGCGGATGACCGTGCAGTACGCCATCGGCGGCGAGAACAACCTGCTGGTCGCCGGCACCGATCACGGGTCCGAATCCATCACCGGCTTCTTCACGAAGTACGGCGACGGCGGCGCAGATGTGCTGCCGCTCTTCACCTTGAACAAGCGCCAGGTCCGGCAGCTGCTGAAGCACCTCGGCGCCTCCGAGATGCTCTGGTCCAAGGCGCCTACCGCGGATCTGCTCGATGACAAGCCCGGTCAGCTCGATGAGACCGAGCTCGGGATCAGCTACGACCACATCGATGACTACCTCGAGGGTCGTGCGATCCCGGACAGCGAGGCCGCGGTCCTCGAAGAGCACTACCTGCGCACCCGGCACAAGCGCACCGTCCCGGTGTCCATCCAGGATGACTGGTGGCGCCACGGCTGAGCACCTCGCAGGGAGCATCAGTGCGCCGCTGGTAGTTTTGGGCCATGCGGATTGCGACATGGAATGTGAACTCGATGCGAGCTCGAGCCGACCGGGTCGAGGCCTGGCTGGATCGATCAGAGGTGGACGTCCTGGCGATCCAGGAGACCAAGTGCAAGGACGAGAACTTCCCCTGGGAGCTCTTCGAGGCCAACGGCTACGACGTCGCCCACTTCGGACTCAGCCAGTGGAACGGCGTCGCCATCGCCTCCCGGGTCGGCATGAAGGACGTGGAGCGGACCTTCCAGGACCAGCCGGTCTTCGGCAAGGGCGGCAAGGACCCGATCCAGGAAGCCCGCGCCATCGCCGCCACCTGTGGCGGAGTGCGCATCTGGAGCCTCTACGTGCCCAACGGGCGCTCCCTGGAGGACGAGCACATGAGCTATAAGCTGGCCTGGCTGCGACAGCTCAACGAGCACGCCGAGTCCTGGCTGGGCGAGGACCCCAAGGCCCAGATCGCGCTGATGGGAGACTTCAACATCGCCCCGCAGGACGAGGATGTCTGGGACATCGACTTCTTCCGCGAGCAGGGCCTGACCCACGTCTCCGCCCCCGAGCGCGAGGCGTTCCAGGGGTTCCTGGACAGCGGCTACACCGAGGTCGTGCGGCCGCACACCCCAGGCCCCGGGGTCTACACCTACTGGGACTACACCAAGCTGCGCTTCCCGAAGAAGGAAGGCATGCGCATCGACTTCGTGCTCGGCTCACCCGCCCTGACCGAGCGTGTCACCTCTGCCTCGATCGACCGCGAGGAGCGCAAGGGCAAGGGCGCCTCCGACCACGCCCCCGTGGTGGTCGAGCTGAACTGACGCGGTACCGCTAGACCTGCTTGGACGACGACGGCGCCTGATCCCCCACGTGGAGGATCGGGCGCAGAGACCTTGAGCCGACGATCATCATCTACGCAGGTCAGCCTGGTATCTCGGGTTGCTCAACAGCCTTCGCATCACGCCGCCATCGGCCATGAAACACGAGGCTGGCGTCAGCCATGCATCAGGACGGCGAGTACGACCTCGACCGTCCATCTTCGCCGTCTGAATCTCGGTCAGCTTCGAAGGTTGATCTGCGGATCCGTTCCTCAAGGCCTGGAGGTGGGGCCTCCTCCTGCCAGGTCACGTTCGCCGCATCAAGACGAGCGGCCGTTGCGCGAAGCTCCGCGAGCTCCACGTCGATCGACGGGTCTGCCGCCCGGGCCTGGTCGAACTCCTGCCACTCAGCGTCACTGAGATCGCCCGTCAGCGCCCCGGCGATAAGCTCCTCCCGCCGCGAAGGAATCTCCCCCATCGTGAGCATTCCCCCCCAGTGCCGTCCGCAGTGATCTGAGCCCGTAGTACATCCGCGTCCGTAAGGTCGCGACCGGAACCCCCGTCTGTTCCGAAAGCTCTTGATAGCCTACGCCGTCCAGTTGAACAGCGGCAATGACCTCCCGGTGCTCGAAGGTGAGGGTGGCCAGGGACTCATACAGGACGAGCCGCTCCACGATGAGCAGGTCTTCCGTCACCGGCTCGCTCGCCCATTCGATCTTCTCCGCGTCCGAGGGCGCCGGGCGCCGGGCGCGCGCCCGGAGGCAGTCGATGACGAGGTTCCGCACGATGGCGAACAGCCAGGTCCGCACCGAGCCGCGCGAGCTGCTGTATCGCTCTCGGTTCCGCCAGGCTCGGATGAACGCTTCCTGCACGCAGTCCTCCGCCTCGGCTCGGTCACCCAGCGCGTTGAGGGCGAAGGAGAAGAGGGCTCCTCCGTGTTCGGCAAAGGCTTCCCGTACATCGAAGGGCTTGTCATCCTCGGGGTCCATCGAAGACACCCCCTCGCGAGCCAGGGCTCCGGAATACGGATGAGCTGCCATCGAATGAAAAGGTCCGCGTGATGAGCTGGCGACGTCCAGATGGAGGTGCGATGCTCACGCCTGACTCAAACACCCTCACCAGCGCCGAAGGCCGCTGTACCAGAGGGGTCAGCGAGGGCGAATCAGGCTCACGAGGGGGCTGCGCCGTGGTGGACACCATCTTCCCAGCGGTGCTGCGTGGAACGGTTGGGGAGATAGGCATAAGAACTCACCTTCCTGGTCCCCGAGCGCGTCCGGTGCAAGGAAGTGACCCGGGGACGGTCCTTAAGTACTGAAGCCTCTAGCAGAATAGCCGGGGAGTCCTGGTTTCCACAAGATGTGGTTGAACTCACATTGTCGGCAGAGCGTCTCGTGCGCCCCGCCTGCTCCCCTGCCCCCCCCCCCCCTGCGCCGCGGGTGAGGAGCTTGATTGCCCTTCTACAGAACGCTGGCATTCGCATCACATCGGCGTTCCGGACGCGATCCGCACATGAACCGGGGCGCGCGCTCTGAGCAACGGGCCACTGTCGAGCTGCACCCTTCGCCGTGCGCCGTGACCCAAGACGTCGTCAGCCCTGTCCGCCAATTTGACCCTGTGGGCACGACCTCCCCCTGCATCCATGTACGCAGTCTTTTTGAAACTTCATTGAACGCTGCGACGGATGCTCCCGTATCCCTATTCACAACCGTTCCGCCATACGGACCGGAAACCATCGGTCGCGCCCTGATACCGAAGAGACGCTGACATTTCCATCCGAAAAGGTGATTCATGGTTCTATACGAAGGCTCGCCGAAGGCCCTCCCCTCGCTGGCCCCGGACCTTGCACTCAAGACTTCCTCTGTCCCAGTCCGCCGAGAAGAGACACCCCATGAGGTCTTGGCACTGACCGCTCCGGCAGGCTCCTCCAAGTACAGAGGCAATTTCGCGCCGTCGACCGCCGTGTACTCCGGCGGGACTGTGCCCGCTCCGCGCACCCTGTTGGACATCTTCTTCCACACCGTGGACAACTGTCCCGATGCAATCGCAATCGACGACGGTGTCGTCGCGCTGACCTACATGGATCTTCTGGGCCGCATCGAATCGGTGGCGCTGACCATGAGGGAATCCGGCATCGGCACGGGTGACCGCGTAGGCATCCGGGTGCCGTCAGGAACTGCGGACCTCTACATCGCCATTCTTGCGGCCCTCATCCGCGGCGCCGCCTACGTTCCGGTGGACCACGACGAACCAGAGGACCGCGCCAGGCTGGTGTGGACAGAGGCCGACGTCACCGCCGTGGTGGAATCCGGGCTGAATGTTCGCCTCAGGCCCGAGTCACCCCCGCGTGGAGCGGATCGTCCTCCCACCGGCGATGACGATGCCTGGATCATCTTCACCTCCGGCTCCACCGGCAAGCCCAAGGGCGTCGCCATCTCGCACCGCTCGGCGGCGGCGTTCGTGGATGCCGAGGCCTCTGTGTACTGCGTCGATTCACCGCTTGGACCCGGGGATCGAGTACTGGGAGGACTTTCCGTCAGCTTCGACGCCTCCTGCGAGGAGATGTGGCTGGCCTGGCGCTACGGAGCCTGCCTGGTGCCTGCACCACGCGACGTCGTCCGCTCCGGCGAAGACCTCGGTCCCTGGCTGACTGAACGCGGCATCACTGTCGTATCGACCGTTCCGACGCTGGCTGCGCTGTGGCCGGCGAAGTTCCTGAAAGACATCCGACTTCTGATCTTTGGAGGCGAGGCCTGCCCTCCGGAGCTTGTGGCTCGCCTGGCCACCTCCGGCCGGGAGGTGTGGAACACCTACGGCCCAACCGAGGCCACCGTGGTCTCCACCGCCGCTCTGGTCAACGAGTCCATGCCGGTACGCATCGGCCTCCCCCTTCCGGGTTGGCAGCTGGCCGTGGTGGATGCCGAGGATCAGCCTGTCGCCTGGGGCGAAGTCGGAGAACTGGTGATCAGCGGGGTCGGGCTGGGACGCTACCTGGACCCGCAGAAGGATGCCGAGAAGTACGCTCCGATGACGACGCTCGGCTGGCCTCGGGCCTACCGCAGCGGCGATCTGGTCCGAGCCGAGATCGAGGGGCTGATGTTCGTGGGCAGGTCTGATGATCAGGTCAAGCTTGCAGGTCAGCGTGTCGAGCTGGGCGAGGTTGATGAGGCCCTCAGTCACCTGCCGAACGTTGCCGCGGGTGCCAGCGCGGTGCAGAGCAGCCCGGACGGCAATGGCATCCTCGCGGGATACCTTGTGCCGGCAGCGGGCCGGACCATCGACCTTGTCGAGGCCCGCGCCCAGCTCAGCGAGCAGCTGCCAGGGCGGCTCATCCCCGCACTCGCAGTGATCGATGAACTGCCGGTGAAGACCTCCGGCAAGGTCGATCGCAAGGCGCTGCCCTGGCCCCTGCCCACCGACCCGAGCGCAGCAGCCGCAGCCACCGCGCTGCACACCGACTTCGTCTGGCTGGCAGAGAAGTGGACCAGCCTGCTGGGACCGGTCCCGCTGAGCGCGGACAGCGACTTCTTCGCCATGGGCGGATCGAGCCTGACCGCAGCACAGCTCGTCTCGACGCTGCGCAAGCGCTACCCGGACGTCTCTATCGCTGACCTCTACGCTCATCCCACACTTTCCGCGATGTCCTCACACCTTCGACAGCTGGATCCGGCAAGCGCCGTGGAACGCACGACTCGTCCCACGCCACGATGGACCGGCTTCCTGCAGATGCCGCTGATCGCGGGCCTCTACAGCATCACTGGCCTTCGCTACGTGACCGGCATCGCGATCGTCTGCCTGGTGCTCTTCCAGATCGGTGAAACACCCTGGGTCCCGAACCCGCCGCTGGTGCCGACACTGATCGCCTGGCTGGTCCTGTTCAGCCTGCCCGCCAGGGCGGTGGCCGCGATCGGCTCTGCCCGCTTGCTGCTTTTCAAGGTCAGACCGGGCATCTACCCGCGAGGCGGGCAGATACACGTCCGTCTCTGGGCCGCGGAACGGATCATGACCTTCTGCCAGTTGGACGGGCTGATGGGGACTCCTTTCGCCCCGGCACTTGCCCGCGCCATGGGTTCCGGGGTCGGCAAGGACGTCCACCTGGACGCGCTCCCGCCGGTCACCGGCCTCGCCGCGATTGAGTCCGGCGCCTCCATCGAACACGACGTCGACCTTGCCGGCCACTGGCTGGAGGGCGACGAGCTGCACATCGGCGTGGTCCGAATCGGCCAGGACGCCCGCGTGGGCACCAGGTCGACCCTGCTCGGCGGGGCAGTGATCGGTGACAACGCAGAGATCGCCCCCGCCAGCGTGGTCACCGGCATGGTCCCGGCGAATGAGCACTGGGCGGGTTCCCCGCTGGAACTGATCGGCGTCTCAGGACAGGACTGGCCGGACACTGAGGAGACCAAGGAGCACCGCTCCCGCGGCATCGATCTGCTGTACCCGCTCGGGCTCGTCCTGCTGGGGCTGCTGGGGCTGCTGGCATCTCTGCCCGGAGCGGCACTCATGCTCTACCTGATCTCAGACTACGAAGCACTGGTCCCTGCGCTGTGGACGCTCGCCGCGTGGACACCGGTGTTCATCATCATCTCGGTGATTGCATACCTCGGCCTGCTGGCGGGCTCCGTCCGGCTGATGGGCCGACTGATGCCTCGCGGCACCTATTCGGTGCACAGTGTTCCCGCGTGGGCCGCCTGGATGTCCGGTCAGCTGATGTCGAAATCGCTGACCAACATGTATCCGCTCTACAGCAGCATGCTCACCCCCGTCTGGCTTCGCCTGCTCGGTGCCCACGTGGGGAAGGACGTCGAGGCGGCCACCGTTGAGGCCATCCCACATCTGACCAGCGTCGGTGACAAGTCCTTCCTGGCCGACCATTCGCTGGCCTCCTCCAAGTACGTTCGTCGCGGCTGGCTGAAACTCGAAAGCGGCAGCGTCGGCCAGAAGGCCTTCCTGGGCAATTCGGCGATCCTCGGTCCGAACCAGAGAATGCCCTCCAACTCACTCGTCGCCGTGCTGTCTTCGGCACCGAAGGACATGCCGCTGAACTCCCTGTGGCTGGGCAACCCTCCGATCGAGCTGCCGCGAGCCGTGGAGGAGGTCGACACATCACTGACCTTCAATCCGCCCCGCAGGCTCAAGGTCGCCCGGGCAACGATCGAACTGTGCCGCATATTGCCGATGTTCATCACCGCATGGCTGGCGCTGGTCACGGTCTGGGTGCTCGCCATGGTGTACACCAACTACGGATTCGGGCTCGCAGTGCTGCTCTCAGGGCCCGTGCTGCTGGCAAGCGGGATCGTCGCCGCGCTGATCGCGGTGACCGCCAAGTGGCTGCTCGTCGGTCGGTTCAAAGCATCCGAACGCCCGTTGTGGAGCTCGTTCGTCTGGCGCAACGAGCTGGCCGACTGCTTCTCCGAAGCCCTCGCCGTGCCGGGGCTCATCCGAATGAGCCTGGGCACCCCGCTGCTGAACCTCTGGCTGCGCGCCATGGGAGCGCGAATCGGTCGAGGAGTCTGGTGCGAAACCTGGTGGCTGCCCGAGTTCGATCTGATCCAGCTCGACAAAGGCGCATCGGTCAATCGCGGGACCGTCCTGCAGACACACCTCTTCCATGACCGCATCATGCGGCTGGATCGGGTCCATCTCGAGGAGGGCTCCTCGCTCGGGGCGAACAGCATCGTGCTCCCCGGCAGCTCCCTGGGGGCGCATGCGATCGTCGGCGCCGGCTCACTGGTGATGCGTTCGGAGAGCATCCCTGCATCAACCACGTGGAACGGCAACCCCATTCGGCGGACCCACGACGCTGCAGACACCCGAAAGTCTTTCGAAACCGCCGAAACGCTCCGTTGAGACGGCACAAGGTTGAGAACCCAGAAGAAGGAGACACAATGGACTCGGCACAAGACTTCAGGTTTCGGATCACACCCCAGTTCGGCACAGTGATGACGGCCATGGTGACACCCTTCGACAAATCCGGGCAGCTGGACTTCGAAGGGGTCAGAGACCTGGCCCGCTGGCTCACCCGTGACGGCTGGAACGACGGACTCGTCGTCAACGGCACCACCGGCGAGTCGATCACCACCACCGACGCCGAGAAGACAGCCATCATCAGGACGGTGTCCGCCGCGGTCGGCGGCACGGCGACAGTGATCGCAGGAGTCGGGGTGGCAGACACCCAGCACAGCATCGAGCTGGCCCAGGCTGCCGCGGCGGCCGGCGCCGATGGACTGATGGTGGTCGCGCCCTATTACTGCCGTCCCGACCAAGCGGGCCTGCTGCGGCATTTCACGGCCATCGCGGACAGCACCTCGCTGCCCGTCATGCTCTATGACATCCCGAAGCGCACCGGCGTTGAGATCCGCCGGGAGACTCTCGTCGCGGCCGCGGAACACCCGCAGATCGTCGCGGTCAAGGATGCCAAGGGTGATCTGGCCTCGAGCTCCTGGGTCATGAGGCACACCGATCTCGCCTACTACTCAGGCGATGATGTGTTGAACCTGCCGCTGCTTTCGATCGGGGCGACGGGTTTCGTCTCAGTAGTCGGGCACGTCGCCGCGGATCTGCTGCGCCACCTGCACCGCTGCCACCAGCAGGGAAGGACGGCACAGGCTGCCGGAATCCACCGCCAGCTGCTCGCCATCTATGAGGGCATGTTCCGCTCGCCCGCAGCCGCTTCGGTCAAGGCGGCGTTGGCGATGCGGGGGCTGCCCGCCGGTCCGGTGCGGATGCCCCTGGTGGAGCTCGACGAAGCGCAGCGGGAGCAGCTGTCTCAGGACCTGACGGCATCCGGCATCCCGGATCGATCGATGCCGAGCCGACCTTTGGTGTCAGCCGAGGCCACGGTGTCGCAGTCCGGTCAGTCGCGACCTGTTCTGAGCCTGCGGCTGCCGTGAAGGGTGTCCTCAGAGCTTCCGTCTCCGGCACCTCGCCGCAGACATCCGCACCCGGGGACACGCGCAGACGTCGTCTGATCGGGGTCGATGCAGCGCGAGGCCTTGCGCTGATCAGCATGATGGCCATCCATATCCTTCCATCCTGGACGGACAACGATGAGCCGACCTTCATCTGGACTGCATTCTCAGGTGTGTCGGCCACGCTCTTCGCCCTGCTGGCAGGCTTGGCTCTGGCATTCATGACGGGCGGCACTCGTCCGCCGCACGGCCCCGCGCTGACCGCCTCCCGGGCGGCGCTGGGCGTCCGGGCGGCGCTGATCGCCGTCCTTGGACTGTTGATCGCCTACGTCGATCCGCCGGCATCCATCATCCTGGTCTACTACGGCGTCATGTTCCTCCTGGCCATCCCGCTGCTCCGGCTCTCCGTCAGGGCACTGGTGGGCGTCGCAGTCGGCATCGCGGTGCTGGGTCCGGTCATGGTCCATCTGACGCAGAACGCCCTGCCGAACCTCGACGGCTACGATCCCACCTTCACCACCCTTCTCACCGAGCCGATCACGTTCGTCAGCGTCGTGCTGTTCACCGGCAGCTTCCCGGTGATCCCGTGGATGGCGTACGTATGCGCAGGTCTGGCTATCGGTCGCCTGGACCTGAGGAACCGGCGCACCGGGCTTCGACTGTTCCTCACCGGCACACTGGTCGCCGTCGGCGCCTGGTTGACCTCATCGCTGCTCCAGGGACCGCTGGGAGGCCGGGAACGGCTGCTCGCGGCGACCCCGTGGTCAGCACGGGAGATGACTGAGTTCCTCACCTGGGGTCCGCCCCCGGACCTTCCGACGACGACATGGTGGTGGCTGACTGTTCTGGCCCCCTATACATCGACGCCGTTCGAGGTGTTCCATTCACTCGGCATCGCGGTGGCGGTGCTCGGAGCCATGCTGCTGATCGCTCGATCGGCGAGGCGGATGTTGCACCCGTTGGCGGCGATCGGAGGCATGACGCTGACGCTGTACTGCGCGCATCTGCTCCTGCTGGCCACCGGATTCCTTGCGGACGCGCCCTGGGTCTCGCTCATCGTCCAGACGATGGCGGCCATCGCGTTCGCCGTAGTCTGGCTGCACTTCAAGGGGCCGGGCCCGCTGGAGCGGGGGGTCTCGACGGCCGCCCGGATCGTGCGGGGCCGGGTCGAGACTCGGCTGCGGGGAAGGACACCGGGGTAGCGATGCGGAGACGCCTGCAGTTCTCGGTCCACTAGACTGTCTCCGAGAATCAGGCGTTGCCATATGCGCACGCCTTCTTGTCTTTTGTTTTCCACGGTGCTGGAGGGGTACGTGCGCAGTAACCGGGACGAGGCGGGCAAATCCTTGTACGACGAACGAAGGAAGATGCTTGCCGGTCTGATGATGTCGGAGGCTGAGCCATGGGAAGATCTGCCCGAGGACGTGAAGGAACGATGGCGGCGCAAGTGCGACAGCGCCGGAACGCCCGGTGACGCCGCCGAGCCCGGGCGGTCCTCCGAGGGCCGACGCAGGTAGCATCGTCGGATCGGGCCGTCTTCCGCCCGAGGATTCACCGGCGCGGGCGCCTGACCGGACCTGTGTTCTGGGCCAGAGCCAGCATCACGGGCCCAGAGTCCCCGACGTCGTCCCGGGTGGGCAGGTCGGTCAACGTCACCAGGGCGTGGCTGAGACACGCGGGGGCTTCCCAGGGCTCGTTCAGCACCACGGCAGTGGGCGGCATGCCGCCGCGGCTGGTGTCGAAGCCCGTATGCAACGACTTCAGCACCGCCTCCTTGCGCACCCAGGTTCGCAACAGCCAGGACAGTCGCTGCGCCTCAGCGACACGTCCGGTCGCGAGGAACCACCGGATCTCCTCCGGCGCCAGCACCACCTCCGCAAAACGGCGTGGCTCTGTCGCCGAAGCCAGAAATGGCCTCACCGCCTCGATGTCGATCCCCAAGGAGAACTTCTCACTTGGACCGGCACAGGCCGCCGCGACATATCCCTGCGAGCGGGACCTGGAGACCTCTATCCGCTGCCCCTCGATCCTGGCCTCCGGTGCTCCACGCTTGCGCGGCAGTTCCACCCGTGCCGGCTCGACACCATAGGTTTCGGCAACCAGGGCGCGGACGACCGAGTCCACCTCGCTGCCGAAACGATACGTCCACTCCACCGAACCACCTCCCGAAACCCTGACTCGCGGTGAACACTGAACCTGATCGAATCAGCTCATTCTCACACCGTTTCACTGCGCACGAGGGTCGCGAACCGAAATCGGACGATCTTGCAGAAGGACGTGTGTTTCTCCCATGAGCCAGCTCGATTCCTATACTCCGACCTCTGGATCGACGGATCTCCAGATCGACCACTACGACCTCGATCTGGACTACGAGATCCGGCCGAACCGACTCACCGGCCGAGCAGTGCTCCACGGCCGGGTGCTCGCCGAGGCGTCCACCATCGAACTTGATCTGTGCGGGCTGAAGGTCAGCCAGGTGCTGCTCAACGACACCAAGACCCGGTTCAAGCAGACTCGCACCAAGCTGGTGCTGCACTCACACTTCGCCGCGGATGAGCCGATCATCATCGACGTGCGCTATGCCGGAAAACCCCGACCACAGCGCGGCACCTGGGGCGACGTCGGCTGGGAGGAGCTCTCCGACGGCGTGCTGGTGGCAGGCCAGCCGAATGGAGCGGCCACCTGGTTTCCGTGCAACGACCACCCCAGCCACAAGGCCACCTACCGCTGCACAGTTCTGGTCGATTCGGACTACACGGCGATCAGCAACGGCGAGCTGCTGGAGGTGACCCGTCATGGCAGCCGGACGGCATGGACCTGGGAATCCGCACACCCGCTGGCCACCTACCTCGCGACGGTGCAGATCGGCGCGTATCGACGCGACCGGATCTCACCCGCCGGACACGCGCCCGCACGAGTTCCCCTGTGGCTGGCCTGCGGGGATCATCTGTGGAAGCAGGCGCAGGACTCTCTGGGCAAGCAGCACGCGATGATGACGGTCTTCGATCGGCGTTTCGGGGAATACCCCTTCGGCTCCTACACGGTCGTCGTGACCGACGAGGCGCTGGAGATGCCGCTGGAATCCCAGCCGCTGTCGATACTCGGCTCGAATCATCTCAGGCCTGGTTGGAGCAGGGAGCGCCTGGTCGCCCACGAGCTCGCTCACCAATGGTTCGGCAATTCGGTGACCCCGCATCGATGGGCTGACATCTGGCTCAACGAAGGCTTCGCGACCTACGCGGAGTGGCTGTGGTCGGAGGACTCCGGCCAGCGCGGCATCGACACCCACGCACGCGAAGCGCACGATCGACTGGCGACCCTGCCGCAGAACATCGTGCTCACCGATCCCGGCGGCCCGGGCATGTTCGACGACCGTGTCTACATGCGCGGTGCGCTCACGCTGCACGCCCTGCGTTCCCTCACGGGGGACGACGTGTTCTTCCGGGTGCTGCGCTCATGGACGGCAGAGAACCGATACCGCACGGTGTCCACCGCTGGTTTTCTCGACCACGCCGAGCGAGTCTCAGGCCAGCCGATACGGTCACTGCTGCACGCCTGGCTGTTCGAACCGCGACTCCCCCGCCTGCCCTGAGCAGCGCTTCCATCAGTGGACACCGGGTTCCTCACGCATTTGCGCTCAACTGCGGCCCCGTATCTCATACACTCTTCGCAGAAGCCACTCATGCCGATGCACGAACCCCATCAGATCCACCGTCCGGCGTCTCCGAAGAACCCTCGGAGCCGACGCCCGGTGCAACCACGAGGAATGCAGCTATGACGAAGCGTTGGGCATTGTTGTCCGGAATGGGGGTAGCCGTGCTCGCCGTGCTCGTCGGGTTCTTCATGCTGACCATGCTCTTGGGTGAAGAGGAGGACACGGAGGCCGCTGAGGAGTCCCCTGCCAGATGTGAAGCACACGGGATCGCGCCACCCGACCCGCGGGCGAACCCCGATCCCGTCAGCGGCGGCGAGTCTGGGGATGCAGTGGACTCTGTGCAGCTCGCTCGCGAGTTCACCTCGGGCTATTCGACCAGCAGCTACCACCTTTACACCAGGGGCGTGAATTTCGACGAGCCGGTAGGCGTGGTGGTCAGGCTCCATGGCGACGGCGGGGCCGAACATCAGGACCCCGACGGGCTGCTGAACTGTCTCGCCGCCGTCGCCGCATCGCACAACATGATGTTGCTGGCACCGCTCACCCCGGATGCGCAAGGCGAAGTGACCTGGTGGAACGACATCTCGACGAACCTTCCCTGGCTGCGTGATCTGCTCAACGAACGCGTGCTGGAACCCTACGCCGTCGACGCCGGGCGCGTCTGGTGGATGGGGTACTCGGGGGGTGCCGAGATGATCACCTATGGCGTGCTCCCCCGGACCCCTGAAGCTGTGACCGGGGGCGCCGTGATGATCGGCGGCGGAGGAGCTCCACAGGCCGCCGTCGCAGAACCCACATCGGCGCAGCGGGAGTCCCTTGAACTGCTCTGGGTGACGGGCACCTTGGATGACGGCACTGTCGCCTACGCACCGTTCGACGCAGTGACGGCCGCCCAGAAAGGCTCAGCCTGGTATCGCCAACAGGGGTTCGAGCAGGTGCGGGCCGAGTATCCGGAGGGAGAGGACCACTTCTCGCTGCCCCAGGCGCAGATCCTCGATGAGGCGCTGGCGGAATAGTCCAAGGCGAAATCTCGAACGAGCGAACTCCTCGATCTATGGGTTCCTCAGGCCCGTTGCTCAGCCAGGAGCGCGGCGATGGCCTCCGCGCGGGAGTCGGCCTTCAGCGTGTGCAGGATCCGGGAGATGTGAAACTTCACCGTGTTCTCGCTGATCCCCAGCTCATCAGCGATGGCACGATTCCTGCTTCCTGACGCCAGAAGGTTCGCTACTTGCATCTCCCGTGGCCGGAGACCGGCGATCGCTGCCGTGGACGGCAGAACCGGGGGAGGATCCAGCGGAAGGACCACCTTGAGCTCTGCACCCCAACCTGATGTCGAATTCACCGAAATCTGCCCCCTGAGTGCATGGACGCGCTGCTGAGCAATCTGCAGCAAGGTATCTGCATCGGCGGTCCCACCATCGCCATCATCGCGAACATTGACGATGAGATCGGTGCCGTCGCAGTCCCACTGCACGCGCACACGGCTGATCTCAGAACTCTCCATCCGGCTGAGAATGACTCGGTGGACCACGGCCCTGGCTCCACGAGCGATGTCATCGGAGACCAGGTGGTCACCCTCAGGCGGTTCTATGAACTCGAGTTCAACGTGCCAGTAGCGCGCGGCGGACCAAAGTTCTTCTTTCAGACGCGCGAAGGACCTGGCCACCGGCTCCTCTGCTACGGTGCGTGCCTGCCCGGTCATGGTGTGAAGTCGAGTCAGTCCTGCGGCGGATCGGGCAATGGCAGCGTCTCGCGCTGAGGCATCAGAAAGCTGTCCTGATCTGAGCGGAACAAGGATGCTGTCCAGAATCGCCGAGTACTCGTCTCTGATCTCGCTCAGCGCCTGGAGACGGACCCCCGCAGTCGACCGTGCATGGCGGAGATAGTCCGGCGCGGCTTCGTCTGCGCGCTCCTGCACGTGCAGCGAGACGATGTTCCAGATGTCCAGCAGTCGCTCGACATCAGACACCGGGCCTGGATCAGTGATGACCAAGAGCGCACCGTTGCGGGCCAGAACCTGCAGTGTCGAGCGCTCATCATCCCCGACCCGCAGCGTGGTCTGGTGGACGCCCTCGACACTGCCGATCGTTCTCCGGATCTGATCAAGGTCCAGTCCACGCACACCGCGGTGAACAGCCGGATCGCCAGAATACTGAGAACGGCCGCCACTGATGTCGGCGGTGAACATGACCAATGCTGAGTGCGACACCAGCGGGCCCAGCAGCTCAGAGAGCCCGCGAGCGATCGAGCCGAGCGGCGAGCCGAGAACTTCGAAGAGCCGGTGGAGCAGATCGTCGGAAAATGTGACGCGTTCCATATTCCGAATACTACTGATGTGACCTACCCGAAGGTAGAGGTGTAACCAACCTCAAGGGTCATTGAGAAGACTCACGCCCAAATAGAGACTTGATGCATGTGGCGGAACCCACCCGCCATGGTCCAACGAGAGGATAGCAATGTCTGCAAACAGTGCAATCGCGTATAAGAGTCCGGGTGTGGTGGAGGTCGTAGATACTCCTTATCCCGAGTTCGAGCTCAAGGACGGGCCAGGCGTCAATCCCGCCAACGTCGGACGTAAAGTTCCGCACGGCGCCATCCTCCGGACAGTGGCCACGAATATCTGTGGCTCCGACCAGCACATGGTGCGAGGCCGGACCACCGCCCCCGCGGGGCTCGTTCTCGGACATGAGATCACCGGTGAAGTGGTGGAGGTAGGCCCTGATGTTGAATTCATCAAGGTCGGTGACATCGTCTCAGTGCCGTTCAACATCTCCTGTGGGCGGTGCCGCAACTGCAAGGAACGCAAGACCGGAATCTGTCTCAATGTGAATCCAGACCGCCCTGGCAGCGCCTACGGATACGTGGACATGGGAGGGTGGGTCGGAGGGCAGGCGGAGTACGTGCTGACGCCCTATGCCGATTGGAACCTGCTGAAATTCCCAGACCGGGACCAGGCATTGGAGAAGATCCTTGATCTGACCATGCTCTCGGACATCTTTCCGACCGGCTTCCACGGCGCCTACTCTGCCGGTGTCGGACCCGGATCTACCGTGTACATCGCCGGTGCTGGCCCCGTCGGACTGGCCGCTGCCGTCGGTGCACAGCTGCTGGGCGCAGGTGCGGTGATAGTCGGTGACCTCAATGAGGAGCGATTGGCTCAAGCCCGTTCCTTCGGGTGCGAAACCGTCGATGTCTCCAAGGGCGATCCCCGCGACCAGATCGAGCAGATCCTCGGGGTGCCGGAGGTCGAGTGCGGCGTTGACGCAGTCGGCTTCGAGGCCCGTGGACACGGCGCTGGTTCAGCACAGGAGGCACCTGCAACCGTCTTGAACTCGCTGATGGACCTCACCGAAGCGGGCGGCGCGCTCGGAATTCCCGGCCTTTACGTCACCGGAGATCCAGGCGGAGTCGACGAGGCAGCCCAAGTAGGATCCCTCTCGATCCGTCTGGGATTGGGCTGGGCCAAGTCCCTGTCCTTCGCCACCGGTCAGTGCCCGGTGATGAAGTACAACCGTCACCTCATGCAGGCGATCCTTCAAGAGAAGGTGCAGATCGCCAAGGCCGTCAGCGCCACTGCGATACCACTTGATGAGGCGCCGGCTGCATACGCAGAGTTCGACGCAGGCGCGGCGAAGAAGTTCGTGCTCAATCCCAACGGCTACATCAAGAACTGATTCGCTTCAGGGGTGACCCCTGCCGTTCAAAGGAGAACGACGGAACCCCCTGGCGAATACCGCGTCCAGCGACTCCGGGATGTCGATCTCTCGACATCCCGGAGCGCAGCCGGCGTCAAGCAGGCGAGTCGACGCTCCCCATCTTGCGCTTCCGCTCAGGTCTTGCCGCCGGTAAGTTCTCCGCTGTTGACCAGGTCTTCGGCAAGGACCTGCAGCTTCTTGTTGGTGTGCTGACTGGCCTTGGCCAGCAGCAGAAAGGCCTGATGTCCAGTGATCTTGTAGCGCTCCATCAGGATTCCCTTGGCCTGTCCGATCACGTCCCGGCTCTGCACCGCCTCGTGGAGCTGGCTGACCTGCTGGGCGTCGGCGAGGGCAACCGCGGCATGTGAGGCGACGATCAGCCCGACATGCTCAGAGTCATCGTCGAACGCGTCGACCTGACTGGAGTAGAGGTTCAGCGCACCCAGGTTGTCTCCCACCACGAAGAGCTGGAAGGCCAACATGCTGCCCACTCCGGCTTCGGTCGCCTTCTCAGCAAAGCTGGGCCACCGCGCCTCGGTCGCCATCTCCCGCACGCGGATGGTTCGTTCCGAGTAGATCGCCTCGAGGCAAGGACCTTCGGTCAATTCCACCTGCAGATCGTCCAATCGTCTGAGCAGCTCGCTGGAGGGAGCCACCGTCTCGACCTCCTTGCGCCCGGTGACGATGCTCAGAGAGGCCTCTTCGACGCCGGGGATGAGTTCGATGGCGGCGGCCACCACGAGCTCGAGAACGGCCTCCGGACTCTCCTGGTTGAGGGATCGGGCCAGATCGCCGAGCTGTGAGGCCAGCTGATGCGCCCCGGCAGAGCTTCCTTGGTCGTGCGCGGAAGGTTGTCCCTGTTCTGTGTTCGCCTGCGTCCGGATTTCTTCTACGCTCTGCATGATGTTTTACCCCTGAAGTTCTTTCGTCGGCGGGCCGCCGTCGTCCGTGTCATCGCTGTATGACGCCCGGGGCGGCGGCGGGAGCATGTCGATCATCTCGTTCACGGCCTGGGCCAAGATGTCCTGCTGAAGATCAGGCAACGAGTACGAGGCGTTGATGTAGGCATCGAGCTCGTACTCACCGGCCGTGCCGCCCATGCTGAAGTAGTGCAGCCACAGCCCTTTCAGTGGAAGCGCCGAATGGCGCACCGCCCGGCCAAGGATTCGGCGCTGCGACTCCCCCGAACCACCGGAGGGCAGGTCGCCCTCAGGCCGTGAAGGCTTCGGTGGATTGGGATCCTTCACAACTGATTACCGCCCTGGCGCTGGCCGTCTGCGATGATGTGTTCGGCGACCTCCAGCACAGTGATGCGTTCGGCGCGGGCGACCTGAATCAGGCGCAGGGTCGCGGCTTCCTCGTCGAACCCGGATTGGGCCATGAGGATGCCTTTGCCGATATTGATCATGTCGCGCCGGCCCATGGCGTTCCGCAAGGATCCGCTGAGCTTCACCGGAAGGTCCTTGGTCTGCACATGAGACAAGAGCGCAGCGGCCGGAACGGCGAACATCGTCAACAGCCGTTCGGTCTCCGAGGTGAAGGCGGAGTCCGCGGCGGAGTAGACCTTCATGGCGCCGACGGCGATCTCCTGATGCTGCAGCGGCGCGCTGAGCACGGACCGAATTGGCAGCCCGACGACGGCCGCGGACCAGTCAGGCCAGCGGGGATCGGACTGGACGTCTTGGACGTTGACAACCATGCGCGATGCCCAAGCACTCAGGCAGGGGCCCTCCCCTGTCACGTATTGGAGATCATCGGCCTCGCGGACCACCCGGTCAGTGCTGCCGGCGCTCTCCTTGCTCCCTGCATCGCTGATCAACGTCACACCGGCGCCGATCGCGCCCGGAACAGTGCTTTTCGCCGCCTGGGCGAGGAGTTCAACCGCGCGTTCGACGGTTTCTTCACTGAGCAACATGCCATTGACGCGGGCGAACACCAGCGACAATTCGTCCAGTGGCAGTTCGGTTGGCATCATCATCTCCCTGTGGCGGCACCGGTGACGCGCGCAGAACGCAACACCGACAAGATTTGATCCAGTCCCCGGCTCGAAGAGAGCTTCACACGTGAGCGTGGAGTCCTGCTCACGGGTGGATGCGGGAATGGCACGGAACTCACCGGACGCACCTGACCTGCGGTCATTGTTGCGCCACTGTGAAATCGATCCGGCTGCTCTGCGCCCTGTCCTGCAACCACTCGACGGCCCTCCTCCGTGAGGGCAACCATACGCCTTCAACCTGTGCGGTCCGCACAAGGCGGGGCCCCACCCATGGCGCGATCCCGCCTCGCGTGAGCAGGTCGTGGCTACTCCTTCCTCAGCTTGCCCTGCCCCCGCACCGGCCGTCTTCTCCACGATGTTCGGCACCTCGGTGGCGGGGTCTCCACATAGCTGAACTCACCGAGTCCGTCCGGGCTGGGTCCCGAGGCCCACGAACCGTCAGCCGTAGCAGGTCCCGGTACTTTCCGGGAATGCGGGCGTTTCATGCCTGGAAGGCTGTACTGCATGGCCACGGTGATCTCTCCGTACTGACCACCTATGACTTCCTGGAGTTTGCGGGCGTAGACGGCGTCTGGCTTCTCGGGCGTTGCGTAGTACGCAGAGCTTGTTCTGCAGAACCATGAGGTTTCTTCTGGCTGGTCCGGATACCTGAACATGTTCCCAATGACGGGCAGTATGCGCCATGGACCACCTGGCAGCCCCTGGGCTGCGGGTCTCATGTCAGCAGCTACGGAATGCTTCTTGCTTACTCAAACGGGGTGAAGGTCCTCTTGACTGCGCAGAACAGCACTCTTCGATGAACGCCAGCGAAGGAACGGGCGCCGTTCGTAGGTGTTCTCAGACCGCGGTTCCGAGCGCGAGCCGGAGTCCCAGTGCGGGTCCCGAGTTCTCATGGCAGCAGACTCATCGGCCACGCACGGCCGCGGAAAACGCGGTGTCGCCAGAGATATCTCTGGAAGACCTTGGGGAACACGGTGGCCAGCGAAGTACATCTCCAACGCCGCCAGCCCCACGGGCTCGATATGCGCCGTGCCCCGCAGGTCGACGATCAGATCCGGAAACGAACGGACGGCCAGCAACTGGTCAAGGACTGCAGACGCTGCCGAGAAGCTTTCCAAGGTCAGGCATCCCACGACCTCCACGATGATCGGTCCAGACAGACCGGAGGCGCTGATGACTACTCGGGAAATGTGCTCCATGGGACACCCTTGTCTGAAGAAACAAGAACCCATCTTCTTGAGCTATGGCCACAGCGTAGCTGACCGATCCATCGCCGCATGCAGCACACAGTTCGCTCTCGCCTCTCTGCCGCTGAGATGAGTTTCCACGCGAGCTGTCTGTGCGAGGTCTTTCGAGTTTCAGTCGCTGCGAACGGTTTGCTTCTGAGGGAATAGCCCGTAGTCTCAGAGCAGAGTTCAAGTAGCGGACTCCTCCTACCGATCTGTTTAGGTAATGATGGAGCACACGCTACGTACCGGTATAGCCGTCGAACTTCTTCCCGGTCCTCTCCCCATCGATCTTGATGGTTGTCTGACCCAGGACCGCATCCAGCTTCCTTCCCGAGGCGACGAGCAAGCTTCGCCGTCTCCGCGCCGGGACGCCCCTTTCGTCGGACATGAGCCGTCCCCGTTCGAGAAGCACGCGGACCATCCCCCGTCGATCCTCCCCACGTCCTCGGACATGGCAGGTGTCTCATGACATTCACCGAGGCAGACGTAGGGCTGGATCCGGGCGCTCCATCGCGAAGCCGCACGGTGATTCCGCTGGTCAGCGGCACCGAACAGAACCTCCGCGACTCCCTTCGCCCGCTGAGCCCGGAGGTCTCGTCATCGACGAGATGTGTGGACTTGATCGAGACCCCCGTTCCATCTCTGCACCCAGAAGACTCCTTCGACGTCGATGTCTCGACGCTCCAGGTTCACGGAGTCCGACCCCTGCTGGTCCGCGACGAGGTAGAACTCATCGGTGTTCTCGAACCCACCACCGTCTTCCCATGGTGCGCACAACACCGGCCGGCGGTCCTGGAAGAGCTAGCCGCTCTGGCCAGCAGAGGAGAAATGCCCGACTGGAACCTCGGCTTGTCCGGCGAGCCGTGACCACCACGATTTCCCTGGTTCAATCCCCCCCCCTACACGAAGGAATTCCCAATGACTCAGAACTCGTACACCCCTGAATCCCGCCCCAACACTCCGGCTGCGAACCGGCCCAAAACCGATCGCACCGATCATGCTCCGGCCCCCAAGCAGCGGCGCGCCGCCGCGACCGGCCTGATCGTCACCGTGGTGGGCGTGCTCCTCTTCAACATCGCGCCGTTCCTGGACTGGGTGACCACCGAAGACTCCGAGTCCTACAGCGGTTATGAGACGGACTCCCTGATTCCGTTCATCGCCTACCTGGGGGTGGGTCTGCTGGTCGCCCTGTTCCTTGCCCGCGGACGTGCTCGACGCGGCCAACACCGCGGTCTGACCTTGGTCTCGATGGCCGTCGGCATCGCAGCTGCTGCGCAGTGCCTGGCCTTCGCCATGGAACCCATGGGAGCGCTGGAACGCGGTGACAACCTCTCCATCGAGCTCGGCGTGTGGCTGGGACTGATCGGCGCAGCCATCTGGGCGATCGGCTCGGGTCTGTTGGCCAAGGAGATCGAGGGCGACGACAACGATCGCACCCATGATCACATCCGCGGCGCCAAAGCTGCACACTGAGGCACCAGATACGCCCAGTCTGAGCCCCACCCCGCTCATCGCCTCGTCGAAGATCACAACGAAAGGCAGTCATGACTGACTCCACCAACACTTCACAGAACCGCCAATTCCCGGAGAGCGCGGGCGACGTCACCCCCCGCTCCGGCATACCCCACGCATCGCGACAGACCACGGATGCGACCGACCAGTTCCGGTCCGGTCCGGCCAGCGCGAGCCGGCCCAGCACTGGCCAGAGCACATCAGACCAGGGCTCATCCGAGCAGGGCAGGTCAGATCAGGCGACGTCAGATCAGGCCAAGTCAGATCAGGCCAAGTCAGATCAGGCCAAGAGTGCGGCCCAGGACGTGGCCGGTGATGCCAAGGACGCCGGCCGGGCCGTGAAGGACACCGCGGCGCAGGAGGCCGCTGGGGTCAAGGACGACGCC